>NZ_JBPJZI010000007.1:0-266713 GCF_051216395.1 Variovorax cryoconiti | reverse complement strand
GGGCCTGAACGACCTGCGCGACGACGCCAGGCGCGTACTGACCACCAACTACCCGCAGAGCGAGTACCTCACGCGCGGCTTCCGCGGCAAGGACGACCCGTGGTGGAAGGTCTGGTAGGTCGAGCGAGGGAACCTACAGGACCGCGGCGGCGCGCTCCGCACGCCGCGCCGCCAGCGCCACGAACCAGTCGAGGCTCGCCGGGTTGGCCATCGCCTCCTTGTTGACCACCTTCTCGATCGGCAGGCCCAGCAGCAGCTTCTTGATCGGCAGCTCCTGCTTCTTGCCCGACAGCGTGCGCGGGATCTCGGGCACCTCGAAGATGTCGTTGGGCAGGAAGCGCGGCGACAGCGAGGTCTTGATCGCGCTCTCGATCTTGGCGCGCACCGCATCGTCGAGTGCGACGCCGGGGCGCAGCACGACGAAGAGCGGCATGTAGCTTTCGCGCCCCAGGTATTCGAGGTCGACCACCATCGAGTCGAGCACCTCGGGCAGCGCCTCGACCGCGCTGTAGATCTCGCTGGTGCCCATGCGCAGGCCCTGGCGGTTGATGGTGGCGTCGCTTCGGCCATAGATGACGCAGCCGCCGTCGGCGCCGATCTTCAGCCAGTCGCCGTGGCGCCAGACCCCGGGGTACGTATCGAAGTAGCTCGACAGGTAGCGCGCGTTGCCCTCGTCGTTCCACAGGTAGAGCGGCATCGACGGGATGGGCTGCACGCAGACCAGCTCCCCCACTTCGCCGATCACCGGCTCGCCCTGCGCGTTCCAGGCCTCGACCGCATGGCCGAGCTGGCGGCACTGCATCTGGCCGGGCACCTCAGGCAGCTCGCGGTGCCCGCCGACGAAGGCGCCGCAAAAATCCGTTCCCCCCGAAATGTTGCACCACCAAATGTCCGTCGAGCCGGCCGCGCGGAACTGCGCGCTGCCCCAACGCTGCACCTCTTCCGACAGCGGCGAGCCGGTGCTGCCCAGAGCGCGCACGCGCGACAGGTCGCCGCAGTCGGCCGTGGTCACGCCGGCCTTCATGCAGTTCGTGAAGTAGGCCGCGCCCGCGCCGAAGAAGGTGACGCGGTGCTTCGCGACGAAGCGCCACAGCACGGCCCAGTCGGGCTTGTCCTTGCTGCCGGCCGGGTGGCCGTCGTACAGCACGATGGTCGCGCCCTGGGCCAGGCCCGCCATCTGGCAGTTCCACATGACCCAGCCGGTGGAGCTGTACCAATGGAAGCGCTCGCCGAGGTTGTTGGCCCCGTAGCTGGCGCCGATGTCGTTGTGCAGGCCGCAGGCATACATCGTCATGACGATGCCGCCGTGCCCGTGGACGATGGGCTTGGGCAGGCCGGTGGTGCCGCTCGAATAGACGATCCAGATCGGGTGGTCGAAGGGCAGCCACTCGGGCGCGAAGGCCGCGACGGCGGCGTCGTCGCGCGCGATGGCGTCGGTCCAGTCGATCTCGGCATCGAGTGGGCCCGTCGCGTGGGGCGTGCGCAGCAGCAGCAGCGTCTCGACGCTGGGCAGCTGCCCGCGCAATTCCCGCACGACGGCGCTGCGGTCGATCGCCTTGCCGCCGTAGTGCACGCCGTCGGCGGCAATGAGCACCTTGGGTTCGATCTGGCGAAAGCGGTCGGCCACGGCGGCGGTGCCCATGTCGGGCGCGCACACGCTCCACACAGCGCCGATGCAGAGGCAGGCCAGGCAGGCGACGATGGTCTCGGGCACGTTGGGCAGGTAGGCCGCGACGCGGTCGCCGCGCTGCACGCCGTGCGATTTCAGCGTGAGCGCGACCGAGGCCACCTGGCGGCGCAGCTCGGGCCACGACAGCTCCCGCACGTCGCCGCGTTCGTTGTCGCTCACGATGGCGGGCATGCCTGCGGCGTGCGCTGCGTCGGCATGGCGCAGCACCTCGCGCGCGTAGTTGACCTGCGCGCCGGGGAACCACACGGCACCGGGCATCTTGCGATCGGCGACCACGGCGCTGTGCGGCGTCGGCGATTGCATGCCGTGGTAGTCCCAGATGCTCTGCCAGAAGCCGTCGAGGTCGGTGGTCGACCAGCGCCAGAGGTCGTCGTAGCGGTCGAAGACGAGGCCGCGCGTGTCGCGCAACCAATCTTGATAGAGGCGGAGTTGGGGGACGTTGGGAGCGGTCATGTCGCCCGGGAGCTTACGGCGCGCAGGCCGCGCGCGGCCCCGGGGAATGTCCCATGGGCGGTCGTGCGATGTCCCGCGCGCGACGCGAATCAGGGCGCCCGCGGGCCTTTCGGCGGCGGCTTCTTGGCGTCGTCGCCGAAGAGGCGTTCGACCTGCTGCCCGATGCGCGCGCCGATGGCCGTGCCCACGCCCGGCAGCACGGCGGTGCCGACAGCGGCGCCGGCGAGCGCACCGCCCGTCAGCGACAGCGTCGGGTCGTCGAGCGTGCCGCCGACCTTGAGCGGCACCCCGACCACGCCGTCGACCAGGTCGACCGCCAGCTCGCCGTCGATCGCGCGGTGGTAGATGCGCGCACTGCCGCTGGCGGTGAGCACGCCGGAGCGCGCCTTCAGGCCGGTGTAGCGAAAGCGCACGCCGTCGTCCGTGCCTTCGGTGTCGAGGGTGCCGGTGAGTTCGTCCAGCGGCGTGCGGCCACCCCGGCTGGTGCCGGCGGTCTGGATCGCCTTGGCCAGGTCGAAGCGGGTGAGCGTGGCGGGCTGCACCGAGAAGCGGGTGCGCGTCGTCGCATGGCGCCAGAGTTCGCCCGGGCTGTCGCCAGCGGCACGAATCTCGGTCCGGCCGTTGGCCTTGCCGGCCAGCGGGGCACGCCGGTCGAAGGTCTGCATCAGCTGCTCGATATCAACATGGCGTGCCTCCAGCTGCGCCGTGAACAGCAGCGTGCCATCCTTCTGGGTGGCGAGCTCGCTGACGCCGTTCCAGGTGCCGCCGGCGATGTCGATCAGCGTCTTCCAGCGGTCGGCATCGCCTTCGCGTTCGAGGCGCAGCCGCGCCGGCGGCGTCACGCCGTGGCGGCCGACCTCGGCGATGCGGGGCCGCCATTGCGGGTCGAAATCGATGTGGCCGTCGTAGGCCAGCGGGATGTCGCTACGGTCGACCCACGTGACGTCCGTGAAGCGGACCTGGTCGACCGGCACCGGCGCCAGGGTCCATTCGCCGCCTGCGGGGCCGGGCGCCACCACCTTGCCGCGGAAGGCACGGACCGACTCGCGCGGCAGCGCGACGCCATCGACCGAGACGCTGTCGACATGCAGTTCGCGCGAGAGCAAGGGCCGCAGTTGCGGGTTCACTTCCAGCCGGCGAATACGGATGGGTTTTTGCTGCGCGGTCGCAACGTCTTCCAGCACCACGCGAGGCACGGGGAACAGCGCCCAATGCAATCCGCCCACCTGCAGGCCGATGCCGGTGCGCTGTTCGAACTCGGAACTCACGCGGGCAGCGAGCTCGGCGTCGCTCGGCACCCACCACGCGACCAGCGCCGCGCCGACGACGCCCAGCGCGACCAGTCCTGCCGCGCCTCTTACCAGCCATCGACCTGTGCGTGTCATGCCGGAAGCTTAGTCGCAGGGTCGCAGCCGGCCTGTCGGCCGGCGACCCGAGTTGGGCGCTCGCTATAGTTTTGACCATTTCTTCTTCGGAGCTTCCATGGCCATCTGGCAAAAACCGATCTCGCTCGAACTGCTCGCTGCCGCCAACGAGAAGACCGCCGCCGGTCGGCTCGGCATCGAGTTCACCGAGATCGGCGACGACTTCCTGCGAGGCCGCGTGCCGGTGGACGAACGCACGGTGCAGCCCTTCGGGCTGCTGCATGGCGGCGTGTCGGTGGTGCTGGCCGAAACGCTCGGCTCCAGCGGCGCCTACTACTCGTCGCCCGAAGGCCACGGCGCCGTCGGGCTCGACATCAATGCCAACCACCTGCGCTCGGCGCGCAGCGGCTGGGTGACCGGCACCGCGCGGCCGGTGCACCGCGGCCGGACGGTCCAGGTCTGGCAGATCGACCTGGTGAACGAGGCCGGCGATCTGACCTGCGTGTCACGCCTCACGATGTCGATGCTGCTGCCGCGCGGCCAGCCAAACACCCGCGCACACACCCCATAAATTCCAACGAGGAGACCACCATGAGCAAGATTTTCCAGTGGCGCGAGGTGCAGGCCACCGAGGCCGCCGTCGTCGCGCCCGACGAGCGCCTGCCCTGGCCGCAGACCGCGGCGATGGGCGTGCAGCACGTGATCGCGATGTTCGGCGCCACCGTGCTGGCGCCGATCCTGATGGGCTTCAACCCCAACATCGCGATCCTCATGAGCGGCGTGGGCACGCTGCTCTTCTTCTTCATCACCGGCGGGCGCGTGCCGAGCTACCTGGGCTCGAGCTTCGCCTTCATCGGCGTGGTGATCGCGGCCAGCGGCTATTCGGGCTCGGGGCCCAACGGCAATCTGGCCGTCGCGCTGGGCGGCATCGTCGCCTGCGGCGTGCTCTACATCGCGATCGGCGCGCTGGTGCAGGCCATCGGCACCGGATGGATCGAGCGCTTCATGCCGCCGGTGGTCACCGGCGCGGTGGTGGCGGTCATCGGGCTCAACCTGGCGAGCGTGCCGATCAAGAACATGCAGGCGGGCAACTTCGACGCGTGGATGCAGGCCGTGACCTTCCTGTGCGTCGGCCTGGTCGCGGTGTTCGCGCGTGGCATGGTGCAGCGGCTGCTGATCCTGGTCGGGCTGATCCTCGCCACGGTCGTCTACGCGCTGCTCACCAACGGCCTGGGCCTGGGCAAGCCGGTCGACCTGAGCGGCATCGCCAACGCGGCCTGGTTCGGCCTGCCGGCCTTCACCGCGCCGGTGTTCACGGGCAGCGCGATGCTGCTGATCGCACCGGTGGCGATCATCCTGGTGGCCGAGAACCTGGGCCACCTGAAGGCCGTGACCGCCATGACCGGCCGCAACCTCGACCCGCTGATTGGCCGGGCCTTCATCGCCGACGGTGTGGCCACGGTGGTGAGCGGTGCCGCCGGCGGCACGGGCGTGACGACCTATGCCGAGAACATCGGCGTGATGGCGGCCACGCGCATCTATTCGACGGCGGTGTTCGTGGTGGCCGCGGTCATCGCGCTGGTGCTGGGCTTCTCGCCCAAGTTCGGCGCGCTCATTCAGGCCATCCCGCTGCCGGTGATGGGCGGCGTGAGCATTGTGGTGTTCGGGCTGATCGCGGTGGCCGGCGCCAAGATCTGGGTCGACAACCGGGTTGACTTCTCGCAGAACCGCAACCTGATCGTCGCGGCCATCACGCTGATCATCGGCACCGGCGACTTCACGCTGAAGTTCGGCCAGTTCGCGCTCGGCGGCATCGGCACCGCGACCTTCGGCGCGATCCTGCTGTGGGCGCTGCTCGGTCGCGCGCGCAACGCCTGATCCAGCCTCTCAGGCCGGGCGCGACGCTTTTCGAGCGGCGGTCACGCGGGTGAGGAAGCGCCGCAGCGGCTGGTCGAACCAACGGTCGAGCGCCCAGGCCAGCCCCACCAGTGCGGCAGCGAACAGCACGCCGGCCAACGGCGCATACCGCGCCAGCGGCGCGGCCAGGGCGCCTTCGAACCAGTTCCCCAACGGCATGTGGAGCACGTAGACCGGGTAGCTCAGCAGGCCGAGGAGCGCGAGCAGCTTCACGGAGGACGCGCCGACGGACGCCAGCGCGCCGAGGTACACGCACACCGGAAACACGAGGAAGACGGCCAGAAGATCGATCGTGCTTCCCAGGCCCTCGATGCGCGGCACCATCAGCAGCGCCACCACCGCCGCGCAAAGCGCCCACGGCCCCGGACCGGCCCTCTGCGGACGCCGCTGGCGTGCCAGGTACAGCCGGTGCAGCCCGATGCCCAGGAAGATGCCGAAGACGGCCCGCAGCGTGCCACCCGCCAGCGAGCGCATGCTCCACGTGAAGCCGATATCCAGACTGTCGTTGTACAGACCGGTCGCGACCAGGCCGGCGCCGCTCACGACGAGCACGGCCACCAACACCCGGTGCGTCAACCAGCGATGCGTCAGCGCGTAGAGAAGGTTCACCGCCATTTCGTAGAACAGCGACCAGCCCGGGGGGTTCAGTTCGAAGAGGCCGTCCCCGGCTTCGGGCATGCGCGATGGCAGAAAGAGCAGCATCAGGACCAGGGGCAGCACCCACACACCCGGCGCATACAGGTCTTTCGCGACCACCAGCGCCGCCCCCAGCGCGGCCCCCAGCGCATGCAGCGGCCACAGGCGAATCCAGCGGATCAGCATGAACCGGCCGGCGGACAGCCGGCCCTCCCGCAGCTGCTGTGCGTACGCGTGGCTGATCACGAAACCGCTCAGCACGAAGAAGAGATCGACCGCGAGGTAGCTGTGGTTGAGAGACAGCCACGGCGCCGCCCAATAGGCCTCGGTATGCCGTGTCAGGACGAGGAGCGCGGCCAGGCCTCGCATCCCGTCGAGCACTGCAAACTTCTTGGAAACCATCCGCGAGCCGTACCTTTTCGAGTGGCGATGCGCCGTCGTCTCTCGTCGACAGGCGCCGCGACTATACGGGCAGCGAGTTGAAACGCGATGCAAGAAACTGTGCGGAACCCACCCTATGCCGCCCGGAACGCCTTTTCGGGTGGGCCCAGCCGTTAGACTTCAACGCTTTTCGGACGACCTTTTCCCATGGCCGATGCTTCCGCCGCGCGCAACAAGGCGGTATTCGAATTCAAGAGCGCCACGCTGCCGCTGGTGGCGGTGATCCTCAAGACGGCGAAGCTGGACGTGCTGGCCGACGCGCTGGACGCGCAGCTGGCCGACTCCCCCGACTTCTTCGAGCAGGAACCGGTGGTGATCGACCTGTCGCTGCTGCAGGACGAAGGCGAGGCCGCCGACATCGACTTCACGGCGCTGCGCAACCTGCTGGCGCGCCACCAGACGCAACCGATCGCGGTGCGCGGCGGCAGCGATGCGCAGAACGCCGCAGCGCGCAACGCCGGGCTGTCCATCGCGGCAATGCCTGTCGCCCCCACACCCACGCCCCGCGCTCCGGCGCCCGCGCCGGTCAGCGAAGCACCGCAGATCGTGCGCGAAGTGCCGGTGCCCGCGGCCGGCACGCTGGTCATCGACAAGCCGCTGCGCTCGGGCCAGCAGGTCTATGCCCGCGGTGGCGACGTGATCGTGATGGCGGTCGTGAACTTCGGCGCCGAAGTGATCGCCGACGGCAACATCCACGTGTATGCGCCGCTGCGCGGCAAGGCGATCGCCGGCGCGCGCGGCAACACCGAAGCCCGCATCTTCACCACCTGCATGGAAGCGCAGCTGGTGGCGATCGCCGGCATCTACCGCACCTCCGAAGTCGCGCTGCCGGCCGACATCGCGGGCAAGGCCGTCCAGATCCATCTGGACGACAAGAAGCTTCTGATGGAGCCGATCCTCTGATCGCCGCTCCGCACCCTGAACAACCGAAAAACGAAGAAGGAACGGCAATGGCCAAAATTGTGGTGGTGACCTCGGGCAAGGGCGGCGTCGGCAAGACGACCACGAGCGCCAGCTTCGCGACGGGCCTGGCGCTCGCCGGCAAGAAGACGGCGGTGATCGACTTCGACGTGGGCCTGCGCAACCTGGACCTGATCATGGGCTGCGAACGCCGCGTGGTGTACGACCTCATCAACGTGATCCAGGGCGAGGCCAACCTGAACCAGGCGCTCATCAAGGACAAGCAGTGCGACAACCTGTTCGTGCTGGCTGCCTCGCAGACGCGCGACAAGGAAGCGCTGACGCAGGAGGGCGTCGAGAAGGTGCTGAACGACCTGTCGGCGATGGACTTCGACTACATCGTCTGCGACTCACCCGCGGGCATCGAGACCGGCGCGATGATGGCCATGTACTTCGCCGACGAGGCGCTGATCGTGACCAATCCGGAAGTCTCTTCGGTGCGCGATTCCGACCGCATCCTGGGCATGCTCGGCAGCAAGACCAAGCGCGCCAAGGACGGCGGCGACCCGATCAAGGAACATCTGCTGATCACGCGCTACAACCCGCACCGCGTGGCCGGCGGCCAGATGCTGTCGCTGGAAGACATCCAGGACATCCTGCGCATCAAGCTGATCGGCGTGATCCCGGAATCGGAGACGGTGCTCAACGCCTCCAACCAGGGCGTGCCGGCCATCCACGACAAGGGCACCGACGTGTCGGAGGCGTACACCGACGTGGTCGCGCGCTTCCTGGGCGAAGACCGCCCCATGCGTTTCATCGAAGCGGAAAAGCCGGGCTTCTTCAAGCGCATCTTCGGGGGGAAGTAAGCCATGTCCTTCCTCTCTTTCCTGCTCGGCGAAAAGAAGAAGACGGCCAGCGTCGCCAAGGAGCGGCTGCAGATCATCCTCGCCCACGAGCGCTCGAGCCTGAGCGGCAAGCGCCGCCCCGACTACCTGCCCGACCTGCAGCGCGAGCTGGTGGCGGTGATCTCGAAGTACGTCTCCATCAACCCGGACGACATCAAGGTGCACCTGGAACGCCAGGACGACCTCGAGGTGCTCGACATCAAGATCGAGCTGCCCGACGCGACGCCCACCCCGGCGCGCTGACGCAGACGCGAACTTTCGGCTTCGCCATTGCGCGAAGCGAGGGGGTTTCCCTGCATTCATCGACCCTTCACCGCCGGCTCGACCCCTGTAGAGTGATGTCGAAATGGGAGAAGTGCCCGCGACAAGCCGACCCGAAGCGGCTGCGGGGCCGTTGAACGGGCCAGGACCCTGGAGTTCGCGAATGACAGTCACATTGAAGCCGATCGACTGGGACCCCCCCAAGGAGGTCCCCGGAGGACGTGCGAGCAAGCGCGAGGGCTTCCTGTGGCCCAACCCGCCCCAGGGCGGCTACCCGGCGGCCAAGCCGCAGACCGAGCCGCTGCCGTGCGAGATCCACAGCCTGAACGACCAGCGCGTGGCCGGGCGGATGACCTTCTTCGTGCCGGAAGAGCGGGTGCTGCACGTGCAACTGCCGCGCGCCCGCACCACCCTGGCGCTGCGCTTCGACCAGATCCGCGCCATCACCCTCACCGCGCCGATCGCGCCGCTGAACCCGCCGGTGCTCGACCCGCAATCGGGCGCGCTGCGCCAGCCGGGCCAGAGCCGCTTCAAGCTGCGCTTCACCAGCGGCAGTCAGCTCGCGGGTGAGACGGTCGGCCATGTCGAGAACGGCGTCGGCCTCTTCCTCTTTCCGCCGGCGAGCGACGACGGCAGCGTGCAGCGCCTGTTCATCCCGCGCAGCGCCTACGTGAAGTTCGAGCTGGACACCAGCGTCGCCGCACCCCCGAGCGCCGCCGCCGAGATGATGCTGTCACGCGTGGTGACCACGCACGACCAGCTGCTGGAGGCGATCGCGCAGCAGACCCGCATGCCGATGGTGCGCATCGGCGAGGCGCTGATCTCGCTGGGCATGATCACCACCGAGCAGCTGCAAGAGGCACTTGGCGCCCAGAAGAACGAGCGCCGCGTGCCGCTGGGCGAGCTGCTGGTGCGGCAGAACGCCGTGTCGCGTGCCGACCTGCAGGTCGCGCTGGCCCGCAAGATGGGCTACCCGCTGGTCGACCTCGACACCTTCCCGGCCGAGGCCGAAGCGTTGCGCAAGATCAGCTATGGCGCCGCGCAGCGCCTGCAGGTGATGCCGCTGCTGGTGCGCGACGGCCGCCTGATCGTCGCACTCGACGACCCGGCCAACCGGCGCAGCGCGGTCGACGAGGTGGAGTTCATCGCCCAGATGAAGGCCGTGCCGGTGCTGGCCCAGTGCCGCGACATGGAACGCATGATGTTCACCGCCTACGACAAGATCGGCGCGGCGGCCGACAGCCGGCCGGGCAGCGTGGCGCTGCAGCCCATCGAGTTCGTGCCGGACGACACCAGCGAACTGCTCGAGACCCTCGAGAAAGAGGGCAAGCAGGACCGCCCCGACGACGACACGCCGATCGAGCAGTCGGACAACTCGCTGGTGCGCATGATCAACCGGATGATCCTGGAAGCCCATGGCGCCGGCGTCTCCGACATCCACATCGAGAGCTATCCCGGCCGCGAGAAGATCCGCATCCGCTTCCGCAAGGACGGCCAGCTGCGCACCTACCTCGAGCTGCCGCCGAACTACCGCAACGCGATGATCGCGCGCATCAAGATCATGTGCGACCTCGACATCAGCGAGCGCCGCAAGCCGCAAGACGGCAAGATCAACTTCGCCAAATTCTCGCCACAGCACCGCATCGAGCTGCGCGTGGCCACCATCCCGACCAACAGCGGCCTGGAAGACGTGGTGATGCGGATCCTGGCGTCGGCCAAGCCGATCGCGCTCGACCGGCTCGGCCTGTCGGCGCCAAACCTCGAGCGCCTGCGCGACGCCATCGAGCGGCCCTACGGCATGGTGCTGTGCGTGGGCCCGACGGGCTCGGGCAAGACCACCACGCTGCACTCCGCGCTCAGCCACATCAACGTGCCGGAACGCAAGATCTGGACGGCCGAGGACCCGATCGAGATCACCCAGCCCGGCCTGCGCCAGGTGCAGGTGAACCCGCGCATCGACTGGACCTTCGCGAAGGCGCTGCGCGCCTTCCTGCGCGCCGACCCGGACGTGATCATGGTCGGCGAAATCCGCGACGAGGAAACCGCCAAGACCGCGGTGGAAGCCTCGCTGACGGGCCACCTCGTGCTCTCCACGCTGCACACCAACAGCGCCCCCGAGACGGTGACGCGCCTGCTCGACATGGGCATGGACCCCTTCAACTTCGCCGACTCGCTGCTCGGCGTGCTGGCCCAGCGCCTGGTGCGCCGGCTCTGCACGCAGTGCCGCACCAGCCGCGATGCCGAGCCGGTGGAGATCGAGGAACTGCTGGCCGACTACCTGCACGCCTTCGGTGACGCCGACCTGCCCGAGCCGCGCGACGCGGTGCTGGCGCGCTGGGCGTCGCAGCACGGCCAGGACGGGCGGCTGCAGATGCACACGAGCCCCGGCTGCGCCGCCTGCGACCAGAGCGGCTTCAAGGGCCGCGCCGGCCTGCACGAGCTGATGATGATCTCGCGCGAACTGCGCCACCTGATCCAGACCGGCGCACGCGCCGAGGCCCTGCAGGCCACCGCCCTGCGCGAGGGCATGCGCACGCTGCGCCAGGACGGCATCGAGAAGGTGCTGGCGGGCACGACGACGATCGACGAAGTGCGCGCGACCAGCAACGTCTGAACGCCCACACGCAGGCAGGCGGCGAGCGCGCTTGCTTTCATGGCCGCTAGTTCGCCTTTGTCATTTTGAACGGCCTTCCCATGAAGGTGCCCTCCAGCGTGTTCGCGTCAGTCGCCTTCATTCGCATCGTGTTGTCCTGGCAGCCCGCCAACGTCGTCGAGCGTGCCACCTTGAAGACAAGCTCTTCCGCTGTCGCGCGTTGCACCTCGATCGGATAGGCGCGGCCGGCGCAGGGGTCGTTGCGTTGGGCCACATTCAGGTCCCAGGTGCCTGCGTTGCCCGCCACGATGATGGTGCCATCCCGGTCGATGCCGCGTTCGGTCTTGAAGGCGACCTGCCATTTACCGTCCCACATCTGCGCCGTCTGCGCGACTGCGAAGAGCGGGAGACACGCGGCAAGCGCTGCACGGACGGCTTTCATGACAACTCTCCGGTGGTGGACCACCCATTCTGAAAGTGCGCCGCGTGCTTGCAATATGTCGTTTGACCGGTGATGCCGGAAGTCGCGGCGCGCTTCGCTTCGATGTGCCCAACTGGCGGTGCAGGCCCCGCGGCGCACCACCGGCGCGCACTGCGCACCGGCGCGGCCCGGCCGAACGATCCACTTTGGACCATTTGGTCAAAACCTGACGCGTCGATCCGAACAAGTCTTTGATGCACAAGGACTTTTCAAGATGGCACGAAGCATGCAAAGCGATTCCCATCGCTCCGCAGGCTCGGCCTCGGCCCTCGTCCACTCCTGGAATGGTCCGCCATGAACATCGGCATCTTCATCCCCATCGGCAACAACGGCTGGCTGCTGTCGGAGAACGCGCCCCAGTACAAGCCGAGCTTCGCGCTCAACAAGGAGATCACGCTCCAGGCCGAGCACTACGGCCTGGACTTCGTGCTGTCGATGATCAAGCTGCGCGGCTTCGGCGGCAAGACCGAGTTCTGGGACCACAACCTCGAGTCCTTCACCCTCATGGCCGGCCTGGCCGCCGTGACCACCAAGATCAAGCTCTTCGCCACGGCCGCCTCGCTGGTGATGCCGCCGGCCATCGTCGCGCGCATGGCGTCGACCATCGATTCGATCTCGGGCGGGCGCTTCGGCGTGAACCTGGTCACCGGCTGGCAGCGGCCCGAGTATTCGCAGATGGGGATGTGGCCGGGCGACGAATTCTTCAGCACACGCTACCAGTACCTCTCGGAGTACGTCCAGGTGCTGCGCGACCTGTGGGGCCAGGGCCATTCGGACTTCAAGGGCGCGCATTTCCAGATGGAAGACTGCCGTCTGAGCCCGCAGCCGCAGGCCGACATGAAGGTGATCTGCGCTGGCGCGAGCGACGCGGGCATGGACTTCTCGGCCCAATACGCCGACTACAACTTTTGCTTCGGCAAGGGTGTGAACACGCCCCAGGCCTTCGCGCCCTCGGCGCAGAAGCTGATCGCGGCCACCGCCAAGACCGGCCGCCATGTGACGACCTACGTGCTGATGATGGTGATCGCCGACGAGACCGATGAGGCCGCGCGCGCCAAGTGGGAGCACTACAAGGCCGGCGCCGACCAGGAAGCGATCGCCTGGCTGGGCGTGCAGGGCGCGGCTGACACCAAGTCGGGCGCCGACACCAACGTGCGCCAGATGGCCGACCCCACCTCCGCCGTGAACATCAACATGGGCACACTGATCGGCTCCTATGCCAACGTGGCGCGCATGCTCGACGAAGTGGCCGAGGTGCCGGGCACCGAAGGCGTGCTGCTGACCTTCGACGACTTCGTGCAAGGCGTCGAGGCCTTCGGCGAACGCATCCAGCCGCTGATGAAGAGCCGCGTAGGTGCCGACACGCCGGTGCCGTCGCAGGTCGAACCGCAGGCGCTGGCCGCCTGATCGCTCGAAAGAAACCCGCCATGACAACACCGAAGAACACCACCCTCACCTCGACCGTGCCGGTCGGCGTGCCGAACGCACCCGGTGCCCCGGCCCCGCTGGTGCTGCCGGCACGGCCCGAACCGGTGGCGCTGCACGTGGCCAACTCGGCGCTGATCGTGGTCGACATGCAGAACGCCTACGCGTCGGTGGGCGGCTACGTCGATTCGGCGGGCTTCGACATTTCGGGCGCGCAGGGCACCATCGCCAACATCGTGCGCACCGTCGAGGCGGCACGTGCCGCGGGCATGCTGGTCATCTTCTTGCAGAACGGCTGGGATGCCGCGTACGTCGACGCAGGCGGGCCCGGCTCGCCCAACTGGTACAAGTCGAACGCGCTCAAGACCATGCGCAAGAAGCAGGAGCTGGCCGGCAAGTTCCTGGCCAAGGGTGGGTGGGACTACGAACTGCTCGACGTGATGAAGCCGCAGGCCGGCGACATCGTGATCCCCAAGACGCGCTACAGCGGCTTCTTCAACAGCACGCTCGACAGCACCCTGCGCGCCCGCGGCATCCGCAACCTGGTGTTCACCGGCATCGCGACCAACGTGTGCGTCGAGTCGACGCTGCGCGACGCCTTCCACCTCGAGTACTTCGCCGTGATGCTGGAAGACGCGACGCACGAACTCGGCGGCGCCGCGATCCAGAAGGCCGCCGTCTACAACGTCGAGACCTTCTTCGGCTGGGTCTCGACCGTCGACGACTTCTGCCGCACCGTGGCTGCGCCGAGCACGCCTGCCGCGATGACCGCACGCGAGACCACCGCGGCCTGACCCTTTCCTCCACCCCTCGTTTCTTCAGGAACCTCGTCCATGCCCAAGCAAGCCATCATCCCGCCCGGCACCACCACGCCCATCGCCCCCTTCGTGCCCGGCACCATGGCCGACGGCATCGTCTACGTGTCGGGCACGCTGCCCTTCGACAAGGACAACAACGTGGTCCACGTGGGCGACGCGACGCTGCAGACGCGCCATGTGCTGGAGACCATCAAGAGCGTGATCACCACCGCAGGCGGCACGATGGACGACGTGACCTTCAACATGATCATGATCAAGGACTGGGCCGACTACGCGAAGGTCAACGCCGTCTACGCCGAGTACTTCCCGGGCGTGAAGCCCGCGCGCTACTGCATCCAGTGTGGCCTGGTGAAGCCAGACGCACTCGTGGAAATCGCCTCCATCGCCCACGTCGGCAAGCCCTGATGCCGCTGTACCACGAGGTCCACGGCCAGGCCAGGCCCGGCGCGCCGAGCCTGCTGCTGTCGTCCGGCCTGGGCGGCTCGGCCGGCTTCTGGAAGCCACAGATCCCGGCGCTGGTCGCCGCGGGCTGGCGCGTGCTCGCCTACGACCAGCGCGGCACCGGCCGCAGCCCCGAAGCGCTGAAGGCCGACTACGCGATCGACGACATGGCGCGCGACGCGGTCGAGGTGCTCGACGCGACCGACACCGCGCAGTGCATCGTGATCGGCCATGCGCTGGGCGGCCTGGTCGGCCTGCAGCTGGCGCTCGACACGCCGGATCGCGTGGCCAGTCTGGTGCTGGTCAACGCCTGGTCCAGGCCCAACCCGCACTCGGCGCGCTGCTTCGACGCGCGGCTGGCACTGCTGGGCGCGGTCGGCCCGCGGGCCTATGTCGAGGCACAGCCGATCTTCCTGTACCCGGCCGACTGGTGCGCCGCGCATGCCGACGAGGTGCAGGCCGAGGTCGACCACGCCTTCGCGCACTTTCCCGGCGAAGCCAACATGCGGGCGCGCATCGGTGCATTGCGCGCCTTCGATGTCGATGCACGCCTGGCCAGCATCGCGGTGCCGACGCTGGTCGCCGCCGCGATGGACGACGTGCTCGTGCCCTGGACGATGTCGCAGCGCCTGGCCGACGCCCTGCCCCGCGCGATACTCGACCGCGTACCGCATGGCGGACACGCCCACAGCGTGACGGACGCGGACACCTTCAACGCCACCCTGCTCGCCTTCCTCGCCAAGACGGGCGCTCACTGACATCCCATGACCCAAGCCCTCGACACCGCCGCCCTGGCGACCCTTTTCACCGAAGCTCGCAGCCAGAACGGCTGGACGGCCGAACCCGTGTCCGACGACCTGCTCCAGCAGGTCTACGAACTCGCCCGCATGGGCCCGACCTCGGTCAACTGCTCGCCGGCCCGCTTCGTCTTCGTGCGCACCGCCGAGGGCAAGGAACGCCTGAAGCCGGCCCTGTCGCCCAGCAACGTCGACAAGACGATGACGGCCCCCGTCACGGTGATCGCGGCCTGGGACACGGCCTTCTACGACAAGCTGCCCAAGCTGTTCCCGCATGCCGACGCACGCCCCTGGGTGGCCGGCACCCCGGAGCTGGCGCACGAATCCGCCTTTCGCAATGGCACGCTGCAAGCGGCCTACCTGATCCTCGCGGCCCGCTCGCTGGGCCTGGACGCCGGCCCGATGTCGGGCTTCGACAAGGCCAAGGTCAACGCCGCCTTCTTCGGCGGCACGACCTGGACCGTCAACTTCCTCATCAACCTCGGCCACGGCGACGTGTCGAAGGTCTTCGGCCGCCTGCCGCGGCTGGACTTCGCCGAGGCCTGCACGCTCGCCTGAGCCAGAACCAGGACCGGGACACGCCCATGCAGAAGGCCGACTACCGCAACGCGATGTCGCGCCTGGGCGCGGCCGTCAACATCATCACCACCGACGGCCCCGCTGGCCGCGCCGGCTTCACCGCCTCAGCCGTGTGCAGCGTGACCGACGAGCCGCCCACGCTGCTGATCTGCCTGAACCGCACGGCCTCGGTGTACCCGGCCTTCGAGGCCAACGGCGTGCTGTGCGTGAACGTGCTGGCGCCGGACCACCAGGAACTCTCCGGCGTGTTCGGCGGCAAGACGCCGATGGACGAGCGCTTCGCAGCCGGCCGCTGGCACGCGGGCGTCACCGGTTCGCCGATGCTCGACGGTGCCGCCGTGTCCTTCGATTGCCGCGTGGTGCGCAGCACCGCCGTCGGCACGCACGACGTGCTGTTCTGCGAGGTGGCTGCGATCACCCTCGGCGACACGGCCCACGGGCTCGTCTATTTCGACCGGCGCTATCACGGCCTCGTGACGACGGCGGAGTAAGCCGGCGCCCCGGGCCCGACAGCCGGTCAGTTTGCCGCGATGCCCTGCAGCACGATGCGCTGCACGTTTTCCACCGTCTGCTCAAAGAAGGCCGGGTCGTCGAGCGTGCGCCCGGTGATGGCCTGCACCTGCACGCCGAAGTCGGCGTAGTGCTGCGTGGTGGCCCACAGCGCGAAGATCAGGTGGTGCGGGTCGACCGGCCCGAGCTTGCCGGCCGCAACCCACGCGCGGATGACGTCCGACTTTCGCTCGACCAGGTCGCGCAGCTCGCGGCTGAGTTCGTCGCGCAGCAGCGGTGCGCCCTGGATCATCTCCAGGCAGAACAGCCGCGACGCATCGGGCCGGTCGCGCGAGATCACCAGCTTGCGGCGGATGTAGTCGGCGATGGCCTCCCGCGGGTCCTGTTCCACGCTGAAGCCACGCAGCGGCTCGAGCCACACGGTGAGCAGGTCGCGCAGCACGCAGACGTAGAGCTCTTCCTTGTTGGCGAAGTAATAGAGCAGGTTGCTCTTGGAGACATCGGCGCGCGCGGCCACCTGGTCGACGCTGGTGCCGTGCAGCCCGTAGCGCGAGAAAAGGCCGAGCGCCGCGGCCAGGATGACGCTGCGCTTGTCCTCGATCTGCCGCAGGCGCCGGTTGATCGCGGCGGGCCCGCGCGCGGCCGGCGCCCGCTTGGCCAGCACCCGCTGCGACGGCTTGGCGACTGGCTTCGTTGTGGGCGTCCCCGTGGTGCTCCCTGTCATCTTTGCCATGTCCTGGTGCTTTCTTGTGCATTGCTCTTCAAACGTGCACATCTGCTTGCACGAGCCGTACCCGCTTGGTGCGGCGGCGGCGACGGTAACGCATTTGTCCATTTGGTCCAACTGGCACAGACGTTGCATGCCACACCGTGCCGCGACCGTCCTCGCGTTGCATCAAGGAATGACGACATGACGCTGCTGTCCGTACCGATCATCGACCTCGCGCCCTACTTCGAAGGCACACCGGACGCGCGCGCTGCGCTGGCGCAGCAGGTCGACGAGGCCTGCCGCAGCATCGGCTTCCTGGTCATCACGAACCACGGCATCGACCCCGCGCTGATCGCGCGCGTGTCGGCGCTGTCGCGCCAGTTCTTCGCGCTGCCGCTGGCCGACAAGCGCAGGGTCGACCGGCCCCGCGAAGACGCGGTGCGCGGCTACAGCGCGGTCGGCGAAGAAGGCCTGTCGTACAGCCTGGAGGAAGCCGCGCCGGGCGACCTGAAGGAGTCGTTCTCGATCGGTCCCTCGGGCGTGCCCGACGACGACTACCACCGCGGCCCGGCCGCCGGCCCGCACTTCGAGCCCAACAGCTGGCCGCCGATCCCCGGCTTCCGCGAGGCCTACGAGGATTACTTCGAAGCGATGAGCGATTTGTCGCGCTCGCTCATGCGCATCTTCGCGCTCGGCCTGAAACTGCCCGAGACCTTCTTCGACGACAAGATCGACAAGCACATCAGCATGTTCCGCGTGCTGAGCTACCCGCCGCAGACCGAGGCACCGTTGCCGGGCCAGCTGCGCGCCGGTGCGCACAGCGACTACGGCAGCCTCACCATCGTGCTGCCCGACGACAAGGGGTTGCAGGTCTTCAACAAGGCCGGCCAGTGGGTCGATGTGCCGCAGGTCGACGGTGGCCTGGTGGTGAACATCGCCGACCTGATGATGCAGTGGACCAACGACCAGTGGGTCTCGACGCTGCACCGCGTGGTCAACCCGCCCTTCGAGGTGGCGAGCAGCAACCGGCGGCAGTCGCTGGTGTTCTTCCATCAGCCCAACTACGACGCGATGGTCGAGTGCCTGCCGAGCTGCCTGGCACCGGGTGAGCAGCCCAAATACGCGCCGATTTCCTCGGGTGATCACCTGACCTCGAAGTTCGTGAAGCAGACGACCTTCGGTGGGACCAAGGCGACCGCATAAATGACGCACTGGTTTTCGCCTGGCACGCCTTGTTCGGGGAGCGATCACGCCGACGGCGTACCTTGCTCCGCGAATGTCCCCCGGCCTGCGGCCTCCTCCTTTATTTCGCTGCGCAAGGCACCCCATCGACGAGATCCGGAGGCGCTGTGGGTGATCGCGCGTATGCCCACAGCGTGCCCACGTGCGAAGGGTGCCGGGTGCTCCCCGCAGCGAAATAAAGGAGGAGCCGAAGGCGGGGGACATTCGCGAAGGGGAGGACCCGGTGGCCTGCGCACGCGCCCCGGACAAGAGCGTCCAGAACAAGACGGCCGGCACATCGCAAAGGCAAACTGACATGCCCCACCTCTCCTACGTCAACGTCTTCGCGAAAGACGTGGTCGCGCTCAGCGGCTTCTACCAGCGCGTGTTCGGCTTCCCCGAGATCGAGGCGATCCGCTCGCCGATCTTCCGCGGGCTCGACACCGGCAAGTCGAGCCTGGGTTTCAACGCGCTCGATGCCTACGCGCTGCTGCACCTGGCCGAGTTCTCCGACACGCGCGGCGTGAAGTTCCTGCTGAACATCGACGTCGATTCGAAGGACGAGGTCGACCGCAGGGTGCCCATCGCCGTCGACGCGGGCGCCAAGCTCATCAAGGCGCCCTACGAGACCTACTACCACTGGTACCAGTCGGTGCTGCTCGATCCCGAAGGCAACGTGTTCCGCATCAACTTCATGATGTAGACGCGCTGCCACGATCCCCTTTTCCCAAGCCTGAAAGGTCAGAGTGATGTTGCGTCGATCGATTTCTTGCGCCGTTGCGGCGCTGGTGGCATGTGCAGCGCTGCCGGGGGCCGCCGTGGCTGCCGACGGCTTCACCCTCAAGGGCGAGCCGAAGATCGCGATGATCTATTTCGGCCCGAAGAACGACGGCGGCTGGACGCAGGCCTTCGACGAGGCGCGGCTGAAAGTCGAGGCCGCCATCGGCAAGAAGATCCAGTTCGTCGAGAACGTGCCGGAAGACGCCTCGGCCATCAAGCCGGCGGCCGAGCGCTTCATCTCGCGCGGCGCCAACATCGTGATCGGCACCGCCTTCGGCTACTCCGACGCCTTCAAGGAACTGGCCGCCAAGTACCCCGACGTGGCCTTCCTCAACGGCTCGGGCACCACCAACGGCACCAACCTGGAATCGTTCTACGGCCGCACCTACGAGAGTCAGTACCTGTGCGGCATGGCGGCCGGCGCGGCATCGAAAAGCGGCAAGCTCGGCTTCGTCGCGGCCAACCCCTTCGGCGTGGTGAACTGGACGGTCAACGCCTTCGCGCTCGGGGCGCAGAAGATCAACCCGAACGCCACGGTCAACGTGATCTATACCGGCGCCTGGAACGACCCGGTGAAGGAGCGCGCCGCCGCGATGGCATTGATCGACCAGGGCGCCGACGTGATCGGCCAGCACGTCGATTCGCCCACGCCGCAGATCGTCGCGCAGGAGCGCGGCGTGTACGGCACCGGCCACCACCGCGACCTGCGCCAGTTCGCGCCCAAGGCCACGCTGTGTTCGTCGGTGTGGGTGTGGGACAAGTTCTTGACGCCCGAGCTGAAGAAGATCATGGCCGGCGGCTGGAAGCCGGCGCCCTACGGCGCCTTCATCGCGATGAAGGACGGCGGCACCGACATCGCCGGCTTCGGCGCAGGCGTGCCCAAGGACAAGGCCGCGCTCATCACGGCCGAGCGCGACGCCTTGATGAAGGGCAAGCAGATCTACGCCGGGCCGCTGAAGGACCGCGACGGCAAGGAACGCGTCGCCGCCGGCGCCGTGCTGTCGGACGCCGACCTCTGGAAGATGGACTGGTACGTCAAGGGCGTGGTGACGCAGAAGTAAGGCCCTGGCACTCGGCATGGCAACCGCCCTTCAACTCACCGGCATCGGCAAGTCCTTCGACGGCTTCCAGGCGCTGACCGACGCGGACTTCGACGCGCGCTGGGGGGAAGTGCATGCACTGCTGGGCGAGAACGGCGCGGGCAAGTCGTCGCTGATGAACATTGCGGCCGGCCTCTACGCCCCCGAGGCCGGCCGGATGTGGGTCGACGACAACCCGGTGCAACTGGGCGGCCCGCGCGATGCGGCACGGCATCGCATCGGCATGGTGCACCAGCACTTCAAGCTGGTGAAGCCGTTCACCGTGGCCGAGAACATCCTGCTGGGCCATCCTTTGGCGTCGGGCGAAGGCAGCCATCGCAAGCGGCTCGGCCAGCTGGAAGCACAGATCCGCGCCAAGGCCGCCGAGCTGGGCTTCGACATCGACCCGCGGCAGCGCGTCGCGCACCTGTCGATCGCCGAGCAGCAGCGCGTGGAAATCCTCAAGGTGCTGCTGGCGGGCGCGCGCATCCTGATCCTCGACGAACCGACCGCCGTGCTGACCGATGCAGAAGCCGAGCGCCTGCTGTCGACCGTGCAGGCGCTCGCGCGCAGCGGCGCGGCGGTGGTGCTGGTCACGCACAAGATGACCGACGTGAAGACCTGGGCCGACCGCGTGACCGTGATGCGCGGCGGCCGCACGGTGAAGACGGTCGACCCGAAGCAGGTGGCCGTCGCCGACCTGGTGCAGCTCACCGTCGGCGATTCGGTCGCGGCGCCGCAGCGACGCCGCGATGGCATCACCGCCGGTGCGCCGCGGCTCACGGTGCGCGGGCTGCGCAGTGCAGCGGCTCGCGGAAGGCCCGCGCTCGACGGCGTCGACCTGCAGCTGAAGGCCGGCGAAATCTACGGGCTGGCCGGCGTCGGCGGCAACGGCCAGGGCGAGCTGGCCGCTGCGCTGATGGGCCTGGACGACGCAGTCGAGGGCGACATCACGCTGCAGGATGTCGGTGACCTGAAGCGCCTGTCGAACGCACAGCGGCGCAGCCTGCAGTTCGCCGCCATCCCGGCCGATCGCTACGGCCTCGCGCTGGCCGGCGCGCTGACCGTGGCCGAGAACTTCGGCATCGGCCAGGTGCACGCGGGCCGCTACGGGTCGCCCTGGCGGCTCGACACGCGCACGCTCGAAGCCGATGCACAGGCCGCGGTCGAACAGTTCGATGTGCAGGGCGTGCGCAGCCTCGGCCAGAAAGCCGCACTGCTCTCGGGCGGCAACGCGCAGAAGCTGGTGCTGGCGCGAGAGTTCGGCCGCGCGCCGCGCATCGTGCTGGCGCACAGCCCGAGCCGCGGGCTCGACGTGCGCGCGGGTGCCGAGGTGCACGCGCGCCTGCTGGCCGCGCGCGACGCGGGCGCGGCCGTGCTGCTGATCAGCGAAGACCTCGACGAGGTGCTGGCGCTGGCCGACCGCGTCGGCGTGATGACGCGCGGCCGCATCGTGGCCGAGTTCGATCAACCCGCGGACCGCCAGGCGGTCGGCCAGGCGATGACGGACCATGGCTGAGGCTGCGGTGACGGTTTCCTCCACCGTGCCCGCGAGGGCAAAGCGACCGCTTGCCAGCCGCCGCTTCGCGCTCGAACTGCGCCAGCAGATGGCATGGCACACGCAGGCGCTGATCCTCGGCGTGTCGCTGGCCATCGGCATGGGCGTCTCCGCCGCGATCCTCGTGGCAGCCGGCGTGCCGGCCCACGAGCTGCTCAACGAGTTCGTGCTGCAGACGCTGTTCGACATGCAGAGCCTGCAGGCGGTGCTGTTCCAGGCCGCGCCGATGATCCTCGTGGGCATCGCGGCGTCGATGGCCTTTCGCGCGCGCTTCTGGAACCTCGGGCTCGAAGGCCAGATGATCTGGGGCGCGATCGGTGCGACGGCCATCTCGTTCTTCGATGTGGGCCCCGCCGCACTGCGCCTGCCGCTGATGCTCGTGATGGCGATGGCGCTCGGCCTGCTGTGGGCCCTGGCACCCGCGCTGCTCAAGCTGAAGCTGGCCGTCAACGAGATCATCTCGTCGCTGATGCTCAACTACATCGCCAGCAACTTCCTGCTGCACCTGGTGTACGGCGCGTGGAAGGACCCGAAGGACGCCTTCCCCTACTCGCCGCAGTTCCGCGCCTTCGAGCGGCTGCCCGAGTGGTTCGGCAACGTGAGCACGGCGGCCATCGGCCTGGCCCTCGTCGTCGCGTTGCTCGCGTGGTGGTTCGTCGGCATCAGCCGCGCTGGCCTGTACCTGCGCTTCGTCGACGCCAACCCGCGCATGGCCGATGCGGTGGGCGTGCCGGTGCGCCGCATGATCCTGGCGGCCGTGTTGCTGTCGGGCGCGCTGTCGGGCATCGCGGGCTTCGTCGTCGTCGCGGGGCAGGAAGGCCGGCTCACGCAGGGCTTCTTCGCGGGCTACGGCTTCTCGGGCATCCTGATCGCCTTCCTGGCGCGCAACAACCCGCTGGCCGCCACGGTGGTGGCGGTGCTGGTCGCGGCGCTCTTCGTGGCCGGGCGCAACCTGCAGGTCTTCTACCAAATCCCGTTCTCGATGGTGCAGCTGATCCAGGCCATCGTCGTGATCTGCGTCGCGTCGTCGGACTTCTTCATCCGCCACCGCCTCCGCGCCGTGGCGAGCAAGACCTGAAGCCATGGACGCCTTCGCGATCGCCACCAACTGGCTGGGCAACGCCCCCGACTTCGCCGTGCCCTACGCGCTGGCCGCGCTGGGGCTGATCGTGTGCGAGCGCTCGGGCGTGCTGTCGCTGGGCGCCGAAGGGTTGATGCTGGTCGGCGCGCTGGCCGGCATCGGCGCGCAGATCGCCTTCGGGCAACCGGGCGTGTCGCTGGTCCTCGCGATGTTCGCGGCCAGTGCGGTGTCGGTGCTGTTCGCGGTGATGACGATCCTGCTGCGCGTGAATCAGGTCATCGCGGGGCTTGCACTGGTCTTCTTCTGCCAGGGGCTCACCAGCCTCGCGGGCACGCTGTTCGGCTGGACGAACGTGGCGGTCAGCAGCATCGGCGCCATCGCGCTGTGGCCGCTGTCCGCCCTGCCTTTGGTGGGCCGGCTGTTCAACCAGAACATCGTCGTGTACCTCACGCTGCCGATCTTCGTCGCGGTGGTGTGGGTCCTCACGCGCACCACCGCGGGCCTGCGCCTGCGTGCGGTCGGCGAGAACCCGCAGGCCGCCGACGCGGCCGGCATCAGCGTGACGGCCTGGCGCTTTGCGGCGGTGCTCGCGGGCTCGGCGCTGGTCGGCCTCGCAGGTGCCTACATCTCGGTGGTGAGTACCAAGCTGTGGATCGCCGGCATGACCGGCGGCCGCGGCTGGATCGCGGTCGGCCTGGTGATCTTCGCGCGCTGGTCGCCGTGGAAGGCGCTGGCCGGCGCGGTGCTGTTCGGCTGCGTCGAAGCCTTGATCCCCCAGCTCGCTGCGGCCGGCGTGCAGTTGCCGCAGTACTTCGTGCTGATGACGCCCTATGCGATCACGCTGGCCGTGATGGTGTGGGTGGCGGTCGGGGGCCGTGGCGGCAGCAATGGCCATGACGAACCCGGCGCGCTGGGTCAACCCTATGTGCGAGAGGAGAGAAGATAGTGCGCGCATTCGTCTACGAAGAAGAACGCGAGCTGGACCCGAGCCAGTTCGCCGACTACCTCGACCCGACCACCACCGCGGTGATCTCCATCGACATGCACCGCGGCCACCTGGACGACTCGCCCGAGTGCCCTTGCCCGGCCCCGCGCGCGCGCGACATCGTGGCGCCCATCGACGCATTCCACGACGAAGTGCGCGCGCTCGGCGGTCGCATCGTGCACGTGAAGTCGACGCTGCGGCCCGATGGCGTGGACGACATCCGCGGCATCCCGTCGGCCTGGCGCCGCACCTTCCCGCTGCATGTCGGCCCCATCCCGAACGCCGATGCGCATGCGATCGAGGGCTCGCCGTGGACCGAGTGGGTCACACGCGTCGAGCCCGGCGACATGCGCGTGGAGAACAAGCGGCGGCTCTCGGCCTTCTACCCGACCGACCTCGACTTCCTCTTGCGCAACCAGCGCATCACGACCGTGGTGCTGGATGGCGGCTTCACCGACTGCTGCGTGCTCAACACCGCCTTCGACGCCAACAACCACAACTACCGCGTGATCGTGCTGCGCGACCTGGTGCGCGGCACCGACCCGCAGCTGGAAGCCGCGGCGCTCACGATGGTGTCGCTGCACCTGGGCCTCGTCATGGAATCGCAGGACCTGCTGACCCAGTGGCGCGGCGCCTCGCGGCCCTCCCCTTCTTCCACCTGAACGACCCGATGCTGACGTCCATTCCCCTCATCGATCTCGGCGGCAACGTCGACCCGCAGAGCGCCGCGGCGCAGGCCAGTGCCGTCGAACTGCACGACGCGCTGAGCACCCTCGGCTTCGCCTACATCGGCGGCCACACCGTGTCGCCCGCCACGCGCACCGCGGCCTTCGCGGCGTCAAGGCGCTTCCACGAATCACCGCTCGAACGCAAGCAGTCGCTCGCCATCAACGCGGCGCACCGCGGCTACATGGGCATGGCCACGTCGACCATCGTCACCTCGTCCGTCGCCAAGGTCACCAAGCCCAACATGAGCGAGTCGTTGATGCTGATGCACGAGCTGCCGCCGGACGACCCCGGCCTGCTCGCCGGGCTGCCGATGCAGGGCCCGAACCAGTGGCCGACGTGGCTGCCCGACTTCAAGCCGGCGATGGAACAGTACGTGCGCGAGGTCGACGTGCTGGGCCGCTACATCGTGCGGTTGATCGCGATCAGCCTCGGCCTGCCGGCCACCGCGCTCGACCATCACTTCGACCACCCGACCACCTTCCTGCGCGCGCTGCACTACCCGCCGCAGCCGCCGCTGGCCGACGACCAGATGGGCTCGGCGCCGCACACCGACTACGGGATCATCACGCTGCTGGCGCAGGACGACTCGGGCGGCCTGCAGGTGCGCCCGCGTGGCGGCGACTGGATCGAAGCACCGCCCATCGCCAACACCTACGTGCTCAACGTCGGCGACATGCTGGCGCGCTGGACCAACGGCCGCTTCGTGTCGACGCCGCACCGTGTCATCAACCGCTCGGGCGGCGACCGCTATTCGCTGCCCTACTTCCTCGACCCGTCGATGGATGCGCTGATCGAATGCCTGCCGACCTGCACCGACGCCGAGCACCCGCCCCTCTATCCACCAGTGCCCTACGGCGAGTACCTGATGGAGCGGCTCAACAAGAACTACGACTACCGGCGAGACACGTCGAAGGCCTCGGCCTGACGCCCTTTCCTCACGCCCCCTCTGTTCCTCTTTTTCCTTTTTCTTCTTCAAGGACACCCATGAAAAACTTTTCCCGCCGCGACTACCTCCAGGCCATGGCCGCAGCCGCGGGCATGTCGGCGCTGGCCATCCCCGGCATCTCGGCCGCCGCGCAGAACCTGGTCGTCAACACCTACGGCGGCCGCTGGGAGAAGTTCTGGCGTTCCGACCTGATGCCGATGTTCCAGAAGTCCGCCGGCGTCGAGACCACGCTCGACGTGGGCCTGGGCAAGAACTTCGTCGCCAACCTGCGCGCGGCGGGCATCGAGAAGCCGCCCTACAGCATCCTCATGCTCAACGAGAACATCGCGAGCATGGTGCGCGCCGAAGGCTACTTCGAGGCCATTCCCGCGGCCAAGGTGCCGAACCTGGCCAACGCCTACCCGTTCCTGCGCAATCCGGGCGACAACGGCGTGCGCGGCATCGTGTCGACCATCGGCATCGGCTACCGCAAGGACCTGGTGAAGACGCCGCCCAAGTCGTGGAGCGACCTGTGGAGCAACCCCGAATTCAAGGGCAAGATCGGTCTCTACCAGATCGGCAACACGGCCGCGATGCTGTTCCTCCTGATGACGGCCAAGCTCTACGGCGGCTCGCAGGACGCGATCGACCGCGCCTTCGTCGAGATCAAGAAGCTGTTGCCCTTCACGCAGGCCGACTGGAGCGGCACGCTGTCGACCATGCTCACGCGCGGCGACGTCACGGTGGCGGTCATCGACTTCCCCGAGATCGTCGCGCTGCAGAAGAAGGGCGTGCCGGTCGAGATGGTGGTGCCCACCGAAGGCGTGCTGGCCTTCGAGCAGTCCTTCAACGTGCTGAAGAACGCACCCGCCAAGGAAGAGGCCTACAAGTACCTCGACTTCATCCTGCGCCCCGATGTGCAGGAGATGATGGCCAAGGAGTTCTTCACATCGCCGACCAACACGAAGTCCAAACTCGACGCGGCGCTCGCCAAAGACGTGCCGGTGTCTGGAGAGGGCATGAAGAAGATCTTCCAGTTCGACTGGAGCAAGGTCAATCCGCAGGTCGCAGCGATCACCGACCGCTGGAACCGGGAGATGAAGTGAGCGTGGCGACCGACGCGTCGCCCGCCCTCGGGCGACGCACCACGCGCGTGTCGCTCGACGGCCTGCGCAAGACCTTCGCCGGCAGCGCCACGCCGGCCATCCAGCACCTCGACCTGAACACGGTCGAGGGCGAGTTCATCTCGCTGCTGGGGCCCAGCGGCTGCGGCAAGACCACCACGCTGCGTTGCGTGGCGGGCTTCGAGTTTCCCGACCAGGGCCGCGTGCGGCTGAACGACGAGGACATCACCGACCTGCCACCCGAGAAGCGCGACATCGGCATGGTGTTCCAGAACTACGCGCTGTTCCCGCACCTCACCGTCGCACGCAACCTGGCCTTCGGGCTGGAAATGCGCGGCGTGGGCAAGGTGGAATGCAAGCGCCGCATCGACGCCGTGCTGGCGATGGTGCAGCTCACCGCCATGGCCGAGCGTTACCCGCGCCAGCTCTCGGGCGGTCAGCAGCAGCGCGTGGCGCTGGCGCGAGCGCTCGTCATCGAGCCGCGCCTGCTGCTGCTCGACGAGCCGCTGGCCAACCTCGACGCGGTGCTGCGCGAGGACATGCGCGTGTTCATTCGCGAGCTGCAAAAGCGCGTGGGCATCACCACGCTCTACGTCACGCACGACCAGGCCGAGGCGATGGTGATGTCCGACCGCGTGGCCGTGATGCTCGGCGGCCGGCTGCTGCAGTTCGACGTGCCCGAGGCGATCTACCTGCGCCCGCGCAGCATCGAGGTCGCGCGCTTCATCGGCCGCTCGAACCTGATCGAAGGTCGCGTCGAAGGCCTGACCGATGCTCCGGGGCCCTACCCCACCTACCGCATCGGCACACCCCTCGGCGACGTGCCGGCCTGCTACGACCAACCGCTCGCGAGCGGGCAGGCGGTGCACGTGACCATCCGCCCCGAGGCGATCCGCTTCCAGAACGACGGGCCCTACACGGGCAACGTGCAGGCCACCTACTTCCTGGGCAGCACGGTCGAGCACACGGTGCAGTGCGCCGGTGGCCAGAGCCTGCTGGTGCAGACCGCACCGAGCCAGCGCGTGGACGCCGGCGCGACGGCCGCCTTCGCCTTCGATCCGGGCCATGCCTGGATCGTCGCGGCCGCATGAGCGCGACGATGACGGCCACGGCGCCTGCCCTCGCCACCGTGCGCCGCCCGCAGCCACTGGGCCGTCGCGCCTTCTGGCTGATCGTGCCGGCGCTGGTGCTGATCGGCGTCTTCCTGGTGCTGCCCTACCTCAACATCGTGAGCATGAGCCTGCGCCCGCCCGCCGTCGGCGCGCCCTACGGCAAGGGCTTCACGCTGTCGAACTACGCGGCGCAACTGGGCGACGGCTACGTGCTGGGCGTGCTGGCCGACACGCTGCTGCTCGGCCTCACGACGGTGCCCATCTGCCTGCTGCTGGGCTACCCCGTCGCGTTCCATCTGGCACGAACCAAGTCGGGCTGGGGCAGCCTGCTCTACGTGCTGGTGCTGTCGCCGCTGCTCGTCGGCGTGGTGGTGCGCAGCTTCGGCTGGCTGATCCTGCTGTCGGGCAACGGCGTGATCAATCGCGCATTGATCGACATGGGCCTGATCGAGACCGGCCTGCAGCTGATGAACAACCGCCTGGGCGTGACCATCGCGCTGGTGCACGTGTTCCTGCCCTTCATGATCCTGCCGCTGGTGGGCGTGATCCAGGCCATCGACCCGACGCTGGAGCAGGCCGCGCGCTCGCTGGGCGCTTCGCGGCTCAAGGTGTTCTGGCGGGTCATCCTGCCGCTGTCGTGGCCGGGCATCCAGGCCGGCACCATCCTGGTCTTCGTGCTGACGCTGAGCGCGTACGTCACGCCGGTGATGCTGGGCGGCGCGCAGGTCAAGACGATGTCGGTGCTGGTGGTACAGAACCTGATCGACAATTTCCAGTGGCCGGTCGGCGCCGCGCAGGCGCTGGTGCTGGCCTTCTGCGGCATGGCGGCGGTCTTCGTCTACGCCCGCATCAGCGGCCTCTTCACGAAAGGCATCCAGTGAAGCGCAACCCCATGGGCAGCCGCGTGGCCGACGGCCTGGGCCTGGCCTACGTCGGCGCGGTGTACGTGTTCCTGCTGCTGCCGATCGTGATCATCGTGCTGATGTCGCTCAACGCCGGCGAGTTCCTGACCTTCCCGCCGCAGGGCATGTCGCTGCGCTGGTTCGGCACGCTGTTCGCCAACGAAGCCTTCATGCGCGCCATCGGCACGTCGTTGAAGGTGGCGGCCATCGCCACCGTGTGCTCCACGCTGATCGGCGTCAGCGGCGCGCTGTACGTGGTGCGCTATTCGACGCGCTTTCGCGAGGGCCTGCGCATGCTGCTGATGCTGCCGCTCATGCTGCCGGAGATCCTGACGGCCATCGCGCTGCTGTTCTTCCTGTATGCGAGTGGCATCGGCACCAAGACCATGTTCGGCCTCGTCGTCGGCCATGTGCTGGTGACACTGCCCTACGTGTTCACCAACGTGGCGTCGACGCTCTACAACCAGGACGCATCGCTCGAGCAGGCGGCGCGCAGCCTGGGCGCCTCGCCGGTGCGCGCCTTCCTGCGCGTGACGCTGCCGCTGATCAAGTCGGGGATCATCACCGGCGCGCTGTTCGCCTTCGTGATTTCCTTCGACCTGTTCAACATGTCGCTGCTGCTCAAGGGCATCGGCATGACGACGCTGCCGCTGCAGCTGTTCGACTACCTGCGCTGGGATTTCGATCCGACCGCAGCGGCGGTGTCGACGGTGAGCATCCTGCTCACGCTGGCGGTCGTGATCGTGATCGATCGCACGGTCGGCCTGCGCTCCTTGCGCTTCGGCTGACGGCGGGGTAAATAGTCCAATCCACTGTAGCTATCAAAGGTTACAGTGGAAGACATCCTCAGCTTGCGAAACGGATCCGCCATGGCATCGACCCAGCAGACGCGCATCGAAGTGAAGGCAGCCGCAGCGGCTGCATTGCGCGAGCGATTGCGGCAGGCATTGCCGCTCACCGTCGAGCGGCTGAACCATCGCCAAGCGGACCTGATCGACGATCAGGACATCGAGGGCTTCGTCGCCCTCAACTGGCTGGAATGGCATGGGGGCGGCTTGCGCCTCACCATCACCGGGCGCAACGTGTGCGCTCAGCTGACCACGCCCTCTGCCGTCTGAGTCGACGACGAAAAAAGGCGCTGCCCTCACGGACAGCGCCTTTTTCTTCGCCTGCGCTTATTGCGACGAGATGATCTGCGCGATCACGCCGGTGGCGATGGCGGCCAGCACGAAGTCCCCGCCGACGCCTACCCACTGGTAGCCGCGCGGCGGCTGCTGCAGGCGATAGCCGCGCCAGTCTTCGACCACATAGTTGCGGCCACGGTATTCCTGCGGAACGCGTCCACCGCGACGCCAGTCCGCATGCGGCTGCGGATAGCCGCGGCGATCGGCCTGGCGGCCATCGCGGAAGTCCTGGCGGTCGTGACGCGCGTCATTGCGGGCATCGCGGCGGTCGTCGCGCCGATCGTGTTGTTCATGGCGCTGGTCGTTGCCGCGGGGACCGCGGTCGTCGCCCCGGCGATCCTGCGCGAAGGCGCCGCCCGCCATGCACAGGGCGAGCGCGGCTGCGACGAGGGTCATGCCCCTGGATTTGTTGTTCATCTGAAACTCCTTCTGCGTGGATGAGGGTTCCAGTGTGGGTGCGGCATGTGTCGCCACACCACAGCGCAGATGCGCATCGGGTGAAGGCCGTAAGCGCAGGTATCCGTGGGCCATTCGCCCGCGCGCCGCTCTAGCCCGGCGATGGCGTGGTGCTTTGTGGGCCGACCGGCGGCGGTGCCGGGTGACGCGAGCCGCCGGGGAGCTTGCGGCCGATCGACTCGCCAACATTGCGAACCGGGCGGCTCGCGCGTTCGGACACGTTCGCCACGCCGCGGCGCGTGGCGTTGTCCGCGCGGGTCACGCCACGGCCGGCTGCATGGCTGCCACGTTCCGCGCCGTTCATGACCGTGCCTTTGCGCGGCGGCGGGCTGTCGGTGTGCTGCGCCATGGCGGCGAAGGACAGGGCCATCGCCATACAGAGCGCTGCAGCCGCGCAGCCTTTGGAGAGATAGGTTCGGGTCATTCGAAGGCTCCTTGCTTCATGCATCGGTATCGGTCGATGCGGTATCGGGATGCTGCGTCTGCTCCGCCGCTGCGCGCGTCAGACGCTCGCTTTTCCAGTAAACATCATCGCCCCCGTCCACGCGGTTGAGCACCCGTGCCAGCACGAAGAGCAGATCGCTCAGGCGGTTGAGGTACTGACGCGGCGCGTCGTTGAGCGCCTCGTCGGCACCCAGCGCGACCACGGCACGCTCGGCCCGGCGCGCCACGGTGCGGCAGACGTGCGCCTCTGAGGCCGCACGCGTGCCGGCGGGCAGGATGAATTCGGCCAGCCGCGGCAGTGTCGCGTTGTGCGTGGCCAGGGCCTGGTCGAGTTGCAGCAGCGCCTCGGCCTTGAGCAGCGTGTAGCCCGGCATCGACAGCTCGCCACCGAGGTTGAAGAGCTGGTGCTGCACGTCGACCAACAGCTCGCGCACCGGCGCAGGCATCGGCTCGCACAGCAGCAAACCGATGTGCGAGTTCAGCTCGTCGACGTCGCCCATGGCCTGGACCCGTTGATGGTCCTTGGGCACGCGACTGTTGTCACCGAGGCCGGTGGTGCCGTCGTCCCCGGTGCGGGTGGCGATCTGGGTGAGGCGATTGCCCATGGCGAAGACTTTCGTGGATGCGGTTCTTAGAATGGTAGACCGCCTCAGGAGACAACCGATGAATGCGCCGACCACCGCAGGCCAACTGCTGCCCGAACTCCATCTGCGCGAAGTGCCCGCCGCACTGCTCGACGCGCTCAAGGCCCGCTTCGCCGAGCGCTGCTCGACCGCGCTGGCCGTGCGCACGCAGCACGGCCGCGACGAGTCGTCCTTCGAGGCGCCGCCGCCCGCCGCCGTGGTCTTCGCCGAGAGCACGCAGGACGTGGCCGATGCGGTCAAGCTGGCCAGTGACCACGACGTTCCTGTGATTCCCTTCGGCGTCGGCTCGTCGCTCGAAGGCCACCTGCTGGCGGTGCAGGGCGGCATCAGCATCGACCTGTCGCGCATGAACCGCGTGCTGTCCATCAACGACGACGACCTCACCGTGACGGTGCAACCCGGCGTGACGCGCAAGCAGCTCAACGACGAGATCAAGAGCACCGGCCTGTTCTTCCCCATCGACCCCGGTGCCGATGCCTCCATCGGCGGCATGGCGGCCACGCGCGCCAGCGGCACGAACGCGGTGCGCTACGGCACCATGCGCGAGAACGTGCTGGGCCTCGAGGTGGTGACGGCCAGCGGCGAGACGATCCGCACCGGCACACGGGCGCGCAAGTCCTCGGCCGGCTACGACCTCACGCGGCTGATGGTGGGCAGCGAAGGCACGCTGGGCGTCATCACCGAGATCACGCTGCGCATCTACCCGCTGCCGGAGGCCGTGTCGGCCGCGATCTGCTCCTTCCCGAGCATCGAAGCGGCCGTGCGCACCACCATCGAAACCATCCAGCTGGGCGTGCCGATCGCACGCGTGGAGCTGATCGACGTGAACACCGTGCGCATGGTCAACGCCTACGCCAAGCTCGGCCTGCGCGAAGAGCCGCTGCTGCTGATGGAATTCCACGGCTCGCCCGCCGGCGTGAAGGAGCAGGCCGAGACGGTGCAGGAGCTGGCGAGCGGCCACGGCGGCAACGCCTTCGAATGGGCCACCACCCCGGAAGAGCGCACGCGCCTGTGGACGGCGCGGCACAACGCCTATTTCGCGGCGATCCAGTCACGCCCGGGCTGCCGCGCCATCTCGACCGACACCTGCGTGCCGATCTCGCGGCTGGCCGACTGCCTGCTCGAATCGGTGGCCGAGGCCGACGCCAGCGGCATCCCCTACTTCCTCGTCGGCCACGTGGGCGACGGCAACTTCCACTTCGGCTACCTGATCGACCCCGACGACGCCGAGGAGCGCGCCAAGGCCGAGGTGCTCAACCACGCCCTGGTGTCGCGCGCCATCGCGCTGGAAGGCACCTGCAGCGGCGAGCACGGCATCGGGCTGCACAAGATGGGCTTCCTGGTCGACGAGGCCGGCGTGGGCGCGGTCGACATGATGCGCACCATCAAGCGCGCGCTCGACCCGAAGAACATCATGAACCCCGGGAAGATCTTCTCGCTTTGACGCGCCCGCGCCCTAAGAGGCGGTACCGCGCAGGCGGTCGATCAGGCCATTGAGCGCTTCGAGCGAGCCGAAATGGATGGCGAGCTCGCCGCTCTCCTCCACCTTGCCGCCACGCTTGCTGCGCTTCTTGATGCGCACCTCGACCTCGGCGGTGAGCAGGTCGGCCAGCTCTTCCTCGACGCGCTGCAGATCACGCGACTTCTCGGCATTGCCGCGGCGCGGCGACGGCGTCAGGCTGAACTCGGCGGCCAGTTTCTTCACCAGCGCCTCGGCTTCCCGGACCGACATTTTCCTGGCGGCGATCTGGTTGGCCGCGGTGATCTGCGTGCCGCGGTCCAGCGACAGCAGCGCGCGGGCGTGACCCATGTCGATGTCGCCGGCCATCAGCATGGCCTGCGCCGGCTCGGCCAGGTTCAGCAGGCGCAGCAGGTTGCTGGCCGCGCTGCGCGACCGCCCTACGGCCTGCGCCGCCATTTCGTGAGTGAGCCCAAACTCTGCGACCAGGCGTTGCAGGCCTTGGGCCTCTTCCAGCGGATTCAGGTCTTCGCGCTGGATGTTCTCGATGAGCGACATCGCAGCGGCGGCCTCGTTCGGCACGTCGCGCACCAGCACCGGCACGCTGTCCAGCCCCGCCAGCTTGGCGGCGCGGAAGCGGCGCTCGCCGGCGATGATCTCGAATTCGGCGTCCTTCGCGGCAGCCGATTCGGCATCGAGCCGGCGCACGAGGATGGGCTGCATGATGCCCTGCACCTTGATGCTCTCGGCCAGCTCGTACAGCGCACCCTCGTCCATGCGGGTGCGCGGCTGGTAGACGCCGGCGACCATCTGGTCGAGCTTCAGGACGGTCGGGTTCGCGGCGGAGGCGCCGCCGGCAGCGGTGCCGGCATCGTTGCTGCCAGCGTCGCTACCGCCGTTGTAGGTGGGGCCCAGCAGGGCTTCGAGTCCGCGGCCGAGGCCCTTGGGTTTCTTGGTGGCCATCGAGGTCAGTCTTCGTTGTCGTTCAGAAAGTCGTTCAGGAGCGCCCGGCCTTCGGGCCAGTCGCCCAGGCCGGAGTCGCCGTTGAGGTGGCCGCCGGGGCCGCGGTCGACGAAGCGGGCGGCCCAGTCGGCCGCCATGCCGCGCGCGCGGGCCGCGTCGCAGTACGGGTCGTCGTTGGCGGCGACCATCAGCGCCGGGAAAGGCAGCGGCTGCCGCACGATCGGCGCCCAGCCGGGAATCATCTGGCGCAGGTCGTCGCGTTCGAGGTCGCCAGGGGCCACCAGCAAGGCCGCACGCACCTTGGCCGTCTGGCGAGAGTGCGCCGCCCAGGCCGCGACGAGGATGCAGCCGAGGCTGTGCGCGACAAGCACGACCGGGCCGGGTGCGGCCAGCACCGCTTCGTCGAGGCGGGCCGACCAGTCGCCCCGCTTCGGGCGTATCCAGTCGTGCTGCTCGACGCGGTGGTCGCCGTGCACGGCTTCCCACCGGCTCTGCCAGTGGGCCGCATCGCTGTTCTGCCAGCCGGGCAGCAACAGCGTGGTGATGGCGGGCGTGACGGCGGCGGTCATGGCTCGGGGCCGCCGGCCGCGCTCTGCAGGGTTGCAGGCAGGTCGATCGGCGCAGGGGCGGCGGGGGCCGACGGCGCGAAAGCGCTGGCCGGCGGCATCTTGGCGACCAATTCCTGCGCGAAGGCGATGAAGGCCTGGCTGCCACGAGCCGCCGGGTCGAAGATGACACCCGGCAGCCCGTAGCTCGGCGCTTCGGCCAGCCGCACGTTGCGCGGGATCACGGTGTCGAACACCTTGTCGCCGAAGTGCGCCTTGAGTTGCTCGCTCACCTGCTGCTGCAGGGTGATGCGCGGGTCGAACATGACGCGCAGCAGGCCAATGATCTGCAGGTTCTTGTTGAGGTTGGCGTGCACCTGCTTGATGGTGTTGACCAGGTCGGTCAGGCCCTCGAGCGCGAAGTACTCGCACTGCATTGGCACGATCACGCCATGGGCGGCGCACAGCCCGTTGAGCGTCAGCAGGCTGAGGCTGGGCGGGCAATCGATCAGGATGAAGTCGTACTCGGCACCGACGGCGGCCAGCGCGGTGCGCAGGCGCTTCTCGCGGCGGTCCAGCGCCACCATCTCGACCTCGGCGCCGGCCAGTTCGCGGTTGGCGCCCAGCACGTCGTAGCCGCAGGACTCGGACTTGACCCGCGCCTCGGCGACCGAGGACGACTCCAGCAGCACGTCGTACACCGTCGTCTCGAGCTGGCGCTTGTCGATGCCCGACCCCATGGTGGCATTGCCCTGCGGGTCCAGGTCGATCATCAGCACCCGCTGCCCGACCTTGGCCAGTCCGGCGGCGAGATTCACCGTGGTGGTGGTCTTGCCGACGCCACCCTTCTGGTTGGCGATGCAGAAAATCTTGGCCATGGTCCGGCCCCTTTCAGCGCGACACGGCGAGCTTGACGCCGAAGCCGATCAGGAAGACACCGGCCAGCTTCTCGAGCGTCCTGGAGATGCGCGGGTTGGCGCGCATGCGTTCGGCCAGAAAGTGCGTGAGCAGCGTCGCTGCCAGGCCATAGGCGAAGGTGAGCACCGCGATCGTGAGCGCCATCGCGCCGAAGGTCACCACACCCTGATGGCGCACCGGGTCGACGAAGAGCGGGAAGAAGGCCATGTAGAACACGATGGCCTTGGGATTGAGCAACGTGATGAAAAAGGCCTGCCGCGCGAACTGTCGCGGTCGGATGTTCAGGATGGGCGCAGCGCCGGACTTGGCCAACAGCATCCTGAAGCCCAGCCAGGCCAGGTAGGCGGCGCCCAGCCAACGCACTGCGTGGAAGGCGGCCGGGTAGGCGGCCAGCAGCGCGGCCACGCCGGCGACTGCCATCCACATGAGCACCTGATCGCCGGCGATCAGTCCCAGCGTGGCGGCCAGGCCGCCGCGGATGCCACCCTTCCCCGTCGAGGTGATCAGCGCCAGATTGCCGGGGCCCGGGATCGCGAGGAACAGAACGATGGCTGCAACGAAAGCGCCGTAATCAGCGATGCCGAACATGGGAGGTGCCTGAAGAAAGGGAGCGTCGAGTCTAAGTCAGCCCCGGCGCCGCAACGCCCTCTTCCAGCACTCGTTGAGGCTTCAGTGCGCGGCTTTTCGCGCCCAGACGATGCAGCGCTCGGCATCGAGGCCGGGCACGGTCAGTTGTTCCACGTGAAACACATCCACGCCGGGTGGCAGTGCAGCCAATTCCTCCGCCGGCACCTTGCCCTTCATGGCGAGCCAGACACCCTCCTCCGCCAGCAGCTGCACCGAGCCGCTGTAGAAATCCGGCAGCGAGGCGAAGGCGCGGCTGCTGATGACGTCGTACGCGCCGGTCAGTGTTTCGACCCGGGCGTGCAAGCCCCGGAGGTTGGGCAGCTTGAGTTCCGCCGCCACCTGCTGGACGAACGCCGTCTTCTTGGCCACCGCATCGAGGCAGGTGACATCGACATCGGACCGCATGATGGCGATCACGACGCCAGGTAAACCGGCGCCGGCACCGACGTCCAGCAAGCGCGTCGCGGCCGCTCGCTCACGCTGCAGCGGCGCGATGACCGAGAGGCTGTCCAGCAGATGGTGCGTCATCACCGTCGCCGGGTCGCGCAGCGCCGTCAGGTTGTAGACCTTGTTCCACTTCAGGATCAATGCGCCGTAGGCCAGCAATCGCTCGCACTGCTGATCGTCCAGCGCCAGGCCGAGCTGTGCTGCGCCCGCGCGCAGGGTCGCCTCGCCGCTCATTCGGCCGTGGGCGCCGTCGAGACATCGGCGGTCTTGGCGAACGCCCGATGACCGCCCTTGCGCAGATGCACCATCAGCAACGAGATCGCCGCCGGCGTCACACCGGACATGCGCGATGCCAGGCCCAGCGTTTCCGGGCGCTGGCGCGCCAGCGTCTGCCGAACCTCGAAGCTCAGCGCGGGCACCTGACCGTAGTCGAAGTCCGCCGGCAGCTTGAGGTTCTCGAAATGCGACGCCCGTTCCACCTCGTCGTGCTGGCGGTCGATGTAGCCAGAGTACTTGGCGGAGATTTCCACCTGCTCGACCTCGGTCGCGTCGAGCGGCTCGCGCGGTGCGTATTTGCCGCCGTCCAGCGACATGAGCGACGCGTAGTCGACATCCGGCCGGCGCAGCAGGTCACCCAGGTTGTATTCGTGCTCGATGGCCTTGCCCAGCACCCGGGCCGACTCGACGGCCGGCAGATTGCGGGGATTCACCCACGTCGACTTCAAGCGCTGTGTTTCACGTGAAACAGCATCGCGCTTGCGCGAGAACGCCTCCCAACGTGCATCGTCGACCAGCCCGAGCTTCCGCCCTGCTTCGGTCAAGCGCATGTCGGCGTTGTCCTCACGCAGCTGCAGCCGGAACTCGGCGCGGCTGGTGAACATGCGATACGGCTCGGTCACGCCCTTGGTGATCAGGTCGTCGACCAGCACACCCAGGTAAGCCTCATCGCGCCGCGGCAGCCAGGCATCCTCACCACGGCATTGCAACGCTGCGTTGATCCCCGCGAACAGCCCCTGGGCCGCCGCCTCTTCGTAGCCGGTGGTGCCGTTGATCTGCCCCGCGAAGAACAGCCCCTGGATGGCCCGCGTCTCGAAACTGCTCTTGAGTTCGCGCGGGTCGAAGTAGTCGTATTCGATGGCGTAGCCCGGCCGCAGGATGTGCGCGTTTTCCAGGCCCGCCATCGAGCGCACCAGCTGGTACTGGATGTCGAAAGGCAGGCTGGTCGAAATGCCGTTCGGGTAGTACTCGTTCGTGGTCAGGCCTTCGGGCTCCAGGAAGATCTGGTGGCTGTCCTTGTCGGCGAAGCGGTTGATCTTGTCCTCGACGCTCGGGCAGTAGCGCGGCCCCACCCCTTCGATCTTCCCGGTGAACATCGGACTGCGGTCGAAGCCGGACCGGATGATGTCGTGCGTGCGCGCGTTGGTGTGGGTGACCCAGCAGGCCATCTGCCGCGGATGCATGTCGGCGCGGCCCATGGTGCTGAACACCGGCATCACGTCGGTCGCACCGCCGGGCATGCCGTCGCCCGGCTGTTCGGCGCACTTGGAGAAGTCGATGCTGCGCCCATCGAGCCGCGGCGGTGTGCCGGTCTTGAGGCGGCCTTGCGGCAGCTTCAGCTCCTTGAGCCGTGCCGACAGGCTGATGGCCGGCGGATCGCCGGCGCGTCCGGCCTGGTAGTTGTCGAGCCCGACGTGGATGCGGCCGTCCAGGAAGGTGCCGGCCGTGAGCACGACCGTGCGCGCCCGGAAGCGGATGCCCACCTGCGTCACGGCGCCGACCACGCGGTCGCCCTCCACCATCAGGTCGTCGACGGCCTGCTGGAACAGGCTCAGGTTCGGCTGGTTCTCCAGCCTGCTGCGGATGGCCGCCTTGTAGAGCACGCGATCGGCCTGCGCGCGGGTGGCACGCACAGCCGGGCCTTTGCTCGAGTTCAGGATGCGGAACTGAATGCCCGCCTCGTCGGTGGCCAGCGCCATCGCGCCGCCCAGCGCATCCACCTCTTTCACCAGATGCCCCTTGCCGATCCCGCCGATCGACGGGTTGCAGCTCATCTGGCCGAGCGTCTCGATGTTGTGGGTGAGCAGCAGCGTCTTCGCGCCCATGCGGGCGGCCGCGAGCGCGGCTTCGGTGCCGGCATGGCCGCCGCCGACGACGATCACATCGAATTCTTCGGGATACAACATGGTGGGTGGCCAGCGCACGCATGCGCTGCGGAACTCTGCGAGGGAGGGGCGGTGATTTTAAGCGCCAACCCCCGTCAATGCCGCCTGTGGGGACACCCGCGCGTTCCATCCACACCACGCCGCGGCCCTTGCCACGGCGGGCTCCGATGCTACTATTTTTGTAGCGTCAGTCGAGCGCAGACAGAGCGTGGGCCGCGCTCAAGGCCGGATCGTTCGACGCGACCGGCGTCACCGGCACCGGCTTTTCGATGCCGACGACGGTGCCCGTGGGCGCCGGGGCCACGGAGGGCGGCGCGCTCTCGTCCTGGTACTCGCGCACCGTGAGCATCTTGTTGGTCATGCTGACCGGCCCGAAGATCGTGCAGAAGGCCACGTCCTTGGCGTCGCGGCCGGTGCCCACGCGCACCAGGCGATCGACAGGCGCCATGCGCGTCGGGTCGAACAACACCCACTGCCCACCAATCCACGCTTCGAAGATCGCGTGGAAATCCTGCGGCGGCTCGTCGAAGTAAACATAGCCGACGACCAATCGAGCCGGAATGTTCAGCGCACGGCAAAAGGTGATGCCCAGGTGCGCGAAATCGCGGCAGACGCCGGCACGCTGCACGAAGACATCGCGTGCCGTGGTCGTCGACTCGCTGCTGCCTGGCTCGTAGCGAATGCTGTCGTGGATCCAGTCGGCGATGGCCTGCACGCGGCCGATGCCCTGCGGCAAATCGCCGAACAGCTGTTGCGCGGCGCGCGCCATCACGTCGGACTCGCAGTACCGCGAGGACATCAGGTAGTGCACCAATTCATGGGGCACTTGATTGACGGGCACTTCCTCGAGATCGACGGGCACTTCGACGAAGGACCGCTGGACGCTGGCGGTGTAACGGATCTTCAGCGGCCCCGGCACCGCATCGAAACGGATGAAGCGGTTGCCGCTGCCTTCGTCGCAGAAGGCCTGCATCTCGACCGCCGGCTCCACCACCAGGTTCTCGCGCAACACCACCTGGCCGCCGGAGCGCACCGCCTCGATGTTGAGCAGCAAGTGCGACGGAGCCGCCACCTCGTAGTCGAGGACGGTCTCGATGTGAGAGAAGTGCACGCTCAGTCGATCACTTTTCGGACGGCGCCCACGCCCAGCGCTGCGAGCACCAGGAACACGACCGCCAGCACCAGGAACAGCCCGAACAGCACCTTGGCGATCCCGGCCGCGCCGGCCGCCACGCCGCCGAAGCCAAGCGCACCGGCGATCAGCGAAACGATCGCGAAAATGATGGCGTACTTCAACATGTGATTTCCTCATCGGCAGCACCACGCCGCCCATGGATGAAGCTTAAAAAATCGCCCATGCACGCCGGATAGTCGTGCCGCGCAAGGCACCGTAGGACAAAAACGCAGCGCGCACCGGGCGCTGATCAACCCGCTACGATCGACCTCCGCTCCAGCCTTCCCACCCTTCTTCCGGAACATTCCATGAAGCTGTATCACTCGCCCGGCACCTGTTCGCTCTCGCCCCTCATCGCGCTGCACGAAGCCGGCATCGCCTTCGAACCGGTGCTGGCCAGCACCAAGAGCCACAAGCTCCAGGACGGCACCGACTACTACGGCATCAACCCGCTGGGCTACGTGCCGATGCTCGAACTCGACGACGGCACGCGCCTGCGCGAAGGCCCGGCCATCGTGCAGTACATCGCCGACCAGGCGCCCCTGAAGAACCTCGCACCCGCCGCCGGCACGATGCAGCGCTACCGCCTGCAGGAATGGCTCACCTTCATCGGCACCGAGGTCCACAAGGGCTTCAGCCCGCTGTTCAACCCGGCGATGCCCGAGGAAGCGAAGACCATCGCCAAGGAACGCCTGAAGACGCGCTTCGCCTGGCTCGACAAGGAAGTCGACGGCAAGGAATTCCTCATGGGCGAGCACTTCAGCGTGGCCGACGGCTACCTCTTCACGGTGCTCAACTGGGCCAAGCCGACCGGTGTGGATCTCGCGCCCTTCGCCAACTTGCTGGCATGGCATGCGCGCATTGGTGCGCGTCCGGCGGTGCAGGCGGCGCAGAAGGCCGAGAGCCAAGCGAAGTAACGCAGCGGCACCGGCGCTCAGAGTGCGTCCGGCAGCGCGCGCATGCGCTCGGCCGTCGCGCGGATGGTCGCCACCTCGTCGGTGCCAAAGCGCGCGAGGTTCTTCACCATCATCATGGTGCGCGGGTTGCGTTCCAGCATCGGCGCGTGGCGCGCGACGAAGTCCCAGTACATCACCGTCATCGGGCAGGCATCGTCGCCGCGGCGCGAGGTCGGCTTGTAGCGGCAGCCCGTGCAGTAGTTGCTCATGCGGTGGATGTAGGCACCGCCGGCTGCATACGGCTTGGTCACGAAGCGCGCGCCGTCGGCGTAGAGCGCCATGCCCAGCGTGTTGGGTGCCTCGACCCACTCCACCGCATCGACGTAGACCGACAGGTACCACGCATGCACCTGCGCCGGTGCCATGCCGAAGGTGAGCGCGAAGTTGCCCGTCACCATCAGCCGCTGGATGTGGTGCGCGTAGCCGGTCGCGAGCGTCTGGCCGATGGCGTGCTTCATGCAATTCATCTGCACTTGGCCGGTCCAGTACCAGTCGGGCAGCGGCGCCGTGTGCTTGAGCGCATTGGCCTCGAGCAGGCCCGGCATGCGCCACCAGTACACGCCACGGATGAACTCCCGCCAGCCGAGGATCTGGCGCACGAAGCCCTCGACGGCCTCGATCGGCGCGGCGCCCTCGTCGTGGCGCGCGACCGCCGCGTCGATGACCTCGCGCGGATCAAGCAGCTTGAGGTTCAGCGACGACGAGATCAGCGCGTGGTACAGAAAAGGCTCGTCTTGCCACATCGCGTCCTGGAAGCGGCCGAAGTCCTGCAGACGGTGCGTGACGAAGTCCGCCAGCGCCTCCATCGCCTGGGCTCGGGTGACCGGCCAGTCGAAGCCATCGACGCTGCCGTAGTGGTCGCCGAAGTGCCGTTCCACGTCGGCGATGGCGGACCGCGTGATGGCATCCGGCGGAAACGACGGTGGCCGCGGCAGCAGGCCCGGCCCCTGTCGGCCGAAAGTGCCGCGGTTCTCGGCGTCGAAGTTCCACTGCCCGCCGACCGGCTCGCCGTCGGGCTGCATCAGCACTTGGTGCCGCACGCGCATGCGGCGGTAGAACGTCTCCATCACCAGCCGCGACTTGCCGCGCGCGTCGTCGATGAAGTCGCGCCGCGCACACAGGAAGTGCAGGTCGTCGCGCAAGTCGACCCGCACGGCTGCAGCTTTGCAGGTGGCCCGCACCGCCTGCTCGAGCCGCCACTCGCCGGGTTCGACCAGCACCAGCGCCTCGGGCGCATGGCGTGCCAGCGCGTCGGCCAGGGCATCGGCGATGGTGTCGAAGGCGTGGCTGCCCAGCTGCAGGTAGTCGAGCGGCCAGGCCTGCGCCCGCAGGTCTTCGGCGAAGTGCCGCATCGCCGACAGGAACAGCGCGCTGCGCATCTTGGTGCTCGGCACATGCGTCGATTCGGCCGGCGCCTCGACCATCAGCACCCGGTCGCATGCCGGGTCGAATCGATCGAAGGCGCCGCTTCGCAGGCTCAGCTGATCGCCGAGCACCAGCACCAGGTGTCGCAGTCTCATGCGCCGCATTCTGCGGGCCGCCCGCGTACGGCGCCTACAGCAAAGACGACAACCCCGCCACAGCACGGATCGGCGGGCCGGCTTAGGCTCGACCGGTTGCCAATTCGCAACCCAACCGCAACCCAACAACAACATGCCAACCCTCTTCGACCCCGTCCAGGCCGGTGACCTGCACCTCGCCAACCGCATCGTCATGGCGCCGCTGACGCGCAACCGTTCCCCCGACGCGATCCCCAAGCCCATCACGGCGACCTACTACGAACAGCGCGCCAGCGCCGGCCTGCTCATCACCGAAGCGACCGCCATCAGCCACCAGGCGCAGGGCTATGCCGACGTGCCGGGCCTCTACGCCACCGAGCAGCTCGACGGCTGGAAGCGCGTGACCGATGCGGTGCATGCCAAGGGCGGCAAGATCGTGGTGCAGCTGTGGCACGTCGGCCGCATCTCGCACACCGACCTGCAGCCCGACAACGGCCAACCGGTCGCGCCTTCGGCCATCACGGCCAAGAGCAAGACGGTGCTGATCAAGGACGGCGTTCCCAGCTTCGTCGAAACCTCCGAGCCGCGCGCACTCGACGCCGAAGAACTGCCCGGCATCGTGCACGCCTACGCGGTCGCCGCGCGCAATGCCGTGGAAACCGCCGGCTTCGACGGTGTCGAGATGCACGGCGCCAACGGCTACCTGCTCGACCAGTTTTTGAAGAGCGGCAGCAACCTGCGCACCGACGACTACGGCGGCAGCATCGAGAACCGCGCCCGCCTGCTGCTCGAAGCCACGCGTGCGGTGGTCGACGCCATCGGCGGCGGCAAGACCGGCATTCGCCTGTCACCCGTGACACCGGCCAACGACGCCTACGACGCCGACCCGCAGCCGCTCTTCGACTACGTCGTGAAGCAGCTCGCCACGATGAACCTGGCCTACATCCACGTCATCGAGGGCGCCACCGGCGGCCCGCGCGAGATCGACGACCGGCCCTTCGACTACGAGGCGCTCAAGGCCGCCTACCGCCAGGCCGGCGGCAAGGGCGCCTGGATGGTGAACAACGGCTACGACAAGGCCCTGGCCGAGACGGCCGTGAAGGAAGGCGACGACCTCGTGGCCTTCGGCAAGCCCTTCATCTCGAACCCGGACCTGGTGCGCCGCCTGCGCGAGAACGCACCGTTGAACGAGCTCGACAAGGTCACCATGTACGGCGGCGGCGAGAAGGGCTACACCGACTACCCGACGCTCGGCTGATCGGCCCCTGGCGCTGACCTCGGCGGAAAAGCGAGGCTCACGCGCAGCCCGCCGCGCGCATCGGCATCTTCCAGCGTGAGGCGGGCGTCGAGCAGTTGCGCATAGCGCGCGACGATCGACAGCCCGAGCCCGGCCCCCTGCCCCAGCCGCTGCCCGTCGGCCCCCTGAGCCCAGCGCTGCATCAGCGCCTGGCGCGATGCGGCGGGGATGCCCGGACCGTCGTCCACCACGCTCAGCACCGTGCCGTCGAGCGCGACCGTGAGCGTGCGGCCGCCGTAGCGCAGCGCGTTGTCCAGCAGGTTGTCGAGGATGCCCTCGACCAGGGCCGCGTTCGCCTGCACTGTCACGGGCCCGGCGTCCAGGCCGTGCGCGCCCAGGTCGACGCCCTGCGCATCGGCCCGCGCCAGGTGCCGCATCACCGCTTCTTCCGCCAACAGGTCCAGGCGCACCGGCGCGCGTTGCAGCGCGGTGCGGCCCTCGTCCGCCAGGGCGAGGCCCAGCAGCTGGTCGACCAGATGGCTGGCCCGCGCCTGGCTCGCGGCGATGCGTTCGAGCTGCTCGCGCCACACCGCCGAATCCTTCTGCGCCAGGCCGTAGTCGGCCAGCGCGCGGATGCCGGCCAGCGGCGTGCGCAGCTCGTGCGCCACATTGCCGGCGAACTCGCGCTGCGCGCGCACGCTGTGCGTAACCCGCGCGAACAAGGCATTCATCGCGTCGCCCAGGCGCTCCAGTTCGCGCGAACTGCGCGCCACCGGCACGGGCGACAGGTCGTTGGCATCGCGACGGTCGAGCGTGGCTTCGAGCTCGCCCAGGGGCCGCAGCGCACGGTTGATGCGGCGCCACAGCCAGATCGCCAGCACGGCGAGCAGCAGGATCTGCGGCACCAGCGCATAGACCAGCAGGCGCTCCACCAGGGCCGAGCGCGCCCGCGTGGTCTGCGCCACCACCACGCGGTACGGGTTGGGTTCGGCATGGTTGAGCACGACCGCCCGCAGGGTCTGGCCCTGAAACACGATGTCGGAGAAGCGGTGCGATGCATCGCCCTCGGGCACCGGCGCCGCCAGCCCGGCTTCGCCGGCGAGGCGATGGCCATCCCGCTGCAGCACGGCGAAATGCACCGTCTCCGTCTGGTCGAACAGCACCGCGGTGACTTCGCGCGGCGTCAACAGCAACTCGATGCCGCCATTGATGGCGCGCACGTTGGACGACATCGCATAGGCATCGTCGAGCAAGGTCCGGTCGAAGGCCTGTTCGGTGAAGCTGTTGGCCACCACCAGTGCCACCCCGGTGCCGACCAGCCAGGTGAGCGCCAGCGGCAGCAGCACGCCGCGCAGCACGCGTCGCGTGAGCGACGGCGCCGCGCTCACGCCTCGGCTTCCAGCAGATAGCCGATGCCGCGCAGTGTGCGGATGCTCGCGCCGCTGCCGGCCAGCTTCTTGCGCAGGCGCGAGATGAAGGCCTCGAGCGCGTTGTCGCCCAGCGATTCGTCGAAGGTCGACAGCTTGTCGGACAGCTCGCGCTTGCTCACCGTGCGGCCGGGCGGGCTCATCAGCTCCCACAGCACTTCGAACTCGCGCGCCGGCAGGTCGAGCGGAACGCCGGCCACGCCGAAGCGTCGCGCCTTGCGGTCCAGCCGCAACTGGCCGAGCGTCGAGACATCGTCGGTGCCCTGTGCGCGCCGCACCAGGGCCCGCAGTCGCGCCTCGACCTCGGCCAGGTCGAAGGGCTTGCCGAGGTAGTCGTCGGCGCCCGCGTCGAGGCCCGCGATGCGCTCGTCGGTGCGGTCGCGCGCGGTCAGCACCAGCACCGGCGTGCGGTCGCCCCGGCCGCGCGCCAGGCGCAGCACCTGCAGGCCGCTGGCCAGCCCGCTGGTGGGGCTGGACGTGGCCGGCAGGTTGAGGTCGAGCAGCACGGCATCGAAGGTCTGCACGCGCCAGAGGTGGTCGGCGTCCTCGACATTGGTCGCCAGGTCCACGCGGTGGCCGGCATCGCGCAGGCTGCGCAGCATCACGTCGTGCAGCACGGCGTCGTCTTCGATCAACAGGATTCGCATGGAAGGAAAGTGCGGCAGGAGGTCTGTGTTTCTACACCAGCTCAGGGCATGCGCCGGGTACCCTGCGGCCGCCAGCGCCGCAGCAGCAGCGCGTTGGCCATCACGCTCACGCTCGACGCTGCCATGGCCGCGCCGGCCACCACCGGACTGAGCAGACCGAAAGCCGCGAAAGGAATGCCGACCACGTTGTACGCGAAGGCCCAGAACAGGTTCTGGCGGATCTTCGCCACCGTGCGCGCCGACAGGTCAAACGCATCGGCCACCAGCGACAGGTCGCCGCGCATCAGCGTGATGCCGGCCGCTTCCATCGCGACGTCGGTGCCGTTGGCCATGGCGATGCCGACATCGGCCGCAGCCAGCGCCGGCGCGTCGTTGGCGCCGTCGCCCACCATCGCCACGACGTGGCCGCCCTCGCGCAGCGCCGCGACCTGCGCCGCCTTGTCGGCCGGCAGCACGTCGGCGCGCACGTCGCCGGGTGCGATGCCCACGCGTGCGGCCATGGCCTGTGCGGCATGCAGGTTGTCGCCGGAGATCATGACCACGCGCAACCCACGCGCCTGCAGCGCCGCGACGGCTTGCGCGGCCTGCGGCTTCGGCTCGTCGCTGAAGGCCAGCAGGGCCTTCACCTGCGACGTGTCATCGGCTGCGAATGCGAGCAGCGCCGACACCGTGGCACCGCGCTGCTGCAGGCGCCGCACGGTTGACGCGTCGGGCACCGCGCCGAGTTCATCGCACCAGCGCAGGCTGGCAATCGCCCATTCGGAAGGGCCGACGGTGCCGCGCACGCCCCGCCCCGACTCTGAGCGCAGGTCGCGCGCTGCAGCAGCGTCGAGCCCGGCCTTGGCCGCCGCATCGAGCACCGCCTTGGCCAACGGATGCGTGCTGCCGCGCTGCAGGCTCGCTGCGACGGCAAGCAGATCGTTCGTCGTTTCACCGGCGTTCGGCACCAACTCGGTCAACGACGGCGTGCCCAGCGTCAACGTGCCGGTCTTGTCGAAGGCCACGGTGTCGACCTTGTGCGCCAGCTCGAGCGAACGCGCGTCCTTGATGAGGATGCCGTGCTTCGCCGCCACGCCGGTGCCGGCCATCACCGCCACCGGCGTGGCCAGCCCGAGCGCACAGGGACAGGCGATCACCAGTACCGCAACCGCATGCACCAGCGCGACCTCGCTGCCCGCGCCGGCCATCAACCAACCGATGAGCGTGAGCAATGCGATGCCCAGCACCACCGGCACGAAGACCGCGGCCACCTTGTCGACCAGGCGCTGGATCGGCGCCTTCGCTGCCTGCGCGTCTTCGACCAGCCGGATGATGCGGGCCAACACGCTTTCGGCCCCGACCGCACGCACCTCGACCACCAACCGGCCGGCACCGTTCACCGAGCCGCCAGTGAGCACATCGCCCGGTCCCTTGGCCACCGGCAACGGCTCACCGGTGAGCATCGACTCGTCGACCTCCGAGCGGCCTTCGAGCACGCGCGCATCCGCGGGCACGCGCTCGCCGGGGCGCACGGCGAGCGTGTCGCCCTTCAGCACCTCGGCCAGCGGCACGTCGGTTTCCTTGCGTGGCCCGACCAGGTGCGCCAGCTCGGGCCGCAGTTGCTGCAGCGCGCGGATCGCCGACGTGGCCTGCCGCTTGGCCCGCGCTTCCAGCCACTTGCCCAGCAGCACCAGCGAGATCACGACCGCCGAGGCTTCGAAGTAGAGATGCGGCATGTCGCCCGGCGCCGCACGCCACCAGAGCCACAGCGACAGGCCGAAGGCCGCACTGGTGCCCAGGGCCACCAACAGGTCCATGTTGCCGGTGAGCGCGCGCGCCGCATGCCAGCCCGCCCGGTAGAAGCGTGCCCCCAGCCAGAACTGCACCGGCGCGGCCAGCAGCAGCTGCCACCATGGCGACAACATCGCGTGCACACCGAAGGGCTGCAGCAGCATCGGCGCGAGCAGGGGCGCCGACAGGGCCAGGCCGGCGGCCACGGGCCAAAAGCCTTCCCAGGGCGATGCATCGGCCGCGGCCTGCGCGGCTTCAGCGCTTCGAGGCTCGTAGCCCGCGCTGCGCACCGCACGGCGAAGATGCGCATCGATCGCCTCGTCGTCGCTCGCATCGACCACGACGCGGGCGCTCTCGGTCGCCAGGTTCACGCTCGCCTCGCGCACCCCGGGCACCTGCTGCAGCGCACGCTCGACACGGGCCACGCAGGACGCGCAGGTCATGCCGCCGACGGACAGGTCGAGCGTGTGCGGGGACAGGGTGTGGACATCGTTCATGGGCGCAAGCCTAAAGCCTCACATCGTGGCAAGGTCAAGCGATGGATTGCTTGACCTTGCCATGGCGTCAAGGTTCACACTGAAGGATCTTTCCCACTCTTCATCTGCAAGGAGCCAGACCATGAGCCAGAAATTCGAAGTCGCCGGCATGACCTGCGGCCACTGCGCGAGCGCCGTCCAGAATGCGGTGCAGGCGGTCGACCCCGAGGCGCAGGTCACGGTCGACCTGCCGACCGGCCATGTCGATGTGCTGAGCGAACAGCCGCGCCAGGACATCGTGGCGGCCATCGAGAACGCCGGCTACAAGGTCCAGTGACATGACCTCGCCCCCAGGCGCCGGTCCCTGGAACATCGGCGAGGCCGCACGCCGCTCCGGCGTGTCGGCGCGCATGGTGCGCCACTACGAAGGGCTGGGCCTGCTGCCGGCGGTGGCGCGCACCGACAGCGGCTACCGGCAATATGCCGAGGCCGACATCCACACGCTGCGTTTCGTCAAGCGATCGCGCGACCTCGGCTTCTCGATGGAGGAGATCGCCGAGCTGGTCGGCCTCTGGCACAACCGACGGCGCACCAGCGCGAGCGTCAAGCGCATCGCGCAGAAGCACCTGGGCGAACTGGAGCAGCGCATCGCCGACATGCAGGCGATGCAGCGCACGCTGTCGCATCTGGTGCATTGCTGCCACGGCGACGCCCGGCCGGACTGCCCGATCCTCGAGGACCTGGCAGGCGCATCGACAACGCCCTGACGGGAATCAGGCGCCTCGAACCATCGAGAGGATCTGCGACGGGTTCAAGGTGCGCGCCTTCTCCTGGATCGCCGGCAGGTAGCGCGTCTGCAGCCCCTGCCCTTCCTTCGTCACGCTGGCGTACGCTTCCTTGAGCATCTGCGTGGACAGCGTGCGGCCACCTGCGTAGTAGCGCTTGGCCACATGGCCCAGCGCATAGGTGGTGGCGAAGCTCATGCCCGAACTCACTGCCTGGTTGCCCAGCCCGCGCAGCAGGCCACCGCCCACCTTGCCGAGCAAGCCACCCAGGAGCTTGCGACCGGCCTGCTCGAGGTACTGCGAGGTCAGGCCCACACCGACGGTGGCGATGAAGTCCTTCACGTGGCCGCTGTCGAGCTCGTAGCCGTGCGCCTTGCCGATGCGGTAGACCAGCTTCATCTGCAGCGGAATGATCGCCATGGTCGACAGGGTCTCGGGCAGCAGTTCGAGCGCGCCGTTGAGGATGGCGGCGTTCAGGATGGATTGGTCGAGTTCGCCGTTGTCGACGGCGGGCGCTGCTGCAGTCGCGGTGGCCGCACCGGCAGCGACCGCCACGGCCGTACCGGTGGCCAGCGGTGTCGTCGCGATCGCCTCGGCCTGCTCGGCGAACTGCGCGGCGGACGGCGCGTCCAGCCCGAGCGAGGTGCGCACATCGGCCAGGAAGTGGCGCTCGGCCTCGGACTGGGCGCCGTCGGCGTCGCACACACACACCGCCATCTCGTAGCCGAGTTGGCGCGATTCGGTGCTGACGAGCGCCGCGCTCACGTCGGCCAGCGACACGCGCTTCATCAGCACGTCCTGGTAGAGCGAGGGCAGGTGCACGCCATCGGCCTGCGACAGCCCTTCGGCGATGCGCTTGATCTCGGCGCGTTCACGCTCGTGCTTGTCGCCGTCGACGAAGGCGGCCAGCAGGCTCAGGGTCACGATGGCACGGGTTTCGGTGGGGCTCACAGACGTTCCTTTTCGTATCTTGGGTTTTTAGAAGCGATTCGGCCGATGGTGAGGCCGAAGCGCTCGACCCTGGACCTTCTCCCCACAAACCTTGGGTAACTCTGTGCATAACTCAAGCAGTTTCTTGTAAAGGCTTCGCAACTCCTTGTTTTCAAAGGGAAAAGAACAGACTGCCTAAAAATTCATCAGTGGATGTCTTTCGTCGCCACCCCTCCTTTCGCCTATTTTTCCGACCCTGTCAAAGGACAACTCTGGGGAGAGTTCCGGCACAAGCAGGGGGTTGTCCACAGGGCGGTGCCACGGCGAGAAGTTGTCCCTTTTGGCGCGACAGCAGAAAAGCAGGGGTGCGCACATGGGTCGGGGTGCGGCAAGTCCTTGTCACACCAGTGAAATAGTGCCCTGTCCACAGAAAGGGGCGACCCCTATCTACTACTACTAATTTGAATAAGAGAGATAAGAAGAAGATAGAGACGCCGCGCGTTTCGCAGAAATCTTTTCCGGGTGCGGCCGTCAGGCCCTGTCCGCCCGACAACCGGCCCCGGCATAAAAGGCCGAATCGGCTCGCTTGCGCATCGCTACCATTCCCGCATGAGCGTTCCAGCCCCGGTCCCCAACCCCCGCATCCTCATCGCGGAAGACGAATCCGGCATCGCCGACACCCTGCAGTACGTGCTGCGCAGCGACGGCTTCACGCCCGTGTGGTGTGCCACGGCCCAGGAGGCGATTGCTCAGTTCGCGCAAGAACCGCCGGCGCTGGCCATCCTGGACGTCGGCCTGCCCGACCTCAACGGCTTCGAGCTGTTCAAGCGGCTGCATGCGCTGCCGGGCGGCGCCGACGTGCCGATGATCTTTCTGACGGCCCGCAGCGACGAGATCGACCGGGTGGTCGGCCTGGAGCTCGGCGCCGACGACTACATCGCCAAACCTTTTTCTCCCCGGGAGCTCGTCGCACGGGTCAGGACGGTGCTCAGACGCAGCGTGCGGGCTGCAGCGGCCATTCCCGTGACCCCCCCTGCCCCGATGGTCGCCACGCCGCCACAGCCCTTCCTGATCGATGGCGAGCGGCGCCAGATCCGCTACTACGGCCGGGCGCTGGAACTCTCGCGCTACGAATACGGCCTGCTGTGCCTCTTCGTGCAGCGGCCGGGCCGGGTCTACACCCGCGACGAGCTGCTGGAAATGGTGTGGGACGATCCTGGCGAGAGCTTCGACCGCACGGTCGACGCCCACATCAAGACATTGCGCGCCAAGCTCAAGGCCGTGGCGCCTGACGTGGAGCCGATCCGCACGCTGCGCGGCACCGGCTATGCGCTGAACGAAGACCTGCCGACCGCCGTGTGACGTGACCAAGCGCTCGCGCATCTTTCTCGGCATCCTGCTGATCTACACGGCGGGCATCGCCTTCCTGCTGTACCGCGTCGTGAGCGACATCGACCCGCGCTACCGCGAATCGGCCGAGGAATCGCTGGTCGAGAGCTCGCAGCTGATGGCCAGCCTGGTCGAGCAGGACGTGATCGCCGGCGCCATCAACACGGCGCGGCTCGATCCGCTGTTCCGCTCGGTCTATGCGCGTCAGTTCTCCGCGCAGATCTACAACCTGCACAAGAACCGGGTCGAGTTGCGCGTGTATGTGACCGACCGCAGTGGACGGGTGATGTTCGATTCGCTCGGCCGTGCCACCGGGGCCGACTATTCGGCGTGGACCGACGTCAGCCGCTCGCTCGCCGGCCTGTACGGCGCGCGCACCTCGCGCGACGTGGAGGTCGACCCGCGCACCTCCGTCATGTACGTGGGCGCGCCGATTCGCTGGAACAACGAGATCGTCGGCATGGTCAGTGTCGGTAAACCGGTGCAGAGCTTCGGCCAGTTCGTCGAGGACGCACGGGCGCGCACGCTGTGGGTGGGGGTGGGCTCGGCCTTCGCGCTGCTGGTGCTGGCGATCATCGTGTCGGTGTGGCTGGTGCGGCCCTTCGGGTTGATCTCCGACTATGTCGGCTGGGTCCGCGCGCAGAAACGCTTAAGCATCGGCCGCATGGCCCGGCGCATGCTCGATGCATTGCGTGGCGGCTTCAGCGAGATGCGAGATGCGCTCACCGGCCGCAACTACGTCTCGGACTATGTGCAGACCTTCACGCATGAAGTGAAAAGTCCGCTGTCGGCCATTCGCGGTGCAGCCGAGCTGCTGCAGGAACCGTCGATGCCGCAGGCGGAGCGCGAACGTTTTCTCGCCAACATCGCGAGCGAGACGCAGCGCATCCAGGAGATCGTCGACCGCATGATGGAGCTCACCGCGCTCGAGACGCGGCGGGTGCTGCAGCGCACGCAGCCGGTGGCGCTGGCCACGCTGCTCGACGATGTGGCGGCGGGCGCGCAGGCCGCGGCCTCTGCGCGCGAGGTACGCGTGACGCTCGACCTGCGCGCGCAACCGACGGTCGAGGGCGACCCCTTCCTGCTGCGGCGCGCGGTGAGCAACCTGCTCGACAACGCGATCGACTTCGCCCCGTCGGGCAGCGAGGTGCACTTGAGGCTCGAGGCCGATACGCGGCATGCACGCATCGTCGTGCGCGACCACGGGCCCGGCATTCCCGACTACGCGCGCGACAAGGTCTTCGAGAAGTTCTATTCGCTCGCGCGCCCGCACAGCAAGCGCAAGAGCACCGGGCTCGGCCTGGCCTTCGTGAAGGAGATCGCTTCACAGCACCACGGGCGCATCGAGCTCGTCAACGCGAAAGGCGGCGGGGCGCTGGCGACGCTCGCGCTGCCGCTCGCCCCGCGATAGCGCCTCAACGGAACATGTCGAGGATGCTCTTGCGCTCTTCGACGGTCGGCATCGTTCCGATAGCCGGTGCGGCCAGCCCTTCAGCAGCGGGCATCTCGCCGTTCTCCAGGCCCAGCGACGCGATGCCGCGCCCCGGCGCATAGTCGTCGAAGTACCAGGTGCCTTCCACCTGCACCACGCCCTCGGGCGCTGTCGGCGCGGTCACCGGCACGCCCTGCAGGGCCGTGCGCATGAAGTCGGTCCACACCGGCAGGCTGAGGCTGCCGCCGGTTTCGCCGCGCACGCCCAGGCGGCGCGGCGTGTCGTAGCCGATCCAGGCGATGCCGACCATCGTCGGCTGGAAGCCGGCGAACCAGGTGTCGAGCGAATCGTTGGTGGTGCCGGTCTTGCCATAGAGGTCGTCGCGCTTCAACGCCTGCCAGGCCTTGGTGCCGGTGCCGCCCTTCATCACGCTGTTGAGCAGCGTGTTCATCACGAAGGCATTGCGGGCCGGGATGGCGCGCATGCTGTCGTCGAGCGCCGGCGCGGCGTACTCGGTCAGCACCTGGTCGCGGTGGTCGGTCACGCGGGTGATGAGCTGCGGGCTCACCCGGAAGCCGCCGTTGGCGAACACGGCATAGGCGGATGCCATCTGCATCGGCGTGACCGAACCCGCGCCGAGCGCCATCGGCAGAACCGCCGGGTGCTTGTCGCGGTCGAAGCCGAAGTGCGTGATCCAGTCTTGCGCATATGGCGCCCCGATGGATTGCAGCACCCGGACCGAGACCATGTTCTTCGACGCCATCAGCGCGCTGCGCAGGCTCATCGGGCCTTCGAAGGTGCCGTCGTAGTTCTTCGGTTCCCACGGCTGGCTGCCGGTGGTGGCGGCGTCGAAGAAGAGCGGCGCGTCGTCCACGACGGTGGCGGGCGTGAAGCCCTTCTCCAGCGCGGCGGAATAGATGAAGGGCTTGAAGCTGGAGCCCGGCTGCCGCCAGGCCTGCGTCACGTGGTTGAACTTGTTCTTCCCGAAATCGAAACCGCCCACCAATGCGCGGACCGCGCCATCGCGCGGGTCGAGCGCGACGAAGGCACCTTCGACCTCGGGCAGCTGCGTGATCGTCCAGCTGTCGCGGGCACCCTTCACGATGCGGATCACTGCGCCGCGCCGCAGCTTCACGTTCGGGGCGGCCTTGTCGGACAGCGCGACGCGCGCGATCTGGAGGCCGGCACCGGCGATCGTGATCGGATCGCCGTCGCCACGCACCACCACGACCTCGCGCGGCGTGGCCGACAGCACCACGGCGGACATCAGGTCGCCGTTGTCCGGCAGATCGGCCAGCACATCGTCGACCGCCTCGTCGAGCGCCGCAGCGTCGTCGGGCAGGCTCACGAAGCGTTCCGGACCGCGGTAGGGCTGGCGTTGTTCGTAGTCCATGATGCCGCGCCGCAGCGCGCGGTAGGCTGCCGCCTGGTCGGTCGCGATCAGCGAGGTGTAGACCTTGAAGCCGCGCGTGTAGGCACTCTCGCCGTATTGCGCCACCATCGTCTGGCGCACCGTCTCGGCGACGTGCTCCGCATGCAGTTGCTTCGGGTCGGCGGGATCGCGCAGGTGCAGGGCTTCGGCCTTCGCTTCGTCGGCTTGCGCGACGGTGATGGCGCCGGTCTCGCGCATGCGCTCGATCACGTGCAGCTGACGTGCGCGGGCACGCCGCGGGTTGCTCACCGGGTTGCCGGTGCGCGGGGCCTTCGGCAGTCCCGCGAGCATCGCGGCCTCGGCGATGCTGAGGTCCTTCAGCGGCTTGCCGAAATACGCCTCCGACGCGGCTGCGAAGCCGTACGACCGATTGCCCAGGTAGATCTGGTTCATGTAGATCTCGAGGATTTGGTCCTTCGTCAGCCGGCTTTCCAGCCGCAGCGCCAGCAAGGCCTCGTACAGCTTGCGCGAGTAGGTCTGCTCCGAGCTCAGGTACACGTTGCGCGCCACCTGCTGCGTGATGGTCGACGCGCCCTGCCGCGTGCCGTGCTGCAGGTTCGACAGCATGGCGCGTGCGATGCCCTTCGCGTCGACGCCGCCGTGCTCGTAGAAGCGCGTGTCTTCGACGGCCAGCACCGCGTCCTTGAGCACCTTGGGCACTTGGTCGATCGGCACGAGCTGGCGTCGCTCCTCGCCGAATTCCCCGATCAGCGCGCCGTCGGCGGTGTAGACGCGCAGCGGCAGCTTGGGGCGGTAGTCCGACAGGGCCGACACGTCGGGCAGGCGGGCGGAGATCACCGCCACGGCCACGCCGCCGGCGCACAGCAGCACGGCGGCCAGGGCGGTGCCCGAGAGAAGGCCGATGCGCACGATGCGGCGCGCACGTGGCGAGAGTCGAGAAAAGCGAGGGAAGGAGGACATAGGGGATCAGCGGACGTTCGAGGGGGTAGGAGCCATCATGGCGGGCATCGGTTCCGCAACGGGCGTCGACGAGGTCGAGAGCGCATACCAGTCGACCTTGCGCGTGGCGAGCATCAGCACGGCCAGCATGCCGAAGACCAGCAGCGCGCCCAGCAGCAGCGCATTGCTCTCCGAAGCGAGCAGGCCGTAGAGCGCACCGTACAGCACGGCGACGAAAGCCGCGAACGACAGGCCGCGTCGCCATCCGCCGAGCACCGCGCTGAAGTACACACCCAGCAGCGCCACGCTGGCCCCCGCGGCCGTCGCATAGGCCGCGCCGAAGGCCATCTTCTCCGACAGCGCGAGCAGCAGCAGGAAGAAGAGCGCGATCGACAGGCCCACCAGGCCGTACTGCACCGGGTGCAGGCGCAGCGTGCGGAACAGCTCGAACATGAAGGCGGCCATCAGCACCAGCGCGATGAAGAGCGCGCCGTACTTGCCGGCACGCGTGGACATCGAATACACGTTGAGCGGCTGGGCCAGCGACACGTCGAAGGTCTGCAGCGGGCCATCGGCCGCGGCCTGACGGCGGGTGGAAGCCGGCCGCACGGCATCGACCCGTGTCGCCGCGCTGGCGGACGCCGAGGCCGTGGCAGCAGGATCGAGCAACCCCGCACGTACCTGGTCGCGCGCCGACGTCACCAGCGACGAGACGCGCCAGCGTGCATCGAAGCCCTGGGCATCGACACGACGCTCCGACGCGAGAAAGCGGCCGCCGAAACTGGGATGCGCCCAGGGCGACTGCAAGTGCGCGGTGGTCTCGTCGGCGATGGGCGCGATCGACAGCGTCTCCTGCCCGACCAAGGCCAGCTTCATGTCGAAGGGCATCGGCTTGCCGGCCAGCCAGGTGGCCAGCGCCGCGCCTTCGAGCGGCGCATGGATGCCGCTGCCGAAGGCCTGTTCCGACAGGCCCGGGATGCGCTGGGCGAAGCGCAGCGTCGCGCCGCCGACAGTGAGCGCAGGCGAACCGTCGAGCCCGCGCAGGTCGCTCAGGTTGAACACGACATAGGGCGTGCGGAACTCCAGTTTCGAGCCGCTCACGCTGCGCGCCACCGTGGCCGGGTCGAAGGCCGCGAAGCCACCGTTGAGCGTCGCGTCGAGCGTGTAGAAGGGAATGCGGAAGATGCCGCGGTAGCGGTGTTGCGGCGCGAGCGACCCGTCGATGTTCAGCGTGTCGGGGAACACCAGGTGCACGCCTTCCTCGCTGCGCTGCTCGACACCGGTGACTTCGCCCTTGCTGTTGCGCTGCGTCTCCATCCAGCGCTCGACATAGGGCACCGCGAGCACCGGGCCGATCACGGTCTGCGCACCGGTGTAGGTGCTGGCCAGTTCGGCCGCGGCTTCGCGCTGGCTCTCGCCACGCTCGCGGTTGAGCGCGTCGATGCGCTCGAGCGGTATGCACAGCAGCAAGGTGAGCAAGATGAGGCCGAGCACCTTGATGACGATGGAGTTGCGAAGCGTCTGAAGCATTGTTGTGGTCCCTGGAGGGTGTGGGCCGTGTGGCGAAGCCCCGATGCTCGCGGGCCCGTTCGAAGGCCCGATGAAGTCGAGCGACGGCTTTGCGCACGCCGACTTCACACAGACTTCACACAGCGCGAACTCCCTTCTCATCGGCTTCGCGTGGCGCTTCGACAGTCCTTCCGTGCCCTCCGCATCTCGCGGGGCAACGGGAACAAAAGGACGAACGCCATGCAACACACCACCGCGCAGCCGGGCTGCTGGAGCCGATGGCTCTGGGCCGGCACTCTGGCCTTGGCCACCACCGCCTTCATGGCCCTCACCGCGAGGCCGCTCCATGCGCAGGAGGCCACGGGCCCGCGCCTGAAGACCGAGAGCCCGTACTTCTTCGTGAAGAGCGACGCGCCCGGCGTCGATGCGCTGCCGCTGAAGAACACCGCGGTCGACGTGAAGATCTCCGGCGTCATCGCCGACGTGACGGTGACCCAGACCTACCGCAACGAGGGCCAGCGCGCCATCGAGGCGAAGTACGTGTTTCCGGGCTCCACCAAGGCGGCTGTCGGCGGGCTCAACGTGCGGCTGGCCGACCGGCTGATCACGGCGCAGATCCGCGAGAAGCAGCAGGCGCGCATCGAGTACGACACGGCCAAGAAGGAAGGCAAGACCGCCGCGCTGCTCGAGCAGCACCTGCCCAACGTGTTCCAGATGAACGTCGCGAACATCCTGCCGAACGACGAGGTGAAGGTCGAGCTGCGCTACACCGAGCTGCTGGTGCCGAATGCCGGCAACTACCAGTTCGTGTTTCCGACGGTGGTCGGGCCGCGCTACAACAGCCCGCAGTCGGCGCAGCGCGACGCGAAGTGGGTGGCGCAGCCGGTGCTGCGGGCCGGCGTCCCGTCCAACGCCGGTTTCCAGCTGAAGGTCGCCCTCGACACGCCGATGGGCCTGAAGGAAGTGCGCTCGGCCACCCATGCGATCGACGTGAAGAAGAGCGACGAGGACCGCCATGCGAGCGTCGCCCTCACGCCCACGCCGGAGCCCGCGGCCAACCGCGACTTCGTGCTCGACTACCGCCTGGCCGGCGAGAAGATCGAATCGGGCCTGATGCTCTACAAAGGCCAGGGCGAGGGGGCAGAAAACTTCTTCCTCGCAATGGTCGAACCGCCGAAGTCGGTGGCGGCCAGCGCCATTTCGCCGCGGGACTACATCTTCGTGGTCGACATCTCGGGCTCGATGCACGGCTTTCCGCTGGACACCGCGAAGACCGTGCTGGAGCGCCTGATCGGCGGGCTTCGCCCGAGCGACACCTTCAACGTGCTGCTGTTCTCGGGCAGCAACAAGATGCTGTCGCCGCAGTCGGTGCCGGCCACGCGCGCCAACATCGACCAGGCGCTGGCGACGATCCAGAACTACAGCGGCGGTGGCAGCACCGAGCTGATCCCGGCGTTGAAGCGCGTCTACGCCGAACCCAAGGCACCCAACCTGTCGCGCACGGTGGTGGTGGTGACCGACGGCTACGTCACGGTCGAGCGCGAGGCCTTCGAGCTGGTGCGCAAGAACCTGTCGAAGGCCAACCTGTTCGCCTTCGGCATCGGCTCCTCGGTCAACCGCCACCTGATGGAAGGCCTGGCCCGTGCCGGCATGGGCGAGCCCTTCATCATCACCGACCCGATCCAGGCGCCCGAGCAGGCCGCGCGCTTCCGCCGCATGGTCGAGTCGCCGGTGCTGACCGACGTGCGTGCGACCTTCGGCGGCCTCGACGTGTACGACGTCGAGCCGACCGTGCTGCCCGACGTGCTGGGCGAGCGCCCGGTGATCGTGTTCGGCAAGTGGCGCCCGAACTCGGAGGGATTGGCCCAGGGCCGCGTCGTGATCGAAGGCCAGAGCGCGAGCGGCCCGTACCGCGAGGAGATCGCCATCGATGGCCGCACGCCGCAGAACGCCGCCGCGTTGCGCGCACTGTGGGCACGCCATCGCATCGCCGCGCTGAGCGATCAGGAGGCATTGGAAGGCGGCGACAGCTTCGCGAAGGCCATCACCGAACTCGGCCTGAAGTACAGCCTGCTGACGCAGTACACCAGCTTCATCGCGGTCGACAAGGTGGTGCGCAATGTCGCACCGCAGAACGCGACGAGCGTCGACCAGCCCTTGCCACTGCCCAAGGGCGTGAGCGAACTGGCCGTCGGGCAGGCATTGGGCGCAGAAGTGCCGAGTACGCCCGAACCCGAGATGCTCGGTGCGGTGGCCGTGGTGCTGTCGATGCTGGCCATGCTGCGCCGCCGGGCGCGTCGGCAGAACGTGCGTCGCTTCACCGCCTGAGCGCGATCGGGAGTCCTCGACATGAACCTCGCCACCATCGCTTCCGCCCACCCGCGCGTCATCGACGGCGGCATCCGCCTCGACCGCGTCCCCGCTGCCGCCTGGCTGGCCCTGCAGACCGTTGCCCTGTGGCCCACCTGGACCTGGATGGCTCGCCGGGTCGGAGACGGGTCGGACGACCCGCTGGGCCTGCTGGCCATCGCCGCGCTCGTGGCGCTGGTCGCGTCGCTGCGCGGCGAGCTGCGCGCGGCGCCGCGGCTGGGCTGGCTGCTGCTGGCATCGCTCGGCACGCTGGCGGCCACGGCACTGCATGGCGCACTGCCGCCCTTGCTGTCCGGGCTCGTCGCGGTGTTGGCCTGGGCCTGCGGCCTGCTGGCCTTCCTGCCGCGCCGTGTGGCAGCGTTGCCCGTGGCGGGCCTGGCCGTGCTGGCGTTGCCGCTGTTGTCGTCGCTGCAGTTCTATGCGGGCTATCCGCTGCGCGTGCTGACCGCGGAGGCCAGCCGCTGGCTGCTGATGCCCGGCTTCGAGGTGTCGCGCGAAGGCAGCACGCTGTGGGTCGAAGGGCGGCTCGTCATCGTCGACGCGCCCTGCTCCGGCGTGCAGATGGTGTGGCTGGGTTACTTCACCGCCTGCGCGGTGGCGCTGTGGGCACGCCGCAGCGACCGCAGCTTTGCGGCGCGCCTGCCGGTCGTCGGGCTGCTGGTGCTGGCCGGCAATGTGGTGCGCAACAGCGTGCTGGTGGCGCTGGAAGGCGCGGGCCAGGCCCCGGCGCCGGGGGTGCACGATGCGCTGGGCTTGCTCGTGCTGGCGGTGGTGTGTGCCGGCATCGCACGGGCGATGGGGCGAGCCACGCCGGCCGACGCGTCGGCCTCGCAGGCCGGGCTGTCGATGCCTTGGCTCGAACGCTGGCTGGCCAACCGCTTCGTCCACCGCATCGCGCACAAGGCGCTGTTCGGCGTCGCGATGGCGGTGTGCGCAGTCGCGTCGGTGGCGCAGGCGTGGCAAGCCCCGACGTCGTTGCCGGCGCAGGCCTTCCACGAATGGCCGTCGACCTGGGACGGTGCGCCGCTGCGGCCGCTGGCGCTCAGCGAGGTCGAACATCGCTTCGCACAACGCTTCCCGGGCGCCATCGCGCGCATGACCGACGGGCAAGGCGTCTTCGTGCTGCGCCATGTCGCAGCGCCGACACGCATGCTCCACCCCGCAGCCGACTGCTACCGCGCGCTGGGCTACCGTGTGGCGCAGGTCCGGCTGGAGAACGATGAACAGGCGAGGTTGTGGCGCTGCTTCTCGGCGACACGCAAGCGCGGAGAAACCCTGCGCGTGTGCGAGCGCATCGTCGACGCCAAGGGCCGCGCTTTCACCGACACTTCAGCCTGGTACTGGGCCGCCGCGGCCGGGCAATCCCAAGGCCCGTGGCAGGCCGTGACCGTGGCACGTTCGATGGGAGATCTGTGAGTCATTCGCCGTGAAAAGAGCATTGCGCCTGTTGTTGTTGAGCCTGCTGGCCCTGGTGGTGACCACCGGCATCGCGCTCGCGCTGATCGTGAAACTGGTGCTGGCGCCGTCCACCGGCGAGTGGGCCGCCGAGGTGGGGCCGCCCGTGCTGCGCCTCACGGTCGGCGTGCCGACGACGGTCCGGCTGGCGACGTCGCCCTGGTTCGCACCGCACCTTGCCGGCCATTCGATCGCCACCGCCCACGGCACCCTGCATTTCGACTGGGACGAGGCGACGCAGAGCCTGGCGCTGCGCTGTGGCCCCTGCGTCGTCGACGTGCCCGCGCTGGGCGCGCAGCCGATCCGCGTCGCGCAGTTGAGCGCCACCGTGCGGCGCGACGGCCACCTGCTCAACGGCCGCTTCGACGCCACGCCGGCCGGCGACGCCGAGCCGCCGCTCGCGGGCCGCTGGGACGGGCGCCTGTCGCAGAAGGGCTTGCAGCTGGCCTTCGACGCCGACGACGCACCGATCGCCCGCTGGTACCGGGTCATCGCGCCGTCGCTGCCCGAGCTGAAGCAGGCGCGCATCGGCGGCACGCTCGGCCTGCATGCGGAACTCGGCCTGCCCGAAGGCGCGGTCGCGCTGCGGCCACGCATCGCGGCCTTCACCGTCGAAGGCCTGGGCTCCGAGGCGCTGCTCGGTGCGCGCAGCAGCTGCGGACCGTCCGCGAAGCTGACCGCCGACAGCTGGCTCGCGCGGGCGGTCATCTCCGCCGAAGACCAGCGCTTCTTCCAGCACCCGGGCTATGACCTGGAGGAACTCGGCGCCGCGCTGGCGGCCAACCAGAAGAGCGGCGGCGTGGAACGCGGCGGCAGCACGCTGACGCAGCAACTGGCCAAGCTGGCCATCACCGGCTCGGAACGCAGCGGCGAGCGCAAGCTGCGCGAGATGCTGTACGCGGTCGAGATGGAGCAGACGCTGGGCAAGGCGCGCATCCTGCAGCTGTACCTCGACAACGCGCCCTGGGGCGGCACCCTGTGTGGCGCCGAAGCGGCCGCCAGGCGTTACTTCGGCCGCAGCGCCCGCACGCTGGAGCCGGCGCAGGCGGCCTGGATGGCGGCGATGTTGCACAAGCCCTCGGCCGAGCTGTCGCAATGGCAGGCGACGGGCAGCATCGATGCAGCGCGCTTCAAGCGTGTGGCCGAAGGCGTCCGCGGCATCAGCCGGGCGCAGCGCGAGGCGCTGCTGCGGGGAGTGGCTGCGGCGCGGTTCGCGGCGCCGTCCTGAGCGCGGCGGCTGCCGCTGAACGCTCACGTCAGCCGCGAGACGATGTAGGCAAGGCTGGTGACCAGCGTGATGTGGAACGCATACGGCACGCGGTTCTCGGGGTGCGTCCCCATGATGGCGATGGTCCCGAGCACGAGCGTCAGCAGGCCGAGGCCGATCATCGCTTGAAGGTCCATGGTGTGCGCTGTGCGGCAGTCTTGCAAATGCCAGGAGTCGACCGCGTGTGAAAGGACACAGATGGTAACGACCCGAGATGACCGGAGGCTTGCGCACGGAATTGGTGCACCCACCATTGGCACATGTCTTGCGAAAGTGCGTGCATGGACGTTGCCACACCGCCTCCCGCCGCCGTCGAAGTGATCGCGCTGACCAAGCGCTACGCGGCCGGAACGCCCGCCGCGGTCGACCAGATCGACCTGCGCATCGCCAGCGGCAGCTACTGCTGCCTGCTCGGCCCCTCGGGCTGCGGCAAGAGCACCACGCTGCGCATGATCGCGGGCCACGAATCGGTCAGCAGCGGCGACATCCTGCTCGACAACCGCAACATCACCGACCTGCCCGCCGCAGCGCGCGGCACGGCCATGATGTTCCAGAGCTTTGCGTTGTTCCCGCACCTCTCGGCCCTCGACAACGTGGCCTTCAGCCTGAAGATGAAGGGCGTTGGCAAGGCCGAGCGCCAGAAGCGCGCCGGCGACCTGCTCGAGCGGGTGGCCATGGGCCACCTGGCCGAGCGCAAGCCCGGCGAACTCTCCGGCGGCCAGCAGCAGCGCGTGGCACTGGCGCGGGCCCTCATCACCGAACCGCGCGTGCTGTTGCTCGACGAGCCGCTGTCGGCGCTCGACCCATTCCTCCGCATCCAGATGCGCGCCGAGCTGCGTCGCTGGCAGAAGGAACTGGGCCTGACCTTCATTCACGTCACGCACTCGCAGGAAGAAGCGATGGCGCTGGCCGACACCATGGTCGTCATGAACCATGGCCTGATCGAACAGGTCGGCTCGCCGCACGAGGTCTACAACCATCCGGCCAGCGAGTTCGTCGCGCGCTTCATGGGCGGCCACAACGTGCTCGACACGCCGGCCGGCCCGATCGCCGTGCGCAACGACCACATGCAGATCGCACCTGCCGCCGATGCGGACACCGGCGGCGCCGGCCCAGGCCTTGACGCGCACGTGACCGACGTCGAATACCAGGGCACCTACGTGCTGCTCGGCCTGGCCCTCGATGGTGTGGCCAAGGAACGCCAGACGGTCTCGGTGCTGCTCGGCGAAGCCGCCTTCCTGGCGCGGCCCTATGCGTCGGGCGACGCGGTGCGGCTGACCTGGGCCGAGGCCGATGCGCGCGTGCTCGGCCCCGGTGCCCAGCGTCCGGCGGACCCTGCCGCTGCGGCCCCGGCCGAGCGCGACGACACCGCGGCCATCGCCGCCTTCGTGGCCTGAGCCCGCCCGGCCTGCCCTTCTTCTCAAACCAGCAACCGGAGACCTTCCATGTCCGAACCCATCGACACGTCCAGCAGCGGCCTGCAGCGCCGCACCCTCATCCAGGGCAGCGCCGGCCTGGCCGGCATCCTGGCCAGCGGCATGGCGCCCTTCGTCCACGCGCAGGAGAAGATCGTGCTGCGCTACCTCGGCACCGCGGTGAACCAGGACAAGGCGATCGCCGAGAAGTTCAAGGCCGACACCGGCATCGAGATCCAGTACGTGGCCGTGACCACCGACGACGTGACCAAGCGCGCCGTCACCGCACCCAACAGCTTCGACCTGATCGACACCGAGTTCTTCTCGCTCAAGAAGATCGTGCCGACCGGCAACCTGAAGGGCATCGACACCAAGAAGATCAAGAACGCCGACAAGATCACGCCGCTGTTCACGCAGGGCATGGTGGCCGGCAAGGCCGTGGGCGACCAGGGCACGGCACCCAAGAAGGTGATCTACCTCGAGGGTGAGAAGAGCAAGAAGTTCTCGACCACGCCCACGCAGTACATGTCGCTCATCCCGACGGTCTACAACGCCGACACGCTGGGCATTCGCCCCGACCTGATCAAGCGCCCGATCTCCTCGTGGGCCGAGCTGCTCAACCCCGAATTCAAGGGCAAGGCCGCGATCCTGAACATCCCGTCGATCGGCATCATGGACGCGGCGATGGTGGTGGAGGCCAAGGGCATCCACAAGTACAAGGACAAGGGCAACATGAGCAAGGCCGAGATCGACCTCACGATCAAGACCCTGATCGAGGCCAAGAAGGCCGGCCAGTTCCGCGCGCTGTGGAAGGACTTCAACGAGTCGGTCAACCTGATGGCAAGCGGCGAAGTGGTGATCCAGTCGATGTGGTCGCCGGCCGTGACCGCCGTGCGCACCAAGGGCATCGCCTGCACCTTCCAGCCGTTGAAGGAAGGGTATCGGGCCTGGGCCGCCGGCTTTGGCCTGCCGGCCACGCTGAGCGGCAAGAAGCTCGACGGTGCCTATGAATTCATCAACTGGTTCCTCGACGGCTGGGCCGGTGCCTACCTCAACCGCCAGGGCTACTACAGCGCCGTGCTCGACACCGCCAAGGCCAAGATGGAAGGCTACGAGTGGGCCTACTGGATGGAAGGCAAGGCCGCGTCGCAGGACATCAAGAGCCCGAACGGCGACGTGCTGGCCAAGACCGGTTCGGTGCGCGATGGCGGCAGCTACGAAGCGCGCATGGGCGGCATCGCCTGCTGGAACGCGGTGATGGACGAGAACGAGTACATGGTCCGCAAGTGGAACGAGTTTGTCGCGGCATGATCGCGGCCTGACCCTGTGAGCGCCCCCACCACCAGCGCGCACGCGCCCAGCCCGTCTGTCCATGCCGTCAAGGCGTGGTGGCAGGCGGCGCCGTTCGCGCTGGTGTTCCTGCTGTTCTTCCTGATTCCGCTGGCGCTGATCGCGATGGTCAGCCTGTGGAATTTCAACGAGTACGAGCTGATCCCGGCCGTCACGCTGCGCAACTACCTGAGCCTGTTCGAAGGCTGCTCTCAGCTCACCGACAACGGCGATTTCTGCGTCACGCTCAGCACCTACATCAGCACGCTCAAGTTCTGCCTGCTGGTGTGGTGCATCACACTGCTCATCGGTTTTTCGGTCGCGTACTTCCTGGCCTTCCACGTGCGCTCGTCGACCATGCAGACGGTGCTCTTCGTGCTGTGCACCGTGCCCTTCTGGACGTCCAACGTCATCCGCATGATCTCGTGGGTGCCGCTGCTCGGCCGCAACGGGCTGGTCAACCAGGGGTTGATGGGCATCGGCCTGGTGAACGAGCCGGTCGAGTGGCTGCTGTTCTCCGATTTCTCGGTGGTGCTCGCCTTCGTGCACCTCTACACGATGTTCATGATCGTGCCGATCTTCAACTCGATGATGCGTATCGACCGTTCGCTGCTCGAAGCCGCCAACGACTCGGGCGCTACCGGCTGGCAGACGCTGTGGAACGTGATCGTCCCGCTGTCGCGCACGGGCATCCTGATCGGCTCGATCTTCGTCATCACCATCGTCATGGGCGACTTCGTCACCATCGGCGTGATGGGCGGCCAGCAGATCGCGTCCATCGGCAAGATCATCCAGGTACAGACGTCCTACCTGCAGTTCCCGCTGGCGGCGGCCAACGCGATGATTCTGCTGGCGGTGGTGCTGATGATCATCTGGGGCCTGACGCGGCTCGTCGACATTCGGAAGGAGCTCTGACATGAGCAACCGCATCGGCGAAAAACGCGCGGCCGGCTTCTGGCCTCTAGCCATTGTGTTCGCGCTCTTCGTGCTGTTCCTCTACGGCCCGATGATCACGATCTTCGTGCTGAGCTTTCAGGGCCCCGAAGGCGGCCTCACCTTCCCGCTGCGCGGCGTGTCGCTGCACTGGTTCTACAAGCTGGCCGAGGGCCTGGGCACGGTCGACATCGGGGCGGCCTTCCGTCGCTCGCTGGCGCTGGGCGCGGTGGTGATGGCCTTCACCGTCGTGCTGTCGGTGCTGGCAGGCCTGGCCTTCCGCAAGAAGCTGGCGGGCAGCAACCTGCTCTTCTTCGTCACGGTGGCCAGCCTGATCATGCCGTCGATCATCATCTCGCTGGGCATCGGCCTGCAGTTCCGGCTGCTCGACACCGGCATCAAGGAAGCGCTGACCGCGATCGATGCGACCAGCGCGCTCGAGACCTACGGCACCGCGCTCGGCTTGTTCACCTCGGCGCTCGGCGCGCACCTGACGTGGACGCTGCCTTTCGGCCTGCTCATCATGTTCGCCGTGTTCAACCGCTTCAATCCCGCCTACGAGGAAGCGGCACGCGACCTCGGCGCCACGCCCTGGCAGACCTTCCGCCACGTGGTGCTGCCGCTGATCGGCCCGTCGATCGTCGGCATCGGCATGTTCGGCTTCACGCTGAGCTGGGACGAGATCGCCCGCACCTCGCAGGCCATCGGCGACGTCAACACGCTGCCACTCGAGCTGCAGGGCCTCACCTCCACCGTGACCACGCCGTCGATCTACGCGCTGGGCACGGTCACCACCATCGTTTCGCTGGGCGTGATGGGGATCGCGCTCGGCGCGGCCTCGCTGCTGCGCCGCCGCGCGACCCGTCGTCGCTGAGGAGTCCTTTTGCCGCGCCTGCTCGTCATCAACCCGAACACGTCGACGACCGTCACCGCCCTGCTGCAGCAGCATGTGCAGAAGGCGGTCGCCGAAGCGATGGATGTGCAGAGCGTCACGGCCCGCTTCGGCGCGCCGTACATCTCGTCCGAAGCCACCTACGCGGTGGCGAATCATTCGGTGCTTGATGCCTGGGCGGCCACCGTCGCCAAGGACGGCTGCAAGCCCGACGCGGTGCTGATCGGCTGCTTCGGCGACCCGGGCCTGTTCGCGCTGCGCGAAGGCGCCGGCGTGCCGGTGGGCGGGCTGGCCGAGGCGGCCTTCTCGGCGGCCGCGTGGCATGGCCGCTTCGCCATCGTGACCGGCGGCGAGCGCTGGCGCCCGATGCTGTCGCGCCTGGCCGGCGCGCTGGGCCACACGCAGACGCTGGCGGGCATCCACACGGTCGCACCGACCGGTGCGCAGCTGATGGCCGACCCGGCCGGCGCGCGCCAGCTGCTGGCCGACGCCTGCTGCCAGGCGGCCGAGCGCTTCAAGGCGCAGGCCGTGATCCTCGGCGGCGCCGGGCTGGCCGGCATGGCGGCCGACATCGCGTCGCAGGTGCCGGTGCCGCTGATCGACAGCGTGCAGGCCGGGGCGGAATGGGCGCTCGATGCCTTGCGCCGCAAGACGACCGCGTCCGCCGACGAGCGCTTCGGCGTGGCCTGGCAGAACGTGTCGTGGGAAATGACCGCGCTCGAATGACCGCGCCGCCACGGCGTTCAGGCCTTGGCCGACGACGTGATCGCGCCGCGCATGCCACCATCGCGGCAGAAAAGGACCGCGAATGAGCACCCCCTACACCCCCGAAACCGAGACCCGCGCCGACATCGACCGGTGGCGCGGCCCCGCCGTGGTCGAGTTCGGCACCAACTGGTGCGGCCATTGCCAGGCGGCGCAGCCGCTGGTCGATGCCGCTTTCGCCGCGCAACCCGCGGTGCGCCACATGAAGGTCGAAGACGGCAGCGGCCGGCCGCTGGGTCGGAGCTTCCGGGTCAAACTGTGGCCCACGCTGGTCTTCCTTCGCGATGGGCAGGAGGTCGAGCGGCTGGTGCGGCCCACCGACCCGGCCGCCCTCCGCGACGCGCTCGCGCGCATCGCGATGCCGGGCTGAGGGCGGGCGCGGCGTCGGATCGCCGTTCACGGATCTTTACGCCCGCTCACCGACGGTTGACCGCAGCGGCAAGCCGGCGAAACATCCCGATTGCACACTTCCCTTCACCTGCTGCCGAAAGGCCACAGGCAGGACCCCGGCACCGCAGCCTCGATGAACGATCCCGCGGCAGGCCAGCGTCCTCACTCTGAAAGGAAACGCTCTCATGATCTCCGCACGTCAACGCATCCTGTGGGCCAGCCTGCTGGCCTCGGCCACCTTCGCCGCATCGGCCCAGACGCCGCCGCCTTCCAATGTGCCGACGGCCATCACGCAGGCCGCCTCGCCGGCCCAGGCCGACCAGCGCGCCCACAAGCCGCGTGACGGCAAGGGCTTCGAGCGCATGCAGGAACGCCGCGCCAAGCACCTGGCCGAACTCAAGGCCAAGCTGAAGATCGAGGCTTCGCAGGAAAGCGCCTGGTCGTCGTTCACCAGTGCCATCCAGCCGCCGGCACCACCGGCGCAACGCCCGGACCGCACCGCCATGCGCGCCGAGTTCGAGAAGATGACCACGCCGCAACGTCTGGACCGCATGCAGGCTCGCCAGAGCGAACGCGCCGCACGCTTCGCACAGCGTGCCGACGCGACGCGGACCTTCTACGCCGCGCTCACCCCGGCGCAGCAGAAGACCTTCGACGTGGAAGGCATGCGCTTCGGCCCGCGCGGCGCCCATGGCGAGCACGGCCCGCACCAAGGCCCGCACGGCCATCGTCCTGCGCCCGCGAAGGGTTGATCGACACGCCGGCCTGCGGGCCGGTGGCGCCCACAAAAAAAGCCCGCGGCAGCGATGCCGCGGGCTTTTTCATGGGCGTGTCGTGCTTACTTGGGCGTGCCGGTCGAGTTCTTCGGATTCGTCGGCACGTCCGGGCGCTCGCCCTTCTGGCCGAACTGCGGCGTGGGCTTGATGGCGTCCTGGCGCACTTCGGCGCGCGTCGTGCCGCTCATCACCTGCGGCGTGGCGTTGGGCTGGTTGTTCGTGCGCGTGCTCGCCTCACCGCCGGGCGTCGTCGTGTTGGCCGGGTTGCGGTTGTTCGCGCGGGCTTCGGACTTCACGGCATCGCGCGAGGCAGGCATGCTGCCATCGGGACGCTGGGTGGGGTTGGGCACACCGGCACGCGACTCGGTGCTGGCCTGGCCGGCGGTCGACGGCGGCATCACCGGCGCGGGCGTCTGGGCGAAGGCAGCGCCTGCGCCGAGCAGAGCGGCGAAGGCGATGGCAGGGGTGAGGGTCTTGGTCATGGTTGTCTTCCTTGGGAGGGTGGTGAAAAGGGTGGGCATCGACAGCTTCTTCGTGCTGTTGAAGTTCACCGTAGAAGCCGGGGATGGGCGACGCTGTGGGGCGTCGGGGCGTGGGCCTGTAGGACGCGGCAGCGGGCCGGCGAAGACGCTGGAGCGTCCTACAGCCGGAAAGAGGGCGCCCGCCTACAAACGAGGCATGTTCTTTTTCACCCTGCCGCTGTGAGCGACGTCACCCCGCCATCCGATCAGCGAACCCCCGTGTCGCTCAAGGTCATGACCGTGAACACCCACAAGGGATTCACGGCGCTCAACCGCAAGTTCATCCTGCCGGAGCTGCGCGAGGCGGTGCGGACGGTCGGTGCCGACGTGGTCTTCCTGCAAGAGGTGCAGGGCACACATGCCCGCCACGCCCGCAAGCACGACAACTGGCCTGAGGCGCCGCATTACGAATTCCTGGCCGACACCATGTGGCCGCAGTTCGCCTACGGGCGCAATGCGGTCTATCCGAAGGGGCACCATGGCAATGCGGTGCTCTCGAAATTTCCGATCTCGAGCTTCACGAACCACGATGTGTCGATCGCCGGGCCCGAGAAGCGCGGCCTGCTGCATTGCGCGCTGCGCGTGCCGGGGCGTGTGGGCGAGGTGCATGTGATCTGCGCGCACCTCGGCCTGGCCGAATCGCACCGTCAGCAGCAGCTCGAACTGCTCTGCCACATCGTGCGCGACGAGGTGCCGGCGGATGCGCCGCTGGTGGTCGCCGGTGACTTCAACGACTGGCGCGGCCGGGCGCACGACATCCTGGCCGAAGGCGCGAGCCTGCGCGAAGTCTTCGTGCATGCCAACGGCGCGGCGGCCAAGACCTTTCCGGCGCGCTTCCCGCTGCTGCCGCTGGACCGCATCTATGTGCGCAATGCCGGCGTGCACTCGCCGATCGTGCTGCCGCGCAAGCCCTGGTCACATCTGTCCGACCATGCGCCGCTGGTGGCGGAGATCGAGCTGTGAACGGGCGTCGCTGGCTCAAGGGCAACGCGATCGAGCTGCTCGAGAACGGGGAGCAGTTCTTCCCGCGTGTCTTCGAGGCGATCCGCGATGCGCAGCGCGAGGTGATCGTCGAGACCTTCATCCTGTTCGACGACAAGGTCGGTCAAGGCCTGCATGCGGCGCTGCGCTCGGCGGCGCAGCGCGGCGTGAAGGTCGACCTGATGATCGACGGCTTCGGCTCGCCCGACCTGTCGCCCGAATTCATCGGCGGGCTCACGTCCGTGGGCGTGAAGGTGCGCGTGTTCGACCCGGGCCGGCAGTTCTTCGGCCAGCGCCTCAACGTGTTCCGCCGCATGCACCGCAAGATCGTGGTCGTCGACGGGCAGCGCGCCTTCGTCGGCGGCATCAACTACTCGGCCGACCACCTGATGGACTTCGGACCGAAGGCCAAGCAGGACTACGCCGTGGAACTGCGCGGTCCGGTCGTGACCGAGATCCACCGCTTCGTGCTGCATGCGATCGCCGTCGGCGGCAAGGGCTCGGGCTGGTTCCGTCGGCGCCTGAAAGCCGCCCGCCACGAAGAGCTCAACGCACCGGTCGGCGACGCCGAGGTGCAGCTGGTCACGCGTGACAACCGGCGCCACACCAACGACATCGAGCGCCACTACCGCGCGGCCATTCGCACCGCGCGTGATCGCATCGTGATCGCCAACGCCTACTTCTTCCCCGGCTACCGGCTCATCAAGGAGATGCGGCGCGCCGCCCGCCGCGGCGTCGACGTGCGCCTGATCCTGCAGGGCGAGCCCGACATGCCGATCGTCAAGACGGCGGCCAGCCTGCTCTACCACCACCTGCTGAATGCGGGGGTGCGCGTCTACGAGTACTGCGAGCGCCCGTTGCATGGCAAGGTCGCGCTGATGGACGACCAGTGGAGCACGGTGGGGTCGAGCAACCTCGACCCGCTGAGCCTGTCGCTCAACCTCGAGGCCAACGTGATCGTGCGCGACCGCGCCTTCAACCAGGTGCTGGCGGAACGGCTCGAACACCTGATGGCCCACAGCTGCAAGCAGATCCAGGTGGAAGACCTCACCGAGTGGAGCGGCTGGCGGCTGGTGCGCAGCTTTCTGATCTTCCACGTGTTGCGCTGGTACCCGTCGCTCACCGGCTGGTTGCCGCGTCATGCGCCGCGACTCAAGCCGCTCGACCCGGCGCCGACGCCTCCGGCCGGCGCGACGCACACCGAAACGGCGGCGTGATGGCGGCGGCCCCGGTCGCTGCCGCCAACGACGCGACGCCGGCCGCGACGTCGCCCACCCAGCGGCCTTGGTGGCCGTGGGTCAAGCGCATCGGTACCTGGGTGTTCTTTGCGCTGATCGCGTGGCTGCTGGTGAAGCAGGCGCGCGGCATCGACTGGGACGACGTGCTCGACGCGTTCTCGAAGCTGCCGGCCACCACGCTCGCCATGGCGGCCGGCCTGGCGGCGGCGAGCTTTCTGCTGTACAGCACCTTCGACCTGCTGGGCCGCCGCATCACCGGCCACCCGCTCGGCATCAGCACGGTGATGGGCGTGACCTTCGTGAGCTACGCCTTCAACCTCAACCTCGGCTCGCTGGTCGGCGGCGTCGCCTTCCGCTACCGGCTCTATTCGCGGCTGGGGCTGGACAACCCGACCATCACGCGCGTGCTCGGCTTCAGCATGCTCACCAACTGGTTCGGCTACCTGGTCGTCGCCGGTACCGCCTTCTGCTTCTGGCCGCTCGAGTTGCCGGCCGACTGGAAGATCGACAACGGCGGACTGCGCTTGCTCGGTGCCGTGCTGCTGGTGCTGGCCGCGGGCTATCTCGCCCTGTGCGCGTTGGCGAGCGACAAGACCTGGCACATCCGCGGCCACGCCTTCCAGCCGCCGCCCCTTCGGATGGCGCTGCTGCAGATGCTCATGTCGTGCACCAACTGGTGCCTGATGGGCGGCGTGGTGTGGCTGCTGCTGCAACGAACGGTGCCGTATCCGGAAGTGGTGGCGGTGCTGCTGGTCGGTGCGGTCGCGGGCGTCATCACCCATGTGCCGGCGGGTCTGGGCGTGCTCGAGGCGGTGTTCGTCGCGCTGCTCTCGCATCGCCTGCCGCAGGGCCAGATCCTTGCCGCGCTGATCGGCTACCGGGTGCTGTACTACCTGCTGCCCCTGGCCATCGCGACGGTGAGCTACCTCGTGATGGAAGTGCGTGCCCGCCGGTTGGCGGCACGCGGCACCTGACCGTACACCCCCGTACCCGCCCTGCGCGGAGGGTTGCTGCATCACTGTATATTCATCCAGTGAACACGCAACGCAAGCTCGCCATCCTCGCCGACGCGGCCAAGTACGACGCCTCCTGCGCCTCCAGCGGCACGCGGTCGCGCAACTCGGTGGGTGGGCGCGGCATCGGGTCGACCGAAGGCTCGGGCATCTGCCACAGCTACGCGCCCGACGGCCGCTGCATCTCGCTGCTGAAGATCCTGCTGACCAACTTCTGCCAGTACGACTGCCTCTATTGCGTGAACCGCGTGACCAGCAACGTGCCGCGGGCGCGCTTCACGGTGGACGAGGTGGTGCAGCTCACGCTCGACTTCTACCGCCGCAACTGCATCGAGGGCCTGTTCCTGTCCAGCGGCATCATCCAGAGCCCCGACTACACGATGGAGCAGGTCGTCGAGGTGGCGCGCGTGCTGCGCGAGGTGCACGACTTCCGCGGCTACATCCACCTCAAGACCATCCCCGACGCATCGCCCGAGCTGCTGCAGAAGGCCGGCCGCTATGCCGACCGCCTGAGCATCAACGTCGAGCTGCCGACCGAGCAGAGCCTGGCGTCGCTCGCGCCCGAGAAGGACGGTGCGGCCATCCGGCGCTCGATGGCGCGGCTGCGGGTGCACATCGACGATGCGAAGGACGCGCAGCGCGAAGCGGCGAAGAGCCGCGTGGTGTCGATGCCCCAGGCCACCGCGCGCCGCGCACCGGCACCGGTCTTCGCGCCGGCCGGCCAGAGCACGCAGATGATCGTCGGCGCCGATGCCACCGACGACCGCACCATCCTCTCGGCCAGCGCGCAGCTCTACGGTGCCTATCGCCTGCGCCGCGTCTACTACTCGGCCTTCAGCCCGATCCCCGACGCCTCGTCGTCGCTGCCACTCGCCGCGCCGTCGATGGTGCGCGAGCACCGGCTCTACCAGGCCGACTGGCTCATGCGCTTCTATGGCTTCGCGCACGACGAGATCGTGCCCGCGGCCACCGACGGATCGGCCGGCATGCTCTCGCTCGACGTCGACCCGAAGCTCGCCTGGGCGCTGGCGCACCGCGAGCGCTTCCCGGTCGACCTGGACACCGCGCCGCGCGAGATGCTGCTGCGTGTGCCCGGCCTCGGCGTGAAGGCGGTGGAACGCCTGCTCGTCGCACGGCGCGTGCGACGCGTGCGCAGCGACGACCTCGCGCGACTGCATGTGCCGCTCAAGAAGGTGCTGCCCTTCGTGCAACTGGTCGACCACCGGCCGGGCCGCGCGCTCGATGCCGCCGACCTCGCATCGCGCTTCCGCGCCGCGCCGGTGCAGGCCTCGCTCTTTTCCACCTGAGCGCCTACAAGGCGCGCGGGGTCTGCACGCGAGATTGCCTGCATGACCACGCAGACCGTCACGCTCGCAAGCGACACCGACTGGCCCGGCTTCCGCAGCGAGGCGCGGGCCTTGCTGGCGCGACAGGTGCCGCCCGAAGAGGTCGTGTGGCACACGCGGGCCAGCGCAGCGGGCGACCTCTTCGCCTCGCTCGAGACGCAGCGCACCGTCGTTGGCCATGGCAGTGCTTCCGCGGTCGTGCCACCGGCTTTCGTGCGGCTCTGCGAGACCGTGGTGCTGCACGCGGACCCGGCCCGTTTTGACATGCTCTATCGTCTCTTGTGGCGTCTGGTGCACGAGCCTGGCCTGCGGAACGACCCGCTGGATGCCGAGCGTGTGCGCGTGCAGCACATGGCCCAGGCGGTGCGCCGCGAGATGCACAAGATGAAGGCCTTCGTCCGCTTTCGCCCGATCGCGCAAGGGGACGGTCTGCCGCCGCTGCATGTCGCATGGTTCGACCCCGAGCACCACATCGTCGAAGCGGTGGCGCCCTTCTTCGTGCGCCGCTTCACGCAGATGCACTGGGCCATCCTCACACCGCAACGGTCGGCGCGCTGGTTCCCGTCGGACGATGGCGTCGAGGATCTCGCTGGCGGTCGTCTCGACATCGGCCCCGGCGCGCGCCGCGAGGATGCACCACCGGCCGATGCGGGCGAGGCCCTATGGCTCACCTACTACGAGCACATCTTCAACCCTGCGCGGCTGAAGCTGGCGATGATGCAGAAAGAGATGCCGCGGCGTTACTGGCAGAACCTGCCCGAGGCAGCGCTGATCTCGCCGCTCGCGGCCCAGGCGATGGCGCGAAGCGGCCGGATGATCGATGCGGCGCCCACCGCGCCGGCGCGGCGGATCGTGCCGCTGCAGCCGATGGTCGGGCCGGAGGCCGTCGATGACGGGCACGCCGTGGGTTCATCCGCCGTGCGCTTGTCGGCCGACCCGGCCGACGCGCTGACGCAGTTGAAACGGGCCACCGACCGCTGCCGCGAGTGTCCGATCGGCGAGCACGCCACGCAGTCGGTCTTCGGCGAAGGGCCGATCGGTGCGGTGCTCATGGTGGTCGGCGAACAACCCGGTGATCAGGAGGACCTGCGCGGCCGTCCCTTCGTCGGCCCGGCAGGCCAGCTGTTCGACCGCGCCATCGCGGACCTGGGCTGGCCGCGCGATGCGCTGTATGTGACCAATGCGGTGAAGCACTTCAAGTACGAATTGCGCGGCAAGCGCCGCATCCACAAGACACCGACGCAGCGCGAGGCGGCGGCCTGCCTGCACTGGCTCGAGAGCGAGATGGCGCAGGTCCGGCCACGCGCGGTGCTGGCACTGGGTGCCACCGCCGCACGTTCCGTGTTGGGGCGACCCGTGGCTGTCATGCAGGAACGTGGGCAATGGCAGACCGGGCCGCGTGGCGAGCAGGTGCTGGTCGCGTTGCATCCGTCGGCACTGCTGCGCGGCGACCCGGCGCAGCGCGACGAAGCCTATGCGGCGTGGCTGGAGGATCTGTCCAAGGCCACCCTGCTGGTGCAGGGCGACATGCACGAAGCCGTGCCGCGCTGACGGCGGCGCGCGTCGACCTGCCGCATCAGAAGCGGTAGAGGTAGCGCAAGCGCATGAAGTTGGCACCCGGGTTGGGTGTCTTGATGCTCGCGTTGGACACATGCTGCGCACGCACCGACAGTTCGTGCTCGCCCCGTGCACCGAAGCTGCGGCCGATGCCCACCACCTCGGTGAACTGGAAGGCGGTGCTGAAGGGCTCGTCGGCGGTGCGGTAGACGTGGTTCATCACCGTCCCGCCCAGACCGCCTTCCACGAACCAGGGCGATGTGCCGCGGTCGAAGCGATAGCGCCAGGTGGCGATGACGCCGATCTGCGCATAGGTACGCCGGCCGTCGACGGCTTCGGGTGCGCGCCACTGGCTGGCGAACACATCCCATGCGAACGAAGTGCCGTCCTCGGCGCCTCGCCCGTGCCACGACCAGGGAAGCACCGCGCCGATCGCCCAGGCATCGGCGTCCGTGCCGCCGTGGAAGGTGCTGCCGCCTTCGAGGTACATCCCCGGCGTCGCGTCGCCAAAGGCACTGGCCGTGCCGGCGCAGAGAAGCAGGAGGCCGGTGGCGACCGCCGAACGGGTGTTGCGAGACAGGCTTTTCATGGGATTCGCGCAGGAGTTGTTGTGCCGAACTGAATGATTGCCTCGGGGGAAAGGCGCATAAGTTGGCAATTCGCTCGCCGATCGGTAGGACACGCCCGCGTGAAATGCTGCAGCGCAACAAAAACATCCCCATCGGCCTATAGTGATCCCCTCCGTCTCTGAAAAAAAGCGCCCATGTCTTCCTCGTTCTCCTCGCGTTTTTTCAATCCCCTCATGCTGTGGACCGACGTCGCACTCAAGACCCAGGAGATGCTTCTGTCGTCCGGCTCGGTCATCCAGATCCGAACCGAGCGCATGGCCAAGGCGGGCCTCGCGCCGAGCGCGGCGGATCTGGCCGAGTTCCAGTTGATGAGCCATGAAAAGTTGGCGGCAGCCAGCGAGTCCAGCACGGCCATCGTCAACCAGCTGCACACCGCGAGCTATTCGCTGATGAACCGCTCGGTGCGCGACTGGCTCAGCGGTGTCACGGCGTTGATGGGCCTGGCCACCAGCCTCACGCCGGCGCAGGCGGCGGCGCACAGCCATGAGCTGCTCAACGCAGGGAATCGTGCGGTGGCGACCGCCACGCAAATGGGCAGCGCCAGCGCGCGGGTGGTGCAACGCGGGCTCAAGCCGATCCACGCCAAGGCCACCGCCAACGCGCGACGCCTCGGCGCCCAGCCCGAGGCCTGATCAGCGCGCGACCAGCCGGAGCAGGGTGATCTCCGACGGTGCGCCGAAGCGCTTCGGCGGCCCCCAGTACCCGGTGCCCCGGCTGGTGTAAACCCACATGCCCTCCAGGCGATTCAGGCCGGCCGTGAAGGGCTGTTGAAGCGGCACGAACAGGTTCCACGGGAAGAACTGGCCACCGTGGGTGTGGCCGGAAATCTGCAACTGGAAGCCCGCTTCCACCGCCGCCGGGGCGCTGCGTGGCTGGTGCGCCAGCAGCACCCGCGTGGTCACCGCTTCGGGTGCCCCGGCCAAGGCGGCCTGCGGGTCGCTGGCATGCGTGGCATCAAAGTGCACCGCGGTGTAGTCGGTCACGCCGGCCAGCAGCAGCGTCATCGCGCCGACCTCCTCGTCGGTCTGTGCGCCCTTGGCGCGCCGCGCCGCCAGCAGCACATGCTCGTTGAGCAACACCGTCAGGCCGAGCCGGCGCAGTTCGTCGATCCAGGCGTGCGCACCGGCGTAGTACTCGTGGTTGCCGGTCACCACGAAGGTGCCGTGCCGTGCGCGCAGGTCGGCCAACGGGGCGATGTGGTCGCGCAGCTCGGCCACGCTGCCGTCCACCAGGTCGCCGGTGATGGCGATGGCGTCGGCTTCCAGCCGGTTGACCACGTCGACGATGCGCTGGATGTAGCCGCGCCGGATGGTCGGCCCGACGTGGATGTCGCTGAGTTGGGCGATCGTGAAGCCGATGAGGGCCGGCGGCAGGCCGGCGATGGGTACCTCGACCGTCTGCACCCGCGCGGTGCGGCGCGCGTTGAAGAAGCCGATGGTCGTGACCAGCGTCGCCAGCAGCGCCACGGCGACGGCGCTCCACCGCTGGGTGCCCGGCCCCTCGACCTGCGCGCCGGCCGCCCACTGGGCCCCCCAGGTGAGCGCGAGCCCCGCATCGCGCGCCAGGGTGAGGACGAACATCGAAGAGAACCAGCCCATGCTGATCAGGCCGATCCAGCGCCAGGCGTCGGGCAATGGGGGCCGCTCGGTGCGCATGCCCACGAAAGGCAGCGGAATGGTCGCGGCGGAGACGACGAGCACGGCCAGCAACAGCAGCGCACCGGCGGGTGTCAGTGCGAACAACGCGGGCAACAGGCGCAGGGCGATGTAGACGTGCAGCAGGGCCGTCAGGAGGGAAAGCGGGCGGAGCGGCATGCGGAGAGAGCGAGCGGGACGGGTGAGAGGCAGAAGAAGCGCCCCGACCGCATGTGCGAGGCGCCCAGGACGCATTCAAGCCCCGTGCCAGGAGAAAAGCGCAGGCGGTGCGCCCGCGCGCGGGGCGCTTCAGGCGCCCTTCGGTGCGTCAGCGGCGCGCGGCAGACGCGTCCTGCGTCACCATGGTGCTGCCGGCCAGCGGCGGCACGTCGATGTTCGACGGCCAGACGAAGCGGGCCTTGACCGGCATGCCGTTGAACACGTTCACCTGCTGGGTCAGCGTGATGCCGCCCAGGGTCGCTTCAACGTCGTACGAGCCGGGCTCGAGCCGCGTCAGCATCAGCGGGCCGGTGGCGGTGGTTTCCATCACCAGCTTGCCGTTGTACTTGTCGCGCACCAGAACCCGCACATCGGACGGCGCCGCGCCGCGCGCGCCTTGCCCCAGGGCGAATTCGAGCGTGGCAGCCCAGCGCGGCGACACCATCTGGAGGAACTGCGCCTCGGTCTTGTCCGCGCCGCCGCACATGTACTCGACACCGTCGGCCATGCGGATCGGCGGATTCGCTGCGGCCTGCGCGGCGACGAGGGTGCCCCAGGCCAGGGCGGCGGTCACCACGGTGCGTGCGACGGCAGATGTAACGCGAAAGGGGGTCATGCTGTACCGGAATTCCAGTGCGACGGTGCGTCGGGAATTCTTCCCTAGCAACAATCGGGCACGGTACAGCGTTTACGCGTAGATGGCGTGACAACCGTCGCTGGCGCTTCGAGGGCGGCAGTTCGTTCAGAGCTGCGTGGCGAGCAGCGACGACAGATGTTCCATCGCCTTTTCGTGCCAGGGCCGGGCGCGCCAGGCGTCGTAGGTCAGCCGTGTGGCGCGCTTCAGGTCTTCCTCGAACACGCGCGTCTCCTGCGCGGCGAAGGCCTCGTCGTAGATGTTGAGGTTGGCCTCGTCGTTGAGGCGGAACGAACGGTTGTCGAAGTTGGTGGAGCCGACCGACACCAGCAGGCCGTCGACGGTGAACACCTTGCAATGGAACATGGTCGGCTGGAACTCGCTGATCTGCGCGCCGGCCGCGAGCAGCGGCCCCCAGGTGGCGCGCGACGCGCGGCGCACCGTGCTGGCGTCGATCAGCGGGCCGGGCGTGATGATGCGCACCCGCACGCCACGCTTCATCGCCGCGACCAGCGCATCGACGGTGAGCGCGTCGGGCACGAAGTACGCGCTCGACAGGTCGATGGTCCGGGTGGCCGCCGCGATGGCCAGGAGGTACATCAGGTGCATGCTCTCGCTGCCGCCGGTGGGCGAGCTGCTGAACATCTGGGCGCGCCCGCCGCTCTGTGCGCCGTCGGCGACGGCACGCGCTGCCGCCTCGACGGGCGTGATCTTCGGGAAGTAACGTTCACCGTGCAGCACCTCGCCCGAGGTCTTGATCCAGTTGTCCATGAAGACCGACTGCATCTGCGCGACCACCGGCCCTTCGACGCGGTAGTGCGAATCGCGCCAGTGCTCGGGGTCCTGCGCGTTGCCGGTCCATTCGGGTGCGATGCCCACGCCGCCGGTGAAGCCGACGCGCCCGTCGACCACCAGCAGCTTGCGGTGGGTGCGGTTGTTCATCCGCGCGATGTCGTACCAGCTCGGCTTGTGGAACTTGCGGATGACCACGCCCGACGCTTCCATTTCCTTGAGAAAGTCGTCGTCGATCTTCGCGCTGCCCACCCAGTCGAGCAGCACGTGCACCTTGACGCCTGCGCGTGCCCGCTCGCTCAGCGCGTCGGCGAAGGCACGGCCGATGTCGCCGGACCAGTAGATGTAGGTCTCGAAGGTCACGCTCTGCGTTGCACCGCGGATCGCGTCCAGCATGGGCGGGAAGATCCTGTCGCCGTTGTGCAGCGCTTCGAAGCGGTTGCCCTCGGTGATCGGCGGGCCCAGCAGCACGCCCAGCGCGCGCTGGAACTGCGGGTCGTGCAGCGCATATTCGCGCGTGACCTGCTCGTCGATCTTCTTCTCGCCGCCGGTGAAGTTCAGGACCAGCAGGGTGGCCGCGAGGGTCAGCACGGCCGTCAGCACGATGGGGGTCAGGCGGCTCTTGTGGCTTTTCTTGTCAGTCTGGCGCATGGCTGAAACGGGAGATTCTTGAAAGGCGCGACGCTAGCACGCAGCGCGAGGCCGTCGCGCCATCACGGCGCTTTCCCTCCCTTGTCTTACACGCGGCACGGCGTGCGTCGGTGACCGTGCAAATTCCCGATGCAAAAACCACCAGCCCATTTGAAGGACATGCCGTGGACCGCCCCACCCTTTCAACACCCACCGACCTTGAAGCCGCTGGCCACGCCGTGTCGCTGCGCGTCAACGGGCAACACCACGAACTCGCGCTGCAGCCCTGGGTGAGCTTGCTCGATCTGCTGCGCGATCGCCTGAACCTCACCGGCACCAAGAAAGGCTGCGACCACGGCCAGTGCGGCGCCTGCACGGTGCTGGTCGACGGCAAGCGCATCAACGCTTGCCTCACGCTGGCCGTGATGCAGGACGGCCGCGACATCGTGACCGTCGAGGGCATCGCGGACGGTGCAGAACTGCACCCGCTGCAGCAGGCCTTCATCGCGCACGACGCTTTCCAGTGCGGCTACTGCACGCCCGGCCAGTTGTGCTCCGCAATGGGCCTGATGAACGAAGGCCAGGCGCGCACCGAGGCCGACCTGCGCGAACTGATGAGCGGCAACATCTGCCGCTGCGGCGCCTACCCGCAGATCGTGCAGGCGATCGGCGAGGTCATGGGCGTGCCGGTGGGGCAGACCGACGACAGGCGCCGCCGCATCGTGATCGGGACGGTGCCGGCATGAACCCGTTCACCTACGCCGTCCCGGCCGATGCCGATGCAGCGGTTGCCGACATCGCGACGGGCCAGGCGAAGTTCATCGCCGGTGGCACCAATCTGCTCGACCTGATGAAGGAAAACCTGATGCACCCGGTGCGTCTGGTCGACATCAGCCGCCTCGCGCTCGACGGCATCGAAGAAGCCGAGGAAGGCGGACTGCGCCTGGGCGCCCTCGCCCGCAACGCCGACACCGCCTACCACCCCCTGGTGCGCGAGCGCTACCCGCTGCTGGTATCGGCCATCCTGGCGGGCGCGTCGCCGCAGATCCGCAACATGGCGACCAACGGCGGCAACCTGCTGCAGCGCACCCGCTGCTACTACTTCTACGATGCCGGCGTGCCGTGCAACAAGCGCGTGCCCGGCAGCGGCTGTCCAGCGATCGGTGGGCTGAACCGCATCCATGCGATCCTGGGCGCGAGCGAGCAGTGCATCGCGACGCACCCGTCGGACATGTGCGTGGCGCTGGCCGCGCTCGACGCCACGGTGCAGGTGCAGTCGACCCGTGGCGTGCGGCACATTCCCTTCACCGACTTCCATCGCCTGCCCGCCGACCGGCCGGAAGACGACACCACGCTGGCGGCCGACGAACTGATCACGCACATCCATTTGCCGGCCGCTGCGCAGTTCGCCGCCCACAGCGCGTACCTGAAGCTGCGCGACCGCGCGTCGTATGCCTTCGCGCTGGTGTCGGTGGCGGCGGCGCTCGACCTCGCGCCCGACGGCACGGTGCGCGAGGTGCGCGTCGCGCTCGGCGGTGTCGCGCACAAGCCGTGGCGGCTGCCGCAGGCCGAATCGCTGCTGGTCGGCGCGCCGGCCACTGCGGAGACCTTCGCGCAGCTGGCCGATGCGCTGCTGCGCGACGCACGCGGCCAGGGCGACAACGATTTCAAGATCCCGCTGGCGCGCCGCGCCGTCGTGCGTGCGCTCGAAGTCGCCGCGGCGGGCACCGTGACCAACGTGGGCGAGAGCGCTCCGGATTCGAGCGAAGGAACGCGCGCATGACCGATCTCATCGAAGCCCTCCAGGTGCCCTCGGCCGAAGCCGGCACCGGTGCCGTGCAAATCGGCATGCCCGTCTCGCGCGTCGACGGCCGCGCCAAGGTGACCGGCACGGCGCGCTACGCGGCCGAGCACCCGGCGGCCGACCTGGCCTACGGCGTGGTGGTCAACAGCACCATCGCGAAAGGCCGCATCGTCGGCTTCGACCTGGCTGCCGCGCGTGCAGTGCCCGGCGTGCTGGATGTGCTCACGCACGACAACCGCCCGAAGATGCGCAGCTTCGGCCTCTTCTACAAGGACATGACCGCCCCGGGCGGCTCGCCCTTCAAGCCGCTGCACGACGACAAGATCCTCTACAGCGGCCAGCCGATCGCGCTGGTCGTGGCCGAGACCTTCGAGGCCGCACGCCATGCCGCCGCACTGGTGCGCGTGCAGTACGAGGAAGAGCCGCACGACACGAACCTGATGGCCAACCTCGCGCGCGGCCGCCAACCCAGCCGCCTGAAGGCCGGCTACTCGCCGCCGCCCGACGAGAAGGGCGACGCCGAAAGCGCCTTCGCCGCCGCGCCGGTGAAGGTCGAGGCCGAGTACCACAGCGGCGTCGAGCACCACAACCCGATGGAGCTGTTTGCGTCGACCGTGATCCGCGGCGCCGACGGCCACCTGACGATCTACGACAAGACGCAGAGCTCGCAGAACAGCCGCTGGTACGTGTCGCATGTGTTCGGCCTGTCGAAGGACAAGGTGACGGTGCGCAATCCGTATGTCGGGGGCGCCTTCGGTTCGGGCCTGCGCCCGCAGCACCAGTTGCCGCTGGCGGTGATGGCCTCGTTGCACCTCGACCGCTCGGTGCGCGTGGTGCTCACGCGCCAGCAGATGTTCACCTTCGGCCATCGTCCCGAGACGCTGCAGCGCGTGAAGCTGGCCGCCGATGGCGACGGCACGCTGCGCGCGATCGTGCACCACGCCATCGCCGAGACCTCGCGTTTCGAGGACTATGTCGAGGTGGTGGTGAACTGGTCGGGCCAGCTCTACGCCTGCGACAACATCAAGCTGGGTTACCAGGTCGTCGAGCTCGACCAGCACAGCCCCATCGACATGCGCGCCCCCGGCGCGGCGCACGGCGTGCACGCGCTGGAGGTGGCGATGGACGAGCTGTCGTACGCGCTCGGCATGGACCCGCTGGCACTGCGCCTGAAGAACTACGCCGAGCGCAACCCGATGGACGACCTGCCCTACTCCACCAAGGCACTGCGGGCCTGCTACGAACAGGGCGCGGCGCGTTTCGGCTGGGCCCTGCGCCCGCTGCAGCCACGCACGATGCGCGAAGGCACCGAACTTGTCGGCTGGGGCATGGCGACCGGCACCTGGGACGCGATGCAGATGTTCGCTCGCGCCAGCGCCGTGTTGCATGCCGACGGTCACCTGGTGGTGAGCTGCGCGGCCACCGACATCGGCACCGGCACCTACACCGTCATGGCGCAGATCGCGGCCGCGGCGATGGGCCTGCCGATGGAACAGGTGCAGTTCCAGCTGGGTGATTCGACCCTGCCGGTCGCGCCCATCGAAGGGGGGTCGTCGCACGTGACGACGGTCGGCTCGGCGGTCGAAGGCGTCTGCAGGAAGCTGCAGAAGCGGCTGCTCAAGATGGCACGTGCGATGGAGGGCTCGCCGCTGCGACGGGCCAGGCTGAACGAGGTCGACTTCGCCGACGGGACGGTGCGCCTGCGTGCCACGCCTTCGCACGCCATCCGGCTGGTCGACATCCTCGCGGCTTCCGGCGAGGTCCGCATCGAAGAGAAGTACCTGATGCTGCCGCATGTGCTCCAGCAGAAGAAGTACGTGCGCGCTACGCACTCGGCCGTGTTCTGTGAGGTGAAGGTCGACGAATTGCTTGGCACCGTGCGCGTGACGCGCGTCGTCAGCGCCATCGCCGCCGGCCGCATCATCAATGCCAAGACGGCGCGCAGCCAGGTCACGGGTTCGGTGGTGTGGGGCATCAGCCAGGCGCTCCATGAGGAGACGCACGCCGACCACCGGCTCGGCCGCTTCATGAATCACAACCTGAGCGAATACCATGTGGCGGTGAATGCCGACATCCATGACATCGACGTCGTCTTCGTTGACGAGGACGACCGCGTCGTGAGCAGCCTGGGCGCCAAGGGCGTGGGCGAGATCGGGATCGTCGGCGTTTCGGCGGCCATCTCCAACGCGATCTTCCACGCCACGGGGCGGCGTGTGCGCAGCACGCCCATGACGCCCGACAAGGTCATGCTGCCGTGAACGCGCGGGATGGGCAACACGGGCGCGACGAGCGCGACCTGAGCGCCTTCGTGCGGGTGCGCGGTGCGCGCGAGCACAACCTCAAGGACGTGGATGTCGACATCCCGCGCGATGCGCTGGTCGTCTTCACCGGCGTGTCGGGCTCGGGCAAGTCGTCGCTCGCCTTCGGCACGCTCTACGCCGAAGCGCAGCGCCGTTACTTCGAATCGGTCGCGCCCTACGCGCGGCGCCTGATCGACCAGGTCGGCGTGCCCGCGGTGGATGCCATCGACGGCCTGCCACCGGCCGTGGCGCTGCAGCAGCAGCGCGGCACGCCGGGCACGCGCTCGTCGGTCGGCAGCGTGACCACGCTGTCGAGCCTGCTGCGCATGCTGTACTCGCGCGCCGGCCACTACCCGCCACAGCAACCGATGCTGTTCGCGGAAGACTTTTCGCCCAACACCGCGCAGGGCGCCTGCCCGACCTGCCATGGCCTGGGCCATGTGTACGAGGTGACCGAGCGATCGATGGTGCCCGACGATTCGCTGAGCATCCGCGATCGTGCCATCGCCGCCTGGCCGCCCGCGTGGCAGGGGCAGAACCTGCGCGACATCCTGGTCACGTTGGGCTATGACGTCGACACCCCCTGGCGCGACCTGTCGCGCAAGGACCGCGACTGGATCCTCTTCACCGACGAGCAGCCGACCGTGCCGGTGTACGCCGGCTTCACGCCGGCGGAGACCCGCGCGGCGCTGCGCCGCAAGATGGAGCCGAGCTACCAGGGCACCTTCATGGGTGCGCGCCGCTACGTGCTGCACACCTTCGCCACCACCCAGAGTGCCCTGATGAAGAAGCGCGCGGCGCGCTACATGGTCGGCAGCGTGTGCCCGACCTGCGACGGCAAGCGCCTGAAGCCCGAAGCGCTGAGCGTGACCTTCGCGGGCCACGACATCGGGGCGCTGGGCCGCCTGCCGCTCGACCGGCTGGCGGCGGTGCTGGCGCCGGCCGCCGCGGGCTCGCTGGAGGCCTCGGGCCGGTCGTCGGTGCGCAGCCGCGAGGCCTCGCGCCGCGATGCGACGCAGCGCGTGGCCGCCGGGGGCGCGGCGCACGCCGCATCGCCCGACGTGCGCCGCACGCCCGAACTCTCGGAAGAAAAACGCATCGCCGCCCAGCGCATCACGCAGGAGGTGCTGGCGCGCGTGGAGACGCTGCGCGCCCTGGGCCTGGGCTACCTGTCGCTCGACCGCAGCGCACCGACGCTGTCGCCGGGCGAGTTGCAGCGGCTGCGCCTGGCCACGCAGATCCGCTCCAACCTCTTCGGCGTGGTGTATGTGCTCGACGAGCCTTCGGCGGGCCTGCATCCGGCCGATGCCGAGGCGCTGCTCGACGCGCTGCATGCACTCAAGCGTGCGGGCAACTCGCTCTTCGTGGTCGAACACGACCTCGACGTGATGCGCCAGGCCGACTGGCTGGTCGACGTCGGCCCCGATGCCGGCGAACAAGGCGGCCGGGTGCTGTACAGCGGGCCGCCTGCTGGACTTCAATCGGTGGCCGCATCCCACACGGCGCGCTACCTGTTCGCCGACCCGGCCCTTGCCACCGCGCGGCAGCCACGCGCACCGACGGGGTGGCTGCGGCTGGAAGGTGTCACGCGCAACAACCTGCGGGACGTCGACGCCGACGTTCCGCTGGGGGTGCTGACGGCCGTGACCGGCGTGTCGGGCTCGGGCAAGTCGAGCCTGGTGAGCCAGGCGCTGATCGATCTGGTGTCGGCGCATCTGGGTCACGAGCCGCCGGCAGCCGACGACGAGGCCACCGGTGACGACATGCCGAGCGCCACACTCGCATCGGCGACCGCCGGTCGGCTCGGCGGCGACATCGCGCGCGTGCGCCGCCTGGTGCGCGTCGATCAGAAGCCCATCGGCCGCACGCCGCGATCGAACCTCGCGACCTACACCGGGCTGTTCGATCCGGTGCGCAAGCTCTTCGCCGCCACGCCGGCGGCGAATGCGCGGCGCTACGACGCCGGCCGCTTCTCGTTCAACGTGGCGAAGGGCCGCTGCCCGACCTGCGAGGGCGAAGGCTTCGTCAGCGTGGAGCTGCTCTTCATGCCCAGCGTGTACGCGCCCTGCCCGACCTGCCACGGCGCGCGGTACAACGAAGAAACGCTCGCGGTGCAGTGGAACGGCCGCAGCATCGCCGACGTGCTCGGCATGACGGTCGACGAAGCGCACGACTTCTTCGCCGACGAACCGACGGTGCAGCGCCCGCTCGCCCTGTTGCGCCTGATCGGGCTGGGCTACCTGCGACTGGGGCAGCCGGCGACGGAGCTGTCGGGTGGCGAAGCGCAGCGCATCAAGCTGGCCACCGAGCTACAGCGCGCACAGCGCGGCCAGACCCTGTACGTGCTGGACGAGCCGACCACCGGCCTGCATCCGTCCGATGTCGACAAGCTGATGGTGCAGCTGCACGCGTTGGTCGATGCGGGCAACACCGTCGTCGTGATCGAGCACGAAATGCGCGTGGTCGCGGGCAGCGATTGGGTGATCGATCTCGGGCCGGGCGCGGGCGACCGTGGCGGCCAACTGGTGGCGTGCGGCACGCCGCAGGAAGTGGCGCTGTCGACGACCAGCCGAACCGCGCCCTACCTTCAGCGTGCGATGGGTGGGGCAGCAGCGTCCTTGCGGAAGACGACCGGCACCTCACGGGCCCGCGCGCGCAGCTGACCGCAGCCACCGTCGATGTCCTGGCCGGCCGAGTGCCGCAGCTTTGTGAGGATGCCGCGGGCGTGCAGCGTGCGCGCCATCGCCTCGCAGCGCGCCAGTGTGGGGCGGCTGAAGGCGACGCCATCGACGGCGTTGAACGGGATCATGTTCAGTACGCCGTACTTGCCCGACAGCAGCCGCACGATGCCCTCGATCTCGTCGTCGCCGTCGTTGATGCCTTCGAGCAGCGTCCACTGGTACTGGATCGGGTAGCCGGTGGCGCGGGCGTAGCGCTCGCCGGCATCGACCAGTTCTTCGGGCGTCATGGCCGGCGCGCGCGGCAGCAGCTCTTTCCGGAGGTCGGCCCGGGTCGTGTGCAGCGACAGCGCCAGCGCCGGCTTGACGCGCTCCCGATCCAGCCGCTCGAACACGCGCGGGTCGCCGACGGTGGAGAACACCAGGTTCTTGTGGCCGACGTTGCCCACTGTGCCCAGCAGTTCGATGGCCTCCATCACGTTGTCGAGGTTGTGGGCCGGTTCGCCCATGCCCATGAACACGACCTTGCGCACCGGCCGGCGCAGCCGCGCGAGCGCGACCTGGGCGATGATTTCGGCACTGCCGACCTGGCGCAGCAAGCCGTCGCGCCCCGTCATGCAGAAGCGGCAGCCAACGGCGCACCCCACCTGCGACGAGACGCACAGGCCGCCGCCGGGCAGCAGCACGCTTTCCACCGTCTGCCCGTCCGCCAGCGCGACGAGCAGCCGCTCGGCCCCGTCGTCGCCCGGGTGCACCGACTGGACGCGTGCGAGCCCGGCCAGCTCGGCCTCGATGGCCGGCAGGGCCGCCATTAGCGATGACGGGAAGAAGCTCGCAGGCAGCCGCCGGCCGCTGTTCCGGGGCAGCGCATGCGACCACAGCCGCAGGATGCGCTGCTCATGGCTGGGGCCCGCGCCGGCCGCGCGCAAGCGCTGCTTGAGTTCAAGGATCCGCATGCGAAGGCCCCGCCACCTTCTCGCGCAGCACCCCGTTGATCTCCGCGCCGAAGATCAGCGTGGTCGCGCTGATGTAGAGAAAAACCAGCGTGGCCACCACGCCCGCGAAGCTGCCGTAGAGCAAGGCGAGCTTGCCGGCGGTGCGCAGGGTGTACGACAGCGTCGCAGCGGCGCCCACCCACAGCGCCGCGCCCATCAGGGCGCCCGGCATCACGGTGTAGAGGCGCTGGCGGATGTCGGGCAGCCAGCCGTAGAGCAGCGCGTACAGCACCGTCAGCACCAGGTACGCCGAACCGTAGCGCACGCTGTTGCGCAGCCAGAGGGTGTCCTGCCCCGCACCCACGCTTTGCTCGAGCAACGCCCACACGTAGGGCATGACCACCACCGAGCTGAACGCGGCCAGCACGCCGGCGCCCACGACCACCGTGAACAGGGTCGACTTGATGCGCGCCTTCCAGAACGGCAGGCCCCGCTCGATGCCGTAGGCCCGGTTCAGTGCCGAGCGCACCGCCTGCATGCCCGACGAGGCGGTCCACAGCGTGGCGAGCACGCCGATCGTCAGCAGCGCCTGGTTGCGCTGCGCCAGCACCTGCCGGATGACGGGCTGCATGGCGTCGCGCACCACCTGCGGCGCATAGCCGATCACGCGCTCGACCAGGGCCGCCGCATCGCCCGGCTGCCCGACGAAACCGGCCGCGGCCGACAGCAGGATCAGCAATGGAAACATCGCCAGCACCGACGAGAACGCGAGGCTGCCCGCCTGGTTGGCGCTCTGGTGGACGATGTAGTTGCGGATCGCCCTCACGATCACGCCCAGTCCCGGCGTGGCCAGGACCGTGCGTTGCACGCGTTGTGCCGTGTCGCCGAGCCAGCTCATGGGCGCTGGTGCCCGGCCATCATCATCACACGTCGATATTCGACGCCCGCAGCGCGTTCTGCTCGATGAACTCGCGGCGCGGCTCCACTTCGTCGCCCATCAGCATGGTGAACACGCGGTCGGCTTCGATGGCGTCGTCGATCTGCACGCGCAGCAGGCGGCGCACGGTCGGGTCCATCGTGGTTTCCCAGAGCTGCTCGGGGTTCATTTCGCCCAGGCCCTTGTAGCGCTGGCGTGAGGTGGTGCGCTCGGCTTCGCCGATCAGCCACTTCATCGCGATGCGGAAGTCGGAGACCTTCTCTTCCTTCGCGCGCTCGCCCTCGCCCCGCTTCACGATGGCGCCTTCGCCCAGCAGGTCGCGGAAGGTGTTGGCCGCGGTGGCGAGTGCGGCGTAGTCGGCGCCGTGGACGAAGTCCTGCGTGATCACGCTGCTCTTGATGTTGCCGTGGTGGCGGCGGCTGATGCGCAGAATCGGCTTGTCGGTGCGCACGTCGAACTCGCTCGCGACTTCGGCGGGCACGCCGGTTTCGTTGAGTTCGCGCAGCTTGGCCTGCAGCGCGATGGCCGAGGCTTCGGCGCTGGCCGGGGTGTCGAGGTCGAGCGACACGCCGTCGGCGATGGCGCGCAGCGCGGCCGCGTCCATGAATACGCCGAGGCGCGCGATCACGGCCTGTGCCAGCTGGTGCTTGCGCGCCAGCTCGGCCAGCGTGTCGCCGGCGAGCGTGGTCGGGGTCGGGCCGCCGGTCTCGATGCTCGCGTTCTGCAGCGCCACCTTCAGCAGGAAGGCGTCGAGCGCCGGGCCGTCCTTGAGGTATTGCTCTTCCTTGCCGACCTTCACCTTGTAGAGCGGCGGCTGCGCGATATAGATGTGGCCGCGCTCGACCAGCTCCGGCATCTGCCGGTAGAAGAAGGTCAGCAGCAGCGTGCGGATGTGGGCGCCGTCGACGTCGGCGTCGGTCATGATGATGATGCGGTGGTAGCGCAGCTTGGCGACGTTGAAGTCGTCGGCGCCGCCGCCGTTCGTCGTGGCGCCGGCACGGCCGATGCCGGTGCCCAGCGCGGTGATCATCACCAGGATTTCGTTGCTGGTCAGCAGCTTCTCGTAGCGTGCCTTCTCGACGTTCAGGATCTTGCCGCGCAGCGGGAGGATGGCCTGGAACTTCCGGTCGCGGCCCTGCTTGGCGGAGCCGCCGGCGGAGTCGCCCTCCACCAGGTAGACCTCGCACAGCGCCGGGTCCTTCTCCTGGCAGTCGGCCAGCTTGCCGGGCAGACCCATGCCGTCGAGCACGCCCTTGCGGCGCGTCATTTCGCGGGCCTTGCGGGCGGCCTCGCGGGCACGGGCGGCTTCGACGATCTTGCCGCAGATGATCTTGGCGTCGGCCGGGCGTTCCTGCAGGTAGTCGGTCAGGAGCTTGCCGACGATGTCTTCCACCGGCGCGCGCACCTCGCTGGACACCAGCTTGTCCTTGGTCTGGCTCGAGAACTTCGGCTCGGGCACCTTCACGCTCAGCACGCAGCACAGGCCTTCGCGCATGTCGTCGCCGGTGACCTCGACCTTCGCCTTCTTGGCGAACTCGTTCTCTTCGATGTACTTGTTGATGACGCGCGTCATCGCGGCGCGCAGGCCGGTCAGGTGGGTGCCGCCGTCACGCTGCGGGATGTTGTTGGTGAAGCACAGCACCTGCTCGTTGTAGCCGCTGTTCCACTGCATCGCGACTTCGACGCCGATCTCCGTCCCCGGGATGCCGCCATAGGTTTCGGCCGGGCGCCGGCCCTCCGCGTAGAACACGTTGGGGTGCAGGACGGTCTTGCCCTTGTTGATGAACTCGACGAAGCCCTTGACGCCGCCGGCGCCGGAGAAGTCGTCTTCCTTGCCGCTGCGTTCGTCCTTCAGGCGGATGCGCACGCCGTTGTTCAGGAAGCTCAGTTCGCGCAGGCGCTTGGAAAGGATCTCGTAGTGGAAGTCCGAGTTCTCGATGAAGATCGTGGTGTCGGGCAAAAAGTGCACTTCGGTGCCGCGCTTGTCGGTGTCGCCGACGATCTTCATCGGCGAGACTTCGACGCCGTTCACCTTCTCGATGATCCGGTTCTGCACGAAGCCGCGGCTGAATTCCAGCTCGTGGATCTTGCCTTCGCGGCGCACCACCAGGCGAAGCATCACGCTCAGCGCGTTCACGCAGGACACGCCCACGCCGTGCAGGCCGCCCGAGACCTTGTAGCTGTTCTGGTTGAACTTGCCGCCGGCGTGCAGTTCGGTCAGCGCGATCTCCGCGGCCGAGCGCTTGGGCTCGTGCTTGTCGTCCATCTTCACGCCGGTCGGGATGCCGCGGCCGTTGTCGGTGACGGAGATCGAGTTGTCGGTGTGGATGGTGACGACGATGTCGTCGCAGTAGCCGGCCAGCGCCTCGTCGATCGAGTTGTCGACGACCTCGAACACCAGGTGGTGCAGGCCGGTGCCGTCGGAGGTGTCGCCGATGTACATGCCGGGGCGCTTCCGCACGGCTTCCAGGCCTTCGAGGATGGTGATCGAGCCTTCGCCGTACGAGGTGTCGGGCGGCGTGATCTCGATCGGGATCGCGCTCTCGATCTCAGGCGTGTAGACCGGTTCGGTGTGCGGTGTTTCCGGCTTGTTTTCTTCGCTCATTGGGGACACATCCTCTCTGGGGAAACAGGTTCTGGGGTCTCTTGAAAGACCCAACCCGCGGCGGCCGCGGGTTGTGGGTGCAAGGGCTGTCGACGGGAACGCGTCAAATGCGCATCGGCATCACGACGTACTTGAAGTTCGCGTTCTCGGGAATCGTCAGCAGCGCGGAGCTGTTGGAGTCGGCCAGGTCGAGCTTGACCATGTCCTGGCTCATGTTCGACAGCGCGTCGATCAGGTAGGTCACGTTGAAGCCGATCTCGATGGCGTCGCCGCCGTAATCGATGTCGAGTTCGTCCTGGGCCTCTTCCTGTTCGGCGTTGTTCGAGGCGATGCGCAACGTGCCCGGCTCCAGGTTCAGGCGCACGCCCTTGAACTTGTCGCTGGTCAGGATGGCGGTGCGCTGCAGGCTGGCCAGCAGCGTGGCGCGGCCCAGCGTGACGCTGTTCTTGTGCGCCTTCGGGATCACGCGGTTGTAGTCGGGGAACTTGCCCTCGACCAGCTTGGTAACGAACTCCATGCCGCCGAAGCTGAACTTCGCCTGGTTGTTGGCGAACTGCATTTCGATGGCGCCTTCGGCGTCGGACAGCAGGCGCTGCATCTCGATCACGGTCTTGCGCGGCAGGATCACTTCCTGGCGCGGTACCTCGACCTCGAGCGTCGCCGAGGCGAAGGCCAGGCGGTGGCCGTCGGTGGCCACCAGGCTCAGCTGCTTGCCTTCGGCCACGAACAGGATGCCGTTGAGGTAGTAGCGGATGTCGTGCACGGCCATCGCGAACGACACCTGCTGCAGCAAATCCTTCAGCGTCTTCTGCGGCACGCTGAACACCGGGCCGAAATTGGCGGCTTCCTGCACCAGCGGGAAGTCTTCCGCCGGCAGCGATTGCAGCGTGAAGCGGCTCTTGCCGCCCTTGAGCACCAGCTTGCTCGCGCTCGATTCGAGGCTCACGGTCTGGTCGGTCGGCATGGTGCGCAGGATGTCGATCAGCTTGCGTGCGCCGATGGTCGTGGTGAAGTTGCCTTCGTCCCCACCCAGCTCGGCCGTCGTGCGGATCTGAATTTCCAGGTCGCTGGTCGTGAGCTGCAGCTGGCCGCCGGTCTTGCGGATCAGCACGTTGGCCAGGATCGGCAGCGTGTGCCGCCGCTCCACGATGCCCGCCACCGACTGCAGCGCGGCGAGAACTTTGTCTTGTGTTGCCTTCAGGACGATCATCTCTTACCTCTTCCTCGTTTCGTTCGATTCGTTGATTCGTGCAGTGCCGAGATTAGCGGGTGCCGGTGACTAGCCCTTGAGGGTCTGTTCGAGCACGTGGAGCTGCTGGTTGAGCTCGGTGAGCTGCTGGCGCTCGCCCGAGATCTTGCGCACCGCGTGCAACACCGTCGTGTGGTCGCGGCCACCGAAGAGCTCGCCGATTTCCGGCAGGCTCTTCTGGGTCAGCTCCTTGGCCAGGTACATCGCGATCTGCCGCGGCCGCGCGATGCTGGCCGGGCGCTTCTTGCTGTACATGTCGGCGACCTTGATCTTGTAGTAGTCGGCCACCGTCTTCTGGATGTTTTCCACCGAGATCTGCCGGTTCTGGATCGACAGCAGGTCGCGCAGCGCCTCGCGCGCCAGGGCGATCGAGATCTCTTTCTGGTTGAAGCGCGAATACGCGAGGATCTTGCGCAACGCGCCTTCGAGCTCGCGCACGTTCGAGCGCACGTTCTTCGCGACGAAGAAGGCGACCTCTTCGGGCATCTCGGCCGACTCGGCGCGCGCCTTGTTGATCAGGATGGCCACGCGCATCTCGAGCTCGGGCGGCTCGATGGCCACCGTGAGCCCCGAATCGAAGCGCGACACCAGCCGCTCGTGGATGTCGGCGAGACCCTTGGGGTAGGTGTCGCTGGTCATCACGATGTGCGACTTCTTGGCCAGCAGCGCCTCGAACGCGTTGAAGAACTCTTCCTGCGTGCGGTCCTTGTTGGCGAAGAACTGCACGTCGTCGATCAGCAGCAGGTCGAGCGAGTGGTAGCGCTCCTTGAACTCGTCGAAAGTCTTGCGCTGGTAGGCCTTGACCACATCCGACACAAACTGTTCGGCGTGGATGTAGAGAACTTTGGAATCGGGCCGGTCAGCCAGCAGCCGGTTGCCCACCGCGTGCATCAGGTGGGTCTTGCCCAGGCCGACGCCGCCGTAGATGAACAACGGGTTGTACAGATGGCCCGGCATGCCCGACACGTGCATGGCCGCCGCGCGCGCCATGCGGTTGGCGGTGCCCTCGACCAGGGTGTCGAAGGTGAGGCCGGAATTCAGGCGATTCTTGAAGGCAGCCGAGGCCGCATCCTCGCCCAGGCCGGCCACGTCACGCGGTACATCCGTTTCGGCCATGACGGCCATGGGTGCACTGCGCACGGGCGCTTCCCGCGGAGCAAGCGCTAACTCGACATGCACCGACTGGCCGTAGATCTTCTCGGCCATGGCCGCGATCTTGCTGGCGTACTGGGCCCGGATCCAGTCGAGCTTGAAGCGGTTCGCGACGAACACGGTCATGCGCGACAGGTCGTCCGTGACCTGTGCGGTCAGCGGCTTGATCCAGGTGTTGAACTGTTGCTCGGACAGCTCCTGCGCGAGCTGGTCGACGCAGGCCTGCCAGAGGCTGTCACCCGCGCCGTCGTTCGGCATGGGCAGTGAGAAAGGGGCGTCCCTCGGTCATTTTTCTGGTTGTCGTGTTGTGGATAGTTGCCTCGTCAGGGCGTCGGGCATTCTAACTTGTCAAAACCTTATCCACACCCTGATCGGCGGTCGATTCGGCAACGCATCCATACCCTCGTCGAGGGCCGGATTTGTTGGTTCGGCAAATGTTTGTGATAATCGCGGGTTTCCCTGAAAACCTCTTGTGTGTTTCGGGGCGTCAATCCTCGCCGGCGCAATCGATCATCGGCGGGTTCCTAGGAAAAAGCATCATGAAACGCACTTACCAAGCCTCCAAAGTCCGCCGCGCCCGTACCCACGGCTTCCTGGTCCGCATGAAGACCCGCGGCGGCCGTGCCGTCATCAACGCTCGCCGCGCCAAGGGCCGCAAGCGTCTGGCCGTCTAAGGCCCGACCGACGGCACCCTTGCAGGATTCGCCGCTTCCGTCCGCAGCCCCGCGTGGCGCACTGCGGGCGGGTTCCATGCAGCGGCTCCAGACCCGCGCGCAGTTCCAGGCCGTCCTCGCTGGTGCCACCGTGGCGCGCACCGCCCATTTCGCATTGCACCGCTGTACGCTCGACGCGCCAGCCGGGGCTGAGTCGCTGTTCGGCAGCGCGCGCGACGTGTGGGTGGGTGCCATGGTGCCCAAACGCTGGGCTCGCCGCGCGGTCACGCGCAATGCCATCAAGCGACAGATCTATACCGTGAGCGCCTTGGCCGAAGCTTCGCTGCCGCCTGCTGCGCACGTGGTGCGTCTGCGCGCCGGTTTCGACCGCAAGCAATTCGTGAGCGCCACCTCGGACAAGCTCAAGGCGGCCGTGCGCGCGGAACTCCAGCAACTGCTGCAGCGGGCCCAAGCGGCGCGTCCATGATCCGGCGCGCGCTGATCGGCCTGGTCAAGGCCTACCGGTTGCTCCTGAGTCCCTGGCTCGGGCAGTCGTGCCGGTTCGAGCCGACCTGTTCCGTCTATGCCATCGAGGCGCTCGAGCGCCATGGCGCTGCCAAGGGCAGCTATCTCACCCTGCACCGCATTGCGCGCTGCCAGCCCTGGTGCCAGGGCGGCCACGATCCGGTGCCTCCCACGAAGGCCGAGCGCGACGCTTCGCGATCGCTGTTCGCCTTTCTCTCCTCCGACAAGAAGTCTTCTTCATGAACGATATTCGCCGCACCATCCTGCTGGTGATCTTTGGTTTCTCGCTGGTGATGCTGTGGGACCAGTGGCAGGTCCACAACGGCAACAAGCCGACCTTCCTGCCTTCGTCGAAGACGGCAGCAAGTGCGCCCGGCGCCGGCGCGCCGGCGGGTGCGGCCAGCGGCGCGGCCGGTGGCGTGCCTGCCGCTGCCGGCGTGGCGGGTGCATCCACTGCGGTGCCCACGCAGCCGGCCACCACGGCCGTTGGCGAAAAGGTGACCATCACCACCGACGTGTTCAAGGCGACCATCGACGGCCAGGGCGGCACACTGTCGGGCCTGCAACTGCGCCAGTTCGACGACCAGACCAACCACCACGGCCTGGTCGAATGGTTCAACAAGCTCATCGGCCGCCCGACGCCGCCGAACCTCGTCGTTCCGGTGACACTGATGGAAGATGGTTCGCCAGCCACCATTTCCGTGGCGCAGACCGGCCTGGTCAACACGGTGGACGCGGGCGAGCGTTTCCCCAACCACCTGAGCCTGATGACGCCGACGGCCGGGCCGCGTGAACTGGCTGACGGCCAGAACGCATTGGAAGTCGCCTTTGAATCGCAGCCCGTGGGCGGTCTGAAGTACATCAAGACCTACCGCTTCCTGCGCGGCGACTACTCGATCCACGTCAAGCACCAGATCGTCAACGTGAGCGACCAGCCGCGCGACGCGCAGCTCTACCTGCAACTGGTGCGCCACGGCACGGTGGCGTCGACCACGATGTTCGGCACCAACACCTTCGCCGGTCCGGCTGCGTATACGGAAGAAAAGAAGTTCCACAAGCTGGCCTTCACCGACATCGCCAAGAAGAAGGTCGAACTTCCGCCGCCTGCCAACAATGGCTGGATTGCGATGGTCCAGCATTATTTTGCGTCGGCCTGGCTGCTCAACACCCCGGGCAGCGACGCCTACAAGCGCGAGTTCCGCGTGGCCGACCTGGGCAACAACCAGTTCTCGATCGCCATGGTGTTGCCGCTGCCAAAGCTCGCGCCCGGCGCGTCGCAGACCATCGACAGCAGCCTGTTCGCAGGACCGCAGGAAGAAAAGAAGCTCGAAGCCCTCGCGCCCGGTCTCGACCTGGTCAAGGACTACGGCATCTTCGCGATCATCTCGAAGCCGCTGTACTGGCTGCTCAATGAGTTGCACAACATCCTGGGCAACTGGGGCTGGTCGATCGTCGCGCTGGTGGTGCTGCTCAAGGGCGCCTTCTACTGGCTCAACGCGAAGGCGTACGCCAGCATGGCCAAGATGAAGGCCATCAATCCGAAGATCACGGAAATGCGCGAGCGGCTCAAGGACAAGCCGCAGGAGATGCAGCAGGAGATGATGCGCATCTACAAGTCCGAAAAGGTCAACCCGATGGGCGGCTGCTTCCCCATCGTGATCCAGATTCCGGTGTTCATCGCGCTGTACTGGGTGCTGCTGTCGTCGGTCGAGATGCGCCACGCGCCGTGGATCGGCTGGATCCATGACCTCTCGGCACCCGATCCGTGGTTCATCCTGCCGGTCATCATGACCGCCACCTCGCTGTTCCAGACCTGGCTCAACCCGACGCCGCCGGACCCGATGCAGGCCAAGCTGATGTGGATCATGCCGCTGGCCTTCAGCGTGATGTTCATCTTCTTCCCGGCCGGCCTGGTGCTGTACTGGATCACGAACAACACGCTGTCGATCGCGCAGCAGTGGTTCATCAACAAACGGCTGGGCGTCCTGGGCAAGTAGGCTCGGGCCCGACACCCATCCGCTCCGAGGGCCGCGCAAGCGGCCCTTTTCCATGCCAACTGCGAAACAATAGGTCTTCCATGCTGGCCCGTTCCACCGACCCGATCGTCGCCATCGCCACCGCGCCCGGCCGCGGTGCGGTCGGCATCGTGCGCGTTTCGGGCCGCGCGCTCGGTCCGCTGATCGACGCCATGTGCGGGCGCTCGCTCAAGCCGCGCGAGGCCACCTACCTGCCTTTTCTCGATGCCGATGGCGAGGCCATCGACCGCGGGCTGGCACTGCATTTCCCGGCGCCGCATTCCTTCACCGGCGAAGACGTGCTCGAACTGCAGGCGCACGGCGGTGCGGTCGTGCTGCAGCTGTTGCTCGCGCGCTGCCTCGAGGCAGCCGCCTATGTCGACGTGCCCAGCGGCAAGCCGCGGCTGCGCGGCCTGCGCGTGGCCGAGCCGGGCGAGTTCAGCCAGCGCGCCTTCCTCAACGGCAAGATCGACCTCGCCCAGGCCGAGGCGATCGCCGACCTGATCGACGCCAGCACCGAGGCCGCGGCCCGCAGCGCCGGCCGTTCGCTGTCGGGCGCCTTCTCGCGCGAGGTGCATGGGCTGCGCGACGCGCTGGTGCACCTGCGCATGCTGGTCGAGGCGACGCTGGACTTCCCCGAGGAGGACATCGACTTCCTCCAGAAGGCCGACGCCGCGGGGCAGCTCGCGGCGCTGCAGGCACAGCTCGCCGCAGTCGGCCTGCGCGCGCGCCAGGGCGCGCTGCTGCGCGAAGGCATCAAGGTCGTGATCGCCGGCCAGCCCAACGCGGGCAAGAGCTCGTTGCTCAACGCGCTCGCCGGCGCCGAACTGGCCATCGTGAGCGCCGTGGCCGGCACCACGCGCGATGTGGTGTCGCAGACCATCCAGATCCAGGGCGTGCCGCTGCATGTGGCCGACACCGCCGGGTTGCGCGACAGCAGCGACGAGGTCGAGCAGATCGGCGTGGCCCGCGCCTGGGGCCAGATCGACAGCGCCGACGCGGTGCTGTTCCTGCACGACCTGACCCGCGCCGAGGCGCCGGCCTACGCGGCGGCGGATGCCCAGATCCTGCGCACCTTGCAGTCGCGTCTCGCGGCAGACGTGCCGGTGCTCGATGTCTGGAACAAGCAGGACGCAACGCCGTCCCCGGCACCGGCCGGCGGCGTGGCGCTGTCCGCGAAAACAGGCGAAGGCATCGAGGCGCTGCGCCAGCGCTTGCTGGAAATCGCCGGCTGGCAATCGGTGCCCGAAGGCCTGTACCTCGCGCGTGCGCGCCACGTCGACGCCCTGGCGCGCGTGGCGCGGCACCTGGCGCAGGCCGACGCGCAGCTCGGTGCCCGCAACCCCGCGCTCGATCTGTTGGCTGAAGAGCTGCGCCTGGCGCAGAACGCTCTGAACGAGATCACCGGAGAATTCGGCGCCGATGATTTACTGGGTGTGATTTTTTCGCGATTCTGCATAGGAAAGTAGTACATCCCCGGACACAAGCGTGTGACATTTGTCTACATTTACGGTTCTCACCGAACACAGGGGACCGGACCATGTCTTCCGCCATCCAGGCGTTGTGCCGTGCGGTCACGCACAACACGAGCTATGACGCCTTTGCGCCAGCGCTGAACGCGCAGCAATGGGAACTGCTCGGCGAATACATGCAGGGCTTCGATCTGCCCGCCGGGCATGTGTTGATCAGCCAGGGCGCGCAGGACCGCACCCTCTTCTTCATCGAAAACGGCACGCTCAGCGTGCACCTGGCCGGCAGCAAGGGCCAGATGCAGCTGGCCATCCTGAATCCGGGGGCGGTGGTCGGCGAAGGGTCCTTCTTCTCGCGGCTGCCGCGGTCCGCCAACGTGGTGGCCATCGGCGCCGCGCGGGTCTGGCGACTGACGCCGGTGCGCTTCGCCGAGATGTCGAACCGTCAGCCCAACCTGGCGCTGGAGATCGTGATCGCCCTCGGCGGCGTGATCGCCAAGCGCATGGTCGACCGGCTCAAGCGCGTCGCGGTGACCTGAGCGCGCGATGGCATTGCTATGCGTGGCCTGCCGCACGGAGAACCGTGACGCGGCGAAGTTCTGCAAGGGGTGTGGCGGCAAGCTGGTGAGCTTGCCGCCACGGTCGGCCGCGGAAGCCGAGGCACTCGACGACGCGTGGGGCGCCACGGTGGTGGCGTCGCTGGAGGACGGCCGCGCGCCGCCACCGCGTGCCGGCGCGCAGCCGGCCCGTGCATCACGCCCATCCGCGCTGCACACCGCGTCTGCCGAGCCCTCCTCGCGCCCGCATCTGCCGGATGCGGCGCCGCGACCGCGCGACCGCAGCGTGTTCTGGGTGCTGGTGGCGGCCGCGGCCATCATCGTCGCCACCGGCGGCCTGTATGTCTATCGGGGCCTGCATCGGAGGCCGGCGCCGGTGGTCGTGCAACCGCACGCGCAAGAGCCGACGGCGGTACCGGCGTCAGCGCCTGCTTCCGCACCGGGACCCGCCGAGCTGCCGGCCGCGGCCTCGGTGACACCGGCCGAAGCACTCCCCGCCGAAGAGACGGCCTCTGCCGTGCCGGCGCAGATGGTTTCTTCGCCAGCCGTCGCAGCCGCATCCGCGGTGCCGGCTGCGCGGAAGCCGCGCAAGACGGCGTCCGCGTCGGTGCCACCCGCTGCGTTACCGCCCGTCGCCGCGACACCGGCGGCGCCGGCCGCCCCCTCGACGGCGCCGGTCGACCCGCCGCCGCCGGCCGACCCGGCGCAGGCCTGCGCCGGCCGCAACTTCATCGCCACGGCGCAGTGCCTGGTCGTGCAATGCGCCAAGCCCGAGTTCGGCGCCCATGCCCGCTGCGACGACGTTCGGCGGCAGCAACGGATCGACGAAGAGAAGCGCAACCCGACCAACGCCGCCTGAGTCGCCGGAAATGATGGCGATGCGCCGAGCGCATCAGCCTTTCTGCAGCACCTCGATCGCCAGCGCCAGCGCCTCGGGTTTGCCCGACAGCACCAGCGTGTCGCCGTCGGCCAGCACCGTGTCGTCGGCCAACGAGGCGGCCGTACCGCTGTGCCGGCGGATCCCGACGAGGCGCACGCCGACGGCGTGCAGCGCGAGCTGGCCGAGCGCCCGTCCGACCGCCCGTGCGCCGGGCGTGAGCGTGAAGCTGTTGAGCCGCTCGTGGTCGATCTCGTCGCCCCGGTCGTCGTCGGCGCCGTGGAAGTAGCCGCGCAGCAGGTTGTAGCGGGCATCGCGCAGGTCCTGCACCACGCGGATCACGCGCCGCATCGGCACACCGACCAGGGCCAGCGCATGGCTGGCCAGCATCAGCGAGCCTTCGATGGCCTCGGGCACCACCTCGGTGGCGCCGGCGGCCTGCAGCTTCTCGAGGTCGAGGTCGTCCTGGGTGCGGACGATCACCGGCACCTGCGGCGCATGCGCGCGGGTGTTGGCCAGCACCTTGAGCGCGCCGGGCACGTCGAGGTAGGTCACGACCACCGCGCTGGCGCGCGCCAGGCCGGCGGCCATCAGCGCCTGCAGGCGCGCGGCGTCGCCAAACACCACCGAGTCGCCAGCCGCCGCGGCCTGCCGCACGCGGTCGGGGTCCAGGTCGAGCGCCATGTACGGGATGCCCTCGCGTTCCAGGATGCGCGCCAGGTTCTGGCCGCAGCGGCCGTAGCCGCAGATGATCACGTGCTGCGCGGTGTTGATGGTCTTGCGCGCGATGCTCGTCATCTGCAGCGACTGCTGCATCCAGTCGCTGGCCACCAGCTTGCGCACGATGGCGTTGCTGTACATGATGATGAAGGGCGTCGCCAGCATCGACAGCACCATCGACGCCAGCACCGGGTTGGCCAGCCAGGGCGGCAGCAGGCTGCGGTCCTGCGCCAGCGTCAGCAGCACGAAGCCGAACTCGCCCGCCTGCGCCAGGTACAGGCCGGTGCGCAGCGAGACGCCGGTGGTCGCGCCCAGCCCGCGCGCCAGCAGCGTGACCAGCCCGAGCTTGAAGGCCAGCGGCAGCACCAGCAGCACCGCTACCAGCGCCCAGCGCTCCACCACGATGTGCCAGTCGAGCGACATGCCGATGGTGATGAAGAACAGGCCGAGCAGCACGTCGTGGAAGGGCCGGATGTCGGTTTCCACCTGGTGCTTGTATTCCGTCTCCGACACCAGCATGCCGGCGATGAAGGCGCCCAGCGCCAGGCTCAGGCCGGCCAGTTCGGTCAGCCAGGCCAGGCCCAGCGTGACCAGCAGAAGGTTGAGCATGAAGAGCTCCTCGCTGCGCCGCCGCGCCACCAGCGTGAGCCACCAGCGCATCACCCGCGGCCCGCCGTAGAGCAGCACGCCGACCAGGAAGGTGGCCTTGAGCATGGCGATCGAGAGCGCCTTGAAGAGCGTCTCGGGCGGTGCGCCCAGCGCGGGGATCAGCACCAGCAGGGGCACCACCGCCAGATCCTGGAACAGCAGCACGCCCATCACGCGCTTGCCGTGCTCGCTTTCGAGTTCCAGCCGTTCGGACATGAGCTTGACCACGATGGCCGTGCTGCTCATCGTGAGCGCGCCCGACAGCGCCAGCGCCGTCTGCCATCCGAGCTGCCAGGCCGGCGGCAACAGCCGCGCCAGCAGCAGGGCGCCGGCGGTGGCGATGCTCATGGTCAGCATCACCTGCAGCAGCCCGAGGCCGAACACGTGCTGGCGCATCGCGCGCAACTTGGGCAGGCTGAACTCCAGGCCGATCACGAACATCAGGAAGACGACGCCGAATTCGCCCAGGTGGCGGATGCCTTCGGAGTTCTGCGCCAGCGCCAGCGCATGCGGCCCGATCAGCACGCCGGCCGAGAGGTAGCCCAGCATCGGCGGCAGCTTGAGCGACCGGCAGGCCACCACGCCGATCACCGCAGCGAGCAAATACAACAGCGTGAGATCGAGCGAGGACATGCCCGATGCTAGCAAGCGCCATGCGCGCAAGCGGGGCACCGGCGCGCCGCGGCGGCCGGTCGGCGCCCGACCGATAAAATCCGCGCCATGAGTTCCCGCCCCCCCCTGGCCGACAAGGCCGACCCCGAGACGCTGCTGGCGCGGGCACGTACCACCTTCGACATCGAAGCCGAGGCCGTGCTCGGCCTGAAGTCACGCATCGGCCCGAGCTTCGTCGACGCCGTGCACAAGATCCTCGGGGTGCGCGGCCGCGTGGTCGTGATGGGCATGGGCAAGAGCGGTCACGTGGGCCGCAAGATCGCCGCCACGCTGGCGTCGACCGGCACGCCCGCGATGTTCGTGCACCCGGCCGAAGCCAGCCATGGCGACCTGGGGATGATCAAGGCGGTCGACCTGGTGCTGGCGATTTCCAACAGCGGCGAGAGCGACGAGCTCGCTGCCATCCTGCCGGTCGTCAAGCGCCAGGGCGTGCCGTTGATCGCGATCACCGGCGGGCGCGACTCGATGCTGGCGCGCCATGCCGACCTGGTGCTCGACAGCGGCGTCGAGAAGGAAGCCTGCCCGCTCAACCTGGCCCCGACCGCCAGCACCACCGCGCAGATGGCGATGGGCGACGCGCTGGCCGTCGCGCTGCTCGACGCCCGCGGCTTCGGCGCCGAGGACTTCGCACGCTCGCACCCGGGCGGCGCGCTCGGGCGCAAGCTGCTCACGCTCGTGAGCGACCTGATGCGCACAGGCGACGACGTCCCGCGCGTGGCGCCCACCGCCACCTTCAGTGAGCTGATGCGAGAGATGAGCTCCAAGGGCCTCGGCGCCGCGGCGGTTGTCGACGGCGACGGCCGGGCCATCGGCGTCTTCACCGACGGCGACCTGCGCCGCCTGATCGAGACCGGTGCCGACCTGCGGGCGCTGGCTGCGGCCGACGTGATGCACGCCGGGCCGCGCACCATCCGCGCCGACGCACTGGGCGTGGAGGCCGCGGAACTGATGGAGCATCACCGCATCACCAGCGTGCTGGTGGTCGACGCGGCCCAGGTGCTGATCGGCGCGCTGAGCATCAACGACCTGATGCGGGCGAAGGTCATCTGATGGCAACGCGTTTCCCCACTGAAACCTTGCTGGCGGCGCAGGACATCCGCATCGCCTTCTTCGACATCGACGGTGTGCTCACCGACGGCGGCGTGTTCTTCAGCGAGCACGGCGAGACGCTCAAGCGCTTCAGCATCCTCGACGGCTACGGCTTGAAGCTGTTGCGCACCGCGGGCATCGTGCCGGCGGTGATCACCGGGCGCGATTCCAAGCCACTGCGCGTGCGGCTCGAAGCCCTGGGCATTGCGCACGTGCGCTACGGCACCGAGGACAAGCTGCCCGCCGCCGAGGCCATGCTGGCGCAGCTGGGCTTCGCATGGACGCAGGCCGCCGCCATCGGCGACGACTGGCCCGACCTCCCGGTGCTCTGCCGCGCCGCCTTCTGCGCGGCCCCGCCCAATGCGCACGCCGAAGTGCGTGCCATCGCCCATCACGTCACGACGGCGCGCGGCGGCGAAGGCGCGGCGCGCGAGTTCTGCGACCTGCTGCTGACGGCTGGCGGTCATTACCGACGCCTGCTCGACGCGGCGCGAGGTCCCGCCGCATGAAGCCGGTTCGCGCGCTGCTGCGTGACGCGGTCGACCGCGCCACCATCTACCTTCCGGTCATCGTGACCGCCCTGCTGGCCCTGGGCACCTACTGGCTGGTGCGCAATGCGCCCAAGCTGCTCGAGCCCACCGCCAGGGCGGCGCCGACCCACGAGCCGGACTTCTTCATGCGCGGCTTCGTCATCAAGAACTTCCTGCCGAGCGGCGAGCTGCGCAGCGAACTCTTCGGCACCGAGGGGCGTCACTACCCCGACAACGACACGCTCGAAGTCGACAAGGTACGCATCCGTGCGATCTCGCCCGAGGGCCTCGTCACGCGGGCCACGGCCGACCGCGGCCTGTCCAATGGCGATGGCAGCGAGGTGCAGTTGTTCGGCAATGCGGTGGTGGTGCGCGACGCGGCGACCGTCGCGTCCGGGCGCGCGGCACCGCGCCTCGAGTTCCGCGGCGATTTCCTGCATGCCTACCTCGACAGCGAACGTGTGACGTCGAACAAGCCGGTCACGCTCATCCGCGGCACCGACCGCTTCACGGCCGACACGCTCGATTACGACAACCTGAGCGGCGTCGCCAACCTGCAGGGCCGGGTGCGCGGCCAGCTGGTGCCGTCGGCCACCGCGCCGACGCCGGCGCCGCGCTGAGTCGTCTCATGGCTGCCCCCCCGCGGCCACTGGCCTTCATCACCGGCGCCTCCAGCGGCATCGGCCAGGCCTTGGCCGGTCGCTTCCATGACGCGGGTTACGACCTTGCGCTGGTCGCGCGCCGCACCGGCGAGATCGCCGCCTGGGTCGCTGCGCGCGGCATCGCTGCGGACCGCTGCGGCATCTACGGTGCCGACGTGGCGCAGATAGACGCCATCGCCGAGGTCGGCGCGCGCTGTATCGCCGAACAGGGGCTGCCGGACGTGGTGATCGCCAACGCCGGCATCAGCGTCGGCATCGATACGGCAGACCGGGGCGATCTCGACGTGCTGGCCCAGACCTTCGCCATCAACAACGTGGGCCTGGCGGCGACCTTTCATCCTTTCGTGGCCGCGATGGCGGCACGGGGCGGCGGTCGCCTGGTCGGCATCGGCAGCGTCGCCGCGATCCGCGGCCTGCCGGGGCACGGCGCCTACTGCGCCAGCAAGGCGGGCGTCGTCGCCTATTGCGAAAGCCTGCGCGGCGAGCTGCGTGCGAGCGGCGTGAAGGTCGTGACGATCTGCCCCGGCTACATCGACACGCCGCTCACGCAGGGCAACCGTTACGGCATGCCCTTCCTGATGCGGGCCGACGATTTCGCCGAACAGGCCTTCCGCACCATCGAGGCCGGCCGCAGCTACCGCGTGATTCCCTGGCAGATGGGCGTCGTCGCGAAGCTCATGCGCCTGCTGCCCAACGCTGTGTTCGACCGCGCCGTGCAGGGGCGGGGCCGCAAGAAGCGGCAGGGCGAAGATTGAGCCGATAGGCGAGACATGAAAAAGGCTCCTCGAAAGGAGCCTTGTTGTGCTGAGTGCCTTGGGTCAGTAGCCGCTGTTGCCACCACCGCCGTAGCCGCCACCGCCACCGCTGCGGCCGCCACCGCCGCCGCGCGGACCGGCACCGTAGGGGCTGCGGAAACCGCCATCGCCGCCCCCACCGCCGCTGCGACCACCACCGCCGCTGCCATAACCGCCACCACCACCACTGCGGCCACCACCGCCACCGCCACCGCCGTAGCCTCCGCCGCCACTGCCGCCACTGCCGCCACTGCCGCCGTTGCCGCCGCCGCCACCATAACCACCCCCGCCGCCACCCCCGTAGCCGCCACCACCACCGCCGTAGCCACCGGTACGGGGCGGACGCGCTTCCATGGGCCGGGCTTCGTTGACCACGACACTGCGGCCGCCCAGGGGCTGGCCGTTCATGCCGCTGATGGCGGCCTGCGCCTCGGCATCGTTGCCCATTTCGACGAAGCCGAAGCCTTTCGAGCGGCCGGTGTCACGTTCCATCATGACCTTGGCACTGGTCACGGAGCCGAATTGGCCAAAGGCCTGTTCCAGATCACCGTCGCGCACCGAATAAGGCAGATTGCCGACGTACAGTTTGTTGCCCATCGAGGGACTCCTCATAAACACATCAAAGAAAGCGATGGAGTCCCGAAAGCAATCATCCCGGCGGATCGCCGAGTCGCGCGAAACTGACCGATCACCCAATTTCCGCCCTGGCAAAATTTGAAGGGAGGCTCTTGCATTATGGGTGAAATACGAAATTTGCAAGCAGGATTTTCCCCTCGGCGCGGCCGCCGTTTTCGGGCTGAAAAGTCAGTACCGGCTCACAAGGCGCGCGGCGTACGCCGCTAGAATCGGCAGGTCATTGGGGAGTAGCCGCCTTCCATCGCGAGAAGGGTTTGCGTCAACAGACTTGTCCTGCCCCACACAGGACATGGCGCAAGCGGTCACCACTTGGCGAGACCTTTGACCATGCAACTTCGGGATTCGGCCGAAGGGTTGCGTGGTCAACTGCGTCTGCTTCGGCCGAGGAACCCCCACGTCATCATGGAAGCTTTTCTCGTCGCCACCGGCATCGTCGCCCTGGCGGAAATGGGCGACAAGACCCAACTGCTCGCGCTCGTTCTCGCTGCGCGTTTTCGCAAGCCCTGGCCGATCGTGCTGGGCATCTTCACCGCCACCCTCATCAATCACGCGCTCGCCGGCGCGGTCGGGGCCTTTGTCACCCAGTGGCTGGGGCCGACGACGTTGCGCTGGCTGCTCGGCGGCGCCTTCATCGCCATGGCGCTGTGGATGCTGATCCCGGACAAGCTCGACGAGGAGGACACTGGCGCGCGGTCGCACTTCGGCGTGTTCGGCACCACCGTCGTGGCCTTCTTCCTGGCCGAGATGGGCGACAAGACGCAGATCGCAACCGTCATGCTGGCGGCGCGTTTCGTGAACGACTACATCGGCGTGGTCGCCGGCACGACCTTCGGGATGATGCTGGCCAATGCGCCGGTCGTCTTTCTCGGCGAACGCATCATCCGGCGCGTGCCGATCAAGCTGGTCCACGGCATCTCGGCGGCCATTTTCCTGGTGCTGGGCGTGATCATCATCCTGGGCTGACGGCACGGACGCCGGTCGGGTGCCACGGCTATACTCACCGGGCGCCGATTTGCTACAGCTTGCGGGCGCTTAACAAATTCAGCTAAAGACCGTGGCCGAACCCGGCTCGTTTTTTGGCGAGGCCGGGTTTTTCTTCGTCCATGTCTTTCGAAGTCGTTCCACAGTCCATGTCCTTTGCGGGGCCGCTGCCCCTGCGCAGCGGCGCGTCGCTCAGCGGCTATTCGCTCGCCTACGAGACCTACGGCACGCTCAACGCCGACCGCAGCAACGCCGTGCTGGTCTGCCATGCGCTCAACGCGTCGCACCACCTGGCCGGTGTCTATGCGGGCCAGCCGAAGTCCGAAGGCTGGTGGGACAACATGATCGGGTCGGGCAAGCCGCTCGACACCGACCGCTTCTTCGTCATCGGCGTGAACAACCTCGGCTCCTGCTTCGGCTCGACCGGGCCGATGCACGTCGACCCCGCCACCGGCCGCGTCTATGGCGCCGACTTTCCGGTGGTCACGGTCGAAGACTGGGTCGACGCGCAGGCCGGCCTGCTCGACGTGCTGGGCATCCGCACGCTCGCGGCCGTGATGGGTGGCAGCCTCGGCGGCATGCAGGCGCTGTCGTGGACGTTGCAGTACCCCGAACGCGTGCGCCACGCCGTGGTGGTGGCCAGCGCGCCCAACCTCACGGCCGAAAACATCGCTTTCAACGAGGTGGCGCGCCGCGCCATCGTGACCGACCCCGACTTCCACGGCGGCCACTTCTACGAGCAGGGCGTGATCCCCAAGCGCGGCCTGCGCATCGCGCGAATGATCGGCCACATCACCTACCTCAGCGACGACGTGATGAACGACAAGTTCGGTCGTACGCTGCGCAGCGCGGTCGAAGGCGAAATCGCCGGCACCGGCTACCGCTATTCCACGCAGGACATCGAGTTCCAGATCGAGAGCTACCTGCGTTACCAGGGCGACAAGTTCAGCGAGTACTTCGACGCCAACACCTACCTGCTGATCACGCGCGCGCTCGACTATTTCGACCCGGCGCGCGAGCACGGCGGCGACCTCACCGAAGCCTTCGCGAAAGCGAGCGCGAAGTTCCTGCTGGTGAGCTTCACCACCGACTGGCGCTTCTCCCCCGCGCGCAGCCGCGAGTTGGTCAAGGCGCTGCTCGACAACCGCCGCAGCGTGAGCTACGCCGAGATCGACGCGCCGCACGGCCACGACGCCTTCCTGCTCGACGATGTGCGCTACATGGGCGTGGTGCGCTCCTACTTCGAGCGCGTCGAGGTATGACCCACCCCCGAAGCGCCTGCGGCGCCTCCCCCTCAAGGGGGCGACACCGGCGGCCTGGCAAAGCCAGTTCCGCGGTGTCTCTGGCACGGCCAGCATGATGGAAAACTGAAATGAGCGACCTCGACACCCAGCGCCTGATCGCCCGGCTCGTGCCCGAAGGCGCGCGCGTGCTCGACCTCGGCTGCGGCGACGGCGCCCTGCTCGACCTGTTGCAGCGCGAGCGCGGCTGCAGCGGCTACGGCGTGGAGATCGCCGACGGCAACGTGCTCCAGTGCATCCGCCGCGGCGTCGACGTGATCCAGCTCAACCTCGACGAAGGCCTCGCGATGTTCGACGACGCCTCGTTCGACGTGGTGCTGCAGATCGACACATTGCAGCACCTGCGCAATGCCGAGGTCATGCTGCGCGAGACGGCGCGCGTGGGCCGCATCGGCATCGTCGCCTTCCCCAATTTCGCGCACTGGCCCAACCGCCTGAGCATCGCGCGCGGTCGCATGCCGGTGACGCGCCGTCTGCCCTACCAGTGGTACGACACGCCCAACATCCGCGTCGGTACCTTCAAGGACTTCGAGGTGCTCGCGGGCAAGAACAGCCTGCGCGTGCTCGATGCCTTCGGCGTGCAGGAAGGCCGCGAGGTGCGCTGGCTGCCCAACGCGCGCGCTGGCACGGCCGTCTTCAAGTTCCAGCGCGCCTGAGCCCGTGGCGCAGACGCTCGCCGCGGCGGTCCACAGCGAGCTCGTCATCAAGAAGAGCCGCTTCATCGGCTGCGTGCAGCCGGTGGCCGACCGCGAGGCGGCCTTACGCGTCGTGAACGAACTGCGTGCCGCGCATCCCGGCGCGGCGCATGTCTGCTGGGCCTTGATGGCCGGCGGGCAATCGGCGGCCAACGACGACGGCGAGCCCGGCGGCACCGCCGGCCGGCCCATGCTCGAGGTGCTGCGCCACCAGGATCTCGAAGGCGTGCTCGCGACCGTGGTGCGCTACTTCGGCGGCATCAAGCTCGGCGCCGGCGGACTGGTGCGCGCGTACACCGACGCGGTGGCGCAGGCGCTGCTCGGCGCGACCAAGCTGCCGTTGCAGCGGCTGCGGACGCTCTCGTGCAGCGTGCCCTACGCGATGGAAGGCATGCTGCGCCGCGAGCTGGCCGCGGCCGGCGCGTCGCTGATGGATGTTGCACACGGCACGCTCGTTCGCTGCACCTTCCACGTGGTCGAGGCCGATGCCGCAGCGCTCGTGGCGCGCATCGACGATGCGTCGCAGGGCCGTGCCGGCTGGGCCGACGCGGACGCCTGAGCGATCAACCCAGCGTGCTGCCGCAGCAGCGGCAGAAGCGGGCATCGGCGCTGTGCTGGCCGGCGTCGCAGTCGGCGCAACGGCGCGCGTCCGGTGCGATGTGCAATGCGTCCGCCAGCAGGCCATGGCCCCCCGTGAGTGCGGGTGCCGCGTCGCGGCCGAAGCGCACCATCTCGGCCGACACGATGCCCGTCGGCACGGCCAGCACGCCCCAGCCCAGCAGCATCATCACCGAGGCGATTGCGCGGCCGATGTCGGTCTTGGGCACCAGGTCGCCGAAGCCGACGGTGGTCATGGTCGAGATGGCCCAGTACACCGCGACGGGAATGCTGGTGAAGCCGTGCTGCGGCCCTTCCACCACGTACATCAGCGTGCCCAGCACCAGCACGACCATGAGCACGAAGCCGACGAAGACCATGATCTTGCGGCGGCTCGCGGCCAGCGCGGCCACCAGCGTGCGGTACTCGGCCGCGTAGCGTGACATCTTGAAGATGCGAAAGATGCGCAGCAGCCGCAGGATGCGCACGTCGATCAGCACCGACAGCTCGGGCATCAGGATCGCCAGGTAGGTCGGTAGCAGCGCCAGCAGGTCCACCACGCCATAGAAGCTCATCATGTAGCGCAGCGGCCGCTTCAGGCAGGCGAGGCGCGCGATGTACTCGAGCGTGAAGACGATGGTGAAGAACCACTCCAGCACGCCGAAGACCGGGCCCCAGCGCGCGCGGATCGGTTGCACGCTGTCGAGCACCACGACCAAGACGCTCACGAGAATGACCGCAATCAGCGCCAGATCGAACCACCGGCCCGCGCGTGTCTCGGATTCGAAGATGATCGAATAGAGTTTCAGGCGCCACCCGTGATCGGGCTTGCCGAAGCGCAGTTCGACCGGCACCTCGTCGGCGATGAGGGGACCGGCGACGGCGGGACGGGGCGAAGATTTCTTGGGCATGGATCGGTGGATGAGCGGCGCGGTCGATGGCATTGTCGTTGTGTGCACTCGAAGCACATCAAAAGTACCCAATGCCGTGCCAAGCGAATGATCTCGTTACCAATCTTTCGGAAAAAAGTGCCAGCATGGTGCGTGGCCTTCTTACGATAGGCCGTTTCCAGAGGAGTAAGTCTTGGCTTCACAGTCCCCCTTCTTCGGCAAGCGTGACCGCGACACCGACAACTTCAATTCCCGCCCTGCACCCCTGGTGGGCGGTGGCACCAATCTCGCCGGCACGCCCGTCACGCCTTCGGCCCTGACACCCACCACGCCGGCGGCAACCGCACCGGCCGTCAAGGAAGGCGGCAGCAAGCTCACCGTCGGCCCGAACATCAAGCTCAAGGGCGTCGAGATCACCGACTGCGACACGCTCGTGGTCGAAGGCCTGGTCGAAGCGACGATGGATTCCCGCGTGATCCAGATCGCCGAGCAGGGCGAGTTCAAGGGCTCGGCCGAGATCGACATCGCCGAGATCCGCGGCGTGTTCGACGGCAACCTCACGGTGCGCGAGAAGCTCGTCATCCACTCGACCGGCAAGGTCACCGGCAAGATCCGCTACGGCAAGATCGTGATCGAGGAAGGCGGCCAGCTTTCCGGCGAGATCACCTTCAGCGCTTCCGAATCGAAGAAGCCCGCGCTGCAGGCTGCCTGATCAGGCGCCCAGCTTCGCGATCAAGGCACCCGCTGCGGCGGGTGCTTTTTCTTTGGCGCCGTTGATGAAGAAGACGAACACGTCGCGCGCCTTGGCGGCGACGTCGTCGACGCCGTCCACGCGCGGCAGATCGTCCGGGGCACCGCCATCGACCCACTGCTGCGCGCGCTCGGCCCAAGTGGTCAGTGCCTTCGGCGCATAGCCCGCCTTCAGCTTCGCATCGCTGTTCATCAGACGCGCATAGGCGAAGTCGGCCGTGAGATTGGCGAAGGACGGAAACTTGTCCGAGTCGGTGAACACCGTCGCCACACCGTGCCCTCGTGCGAGCGCGAGGTACTCCGCCGTCATGAAGCTCTCGTGCCGCACGTCCATCACGTGGCGCAGGGTGCGGCTGCCCGCCTTCTTCGGCAGCAGCGCGAGGAAGGCCGCGAAGTCCTCTGCGTCGAAGACCTTGGTCGGCATGAACTGCCAGACGATCGGACCCAGCTTGTCTTTCAATTCGCTGACGCCGCTGTCGACGAAGCGCGCGATCGACTCGCCAGCGCTCGCCAGCAGCTTGCGGTTGGTCGCATAGCGCGTCGCCTTCAGCGAGAACACGAAGCCGTCGGGCGTCTCGTCGTGCCACTTGCGGAAGCTCTCGGGCTTCATCGTGCTGTAGTAGGTGCCGTTGACCTCGATCGCCGTGACCTGCCGGCTCGCGTAGTGCAGCTCCTGCTTCTGCGGCAGGTCTGCGGGATAGAAGTTGTTTCGCCAGGGCTCGTAGGTCCAGCCGCCGATGCCCACGCGGATGCGGTCGGTCGCCTTGCTGCTGCTCATCGGGCGCTCCTTCACGTCGAGTCGGGTTTGGGACTGCGCACTCTACGCGGAGCGCCCGCAGGCGCACAATGCTTTTCCCCGATTCCTTTCAGCGGAGAACCCCGATGAACGCCCCCCTGCACCGCGAAATGCCCGCCGGCGCGCTTGACGCCGAGCGCGCCCTGTCCGATGTCACCACGAAGTGGGACACCGACATCCTGCGCCAGCTCACCGACTACATCGCGATCCCGGCCAAGTCGCCGGGCTTCGACAAGGAATGGTCGGCCAACGGCTACCTCGAAACCGTGCTGCGCAACGCCGCGGCCTGGGTTGAAGCACAGAAGGTCGAAGGCCTGACGCTCGAGATCGTGCGCCTCGAAGGCCGCACGCCGGTGCTGTTCTTCGAAGTGCCTGCGACCGGCACCGACATGGGCGAGACCGTGCTGATGTACGGCCACCTCGACAAGCAACCCGAGTTCACCGGCTGGCGCAACGATCTCGGCCCCTGGACACCGAAGTACGAGAACGGCCTGCTCTACGGCCGCGGCGGCGCCGATGATGGTTACGCGGTGTATGCCAGCGTGGCGGCGCTGCAGGCGCTCAAGGCGCAGGGCGCGGCCCACCCGCGCATCGTCGGCCTGATCGAGACCTGCGAGGAAAGCGGCTCCTACGACCTGCTGCCCTACGTCACGGCGCTGAAGGACCGTCTGGGCGACGTGAGCCTGGTGATCTGCCTCGACTCCGGCGCCGGCAACTACGACCAGTTGTGGCTCACCACGTCGCTGCGCGGCATGGCCGGCGGCATGCTCAAGGTCGAGGTGCTCACTGAGGGCATCCATTCCGGCGACGCGTCGGGCCTGGTGCCGTCGAGCTTCCGCATCATGCGGCAGGTGCTCGACCGTCTCGAGGACAGCGCGACCGGCCGCCTGCTGCCCGCAAGCTTCCATTGCGAGGTGCCGGCCGACCGGCTGGCGCAGGCGCGCGTCACCGCGGACATCCTGGGCGATGAACTGTTCAAGCGCTTTCCGTGGGCGCACTACGACTGCGGCGGCTCGACCACCTTCGCGCTGCCCACCACCACCGACCCGGTCGAGGCGCTGCTCAACCGCACCTGGAAGCCGACGCTGTCAGTCACCGGCGCCGACGGCTTCCCGGCCTTGAAGGACGCGGGCAACGTGCTGCGCCCCTACACCGCCTTCAAGCTGTCGCTGCGCCTGCCGCCGCTGGTCGATGCCGACCGCGCGGTGCAGGAACTCAAGGCCCTGCTCGAAGACAACGCGCCCTACCAGGCCAAGGTCACCTTCGAAGGCGGCGGCGGTGCCACCGGCTGGAACGCACCGGCCATCACGCCGTGGTTCGAGCAGGCGCTCAACGCCGCGTCGCAGGCGCACTTCGGCGCGCCCTGCGGCTACATCGGCCAGGGCGGCACGATTCCGTTGATGAACATGCTCAGCGCGGGCTTCCCGACCGCGCAGATGATGGTCTGCGGCGTGCTCGGCCCCAAGAGCAACGCGCACGGCCCCAACGAGTTCCTGCACGTGCCCTATGCGAAGAAGCTGACGGCCGCGGTGGCCGAGGTGATCGCCGCGCTGCCGGTGGCGCACCGCAAGGCGCAGGCGGAGCCGGTGGCCGCCTGAGTTCGCTCGCCGCTCAGGCCGGTGCGGCTGCGCGCCGCGCCAGCCACAGCAGGGTCACGGCGATCATCGTCACCGGCACCAGCGAGCCGATGTTCAGCCACTGCCAGCCCTGCGTCGTGACCAGCACGCCCGAGGCCAGCGAGGTGACGGCCACGGTCGCGAACACGCTGAAGTTCAACGCGCCCTGCGCGCGGTCGCGCTCTTGCGGCGTGTAGGCGCCCAGCGACAGCGTCGTGCTGCCGGTGAAAAGAAAATTCCAGCCCACGCCGAGCAGGAACAGCGCGACCAGGAACCGGTGCAGGTCCACGCCCGACAGCGCCACGGCAATGCAGCCCAGTTGCAGCACCAGCCCGACGCCCATCACCGGCAGCGCGCCGAAGCGCCGGATCAGGTGGCCGGTGAAGAAGCCCGGCGCGAACATGCCGATCACGTGCCACTCCAGCACGAAGGCCACGTCGGGGAACGGCAGGCTGCAGACCTGCATCGCCAGCGGCGTGGCGGCCATCAGCAGGTTCATCACGCCGAAGCCCAGCGCGCCCGAGAGCGCGGCCACTGCGAACACCGGCTGCCGAACGATTTCGCGCAGTGGCCGGCCCCCGTTCGCACGCTGCGTGGCCGGCACGGCCGGGAATTCGATGAAGTGCATGACGGCCATGGCGAGCAGGGCCACGAAGGCCAGCGCGATGTAGGCGCCAGCGAAGGGCACGGCGAGCACGTCGCGCGTGGCACTCGCGAGGTTCGGCCCGGCCACCGCGCCGATGAGTCCGCCCGCCATCACGATCGACACGGCCTTCTCGCGGCCATCGGCCGGCGTGAGTTCGGCGGCTGCGAAGCGGTAGAGGCCGGCGTTGGCGTTGTAGTAACCAGCGATGACCGTGGCCAGCGTGAGCAGCCAGAAGTTGCGGCTGACCGCCGCCAGTGCGCACAGCAGCGCCGCCGCGAAGGCCACGCCCAGGCCGATCTGGAACGACCGGCGGCGGCCGTAGCGCTGCTGCGTGCGCGCGACCAGGCCGGTGGAGAGCGCGCCGCCGACCACGTAGCCCATCACCGGCAGCGTGGCCATCCAGGCGCGTGGCGCCATGCTCAGCCCCACCAACCCGTTGATGGCGATGAAGGTGACGTTGTTGGTGAGGAAGAGCCCCTGGCAGGCGGCCAGGAGCCAGAGCTTGCGGTTCATGCGTCGCGGCGGGCCGACGGGCGCCGGGCCCTCAACGCTTCTGCAGCAGGCCGCTCAGCGAGGACAGCAGCTCTTCGTTGGTGCCGACACCCTGCTCGGGGATCTGTCCGTTCGGGGTGAGCCGGTCGATCAGCGACGGGAGCAGCGTGGCCAGCATCGGCAGCAGCATGGCCGGGCTGATGCCCAGCTTGCCGGCGATGGCAGAGATCGCGTCGCCGCCGAGCACGTCGTTGAGCTGGCCGCCGGACACGGGCGCGTTCTCGCCCTTGCCGATCCACGAGCCGATGACGTCGCCGAGGCCCGCCTGCTCGAACTTCGAGACCAGGCCGCCAAGCCCTTCCGGCCCGCCGCTGTTGCCGAGCAGGCCGCCGAGCGCACCGGCGAGATCGCCCTGCCCGCCCTGCGAGCCGCCGAGCACCTGACCGAGCATCGAGTCGAGCAATCCCATGACATATTCCTTGATGTGTGAGCGAAGGGCTGCGATTGTGCGCGTCCGCGCATCGCCTGGGAACCCGTCGGCCTCCGGTATCCGCCGCGCGCGTGACTCAATTGGCGGCCGACCGTCTGGCCAGCAGCGGCGCGCTCACCTGCTGCACGCCCACCAGGCCCAGCACCGTGAGCAGCGAGTTCTGCGCACCGCGCCAGGCTTCGTGCAAGTCGATCCATTCGTCCAGGGCGTGGAAGCCGCCGGTCTGCCCGCCGCCGCCGACCACGATGGCCGGGATGCCCAGCGACATCGGTACGTTGGCGTCGGTGCTGCCGCCGCGCAGCAGCGTGCGAAGCCCCACGCTGGCGTTGGCCCGCACGGCCGCCTCGACGATCACCGCGTCGCTCGGCGTACGGCCGCCCGGGCGCTCGCCGACCAGTCGGTGCGTGGCACGCAGCGTGTCGGTGCGGGCGCGGGCGTTTTCCTCGCGCACCGCGGCGTCGACGGCTTCGAAGATCCGGCGCTCGAGCACCCGCAGCTCGGCCGGCGCGTCCGAGCGGATGTCGATCGCCATCCGGGCCTCGGCCGCGATCACGTTGACGGCGGTGCCGCCGCTCGCCGTGCCCACGGTGAAGGTCGTGCGCGGGAAGCTGGGCGTCTTCAGATCGGCGATCTTCGCGATGGCGCGGCCCATGCCGTGGACGGCGCTGGGCACGCGGCCGAAGGCGCCGAAGCTGTGGCCGCCCGGTCCGCTGAAGACGATCTCGTGGCGGCGGCTCGCGGTCCCGGCCACGAGCACGCTGCCGTCGGGCGCCGGTTCGAGGCCGACCATGCCGTCGATCTCGGGATGCTCCGCGAAGATGCGCTTCATGCCGCGCAGGTTGCCCAGTTCCTCCTCGCCGACGCTCGCGGCGAACAGCAGGTCGCCCTCGGTCTGGACCTTCTGTTCGTTCAGCACGCGCAGCCACGACAGCAGCACCGTGAGGCCGCGCGTGTCGTCGGAGATGCCGGGCGCGTAGAGACGGCCGTCGCGCTCGCGCACGCGCACATCGGTGCCGGCGGGGAACACGGTGTCGAGATGCGCCGACACCAGCAGCGTCGGACCTTTGCCGCGGCCCTTGCGCAGGCCGAGCACGTTGCCCTCGCCGTCGATGGTGGCGTCGGTCAGGCCCAGCGCCTTCAGCCGCCCGAGGAAGGCTTCGGCGCGCTTTCGCTCCTTGAAGGGCGGTGCCTCGATCTCGGTGAGCAGCCGCAGGTCGTCGATGGTGTTGAGGTGGTCGTCACGCACCGCGTCCAACGTGCGTTGCACCGCGGGTGCGGCCAGCAGCCGCGTGAAGGCGAGCCGGACCTCCGGGCGCACCGTCTTGTCCGCCATGAACTTCGGCGCGAAGTGCTGGGCCTGCACGGCGCCCGCCAGGCAGAGGCCGGCCAGCAGGCCCGGCACGCGGTGGAGGCGGCGGCGCAGGCGCGATGGCGGCGCCGCGCTCATTGGATAACCTCCGCCCTGCGGGCTGCGGAGCTGAGCGCCTTCGGGCGGCCGGGCGGTGCTCATGCCCCGCCCAGCAGCGTCAGCGCCGCGAGCGCTGCGGTTTCGGCGCGCAGCACGCGCGGGCCGAGCCGGGCCGGGCGGAAGCCCTGCGCCAGCGCGCGGGCCTCTTCGTCGCCACTGAGACCGCCTTCCGGTCCGCTCAGCACCTGCCAGGCGCCGGTGGCCGAGAGTTCGACGAGCGGCCGCGTGCCAGGTGCCAGGCTCAGGACGATGCGCTGCACACCGTCATCCGCGCGCGCATCGCCCAGCCAGTCGGCGTAGGCCCGGACAGGGTGGATCTGCGGCACGCGGTTGCGGCCGCACTGCTCGCAGGCGGCGACGGCGATGGCTTCCCAGTGGGCGCGCTTCTTCTCGGCCCGCTCGCCCGCCAGGCGCAGCACGCCGTGGGCGGTCATCAGGGGCTGGATGCTCGCGACGCCGAGCTCCGTCGCCTTCTCGACCAGCCAGTCCATGCGGTCGTTGGCCGGCATGCCGAGCGCGAGGTGCACGGCATGCGGCGCCTCGCGCTCGACCGGGTCGTGCGCGCCGACGTTCACTGCGACCTCGCTGCGGCCCATGCGTTCCACCACCGCGGCGTATTCGCCGCCGCGGCCGTCGAACAGCGTCAGCGGCTCGCCGGGCTGCATCCGCAGCACCTGCACATGGCGCGCGGCGCCGGGCGGCAGGGCAAGCGCGAGCCCGGGCTGCAGGGGGACGGCACAGTGGAAGCGCGGCACCTCAGACCCGGCCGTACGCGAAGCCGATCTGCGGCTGCGTGCCTTCGACCTCGTCGATCACGCGCAGCAGCGGCGTGAGTTCGGTGTAGCGGCCGGCGGTGGCGCGGATGTAGGCGATGAAACGCGGCGTGTCGGCCAGGTACTTCGGCTTGCCGTCGCGCAGGGTCAGCCGCGCGAAGATGCCCGCGACCTTCAGGTGGCGCTGCAGGCCCATCCATTCGACGGCGCGGTAGAACTCGCCGAAGTCCTCGTGCACCGGCAGCCCGGCCTTGCGGGCCTGCTGCCAGTAGCGCACGGTGACGTCGAGCACGAAGTCTTCGTCCCAGCTCAGGAAGGCATCGCGCATCAGGCTGGCGATGTCGTAGGTGATGGGGCCATAGACCGCGTCCTGGAAGTCGAGCACGCCCAGCGGGCCGCCGTCGTCGGCCACCATCAGGTTGCGCGGCATGAAGTCGCGGTGCACGTAGACGCGCGGTGCGGCGAGGTTGTGCGCGACGATGGCCTTGAAGGCGCGGTCGAGACGTTCCTTGATCGCGCCTTCGACCGCGACCCCGCGGTGCTGCGCGATGTACCACTCTGGGAACAGCGCCAGCTCGCGTTCGAGCAGGGCGCTGTCGTAGGGCGGCAGCACGTCGGGCTTGGACGCCAGCTGCCAGGCGATCAGCGCATCGATGGCCTGGCCATACAGCGGGCGGCTCGCGTCGGCGTTCGCCGGGTCGATCACGTCGAGCATCGTGCGGCTGCCCAGGTCGTCGAGCAGCAGGAAGCCGTCGGCGGTATCCCACGCGAGTACCCGCGGCGCCTTCACGCCGGCGTCCGTCATGCGTTGGGCGATCTCGACGAAGGGCGCGCTGTTCTCCTTGTCGGGCGGCGCGTCCATCACGATGCGGGTGCGCGCGTCGCTGGTCGTGTCGATGCGGAAATAGCGGCGGAAGCTGGCGTCGGCCGAGGCCAGCCGCACGGTCTCGGGGATCAGCTGATGCGCCGGCGCGATGCGGTCGAGCCAGCGCCCGAAGGCCGCTGCGCGAGCCGGGTCGCTCCAGGCAATGGAAGGGGCGGCGCCGGCGGCCGGGTTCGGGGATGCGGTCATGGATAATCGATTCTACAAATGGCCTCCTCAGGCCCTGGGCGAACACCCCCGTTCGCCGCCCCCTTTCCCTCGACGATCTTTCCTCGACGATCCGTGACGCTCCTGCCCATGTTCGAATTGAAATGCCCTCGTGCCTGGCCTGCCGTGTCCCCGCTGACCGCCGCGACGTGGGCGTCGGGTGCTGCCCAAGCGGCCGGGCGGAGGGGCGAATGAGCCGGCCCCAGCGCCCCCCCCTGCCGCTGGCCATCCTGACGCTGGCCCTGTGGCAGGCGCAAGGCGCGTTCGCACAGGAGGCCGCCTGGATCGACGCGCCGTTGCAGCTGCGGCGCACACCGCAGCTGGTCGAAACCATTCCGACCAACGAGCGCGGCCTGCGGCCCAGCTTCGTCGACGGCGACCGCATCTCGGGCCGGCCCGATCTGGAGACTGTGGTCGAGGGCAACGCCTCGCTGCGGCGCGGCGACACGGTGATCCGTGCCGACCGCCTCGAGTACTACCAGCCCGACGACCTCGCCAAGGCGCAGGGCAACGTCCGGGTGAACCAGGGCGGCAACGTCTACGAAGGCCCGGAGCTGCAGCTGAAGGTCGAGACCTTCGAAGGTTTCTTCAACAATGTGCGCTACCAGTTCCTCGAGACCGGGGGCAACGGCAACGCCGATCGCATCGACTTCGTCGATGCCAACGTCTCGGTGGCGCGGCATGCCACCTATACCACCTGCCGGCGCGAAGACTATCCGGGCTGGGTGCCGGCCTGGCTGCTGACCGCCGCCACCCTGACCACCGACACCGAGGAGAGCGTCGGCATCGCGACCGACGCGCGTCTGAGCTTCATGGGCGTCAGCTCGCCCGCGCTGCCGTCGATCAGTTTCCCGCTGAACAACCAGCGCAAGAGCGGCTTGCTGCCGCCGGTGTTCGGCGTGGACAGCGTCAACGGCATCGAGCTGCAGATGCCCTACTACTGGAACATCGCACCGAACCGCGATGCGACGGTCACGCCGACGGTCATGACCAAGCGCGGCATCAACCTGGGCAGCGAGTTTCGCTACCTGGAGAACACCTACAGCGGTGTCCTGCGTGCCGACTACATGCCGTCGGACCAGCTGCGCGACCGCGATCGCTGGGGCCTCTGGACCACGCACAGCCAGAGCTTCGACCCGAAGCCCTTCGGGCTCGACTCGCTCGGTGCGACGCTGCGCATCAACCGGGTGAGCGACAACGACTACTGGCGCGACTTCTCCCGCACGCCGACCCTGAGCACGCGTCTGCTGGACAGCGAGGCCGCGCTCAACTGGGCCAAGGGCGACTGGTACGGCCAGGTGCGCGCGCTGTCCTACCAGACCTTGCAGTACTCGCTCTCGCCGATCACGCCGCCCTACGACCGCATGCCGCAGCTCACGGCGAACAACATCCAGTACGACTGGAACGGCTTCGACGTCAGCACCTCGCTGGACTACACGCGCTTCAAGGCCGATTCGCAGTACGCGCCGCTGCTCAACGGGCAGCGCCAGCCCGATGGCGAGCGGGCCTTCGGCATCCTGCAGGTGAGCCGGCCCTGGCTAACGCCGGGCACCTTCGTCATCCCGAAGGTGCAGTTGCATGCGACGTCCTACCAGTTCGACGGGCCGCTGGCCAACGGGTCCAATTCGGCGAGCCGGACCGTGCCGACCTTCAGCATCGACAGCGGGATGGTGTTCGAACGCGACACCAGCCTGTTCGGGCGCTCCTTCCGGCAGACGCTGGAGCCGCGCCTCTTCTACACGCGCACGCCCTACCGGGACCAGAGCCAGCTGCCGGTATACGACACCGCGGCCAACGACTTCAATTTCGCGACGATCTACACCGAGAACGCTTTTTCGGGCAACGACCGGATCGCCGACAGCAACATGCTGACGGGCGGCGTCAGCACCCGCCTGATCGACCCCGACACCGGCGCCGAGGCGGCCCGCTTCGGCGTCGCGCAGCGCTTTCGCTTCAGCGACCAGCGCGTCACGCTGCCGGGCGTTTCGCCGGTCACCGACCGGCTGAGTGACATCCTGGTGGGAGCCCAGATCAACTGGACCTCGCAGTGGACCGCGGACACCACCGTCCAGTACAACCCCGACTCCCGGCGTTCGGAGCGCAGCACCGTCACCGCCCGCTACAACCCGGGGCCGTACCGCACCATCAATGCCGCCTACCGCTACCAAGCCGACAGCAGCACCTTCGCCAATGACGGCAACAAGTCGATCGACATCGGCTGGCAATGGCCGCTCAATGACCTGTGGGGCGACAAGGGCAAGAACCTCGGGCCGGGGCGGGGCGAAGGCGGTGGCCGCTGGTACGCCGTGGGCCGCATGAACTACAGCCTGAAGGACAGCAAGCTCACCGACGGCGTGATCGGCGTCGAATACGATGGTTGCTGCTGGATCGGGCGCGTGGTGCTGGAACGTTTGTCCACCGGGCAGGTCTCAGCAGCCACCCGGATCATGTTCCAGATCGAGTTCGTCGGCTTTGCGGCCGTCGGCGCGAGCCCCTTGAAGACGCTGTCGCAGAACATCCAGCGCTACCAGCCGCTGCGCCAGCCCGGCGAGACACCCAGCCGCTTCACCAATTACGACTGAGCCAACCCAACAATGAAACTCTTCCGTTCCACTGCCATCGGGGCCTGCCTGGGCGCACTGATGCTCGCATCGGCCGCGCACGCACAGGGCCTCGGCCTGCGCCCGAGCGGCGGCACCGGCATCACCGACATCATGCGCGGCGGGCCGCGCGTGAACGCGACCGCACCGGGTGCCGCCGCCGCAGTGCCGGCGGCGCCCCTCACCGGGCAGCGGTCGGCCGAGTACATCGTGGCCCTGGTCAATTCCGAGCCGATCACCAACACCGAGGTGCAGAAGCGTGCAACGCGCATCCTTCAGCAGAACCCCGAGGCGCAACGCCTGCCCCGCGCGGAATTGAACCGGCTGGTGCTCGAGCGGCTCATCTCCGAACGGGCGCAGCTGCAGGTGGCCAAGGAGGCCGGCATCAAGATCGACGACCTCGCCATCGACCAGGCCGAGCAGCTGGTGGCGCGGCAGAACCAGGTGAGCCTGGACGACCTCTACCGCCGCATCGCCGCCGATGGCGTCAGCAAGCAGGAGTTCCGTGCCGACCTGCGCGACCAGCTCACGCTGACCCGGGTGCGGGAGCGCGAGGTCAACTCCCGCGTCAAGGTGAGCGACACCGAGGTCGAGCAGTTCCTGCAGGAACAGCGCAGCGGCAACGCGGCGCTGTCGCCCGAAATCAACCTCGCGCACGTGATGGTCGCTGTGCCGGAAGACGCCAGCGAGGCACAGGTGAAGGCGCTGCAGCAAAAGGCGCAGGGCATCGCACAACGTGCCATCGCGGGCGAAGACTTCGCCAAACTGGCGAGCGAGAACTCCGACTCGCCCGACCGTGCGAATGGCGGCGCGCTCGGGCTGCGTTCGGCCGACCGCTACCCGCCCCTGTTCATCGAGGCGACCCAGGCCACGCCGGTCAACGGCATCGTCGGCCCGGTGCGCTCGGGCGCCGGGTTTCACGTGATCAAGGTGCTGGCCAAGGGGCGGGCCGGTGCCGCGGAAGGCATCGTCACCCAGACGCAGGTGCGCCACCTCCTGCTGCGCAACGACCAGCAACGCAGCACGGCGCAGGCCATCAAGCAGCTCGCCGAGTTCAAGCAGCGCGTTCAGACCGGCGCGGCCGATTTTGCCGGCCTGGCGCGCGACAACTCGGAAGACGGCAGCGCCAAGGACGGCGGTGACCTCGGCTGGGGCCGCCCCGGCCAGTTCGTGCCGGAATTCGAGGAGGCGATGGACCGCCTGGCTCCCGGGCAGATCAGCGATCCCGTCGTGTCGCGCTTCGGCGTGCACCTGATCCAGGTGCTCGGCCGACGTGAGGCCAAGCTGAGCCAGACCGAGCAGCGCGAAGCCGCGCGCGCGGTGCTGCGCGAGAAGAAGATGGACGAGGCCTTCGAGACCTGGGTGCAGGAAACCCGCGGGCGTGCCTACGTCGAACTGCGCGAGCCGCCGCAGTAAATGAAGCACCCGGCCTGATGGCCCAGCACATCGCGCGCAAGCGCTTCGGCCAGCACTTCCTGTCGGACGGCGGGATCATCGACGCGATCGTGCAGGGCATCGCCCCGCAGCCGGGCGACGCGATGGTCGAGATCGGACCCGGCCTGGCGGCGCTCACGCAGCCGCTGGTCGAGCGGCTGGGACGGCTCACGGTGATCGAGCTCGACCGCGACCTGGCCAAGCGGCTGCGGGAGCACGGCCAGCTCGACGTGATCGAGTCCGATGTGCTCAAGGTCGATTTCGCCGCGCTGGCCGCCCGGCTCGCGGGCGATCCGCCCCAGCCGCTGCGCGTGGTGGGCAACCTGCCCTACAACATCTCCACGCCCATCCTGTTCCACCTGCTCGGCTTCGCGCACCTGATCGCCGACCAGCACTTCATGCTCCAGAAGGAAGTGATCGATCGCATGGTGGCAAGGCCGGCCACGTCCGACTACAGCCGGCTGAGCGTGATGCTGCAATGGCGCTATGCGATGGAGAACATCCTGTTCGTGCCACCGGAGAGTTTCGAGCCGCCACCGCGTGTGGACAGCGCTGTGGTACGCATGGTGCCGCTCGCGCAGCCGCCGGTGCTCGACGCCGCACGGCTGGGCGAAATCGTGCAGGTCGCCTTCAGCCAGCGCCGCAAGATCCTGCGGCACACGCTGGGCAAATGGTTGGACGAGCACGGCTTCGGCGGCCCCTTCGACGCGCAGCGCCGTGCCGAGGAGGTGCCGGTGGCCGAGTACGTGGCGCTGGCGCAGGCGGTTCCGCCCGCACCCACACCCTTGTCTTGAGCGGCTGAGCGCGCAAAGAAGAAAGCCCGTCGACGACGGGCTTTCTTCATCAGGCTGCGGCGAGCCAGTATCCCGCGTTGAAGGGACTGCTCATGCGCAGTGCCAGGGGCGACACATCGACCAACTTGTCGGTCGGCATCTTCTCTGCGGTGGGGTCGACGGGAGTGATATCGATGCCGGCAACCGGCACGCTACCCTCTTGAGCCTCGTTCGCCCGTTCTGCTTGGCTGGTGGATGCAGAACGGGCTACAGAAAAGAATAGAAGCACCTGAACGGGATCTTCCGGTCACCCCAGTAGTCGGAGGCGTCGCGGAAGATGTCGAGCAGCTGCTCGCGGGCTTCCTTGTCGAACTTGGCATTGGCTGGAATCTGCTCGAGCACGACCACGAAGCCGGGCTGCGGGCCCGATTTATGCAACGGGTCGGTCATGCAGTCGTACAGCGCGTCGAAGTTCTTTCCGAAGTGGGCCGGGAAGGTGAACTGCTGCGCGATCAGGTCGAGCACGTCCTGCTTCGACTGGGCGTTGGCCAGGTTCGCATACAGGAAGTGCTGCCCGGACGCGTTCGCGGCATCCTGCAGGTCGTTCACGCGGAAGGCGCGAATCGACTGCACGATGTTGGGTCGCACGGCACGAAGGGATAAGGTCATCTCCGCTGGTCTTTCCATGGTTGTCGTCGTCATCATTTCCTTGGGGCGCGCTGGGGCGCTGCTCCCATTCAGTTCATCGGTCATGGCGAAATCCGCCTGAAGCTCGCATAGTGATCTGCCGTGTACCAGCACGCATCGGGCGCCGCCCGACGCTCGCCGCCGCACACGATCCGCCGCGCACCCCGGTTGCGGGCGCCCGGCGTATCGACCGTGTATTCGCGGTAGTGCCCGCGACGCGCGAAAGGCAACAGGCGCTCGCGGTTGCCGAACACCGTGCCGTCCTTCTCATGAGGGAACGGACCTCCTCCTAGAATTGCCTGATAGGTCCGCTGACCTTGGGGTGGCAATTCGCGCAGTGCAATCGATTCCTGGGTCGGCTGTCGCGCTGCCGTCCGGTCGATGTCTCGGGTTTCCCGGGCACTGGCCCCAGCCGCCAATGCCGCCAGCAGCATGCCGGCGACGGCAAATCGGGACACAGACAACGAGATCGAGGCCATGAATGAATGGTGACCGAAGGGGCACCACAGGAAAAGAGCGAGGGGGGCCGAATCAGGGATCAACCTTGGGGTTAACCCGCGAATTCAAGCCCGCCAGTGTGCACCACGGATGCGCAAATAGCAAGCGCCTGCTCAATTATTGAGCAGGCGCTTGCGGGATTTCCTTACCCGTGAAGTTAGCGACCGCTGTCGCCAATGGGCTCAGCGTTCGGCGTTGGCGTCGGCCACGGTGAGTGCCGTCATGTTCACGATGCGTCGGACCGTGGCGCTGGCCGTGAGGATGTGCACAGGTTTGGCCGCGCCCAGCAGCACCGGGCCGATGGCGATGTTGCCGCCGGCCGCCGTCTTGAGCAGGTTGTAGGAAATATTGGCGGCGTCCAGGTTCGGGAACACCAGCAGGTTGGCGTCGCCGGCCAGGGCGCTGTGGGGCATGACGGCGGCGCGCTGCTTGCCGTCGAGTGCCACGTCGCCGTGCATTTCGCCATCCACTTCCAGCCAGGGCGCCTGGACGCGCAGCAGGTCGAGCGTGCGGCGCATCTTGACCGCGCTCGGCTGGTTGCTGGAGCCGAAGTTGGAATGCGACAGCAGCGCGGCCTTCGGCTTCAGGCCAAAGCGCATCATTTCCTCGGCCGCCATGGTCGTGATCTCGGCCAGCTCTTCGGGCGTCGGGTCGTAGTTGACGTGCGTGTCGACCAGGAACACCTGGCGGTCGGGCAGCAGCAGGCCGTTCATGCAGGCGTAGATCGGCACGTCCTGCGGTGTGCTCGCACAGCCGCCGGGGCGCTTGCCGATCACCTGGTCGATGTGGTGCAGGTGGATGGCCGTGGTGCCCCAGGTGCCGCAGATGAGGCCGTCGACTTCGCCCTTGTGCAGCAGCATCGAGCCGATCAGCGTCAGGCGCCGGCGCATCTCGATCTTGGCGGTCTGCACGGTGGTGCCCATCCGCTCGGTCATGCGGTGGTAGGTCTGCCAGAAGTCGCGGTAGCGGTGGTCCTGCTCGACGTTGACGATGTCGTAGTCGAGCTCTTCCCGCAGCCGCAGGCCGAACTTCTCGATGCGCTGGGCGATGATGGCCGGCCGGCCGATCAGCGTCGGGCGCGCCAGGCCTTCGTCGACCACGATCTGCACGGCACGCAGCACGCGCTCTTCCTCGCCCTCGGCGAAGGCCACACGCTTCTTCGTCGCGCGCTTGGCCGCGTCGAAGATCGGCTTCATCATCGTGCCGGAGGCGTAGACGAAGCTCTGCAGCTTGTCGCGGTAGGCGTCCAGGTCGGCGATCGGGCGCGTCGCCACGCCGCTCTCTTCAGCCGCCTTGGCCACGGCCGGCGCGATTTTCATCATCAGGCGCGGGTCGAAGGGCTTGGGGATCAGGTATTCGGGGCCGAAGCTGAGCTTCTCGCCCACGTAGGCGGCGGCCACCACCTCGCTCTGCTCGGCCTGCGCCAGTTCGGCGATCGCGCGCACCGCGGCGATCTCCATCTCGTCGGTGATCGTCGTCGCGCCCGAGTCGAGCGCGCCGCGGAAGATGTACGGGAAGCACAGAACGTTGTTGACCTGGTTCGGGTAGTCGGTGCGGCCCGTGGCCATGATCACGTCGCCGCGCACCGCGTGTGCGTCTTCCGGGCTGATCTCCGGGTTCGGGTTGGCCAGCGCGAAGATCACCGGTCGCGCCGCCATCTTGGCCACCATCGCCGGCTTGAGCACGCCGCCGGCCGACAGGCCGAGGAACACATCGGCGCCTTCGATCACTTCCGACAGCGTGCGCGCCTGCGTCTTCTGCATGTACTGGCGCTTGTCGTCGTCCATCAGCTCTTCGCGGCCTTCGTAGACCACGCCGGCCAGGTCGGTGACGAACACGTTCTCGCGCAGCAGGCCGACCTTGAGCAGCAGGTTCAGGCAGGCCAGCGCCGCAGCGCCGGCACCGGAGGTGACCAGCTTGACCTCAGCGATGTTCTTGCCTGCGACCTTCAGGCCATTGAGCAGTGCCGCCGCCACCGTGATCGCGGTGCCGTGCTGGTCGTCGTGGAACACCGGAATCTTCATGCGCTTGCGCAGCTCGCGCTCGACGTAGAAGCAGTCCGGGGCCTTGATGTCTTCGAGGTTGATGGCGCCGAAGGTCGGCTCCAGCGACGCGATGATCTCGACCAGCTTGGCCGGGTCTTTCTCGTTGATCTCGATGTCGAACACGTCCACGCCAGCGAACTTCTTGAAGAGCACGCCCTTGCCCTCCATCACCGGCTTGGAAGCCAGCGCACCGATGTCGCCCAGGCCGAGCACCGCGGTGCCGTTGGTGATGACGGCCACCAGGTTGCCGCGCGCGGTGTACTTGTAGGCGTTGGCGGGGTCCTTGACGATCTCTTCGCAGGGCGCGGCCACGCCGGGCGAATAGGCCAGCGCCAGGTCGCGCTGGTTGACCATCTGCTTGGTGGCCGCGATGGCGATCTTCCCCGGCACCGGCAGCAGGTGGTACTCCAGTGCGGCGCGGCGCAGTTCGGCGCGCTTGTCTTCGGCGCTGGGTGCGGCAGGGACCGCGGGGCTCAGGGGAGAGAGATCGGACATTGGCAGCGTTCTCCGGCGATCGCTGGCGCGTTGAATGACGCGTCCGCGACACGGTTGTAGGGGGCGCGATTGTAGACCTCGCCCATTGGGGAGAAGGCCCGGGCAGGGCTTGTGCCGCGTCCGGTCTTGCCCCGCGGCAACGGGAAAACCCGCTCCATGCCGCGCAGGACGCTCACCAAAATCCGATTGTCCGACAAACGAAACGCGCCGCTGACGAGCGCGAGGAGACATCGATTGACCGGCAGCATTCGCGCACCTCGCCGCACGGCGGGCAACCCTTCGTCCGCACGGACCGTGGCACCCGCCGTGCGGCTTGCCAGCGCACCGCTTGCGGACGACGTGTCGATGTTCACCCGGCTTCGGCTCGAGCCGGCCTACAAGGCCGTGTCGTCGGAGATCGAGCGCAGCATCCTCAGCGGCAAGCTCAAGCCCGGCAGCCCGCTGCCGACCGAGCAGAGCCTGGCCGAGCGCTTCGGCGTGCATCGTTCGACGGTGCGCGAAGCCATCCGCCAGGTCGAGCAGGAGGGCCTGGTTCAGCGCCGCGAGGGCCGTCGGCTGTTCGTCACGTTGCCGGGCCTGTACGACCTGGCGCCCCGCGCCGCGCGCCTGCTGCTGTTGCAGCAGACGACCTTCCAGGAGCTGTGGCAGGTGGCCGTCACGCTCGAGCCGCTGGCCGCGCGTCTGGCGGCTGAACATGCCGAGCTTGCCGATCTCGACGAACTGGCGCGCAACACCGAACTCACCGCCGCGCTGCAGGCCCGGGGCGCCGAGTCGATGGACGAGAACATGCGCCTGGTGGAACTCGATGTCGAGTTCCACGCGCTGGTCGGCCGTGCCAGCCACAACCGCGCGCTGATGCTCGCGCGCGAGCCGATCAGCCTGCTCTACAACCCCACGCTGCTGCAGATCCACCTGCACCTGCCGCAATCGAAGGCCCGCAACCTCGCGGCGCACCGCGCCATCCTCGATGCGCTTGAGCGGCGTGACGCCGATGCCGCCGCCGAGTGGACGCGCAAGCACATGGTCGACTTTCAGAAGGGTTTCGAGATGACGGGGCAGGACATGCGCACGCCCATCACGAAAGCACGGTAGTTCATCCAAAACGAAGGAGACAAGACATGGCATCGAAACAGCAGCAGCAGATCGGATCGGCGCGGGCCGGCACCTGGCGCCGCGGCATGGCGCGCGCCGCCATCGCCCTGGGCGTGGCCGCACTGGCGCTGGGCGCACAGGCCCAGGAGACCTTCAAGGTCGGCGTGGTGAGTTTTCTCTCGGGCCAGGCGGCGGAAAGCTTCGGCATTCCCGCGGTCAACGGCGCCAAGGCGCTGGTCGAGGCCTTCAACAAGGGCGAGGCACCTGCGCCCTACAACAAGACCGGTTTCGGCGGCATGAAGATCGAGGCGATCTACGTCGACGAGAACGGCGGCGCGACCAAGCAGGTGCAGGAACTGCGCAACCTCTACGACCGCGAGAAGGTCGACGCCGTGGTCGGCTATGTCGGCTCGGGCGACTGCCTGGCCGTGGCGCCGGTGGCCGAGGAGATGAAGCGCTTCCTCATCCTGTATGACTGCGGCACGCCGCGCATCTTCGAGGACGGCAAGTACAACTACGTGTTCCGCACCGCCTCGCACGCGACCATGGACAACGTCGCGCTGGCCCGCTACATGAAGGCGCGCAACATCAAGGCCACCACGTACAACATGATCAACCAGGACTACGCCTGGGGCCAGGATTCGCGCAAGGACTTCATGCTGTCGATGGCGCAGCTCTACCCCGATGCGAAGGCCGGCGAAGACCAATTGCCGAAGTTCGGCGCCGGCCAGTACGGCACCGAGATCTCGGCGCTGATGTCCAGGCAGGCCGACGTCACGCACTCCAGCCTGTGGGGCGGCGATCTGCAGGCCTTCATCCTGCAGTCGGGTCCGCGCGGGCTGTTCAAGCGCTCGCAGGTCGTGCTGTCGGCGGCCGACCATGTGCTCACCAACCTGGGCGACAAGATGCCCGACGGCGCCATCCTCGGCGCGCGCGGCGCCTACGGCCTGCTGTCGCCGAAGTCGGCGCTCAACGACTGGTGGTGGAGCGTCTACCAGAAGGCCCAGAACACCTATCCCGCGCAGGCGCCCTACCGCATGGCGCAGGCGCTGATGGGCCTGAAGCTCGCGGCCGAGAAGGCGATGGCGGCCAACGGCGGCAAGAAGCCGACGTCGGAGCAACTCGCGGCGGCGCTCAAGGGCATGGAATGGGATTCGCCCGGCGGAAAGATCCGCATGACGCTGGGCGACGGCCACCAGGCCACGCAGGAAACCGCGATCGGGAAGACGCGCTACGACGCGGCCAAGAAGATGGTCGTGCTCGACGACATCCAGCGCTTTCCGGCCGAGTGCGTGAATCCGCCGCCGAACGTGAAGTCGGAAGACTGGATCAAGAGCGGTTTCGCCGGCGCCAAGTGCTGAGCGCCTGAGCGACAGAGCGGCAGCGACCCGCCGCTGTGCCACCGGCCTGCCCTGCGCGGGCCGGCCCTTTCACCTCTCCACCGAGTCGGGCATGACCACCGCCATCACCATCCTCATCGACGGCCTGAGCTACGCCTCCTGGCTCTTCATCGTTGCGCTCGGGCTCACGCTCGTGTTCGGCGTGCTGAAGATCCTCAACATCGCGCACGGCAGTTTCTACGCGCTGGGTGCGTATGCCGCGGCCAGCTTCGTCGGCTGGTTCGCCACGCTGAAGTTCGCGCCCGAGTGGTCGCTGGTCGCCATGCTGCTCGCGGCCGTGGCGGTGGCGGTGCTGGTCGCGCCGCTGACCGAGCGCGGGCTCATGCGCTTCTTCTACGGGCGTGACGAGGTGCTGCTGGTGCTGGTCACCTATGCGCTCTTCCTCGTGCTCGAGGACGTGACCAAACTCGTCTGGGGCGCCAACCCGTACTACGTGTCGGAGCCCTATGCGCTCTTCGGCAACGTGGAGATCGGCGACCAGGTGTACGTGGGCTACGACTTCATGCTGATGGGCATGGCGGTCGCGGTCGGGCTCGCGGTGTGGTGGGGTCTGAACCGCACGCGCCACGGCAAGATCGTGCTGGCCGTGATCCACAGCGAAGAGGTCGCGGCCAGCATGGGCGTGAACGTCTCGCGGGTCTACATGCTGGCCTTCTCGGTCGGCATCTTCCTCGCTGCCATCGGCGGCGCCTTCACTGCGCCGCTGATCTCGGTGCAGCCGGGCGTGTCGGTCGGCGTGATCATCGTGTCTTTCGCGGTCGTGATCATCGGCGGCCTCGGCAGCATCGAGGGCGCGGCCATCGGCGCGCTGATCGTCGGGCTGGCCCGCTCCTTCGCGGTCCATGTCATGCCCGAGGCCGAGCTGTTCTCCATCTACATCGTCATGGCGCTGGTGCTCATGGTGCGGCCTGAAGGGCTGTTCCAGCGCATCCAGGCCCGAAAGATCTGAAATGAAACCCACCCTCGATGCGCCTGCGGCGCCTCCCCCTCAAGGGGGCGCAACCAGCGGCCTGGCAAAGCCAGTTCCGCGGGTGCCCTGGCATCCGGCCGCGCCGGTTTCAGCGGCTGTCGGTCGCGCGCAGCGTCATGGATAACTGACATGCAGAGCATTCCTCTCACTTCGTCGCCACCCGCGGCCTCGCGCCGCTCGCACCGTACGACGGTGCTGCTGGTCGGCCTCGCCTTCATCGTGGGGCTGGTCGTCGCCGGCGCCTTCATGCCCAAGTGGCTGACCTTCCTGCTCACCATGGCCGCGTCGCACGGCCTGGTGTCGTTGGGCATCGTGCTGCTGATGCGCGGCGGTGTGGTGTCCTTCGGCCAGGGCCTGGTGTTCGCGGTCGGTGGCTATGCCGCGGCGCTGGCTTTCAACAAGCTCGGCCTCACCGACGCGCTGGGCCTGGCCGTGACGGGTGGCGTGGCCGCGCTCGTCGTCGCCGCGCCTTTCGCGCCGATGCTGGCGCGCTACCGCGGCATCTTCTTCGCGATGCTCACGCTCGCGCTGTCGATGGTCTGCTACGGCGTGTTGGTGAAGACCAATGCGCTCGGCGGCTCCGACGGCTTCAACATGGGCCGTGCCACGCTGTTCGGCCAGAAGCTGTCGGACGCGCGCGTGGGCTATGCGCTGTATGGCGTGACGATCGCGTTCTCGGGCGTGATGGCGCTGCTGGCGCGCGCCTACTTCGACTCGACGCGCGGGCTCGTCACCCAGGCGGTGCGCGAGAACGAGCTGCGCGTTGAATACCTCGGCGGCTCGGTCAAGCAGGCGATGAGCATCAACTTCCTGCTCGCGGCCTTCGTGGGCGGCGCCGGTGGCGCGCTCACCGTGATGTCGCTCGGCCACATCGACCCGAACTTCAGCTACTGGACCACCTCGGGCGAGTTCGTCTTCGTCGCCATCCTCGCAGGCTGGCAGAGCGTGCTGGCGGTGTTCGTCGCCTCGACGCTGCTGGAGATCGTGCGCTCGTTCTCGAGCCTCTACTTTCCCAACACCTGGCAGCTGTCGCTCGGCCTCTTCCTGTTGCTGATGATCCGTTTCCTGCCGCGCGGCATCGGCTCGCTGTGGGTCGACCGCACGGGCGCGAAACGTTCGAAGGGAGACCGCGCATGAACGCCGTCATGAAGTTCCTGGCCGAGGTCACGCCACCGGCGCCGCGCGAGATCCTGCTGCGCGCCAGCGGCATCGAGAAGCGCTTCGGCGCGGTGGTCGCTGCCAGCGGCATCGAGATCGCGGTGGGCGTGGGCGAACGCGTCAGCCTGATCGGCAGCAACGGCGCGGGCAAGACCACCTTCGTCAACATGATCACCGGCTACCTCAAGCCCGACACCGGCAGCATCCTGCTGGGCGACCGCGACATCACGCGTCTCGCGCCGCGGCAGATCACGCAGCTGGGCGTCGCGCGCTCGTTCCAGATCCCGCAGCTGTTCCAGGAGCTCTCCGTGCTCGACAACATGCTGGTGGCCACCGCCTGCCGCGAGAACCGGCTGTCGTTCTGGCAGACCGCGCGACGAAACGATGCGGTGGACCGGGCCGACGCGCTGCTCGAACGCTTCAACCTCGCCGAACACCGCGAGCGCCGCGTGGCCGAGCTGCCGGGCGGCGTGCGCAAGCTGCTCGACATCGCGATGGCCATGACCGGCCAGCCGCGCCTGCTGCTGCTCGACGAGCCCACCAGCGGCGTGTCGGCCGAAGAGAAGTTCCCGATGATGGAGATCATCATGACCGCGCTCGGCCAGGCGCCGATGACGGTGCTCTTCGTTGAGCACGACATGGACATCGTCGAGCGCTACGCCGACCGCGTGGTCGCCTTCTACAGCGGCCGCATCATCGCGGACGACACGCCTGCCGCTGCACTCGCCACCGATGACGTGCGCCGCTACGTCACCGGCACCCTTCGCCAGGAGTAAGCGATGCTCGCCATCGAATCGATCCATGTCGCCATCGGCACCGTGCAGGTGCTGCGCGGCCTCAGCCTGGCCGTCGCGCCCAACAGCATGGCCGGGCTCATCGGCCGCAACGGCGCGGGCAAGACCACGCTGTTGCGCTCGGTGATGGGTCACCTGGCGCCCACGCAGGGCCGCATCGTCTTCGACGGGCAGGACCTGACGCGCATGCCCAAGCACGGGCGCGCTGCGGCGGGCATCGGCTACATGCCGGAAGACCGCGGCCTGGTGCCCGAGCTCACCGTCGAGGAAAACATCCTGGTGCCGCTGTGGGCCACCGGCGCACGCAATGCGAAGGAGCGGCTGGACTTCGTCTACGGCGTGCTGCCCGAGCTCGCCGCCATGCGCGAACGCCGTGCGCTGCTGCTGTCGGGCGGGCAGCAGAAGCTGGTCGCGCTGGGGCGCGCCCTGGGCGTCGGCACGCGGCTGCTGCTGCTCGACGAGCCTTTCGAAGGCGTCGCGCCCGCGCTGTCGATGCGCCTCGGCGAAGTCATCGCCGGGCTGCGCGGCAGTGCGCTGTCGGTGCTGATCGCGCAGTCGGACCTGAACCATTCGCGCAAGCTGGTCGACGTGGAATACGTGATCGAGCGCGGTGCGAACGTCGCCGCCGAAGCGCACGCGAGCGCTGCATGAACCGGCATTGGGCGTCCCGCAACGTTCCCGCGTTGCGCCATGAGGCGGCGTACGGCGACCGCATCGTGCGCTGCTTCGTCGAGCGGCCAGCCAGCATGCACGCGCTCCTCGAACGGGCGGTAGACGCGCATGGCGACAGCGACGCGGTGATCTGCGGCGACACGCGTTGGAACTACCGCCAACTCGACGCCGAGGTCGCGCGCGTGGCCTCAGGGCTTGCAGCCCAAGGCGTGACGGCCGGCGAACGCGTGGTGCTCTTCATGGGTAACCGCCCCGAGTTCGTCGCCGTGCTGTTCGCCGTGCAGCGCCTGGGCGCCATCGCCGTGCCCATCGGCGAGCGCGAGCAGAAGCCGGGCCTGGCCTACATGCTGCAGCAATGCGGCGCCTGCGCCGTCGTGTTCGACGCGGCGCTGGCCGATCGCGTGCCCGATATGGGCGACGTTTCAGCGCTGCGGCTGCGCATCGTCGCTGCCGGCACGGCCGACGGCGCGTTGACGCTCGACACGCTGGGCCACGGCGACGCGCCGGTCGTCATCGCTGCCGTGAAGGAGCAGGACACCGCGCTCATCCTCTACACCTCCGGCACCACCGGCCGGCCCAAGGGCGCAATGCTCACGCACCTCAACGTCGCGCATTCGGTGCGGCACTACGCGGCCTGCATGGGCGTGCGCACCGGCGACCGCTCTGCCTTGGCGGTGCCGGCCAGCCATGTCACGGGGCTGATCGCGGTCATCGCAGCGATGGTCCACGTCGGGGGTGCCATCGTCATGCTGCCGGTGTTCAAAGCGGCGGCCTTCCTGCAGACGGTCGAGTCCGAGCGCATCACCCACACGCTGATGGTGCCGGCGATGTACACGCTGTGCCTCATGAACCCGGCCTTCGACGGCGCGAAGCTCACGAGCTGGCGCCTGGGCGGCTACGGCGGCGCACCGATGCCGGTGTCGGCCATCGATGCGCTGGCCGAGCGCCTGCCCGGGCTCATGCTGGTCAACGCCTATGGCGCGACCGAAACCACCTCGCCCACCACGATGATGCCGCCCGGCCTCACGCGCGGCCATGCCGACACCGTCGGCGTGCCGCTGCCCTGCGCCGACGTGCGGGTGATGGACGACGACGGCCGCGAGCTGCCCGCCGGCGAAAGCGGCGAACTGTGGATCGCCGGCCCGATGGTCGTGCCCGGCTACTGGGACAACCCGGAGGCCACGGCCGCGGCCTTCACCGGCGGCTACTGGCACTCCGGCGATCTGGGCGCAGTCGATGTCGACGGCTTCGTGCGCCTGTTCGACCGCAAGAAGGACATGCTCAACCGGGGCGGCTTCAAGATCTACTCGGTCGAGGTCGAGAACACGCTGATGGCGCTGCCCGGTGTGGTCGAGGCGGCGATCGTCGGCCGGCCGTGCCCGGTGCTGGGCGAGCGGGTGCACGCCTTCATCCACGCGCCCGGCGTGCCGCACGACGACGAGGCGGTGCGCGCCCACTGCCGTGCGCAACTGACCGACTACAAGGTGCCCGAGACCATCACCTGGTCCGACGCACCGCTGCCGCGCAACGCGGGCGGCAAGCTGCTCAAGCGCGCACTGCGCGATCAACTGGCCTGAAGTCGCCGCAGCGTCGTCCGCTGCGCATATGATCCGGTCGATTCAACTCGACCACCTGGAGGAGCGCCATGGCACTGATGGATTTCATCAAGAAACAGTTCATCGACATCATCCAGTGGACCGAGTCCGGCGATGGCACGCTGGCCTGGCGCTTCCCGATGGCGGAGATGGAAATCCAGAACGGGGCCTCGCTCACCGTGCGCGAGTCGCAGGTGGCGGTGTTCGTGAACGAAGGCAAGGTCGCCGACGTGTTCGGCCCTGGCATGTACAAGCTGACGACGCAGACGCTGCCCGTGCTCACGTACCTGAAGAACTGGGACAAGCTCTTCGAGTCGCCCTTCAAGACCGACGTCTACTTCTTCAGCACCCGCCAGCAGATCGACCAGAAGTGGGGCACGCCGCAGCCGATCACGATCCGCGACAAGGACTTCGGCGCGGTGCGCCTGCGCGCCTTCGGCAACTACGCGTTCCGCATCGGCGATGCCAAGCTGTTCCACACCGAGATCTCCGGCACGCGCGACATCTACACCGTGGCCGACCTCGACGGCCAGCTGCGCGGCCTGGTGCTGCAGAACATCAGCAACGCCATCGCGTCGAGCGGCGTGCCCTTCCTCGATCTCGCCGCCAACCAGATCGAATTCGCCAACGCGCTGTCGACGCAACTGCAGCCCGAGTTCGCCAAGATCGGCGTTCAGCTCGAGGCGATCACGGTGCAGAACGTCTCGCTGCCCGAAGAGTTGCAGAAGGTGCTCGACCAGAAGATCGGCATGGGCATGGTCGGCGGCGACATGGGCAAGTTCATGCAGTACCAGACGGCGCAGGCCATTCCAAAATTCGCCGAAGGCTCGGCCAACGGCGGTGGCGGCATCGCGGGCGACGCCATGGGCCTGGGCGCTGGCGTGGCGCTGGGCCAGGTGCTGGCGCAGAACCTCGCGCAGGGACTGAACCCGAACGCAGCGGCGACTGCTGCGGTGGCCGCTGCGGCACCCGTGACCGAGATCAGCGCCAACGAGGTGATGGCCACGCTCGAGAAGCTGGGCGACCTCAAGACCAAGGGCATCCTGACCCAGGAAGAGTTCGACGCCAAGAAGGCGGAGCTGCTCAAGAAGCTGGTCTAAGCACCCGCGATGGCTGAGCTACCAGGCGCCCAGCGCGCCTACCGTGCGCCCTGCCCCGGTTGCGGCGCACCGGTCGAATTCAGGTCCGCGCAATCGGCATTCGCCGTCTGTCCGTACTGCCAGAGTACCGTCGTCCGTCAGGGCGAAACGCTCGCGCGCATCGGCAAGATGGCGGAGCTGTTCGACGACTTCAGCCCGCTGCAGCTCTTCGCGGCGGGCCGCGTCGACGGTCAGCCTTTCACGTTGGTCGGCCGGCTGCAGTACGCCTACCCCGGCGGTCGCTGGACCGAGTGGATCGCCGCGCTGGATGGCGAGCGCACCGGGCTGCTGAGCGAGGACAACGGCGCTTTCGTCTTCTCGCTGCCCCACACGCTGGAGCGCGACGCACCGCCGACCGGCGACCTGCGCGTCGGCGCCACCACCGTCTTCAACGGCCAGAGCTACACGGTTGCGTCGAACGAGCAGGTGACGCTGGTGTCGGCGCAGGGCGAGCTGCCGCGGCTGCCCGATCTGGGCAAGCCCTTCGCGGTGGTCGAGCTGCGCAGTGACCAGGGCCAGGTGCTCAGCCTCGACTACGACACGCAACCGCCCGGCGCCTACCTCGGCCGCGCGGTGCGGCTCGAAGACCTGCAGCTCACCGGCCTGCGCGACGAATCGACGAAAGAAGAAAAGGGCCGCAGCTTCGCCTGCCCCAATTGCGGCGCGCCGGTCACGGTGAACCTGGCCGACAGCAAGAGCATCACCTGCGGCAACTGCCACAGCATCATCGACCTGTCGCAGGGCATCGGCGGCGAGCTCAAGCACGCCGAGCAGGACGAGCCGGTGCGCCCGCTGATCGCGCTGGGCAGCGTCGGACAACTGCAGGGCGTGAACTGGCAGGTGGTCGGCTTCCAGCACCGCATGGGCAACGAACCCGGCGACGACGAGCATTTCGGCTGGAACGAGTACCTGCTCTACAACCGCCAGCGCGGCTTCAGCTTTCTGGTCGATGCCGAAGACGGCTGGAGCATGGTCGCGCCGACCACCGGCGCGCCCAGCATGGCCGAGAGCGGCAAGACCGCGAAGTACCTCGGCAAGGGCTACCAGCAGCAGGTCGCGTACAACGCCGAGACCACTTACGTGGCGGGCGAGTTCTACTGGCAGGTCGAGCGCGGGCAGAAGACCTTCAACCGCGACTTCGCCAACGGCAACGCGCTGCTGTCGATGGAGCGCTCGGCCAACGAACTGACCTGGTCGTCCGGCAGCAAGATGGACAGCGCGACGGTGGCCGCCGCCTTCAAGCTCGACGCGAAGAAGGACATGTTCAAGCGGGCCGACGCCGCGCCGCTGAGCGCGGCGTCGAGCATGGGCTGCGGCACCATCATCCTCGTCATCGTGGTGATCCTCGTCCTGCTGATCATCCTGAGCACCTGCAGTTCGTCGGGCGGCTCGTCGACGCGCAGTTCCGGCGGCTCGTACGGCGGCTATTCCAGTGGCGGCGGTCACAAATGACCGTCGCCCTTTCACACACCCTTTTCTTCAGGAGGTTCTCATGATGGGAATTGAATGGCTGCGGCCCGCCGCGTTTCTGGGCTCGATGCTCTACGCCATCATCGGCGTGCTGATCTTCTGGGCCACCTTCCTGATCATCGACAAGCTCACGCCCTACGACCTCTGGCGGGAGATCATCGAGAAGCAGAACCGCGCGCTCGGCATGGTGGTCGCGGCGATGTGCCTGGGCATCTCGATCATCGTGGCCGCCGCGATCCACTGAGCGACCGAGCGTGCCCGTCGGAGCTCAGGGCGCCTTGCCGAGAACCACAGACTCCAGGAACGGGACCGAGGCGCTGGGGTCCGTGTAGGTCACGATGCCCGAGATGCGCATCGGCGTTCCGGGCGGGATCACCTGGTAGTCATCGCTCAGGTAGGAAGTCGTCTCGGCGGAAAATTGGCTGTCGACCAGGATGGCGTTGCGGATGCGGTTGCCGGACGCGAACATGTCGGGGTTGGCGGCCGCCATCCGGTCGATCCGGATCTTCGCCCGGCCGATCGACTTGCTGCGGCAATCGGGCCCGACATGGATTTCGGCGCTGACGATGTCACCCACGCGAAACTTGTTCCGGATCGTGCACAGCAGCGGATAACCCACCACCGCAACACGCTGGTTCGACAGTGTCTGTCCTTGGGTGATGAGGTCGATGTCGGCTCCCGCCAGCGTTCGACCAAAGTCGGAGGGTGGCTCGGTCTTGGCGCCGCAGCCGGTGAGTGTGACGAGCGCGAGTGCGGCACAGGCCGCGAGTTGGACTGTTTTCATGTTTCCCCTGATGCTTCTTTTTTGGAACGGCGAGTCTCACATGCGAACCAGGATCGGCAGCCGATGACCCGCGCAGCCAGGCCGGATCCACCGGAAAAACTGCGCATTCCCGGCGCCTCTTCTGCGAGCGCCCGCAGCCCGGATGCGGTCGCTGTCGCCCTCCTCGCCAGCGTCTTCGTGGTGGCCGCCTGCGGGCTGGTCTACGAGCTGAGCGCGGCGGCGCTGAGTTCCTACCTGCTTGGCGATTCGGTGCTGCAGTTCAGCACCATCATCGGCACCTACCTCTTCGCCATGGGCGTGGGTTCGTGGCTCTCGCGCTACTTCGAGCGGCAGCTGCCCGCGCACTTCCTGCGCATCGAGCTGCTGGTCGCGCTCGTCGGCGGCGCGCTGCCGGCGCTGCTCTTCATCGCCAACGCCTACATCCCCGGCGCCTTCCGCCTGCTGCTCTACGGACTGGTGGTCGTGGTGGGCACACTGGTCGGCCTGGAGATCCCGCTGGTCATGCGCATCCTCAAGCGCAACACGGCGCTGAAGGACCTGGTGTCGCAGGTGCTGACCTTCGACTACCTCGGCGCGCTGGCGGTGTCGGTCGCCTTCCCGCTGATCCTCGTGCCGCAGCTCGGCATGATCCGCACGGGGCTGCTGTTCGGCTTCATGAACGCGGCCGTCGCGCTGTGGGCGCTGTGGATGTTCCGGCACGAGCTGCGGCAGTTCGGCGCGCACCTTGCGGCGTGCGTGCTGACCTTGGCCGTGCTGGTCGCAGGCTTCGTCTTCGCCGACCACATCACCACGCTGGCCGAAGACAAGTTCTACCAGGACCGCATCGTCTTCAGCGCCACCTCGCCGTACCAGCGCATCGTGGTGACGCGCGGCAGTGCGGGGCACCGGCTGTTCCTCAACGGCAACCTGCAGTTCGCCGAGCGCGACGAGTACCGTTACCACGAGGCGCTGGTGCACCCCGTGATGGCGGCGCACGGCGCGCCGAAGAAGGTGGCGGTGCTGGGTGGCGGCGACGGCATGGCGGTGCGCGAGATCCTCAAGTACCCGTCGGTGGCGTCGGTCACGCTGGTGGAGCTCGATCCGAACATGACGCGGCTCTTCGCGGAGCACGAGACGCTGTCGGCGCTCAACGGCGGCGCGCTGAAGTCGCCGAAGCTGAAGATCGTCAACACCGATGCGTTCAAGTGGCTGCAGGAAGGTGACGACACGTTCGACGTCATCGTTGTGGACTTCCCCGATCCCACCAACTTCGCCATCGGCAAGCTCTACACCAACTCCTTCTATGCGCTGCTCGACAAGCGCCTGGCCGCCAGCGGCTACGCGGTGGTGCAGACGACTTCGCCGCTGATCGCGCGCCAGAGCTTCTGGACGGTGGCGACCACCATCGAATCCGTCGGCCTCACGGCGACGCCGTACCACGTGCATGTGCCGAGCTTCGGCGAATGGGGCTTTGTCATCGCGAGCCATCGGCCCTACCGCCGGCCCGAGGCGCTGCCGGCCGGCCTGCGCTATCTGTCGCTCCCCACGCTGCCGCTGATGTTCGACTTCCCGCTCGACATGGCGCGCGTGCCGGCCGAGGTGAACCGGCTGTCGAACCAGACGCTCGTGACGACCTACGAGCGCGAGTGGGGCAAGGTCTCGGGGCATTGACGATGCAGCGCCGCGCATTCATCGGCAGCGCCTTGGGCGCGAGTGCTTTGGCGCTGTCGGGCTGCGACGCGTCGCACACCATCGCGGGCGGCTTCACCGGCATCGACGTCGCGCGCGGCCATGCGCTGCGCGATGGCGCCTGGCGTGCCGGCGCACCGTCGGCCGTGCGGCGCACGCGCGTGCTCATCGCCGGCGGCGGCGTCGCGGGCCTTGCGGCTGCGCGGGCCTTGCGCGCCCGCGGCGTCGACGACTTCGTGCTGCTCGAACTGGAAGACACGGCCGGCGGCAACAGCCGCGGCGGCACGGTCGGAGGCATCGCCTGTCCGCTCGGCGCGCACTACCTGCCGGTGCCCGGGGACGATGCCCACGAGGTGCAGGACCTGCTCGAAGAACTCGGCCTGCGTCGACGGGTGGCCGGCCGCTGGGAATACGACGAGCGACACCTGTGCCACAGCCCGCAGGAGCGGCTCTTCTTCCAGGGCGAATGGCACGACGGCCTGCTGCCGGTGCAGGGTGTCGGCACCGGGACGCTGGCGCAGTACCGTCGCTTCGCGCAGCGCGTCGATGAACTGCAGCACGCCGCGCGCTTCGCGATCCCTTCCCTGCGCGCGCATTCCACATCGGCATCGCTCGCGCTCGACGCCATGACCTTCGGGCAATGGCTCGATGCCGAGGATCTGAGCGACGCGCACCTGCGCTGGTACCTTGAGTATTCCTGCCGCGACGACTACGGTGCAGGCGTCGCGCAGGTGTCGGCCTGGGCCGGCATCCACTACTTCGCGAGCCGCCACGGTTTCCACGCACCGGGCGACGACAGCGCGGACCGCGACGCGGTGCTCACCTGGCCCGAAGGCAACGGCTGGCTCACGCAGCGCCTGGCCGCGCCGCTGGGCGATCGGCTGCGCACTGGGCAGGTCGTCACGCGCATCGCGGAAACGCGCGACGGCGTCGAGGTCGATGTGTTCGATGCGGCGACGAAGGCGCTGGTGCGCTGGCAGGCCGAGCGCTGCATCGTCGCGCTGCCGGTCTTCATCGCCGCGCGCGTGCTGGAGAACCCGCCGGAGCTTCTTCGCCGTGCCACGGCTGCATTGCAGTACGCGCCCTGGCTGGTGGCGAACCTGCATCTCGACACGCCGCTGGCCGACCGGGCGGGCGCCGCGCCGAGCTGGGACAACGTGGTCTACGGCACGCGCGGCCTCGGCTACGTTGATGCGCGTCACCAGACGCTCGACCCGACCCCGCGCGCGACCGTGCTGACCTGGTACCGCCCGCTCGGCCCGAGCGCCTTCGATGGCGCCGACGGCCGCCGCCAGCTGCTCGACCAGCCCTGGTCCGCCTGGCGCGATGCGCTCCTGGCCGAGCTGTCGGTGCCGCACCCCGACATCGCCGAGCGTGCCACGCGCATCGACATCACGCGCTACGGCCACGCCATGGCGATCCCGACGCCGGGGCTGCGCGCGGCGCTGGGCAACGAGGGCTCCGTGGTGGCCGGCCGGCTCGCCTTCGCGCACGCCGACTGGTCGGGCTATTCGATCTTCGAGGAAGCGTTCACGCGCGGGCACCTGGCGGGCAGCCTGTGATCGCGCGAGCACCTCACCCCGCCAGCACCCGCGCAAACAGTTCGTTTCGGAAGTGGATGCCCAGCCGCGCGAAGGCGCGGTTGCGGTAGGTCTTGACCGTCGGCAGCGCGAGGCCGAGGTCGCTCGCGATGCCGTCCTGCGTCATGCCTTGCAGCAGGCGCACGCACACCGCGCGCTCGCGCTCGGTCAATGCCGGGCACAGGCTGCGCAGGCGTCCTTCCATGTCGTGCGCGCTGGCGTCGGCGGCCGAGGGGCCGTACGGTGGCGACAACGCCATGTGCTTGCGCACCAGTGCCAGCAGCGCCGGCGCCAGCGTACCGAAGCTGTCGAGCACGGCGTCGCTGAAGGCGCGCTGGTGACCGTGCCGGTAGAAGTTGATGGCGAAGACGCCGCCGTCGTCCTGCGTCTGCGCGATCGACACGCGCTCGGCCACGCCGTGTGCCTCGTAGACCTTCATCCGGTGTTCTTCCGGCACTTCGTGGGCCGTCAGGTGGCACAGCAGCGGCGCGTGGTCGGCGGCGTTCGATGTCTGCGCGAAGCTGCGGTCGCCGCGGTGTGGTCCGCTCAAGTAGGCGCGCCAGCAGTCGCGCGTGGTGTCGGGCACGCCACGCGCGGCCGACAGGAACAGCGCGGGCCGCTGGCCGAGCCGATACACCGACCACGAGGCGGCCGGCACCAGATCCTGCAGCCGGTCCAGCACGGCCGTGCCGAAGCGCGGGCTGCCGATGTGGCTGATGAGTTCGGTCAGCACCTGGGTGCGCCGGTCGCTCGCGGGGGCGGCCTGCCAGCTTCTCATGGCGAGGCGAACCGGCGCGGCGAGGGAGCGACAGGGGCGGCATGCATCCTGTCATCTTCCGGGATGACAGACCGGCCGGCCCCCGGTAATTACGCTAGCGGCATGCCCTCGAACCCTGCGTCGCATTCCTTCGCTGCACCCACGCTCGACCATTTCGTCGTCCTCCGTGTGGAGGTCGGCGCGCCGCAGGATATCGGCGTCACGCCGCGCGGCCGGCGACGTTTGGTGCCGATCACCGGCGGCTCGGCCGAAGGCCACGGCTGGCGGGCACGCGTGGCGCCGGGCGGTGCCGACTTCCAGCTGATGACGGCCAGCGGCATGAGCGACCTCGATGCGCGTTACACACTCGAGACCGATGCCGGCGACTGGATCTACGTGCAGAACACGGCCTTGCGCTGCGGCGCACCCGAGGCGATGGCCCGGCTTGCGCGGGGCGAGCCGGTTGACCCAGCGGAAATCTACTTCCGCTGCGCGCCGCGCTTCGAGACGGCGTCGCTCGCGCTCGGCTGGATCAACGAGCGGCTCTTCGTCGGCAGCGGCGTGCGCCGTCCCGACTGTGTCGAGATGGCGTTCTTCACCGTCACATAGGCGGTTCGACCGGATCGTCCCCCCCCCAAAAAAACAGGAGACAGACATGAGCAATTTCCGCATATCGCGCCGCCACGCGGCATTGGCAGTAGCCGCCGCATGGGCCGCCTGCACCGCCCTGCCGGCCTTCGCCCAAGGCAGTGGCTACCCCGACAGGCCGGTGCGCCTCATCGTCGGCTTCCCGGCGGGCACCGGCCCCGACATCGTCGCGCGCCTGCTGGCGCAGAAGCTGTCGGAAAGCTGGGGCAACCTGGGCGTGGTGGTCGACAACAAGCCGGGGGCCGGCGGGCTGATCGCCGCCAGCGAGGCGGCCCGCGCCGCGCCCGACGGCTACACGCTGATGCTGGGCGAGACCGGCCAGCTGAGCATCGCGCCCAGCAGCTACAACCGCCTGCCCTACGACCCGGTGAAGGACTTCGTGCCGGTGAGCCAGGTGGTCGTGTCGGACTTCGTGCTGCTGGTCAATCCGCAGAAAGTGCCGTCGAAGAACGTGCGCGAGTTCGTCGACTGGAGCAAGCAGCAGAAGGGCCTGTTCATGGCGACCTTCGGTGCCGGCACGCCGGGCCATTTCGGCGCCTACATGTTCGGCGACGCGATCGGTCAGAAGCCCGAGCCGGTGCATTACCGCAACACGGCCGATGCCCTGGGCGCGCTGTACGCGGGCGACGTGTCCGGCGTGTTCGCTTCGGTCGGCCTGGCGGCATCGACCGTGAAGTCGGGCAAGCTGGTGGCGCTGGGCAGCACCGGCGCCGTGCGAAGCCCGTCGCTGCCCGACGTGCCGACCATCCAGGAGCAGGGCTACCCCAAGCTCGCGTTCACCTCGTGGTTCGGCATTGTTGCGCCGGCGAAGACGCCGCCGGACATCGTGCGCAAGCTGAATGCGGACATCGTGCGAGCGATGCAGTCGGCCGACGGCCGGCAGAAGATGCTGGACGCGGGCTTCCGCGCGACCGGCACCGGCATGGCGGAGTTCGCGCAGCTGATCGCCGACGACACGGTGGCCTGGGGCAAGGCGGTGGCGGCGACCGGCTTCAAGGCGGACTGAGGCCGAGTCGGGCGCGCGGCCTCAGCGCATCGGTGCCTCGATCTCGTCGGCATCGACCGGCACGTCGCGCGTGGTCAGCTCGCAGCCGTTGGCGGTGACGATCGCATCGTCCTCGATGCGGATGCCGATGTGGTGGAACTGCGCCGGGACGCCCTCGCCCGGCCGCACGTAGATGCCGGGTTCGATGGTCAGCACCATGCCTGGGTGCAGGATGCGGCTGGGGCGGTTCTTGATGGTCTCGCCGCTCAGCGGGTCCTTGCGTTCGCTCACCTCGCCCTGCTGCGTGGGCTCGACGTAGCTGCCGCAGTCGTGCACGTCCATGCCCATCCAGTGGCCGGTGCGGTGCATGTAGAACGGGAAGTAGGCGCGCTGCGCGATCACGTCCTCGAGGCTGCCGACCTTGTTCGCGTCGAGCAGGCCGACGTCGAGCATGCCCTGCGCGAGCACCTTCACGGCCGCCTCGTGCGGGTCGTTGAAGCGGTTGCCGGCCTTGGTGGCGGCCACCGCGGCGTATTGGCTGGCCAGCACGATGTCGTACAGCGCGCGCTGCGGGCCGGTGAATTTGCCGTCGGCCGGGAAGGCACAGCGCGATGGCGCGCCGCTGCCGCCGCTGTACGCGCTACCAGCGTCGATGGGAACTGCTCGGCTATTCGGCCTTCGTGGCCATGGTCGCGGTGTTCTATCTGATGGTGAACAAGCCGACGCTTCCGTTCTGAAATGAAACCACCCCTGTTGCACCTGCTGTGCCTCCCCTCGAGGGGGCGCACCAGGCCGCCTGGCACAGCCAGTTTCGCGGGGTCCTCTGGCATGGGTTGCGCCGTCGCCATGGAGCACTGAATTGGCCCCGGTGCTGGCCCGTTCAATTTTCACGCAAACTTCACATCCAGCGCGGGGATTTCACAGATCACCTGCAGACTGCCAGACACCAACAAAAATATGGGGAGGGCTTCCATGCTTCAAGTTGCCAATCGAAAACTAGCGTCGCTCAGCGACTTGCTCTTCACCGGGCTGGGCCGCGTGCTCGGCGTCTTGCGTCCGTTGGCGCGCGGACTCATCGGTTCTTGGCGACCCCCGGGGTGGCTGCGCATTGTGGGCGCCTTTCTGCTTTTCGGCCTGCAGTGGCTGCAGCAACGGCTGGCCTGGCTGGTCGTGCTGGCGTTGCTGGTGGTGGCCGGCTGGTTCGCCAGCCCGCATGTGCTCAAGTGGTGGCATGGCCTCACGCCCGACCGCGTCGAGCCGGTCGTTTCCACCGCGCAGATCGTGCCGCCGCCGCGCACGCAGATCGAAAACGACAAGGGACCGAACCCCGTCATCATCAATTTCTCCGCTTCGGTTGCGCCGATCTCGCGCATCGGCCAGGAGGCGACCGGAATCATCATCGAGCCCGCCATTGCCGGGCGTTGGACCTGGAGCAGCCAGAAGAAGCTGGAGTTCCTGCCCGCGCAGGACTGGCCGGTGGGCCAGCCCTACAAGGTGCAGCTGTCGAAGGACGCGCTCGCGCCGCATATCGAGATCGAGCAGCGCAAGTACGAGTTCACCTCGCCCGAATTCAGCGCGCGCATCGCGGGCGCCGAGTTCTATCAGGACCCCGTGCAGGCCAACGTGCGCCGCGCCCTCTTCCAGGTGCGCTTCTCGCACCCGGTGAACACGGCCGAATTCGAGAAGCGCGTGGTGCTGACGTATGACCAGGCCTGCAGCACCTCCTTCTTCAGCGTGGGCAAATGCGCGAGCGAGAAGTTCACCGTCAGCTACGACAAGCTGCGCCTCACCGCCACCCTGCAGTCCGAGCCCCTGCCCATCCCCGAGAAGACACGCCCCGTGGTGTTCAGCCTCACGGCCGGCGCGGTCGCGCAAAAGGGCGGCCCGGGCCTGCGCAGCGACGTCTCGCGCGCGGTGGACATCCCTGGTCTCTTCAGCCTCGACATCTCCAGCGTCGACCCGACCATCGTCACGGGCGACAACGGCGAACCTGAGCATGTGATGCACATCACCGCCTCGATGCCGGTGCACGAGCGGGAAATGGCGCGCGTGGTGCAGGCCTGGCTCCTGCCCGCCACCGAAGAAGCCAAGGGCGACCCGGACGAGAAGTTCGACTGGTCCGCCGAGCCTTCGAAGGTGACCGACGCGGTGCTGCGCCGCGCGAAGAAGATCGCCCTGCAGCCCATCGCCAGCGAGCGCGAAGTGACCGAGATGGTCAGCTTCCGGCTGCCGCAGGCCGAGGGCGGCCGCTACCTGCTGGTGCGCGTGGCGAAGGGCTTGAAGACGCCCGGCGGCTACCAGCTCGGTGCCGCGCGACAAGACGTGCGCTTGCTCAAGACCTTTGCGCCCGAACTCACCATCATGAGCCAGGGCTCGCTGCTCGCCCTCTCGGGCGAACGCAAGCTGCCGATCCTGGTGCGCGACCTGCCCGGCATCCGCCTGGAAATCGGCCGCCTGCTGCCGCAGCAGTTGCAGCACCTGGTCACCCAGACCAACGGCGACTTCGCGCGTCCGCAGTTCAACAGCGCCCTGCAGTCGGACAACCTCGTCGACCGCTTCGAGAAGGAGATTCCGCTCAGCATTCCCGCGGGCAAGGCGCACTACGAAACCGTGGACTTCGCCGAGTACCTGCGCAGCGACGTGGCCGACCGCCGCGGTGTGTTCCTGCTGAAGGTGCAGGGCTACGACCCCAAGGCCAAGAAGAAGCCCGAGGGCGAAGACGCACAGGCGCAGCCCGAAGAGCAACAGCAGGAAGAGCAGCCGTCGGAAGGCGAAGGCGACACCGAAAGCGGCAACCCCGAAGACCAGAAGGACCAGCGCCTGGTACTGGTCACCGACCTGGGCATCGTCGCCAAGAAGTCGCTCGATGGCACCCGCGACGTGTTCGTGCAGAGCATCGCCAACGGCCAGCCCGTGGCCGGCGCGCTGGTCGAGGTGTGGGGGCGCAACGGCATGATCATCGCGTCGCAATCCACCGATGCCACCGGCGCCGCCAAGCTGCCCAACCTCGCCGGCTACCAGCGCGAGAAGGCACCGGTGGTGCTGGTGGTGCGCAAGGACGGCGATCTGAGCTTCCTGCCCTTCAACCGCAGCGACCGCACGCTCGACATCTCGCGCTTCGACGTCGGCGGCCTGCGCGCGGCCGGCGTGCCGAACCAGATGACGGCCTATGTGTTCAGCGACCGCGGCATCTACCGCCCGGGCGACACCATGCACATCGCGATGATGGTCAAGGCCGGCAACTGGGGCACGTCGCTGCGCGACCTGCCGCTGGAGGCTGAGATCATCGATGCGCGCGGCCTCGGCGTGCGCCGCGAGAAGCTCAAGCTCGGTCCCGGCGGCGCGGCGGAAATCGCCCACACCACGCAAGATACGTCCCCCACCGGCAACTACACCGTCAACCTCTACCTGCCGCGCGAATCGTCGCCCGGCAATCCCGAGGTGGCAGGCCTGCTGATCGGCAGCACCATGGTGAAGGTGCAGGAATTCCTGCCCGACCGCACCAAGGTCGTCGCCAAGCTCAGCAACGAAGTGGCCGAAGGCTGGGTCAAGCCCAAGGACCTGAAGGCGCTCATCGACGTGCAGAACCTCTTCGGCACGCCCGCGCCCGACCGCAAGGTGGAAGGCACGCTCACGCTGAGCCCGGCCTTCCCGGTGTTCCGCGCCTTCGCCGACTACGCCTTCTTCGATCCGCAGCGCGCCACCGAAAAGCAGGTCGACGACCTGGGCAGCATGCAGACCAGCGCGGAAGGCAAGGCCGAGTTCGATCTGCGCCTCTCGCGCTTCGATGCCGCGACCTACCAGGTGCACGTGCTCGCCAAGGCCTTCGAACCCGAGGGCGGGCGCAGTGTCTCGGCCGAAACCCAGACGCTGGTGAGCGACATGCCTTACCTCGTGGGCGTGAAGGTCGATGGCGACACCAGCTACGTGAGCAAGGGTGCCGAGCGCAACGCCACCGTGATCGCCATCGACCCGCAGGCGAAGAAGACGGCCGTGGCCGACCTGAAGATCGAGCGCGTGGAGCGCAAGGTGCTGTCGGTGCTCGTCAAGCAGGACAACGGCCTCTATCGCTATGAATCGCGCAAGAAGGAGATCGTGATCGACGAGAAGCCGCTGGCCATCGTCGCGGCCGGCAACACCATTGCGCTGAACACATCCGCCCCCGGCAACTTTGCCTACGTGGTGCGCAATGCAGGCGGGTTGGAGCTCAACCGTGTCGAGTACAGCGTCGCGGGCAACGCCAACGTCTCGCGCTCGCTGGACCGCAACGCCGAACTGCAGCTCACGCTCGACCGCAAGGACTACGAGCCGGGACAGGAGATCGAGGTGAGCATCCGCGCGCCGTACGTGGGTGCCGGCCTCATCACCATCGAGCGCGACAAGGTCTATGTCCACGCGTGGTTCAAGACCGACAAGACCGCCTCGGTGCAGAAGATCACGCTGCCCAAGGACTTCGAAGGCACTGGCTATATCAATGTGCACTTCGTGCGCGACCCGGCCTCGGACGAGGTGTACATGAGCCCGCTGTCGTACGGTGTCATCCCCTTCGCCACCAGCCTGGCCAAGCGCACCGCCAACCTGCAGCTCACCAGCAGCGAGCTCGTGAAGCCCGGCCAGACGGTGAAGATGAAGCTCACCAGCGACAAGCCCACGCGCGCCGTGCTGTTCGCGGTGGACGAAGGCATCCTGCAGGTGGCGCGCTACAAGACACCCGATCCGCTCAAGCACTTCTTCCAGAAGCGCGCGCTCGAAGTGGGTACGCTGCAAACGCTCGACCTGATCCTGCCGGAGTTCAAGAAGCTCATGCAGGGCGCGGCCCCCGGCGGTGACGGCGAAGGCGAGCTCGGCAAGCACCTGAACCCCTTCAAGCGCAAGCGCGACAAGCCGGTGGCCTACTGGTCGGGCCTGGTGGATGTGAACGGCAGCCGCGAGTTCAGCTACACCGTGCCCGAGAGCTTCAACGGCAGCCTGCGTGTGATGGCCGTGGCGGTGAACGACGAGACCACAGCCGCCAAGAGCACCCGCACCGTGGTGCGCGGCGACATGGTGATCCTGCCGAATGCGCCCCTCGCGATGGCGCCCGGCGATACCGTCGAAGTGGGCGTGGGTCTTGCGAACAACATCGCGGGTTCGGGCAAGGAGGTGCCGATCGCGCTCACGCTCACCGCCTCGGGCGGGCTCGAAGTGGTGGGCGACGCGACGCAGACGCTCAAGGTCAACGAGCGCGGCGAAGCGAGCACCAAATTCAACGTGCGCGCCAAGCCGGGCGAGCAGGCGGTGCTGGGTTCTTCGGCGCTGGTGTTCACGTCGGCGTACAAGACCTTCAGTGCACGCCTGTCGACCGAAGTGAGCGTGCGGCCCGCGTCGCCGTTCGTCACGCTGGTGCAGGCCGGCAGCTTCCAACGCGCGGGCGAGTTGAGCAGCAAGGCCGACCTGTATCCGAACTTCCGCAAGAGCGATGTGGCGGTGTCGGCCGCGCCGTGGGCCTTCGCGGCCGGTCTCATGCAGTACCTGGAGGTGTATCCGCACGGCTGCACCGAGCAGATCACGAGCCAGACCTTTCCGGCCGTGTTGCTGTCGGGCCGGCCCGAGCTGGTGAAGGAAATGGCGCGCGGCCGCACGCCCGAGCAAGGCCCGATGCCCGAAGCGCGCAAGACCTTCGAGCGCTACCTCGTTCAGTTGCGCGCACGGCAGACGGCGGACGGCGGCTTCGCGTTGTGGCCTGGCGCCGAGGCCAGTCCCTTCGCCACGCTCTACGCGGTGCACCTGCTGATCGAAGCCAAGGACCACAAACTGCCCGTGCCGCAAGACCTGCTGCAGAAGGCCAACACCTATCTGCAGGGCTGGCTCGGCAGCGGCGACACCTCGCTGGACGGCTGGCGCCAGCGCACGCAGGCGGCCTATCTGCTCACACGCCAGGGCATCATCGCGCCGGCTGCATTGGCCAACCTGCGCGAAGCGTGGCGCAACAAGCAGACGCAAGGCTGGAGCGACGACCTGGGCGCCGTGTACCTCGCCGCGAGCTACCAGCTCGTGAAGCAGGAGCAGGTGGCCAACGAGCTGCTCAGCCCGGTGTGGTCCGACCTGCTCGCGCGCACCGATAAGAAGCAGCGCCGCAATGTCTGGGGCGCCTACTACGACCCGCTGGTACACGACAGCATGACGCTGCACCTGGTGGGTCGCCACTTCCCGTCGCGCCTGAAGACGCTGAAGCCCGAGGTGTGGGAAAGCATGGGCGCGATGGTGCGTGACGGTTGGTACAACAGCCTCTCGTCGGCGTCGATGCTGCTCGCGGTCGACGCGTATTTCGAAGCGGTCACGCAGAACGTCGAGGGCAAGCTGACGGCGCAGAGCGTCAACGCGCAAGGCCAGGCTGCGGCGCTCGCACTGGGCTCTGTGAACCCGATCACGCGTGCTGCGGTGCCCGTCGGTACGGCGAAGCTCAAGCTGTCGAACGACAGCGATTTCAACCTGTACTACAGCTGGGCCGAACAGGGCTTCGAGCGCAACGTGCCCGCCACGCCGGTGAACCAGGGCCTGGAGATCTTCCATGAAGTGCTCGATGCGAAGGGCAACCCGATCACCAAGGCCAGGCTCGGCGAAGAGGTCACGGTGCGAGTGCGCGTGCGCAGCCTCGAGCGCGCGCAGCTCAACGACGTGGCGCTGGTCGACCTGTTGCCTGGTGGCCTGGAGCCGGTGCTGCAGGCGGTGGGTGACGAGAAGGAGGCGGACGCCGATGCGCCGATCTGGAAGAAGCGGATGGGTGGTGGCGGCTCGTGGAAGGTGCAGTACGCCGACATCCGCGAAGACCGCGTGGTGTTCTACGGCGCCGTCGACAAGAACCTGCTCGAAGTGACCTACAAGGCGCGAGCGACCAACGTCGGCGACTTCGTGGTGCCGGCCGCATATGGCGAAGCGATGTATGACCGGCGCGTGTATTCGCGCTCGGCGGGTGCGCGCTTCCAGGTCGTCGAGAACTGACGCAAGGCAGCGAGGTCGTCATGCGCTTCAGCGTGAAGTTGGGACGGTTCCGCAAGCCCGCGTTGTGGGCACTGGCGGTGGCCTTCCTGCTCGCGCTGCTGCGCTTCTGGCCGTACGCACCGCTCAGCGAAACGGTCGGCAGCTCGCGCGCTGTGTACGCGCAGGGCGGCGAGCTCTTGCGCCTTACGCTCGCAAGCGATGAGCAGTACCGGCTCTGGGTGCCGCTCGACCGCATCTCCCCAACGTTGGTCGATGCTGTACTGCTGTACGAAGACCGCCGCTTCTACGCGCACCTCGGCGTCAACCCCGCCGCGCTCGCGCGCAGCGCGTGGCGCATCGCGAGCGGCGAGCGCAGGCAGGGCGGTTCCACCCTCACGATGCAGCTCGCGCGCCGCATTTACGGCATCGACAGCCGCACGGCCATAGGCAAGGTCGCGCAGATCGGTGCGGCGCTCTGGCTGGAGGCGCGCTTCGGCAAGCGCGAGATCTTGGAGGCCTACCTCAACACCGCCCCTTACGGCGGCAACATCGAAGGCGTGCAGGCCGCGAGCCTGATCTACTTTCGCAAGGACGCCGCCAAGCTCAGCCTGCCCGAAGCGCTGACGCTCGCGGTGATTCCGCAGAACCCCGTCAAGCGCATCGCCGAGCGCGGCCGCAATGTCGAGCTGCAATCGGCGCGCGAACGCCTGTGGGCGCTGTGGACTGAGCGCGATCCTGCCGCGAAGCGGCACGCGCCCGACGCGCAGCTCGCACTCTCGGCGCAATCGCGCGGCAGCCTCCCCTTTCTCGCACCGCACGCCACCGACATGCTGCTCGCGCAGGAGCGCGGAGCGCCGGAAATCAGAACCACCATCGACCTGCGCATGCAGGCCACGCTCGAGCGCGTGATGGCCCAGTACCTGCGCACGCATGCCGACGTGGGCATGACCAACGCGAGCGCGCTGCTGCTGGACGCCTCGACCATGCAGGTGCGCGCGCTGATCGGTTCGGCCGACTGGCACAACGACGCCATCGCGGGCCAGGTCAACGGCACGCAGGCCAAGCGCTCTCCGGGTTCCACGCTCAAGCCCTTTATCTATGCGCTCGCGCTCGACCAGGGGCTGCTGCATCCCAAGACCATGCTGAAGGACGCGCCCACGTCCTTCGGCCCCTACACGCCCGAGAACTTCGACCATCGCTTCGCCGGCCCGCTGCCCGCGCAGGAGGCGCTGATCCGCAGCCGCAACATCCCGGCGGTGGCCGTCGCCGCGAAGCTCTCGAAGCCGGGGCTCTACGACTTCATGCGGCTAGGAGGCGTGCAGAAGCTGCAGAGCGAATCGCACTACGGCCTTGCGCTGGTGCTCGGCGGCGGCGAGGTCACGCCGGAAGAACTCGCGGGCCTCTACGCGACGCTGGCTAACGGTGGCATCTCGCAACCGCTGCGCTATACCCAGCCCGCGCCCGACGAGCGTCCGACACAGCCGCTGCGGCTGCTGAGCGAAGAGGCGTCGTTCATCACGCTCGACATGCTGCGCCACACGCCGCGCCCTGACACCACGCTGCCCGCGCGCCCCGCCATCGCATGGAAGACGGGCACCTCGTGGGGCTTTCGCGATGCGTGGACGGCGGGCGTGTTCGGCCGTCATGTGCTGGTGGTGTGGGTCGGCAACTTCGACGGCACCAGCAACCCCGCGCTGGTGGGCGTGGATGCGGCCGCGCCGCTGTTCCTGCGCATGGTCGATGCGCTGCGCGCCGAGCGGCTGGACCCCGGCGAGGTCGCGACGCGGCAGCCGGCCGACCTGCGGCAGGTCGAGGTGTGCATGGCGACGGGCGGGTTGCCCGATGCGCTGTGCCCGGTGCGTACGACGACATGGTTCATCGCCGGCAAGTCGCCGATCCAGGTCAGCAGCCTGCATCGTGCGGTGTGGGTCGACGAGACGACCGGCAAGGTGGTGTGCGGGCCGCAACCGAATGCGCGCCAGCAGGTGGTCGAGCAGTGGGGCAGCGACATGCGCCGGCTGTTCCGCCAGGCCGGTCTGCCGCGCGCGAGCCTGCCGGCCGACGGTTGCGAGAAAGCCAATGCGTCTACGGAGTCGGCACCGCTCATCACCGCGCCGTTGCGCGGCGTGCGGCACACGTTGCGGGTGAAGAAGCCGGAGCCGCTGGTGCTGCGCGCCGAAGCGGCGGCGGGCACGCAGACGATCTACTGGTTTGCCGACGATGCGCTGATCGGCCGCGCCGCGCCCGGCGAAGGCATCACCTGGATGCCCGACATGGCGGACACGGGGCGGCGCTACGTGCTGCGCGCGGTGGACGATCAAGGGCGCGCGGAGTCGCGCGAGGTGACTGTCGACATCGCGCCCTAAGCCGATGTCATGGCGTTGTCATGAAAACGGCAACCGAATCGAAATGGCCCTGTGCACCGTTCTCGCCCACATGGGTGCGCACATCGATGACCGGGTAGACCGGAGCGCCTCGTCAGGCCCGCATCAGCGCCTCGATCTCGTCGGCATCGACCGGCACGTCGCGCGTGGTCAGCTCGCAGCCGTTGGCGGTGACGATCGCATCGTCCTCGATGCGGATGCCGATGTGGTGGAACTGCGCCGGGACGCCCTCGCCCGGCCGCACGTAGATGCCGGGTTCGATGGTCAGCACCATGCCTGGGTGCAGGATGCGGCTGGGGCGGTTCTTGATGGTCTCGCCGCTCAGCGGGTCCTTGCGTTCGCTCACCTCGCCCTGCTGCGTGGGCTCGACGTAGCTGCCGCAGTCGTGCACGTCCATGCCCATCCAGTGGCCGGTGCGGTGCATGTAGAACGGGAAGTAGGCGCGCTGCGCGATCACGTCCTCGAGGCTGCCGACCTTGTTCGCGTCGAGCAGGCCGACGTCGAGCATGCCCTGCGCGAGCACCTTCACGGCCGCCTCGTGCGGGTCGTTGAAGCGGTTGCCGGCCTTGGTGGCGGCCACCGCGGCGTATTGGCTGGCCAGCACGATGTCGTACAGCGCGCGCTGCGGGCCGGTGAATTTGCCGTCGGCCGGGAAGGTGCGGGTGATGTCGCTGGCGTAGCCGTCGAGCTCGCAGCCGGCGTCGATCAGCACCAGCTCGCCGGGGCGCACCGGCGCCACGTCCGCGTGGTAGTGCAGCACGCAGGCATTGGCACCGGCGGCGACGATCGACGGGTAGGCCGGGTACTGCGAGCCGCCCATGCGGAATTCGTGCATGAGCTCGGCGTCGAGGTGGTATTCGCGCAGGTCGCGGCCCTCGCGCAGCATGCGGGCGGAGGCCTGCATGGCGCGCACGTGGGCGCCGGCGCTGATCGTGCCGGCGCGCCGGATGATGCCGAGCTCGTGCGCGTCCTTCACCAGCCGCATCTCGTCGAGCGGGCCGCACAGGTCGCGCTGCTGGTCGGGGCACATCGCGCCGAAGCGCACGCGCGACCGGACCGACGACAGCCAGCCGTCGATGCGCGACTCCAGCCCCTTGTGCGTGGCGAAGGGATACCAGACGGCAGCCGTGTTCTCCAGCAAGCGGGGCAGCTTGGTGTCGAGGTCGGTGACGGGGCAGGCGGCATCGACACCCAGCGCTTCGGGCGCGGCTTCGGGGCCCAGCCGGTGGCCATCCCAGATCTCGCGCTCCAGGTCTTTCGGCGCGCAGAACAGGGTGGCGTGGCCGCTGCCGGTCAGCACCAGCCAGGCGTTGGGCTCGGTGAATCCGGTCAGGTAATAGAAGTAGCTGTCGTGACGGTAGAGGTAGTCGCTGTCGCGGTTGCGCGGCCGCTCCGGTGCGGTCGGAATGATGGCGATGCCACCGGGCCCGATAGTTGCTGCAAGACGATTGCGTCGGGCTATGTAGAAGGAAGTATCCATTGCTGTAACCATACCGCGGGTTTGTAACGACACAAGTGTGGCATCTCTGCCGACGCGAGCAAAGAATTGAAAGAAGAGTTCCCGCCGACAGGCCAAAACGGTACAAATGCGCCACTGTCAATCAGAGGATTCCTACATTGTTCACAGTTACTGAAAATAAATTCGCAATGTCGCTTGTTTTGGCGGCGGCATTGGTCGGTTGCGGTGGCGGCGGTGGTGGCGGCGGGACCGGTACGACGGCGTCGGGCAGCAGCAGTGTCAGCAGCACGACACAGGCCGACATCGGGAGCGGCGCCACGGGCACCGTCCCGCTTCAGAACGATGTCGTGGACAGCGCCGTGAACGTGGTGCCCGCTGCCTACCGCGAGACGGCCTTGCAGTTCAGCAAGGCGGCCGGGATCGAATACCGGTACGGGCCTTCGGCGGCCACCTACGGCAAGGCCGGCAACAGCGGGCTGCCGACCTGGGGCACGCGCGGCGACCAGTCCTACGACCCGATCTCCATTCGCAATGCCGGCGGCAGCCGGGGCTGTGTGCCCGCCAGTCAGGGCGGCTATTGCGGCACCTGGCAGGTCGGCGGCCCCTTGCTGACCGATCCCGGCGACTATTCGTCGGCGATCGTGCATACGGCGTACATCGCCGACGCGCCGGCGTCCCACGTGGGCATCTCGAACCTGCAGGCCATCAACATGGCCCACAACACCTTCGCCCAGAAGCCCGAGCCGAGCTGGACGGCCGACTACAGCAACGGCGTCGACGACAGCGCAGCCGTCAGCTATGTCGGCCGGGGACTCAGTGCGCGCGAGCCTGTGGCCGTGGGCCGTTGCTACGGCCGCTCCGGCTGGTGCACGAACAGCCTGATGGTGTTTCAGAACGGCCTGATCGGTACGACCGGCAGCAACACGTCGTCCAATCGCGCCACGGTCCAGTTGGCGGCGGGCAAGGTGCCCACCGCCATCGCCGTCACCGGCAGCAACGAGTTCGCACTGGTCACGGTGTGGGACACGGTCAACCTGAAGGGCCAGATCGCGGTCATTGCGCTGGCCAGCCTGTGCGACGGCTGCAACCCCGACGATCCGTCGGGTTCGTCGGGCTCGAGGGCCTGGTACAACCACTGGGGCGATTGGGGCAACGTCTACCCCGGGCTGCCCAACCTCGGCAACACGGCCTACATGAAGGTGCTCGGCTACGTGGATCTTCCCGACAACCTGCGCGCACCCACCGAGATCTCGTCGTCCACGGGCATCGGGTTCGAGGACTACAACCGCACCTTCGCGCCGGGCACCAACAACCTCCAGAACTACTACGCACTGCCGCTCACGGACCAGACCAACCGCACGAGCTTCTACTCGGGCGTCAACGGCGGCGCCTATGCGCGGGCCGGCGTGGCCGTGGTGATCTCCAAGTCGGAGAAGCGAGCCGCCTTCATCGACCTGCGTCCGCTGTTCAGCTATTACCGCGAGAAGTACTTCGGCGGTTCTCAGTCCGACTTCAACGCCTTGATCGCCAATCGCGGCGCCGGCGCCAGCCAGTGGCCCTACACCTTCGACGCGGTGGCGTCGCAGAAGCCGGCGGTCATCAAGACCATCGACCTGGACAACCGTCCGACGGCTGTCAACGTGCGGCCGAACGATGGTCCCCGGCGCGCCTTCATCGCGACGCAGGAAGGCCAGCTGCACATCTATGACCTCGGCAACTACTTGAATGCCTCGGGCGGCGGGGCCGCCGCGGAAATCGTGCGCAAGGGCGGCGTGACCGTCGGCCGCAACCCGACCCACATCGCCTACGCGAAGCCGCACGACACCAACAAGGTCTACACGCAAGGCTTCGGGCGCGAGGTCATCGTCACATCGCGCGGCGATCGCCGGATCGAGTGGGTGCAGTTCGCGGCGGACTTCAACAGCGGTGCCGTACGTGGCAGTCCGTTGACCGACACGCGGCTGGTGGACCCCATCGCCGCCGAAGATGCCGAGAACCATGGCACCGAGTCCTATGTCCTGTCTGTGGCGGACTACGGCGGAAAGCAGGTGTCCAACTACCGCTATGGCCCCGTGGTCTTCTGGACCGACCAGGGCAGCGGCAAGGCGTGCCAGCCGCCCAATGGCTGCGCGACCAATGGCACCTACGAGTTCGGTGGCAGCTTCGCGCTGCCGGGCGGCCCGTTCCAGGTCTCCGGCTCGAACATCCCTTGACGGCCACCGCGCGGCGCCGGTCTCAGCGACCGGCGTTCAGCGCGGTCAGCCGTTCGGGTGTGCCCACATCCGTCCACGCGCCCAGGTAGCGTTCCGCGCTCACCTGGGCGTTTTCGATGGCGCGCCGCAACAGGGGTGCCAGGGCCGCTTTCGTGCCCTGGGGGTTGCCAGACGGGATGTTGCAGTGGGGCGGCGCGAAGAAGTCGGCCCGGTAGAGGGCGATCGTCGAGAAGGTCAGGCGCTCGGGCGCCTCGTTCAGCGCCAGACCGGCGGCCGATAGGCCGAAATCGCCCTTGGGGTTGTGTGACGGATTTGGCACCAGCCACAGGTGGGCCAGGCGGCCACTGGTGACAAAACGTGTCACAGCCGCCTCGGAAAAGACGAAATCCGGCGCATACACGTCGCCGGCCACCCCCCAGAACACGTCCCCGAGCATCGGCAAGGCGCGCACGATCCCGCCGGCCGTTTCCAGCGCGCCGCCGAAGTCGCGGCCCTCGTGGGAGTAAGCGATCGACGGCAGCGCGCTGCCGCCCGCGCCGAAGCGCGCCTCGATCTGCTCGCCCAGCCAGGCGGTGTTGACCACCGCCGACGAGAAACCGCCGGCCGCCAGCGCCTCCAATGGCCACTGCATCAGCGGCTTGCCGCGCACGTCGAGCAGGGGTTTGGGCGTGGCGTCGGTCAGCGGCCGCATGCGCTCGCCGCGGCCCGCGGCCAGCACCATGGCCCGTGCGCCGGTCATGCGCGCACCACCCGTGCGCCGCCGCGCGCGATCTCGTGGCGCTCGACGCGCCCCGGCTCGAACAGCGCGAGCAGCGTGTCCAGCAGCGCGCGCGCCTGGGCCGAATGGTCGGCGCCGAAGTTGCACACATAGACGTCCAGTGTGGCGCCGCGCAATTCGGGCCAGGTGTGGACGCACAGGTGCGATTCGGCCAGCAGCACCGTGGCCGTGACGCCGCCGGGGCCGTCGGGCGTCGCCGGAAAGGTATGGAACAGCTGGCCGACGGCCTGCAGCCCGGCGGCTTCGACGGCGCGGGCGCAGCGCTCGCCCAGCAGTTGCGCGTCGGTGAGCCACGGTGGCGCGCACTGGCAGTCGTGGAGATCGGCGGTGAGGTGCAGCCCTTGCATGGCTCGCGACTCTAGCAGCGCGCCCCTCGTCGGGTCGGGACTTGTCCTGGGTCAGGGAGCCCCCCAGACCCGGCCCGCTAAAATTGCGGGCTCCCCCCCAATCTCACCCCCGAAAGCCTTCCCCGATGGCCAACCAAGCCTTGATGGCCAACGCGATCCGCGCGCTGGCGATGGATGCCGTTCAACTCGCCAACTCCGGCCACCCCGGCGCCCCCATGGGCATGGCCGACATGGCCGTGGCGCTGTGGGGCGACCATCTGCGCCACAACCCGGTGAACCCGCACTGGGCCGACCGCGACCGCTTCGTGCTGTCCAACGGCCATGCGTCGATGCTGATCTATGCCGTGCTGCATCTGGCCGGCTACGACCTCTCGGTCGACGACCTCAAGAAATTCCGCCAGCTGCACAGCAAGACCGCCGGCCACCCCGAAGTGGGTGTGACGCCCGGCATCGAGACCACCACCGGTCCGCTGGGCCAGGGCATCACCAACGCCGTGGGCTTCGCGCTTGCCGAGAAGCTGCTGGCCGCGGAATTCAACCGCCCGGCGCACGCCATCGTCGACCACCACACCTACGCCTTCCTGGGCGACGGTTGCCTGATGGAAGGCATCAGCCACGAAGCGGCGGCACTCGCCGGCGCCTGGAAGCTGGGCAAGCTGATTGCGCTGTACGACGACAACGGCATCAGCATCGACGGCCCCGTCAAGCCCTGGTTCGTCGACAACACGGCCGAGCGCTTCAAGGCCTACGACTGGAACGTGATCGGACCGGTCGACGGCCACGACACCAAGGCGGTGTCGAAGGCGATCGCCGACGCGAAGAAGTCCGGCGACAAGCCCACGCTCATCATCTGCAAGACGCAGATCGGCAAGGGCAGCCCGAACCGCGCCAACACCGCCAAGGCCCACGGCGAGCCGCTGGGCGCCGACGAGATCGGCCTGACCCGCAGCGCGCTGCAGTGGCCGCACGCCCCCTTCGAGCTGCCCGAGGCCGTCTACGCCGAATGGGACGCCAAGGCCGCCGGCGCCAAGACCGAAGCCGCCTGGAACGAGCGCTTCTCCGCTTACACCAAGGCCTTCCCCGACCTGGCCGCGGAGTTCACCCGCCGCATGAAGGGCGAGCTGCCCAAGAGCTTCCACCAGACCGCGTTCGACGCCGTGGTGGCCGCCCATTCGAAGGGCGAGACGGTCGCCAGCCGCAAGGCTTCGCAGCTCGCGCTCGAAGCCTTCACCGCCGCGCTGCCCGAAATGATCGGCGGCAGCGCCGACCTGACCGGCTCGAACCTCACCAACACCAAGAGCACACCCAACCTGCGCTTCGACGACAAGGGCGACGTGGTGCGGAGCGTTGGCGGCGAGCAGTTCCCCGACGGCCTCCTGGGCCGCCACATCAACTACGGCGTGCGCGAATTCGGCATGGCGGCCATCATGAACGGCGTGGCGCTGCATGGCGGCTTCATTCCCTACGGCGGCACCTTCCTCACCTTCAGCGACTACAGCCGCAATGCGATCCGCATGGCCGCGCTGATGAAGCAGCGCGTGGTGCATGTCTTCACGCACGACTCCATCGGCCTGGGCGAAGACGGCCCGACGCACCAGTCGATCGAGCACGCCGCATCGCTGCGCCTCATCCCGAATCTCGACGTCTGGCGTCCGGGCGACACGGCCGAAACCACGGTGGCCTGGGCGGTCGCGCTGCAGAACGCCACGCGCCCGACCGCGCTGCTGCTGTCGCGCCAGAACCTGCCGTACTCGCCCAAGGGCGACCTGAGCGACATCAGCAAGGGCGCCTACGTGCTGGCCGAGCCCGAGCGCGTCGGCCTGAAGAACAAGAAGGTCAAGGCGGTCATCATCGCCACCGGTTCCGAAGTGCAGCTGGCGCTCAAGGCGCAGGAACTGCTCGCCGCCAAGAAGATCGGCGTGCGCGTGGTGTCGATGCCCTCGACCACCACCTTCGACCGCCAGGACGTGGCCTACAAGAAGAGCGTGCTGCCCAAGGGTGTGCCGCGCATCGCCGTCGAGATGGGCGTGACCGACGGCTGGTGGAAATACGGCGTGTCGGCCGTGGTCGGCATCGACACGTACGGCGAATCGGCGCCCGCGGGCGTGCTGTTCAAGCATTTCGGCTTCACGCCGGAGAACGTCGCGGCCACGGTCGAGGCGGCGCTCGCGCGCTGAGTTTTCCGGAATTGATTTTTCAACCTTAGGAGCAAGTCACATGGCTATCAAACTCGGTATCAACGGCTTCGGCCGCATCGGTCGCAACGTGCTGCGCGCAGCGGTGCAGAACTTCAGGAACGACATCGAGATCGTCGCCATCAACGACCTGCTCGAGCCCGAGTACCTCGCGTACATGCTGCAGTACGACTCGGTGCACGGCCGCTTCCAGGGTGAAGTCTCGGTCGACGGCAACACGCTGATCGTCAACGGCAAGAAGATCCGCCTCACGCAGGAGCGCGACCCGTCGGCCCTGAAGTGGAACGAAGCCGGCGCCGACATCGTGCTCGAATCCACCGGCCTGTTCCTCACCAAGGAAACCTGCCAGAAGCACATCGACGCGGGCGCCAAGAAGGTCATCATGTCGGCGCCCTGCAAGGACGACACCCCGATGTTCGTCTACGGCGTGAACGACAAGAAGTACGCCGGCGAAGCCATCATCAGCAACGCCAGCTGCACCACCAACGCGCTGGCACCGCTGGCCAAGGTGCTCAACGACAAGTGGGGCATCAAGCGCGGCCTGATGACCACGGTGCACGCCACCACCGCCACGCAGAAGACGGTCGACGGCCCAAGCAACAAGGACTGGCGCGGCGGCCGCGGCATCCTGGAAAACATCATTCCGTCGTCGACCGGCGCTGCCAAGGCCGTGGGCGTGGTGATCCCCGAGCTCAACAAGAAGCTCACCGGCATGAGCTTCCGCGTGCCGACCTCCGACGTGTCGGTGGTCGACCTGACGGTCGAGCTGGAAAAGGAAGCCAGCTACAAGGAAATCTGCGCCGAAATGAAGGCGCAGAGCGAAGGCGCGCTCAAGGGCATCCTGGGCTACACCGAAGACAAGGTCGTCGCCACCGACTTCCGCGGCGACCCGCGCACCTCTATCTTTGACGCCGACGCGGGCCTGGCGCTCGACAGCACTTTCGTCAAGCTGGTGAGCTGGTATGACAACGAATGGGGCTACTCGAACAAGTGCCTCGAGATGGTCAAGGTCGTGGCGAAGTAAGCACGGCCCACCGGTCGATCAGGAACGCGCCTTCGGGCGCGTTTTTCATGGGTGAGCGAGGGCGGCTAGGCCGGCCGGCATAGGCGATCTCGGCGATTGCGAGCCCGTGCGCTGGCCTCTAGCATCGCGCTCTTTTTCGGACGCCATCCCATGACGAAGAGATTGAAGAACGGGCTGCGCCTCGTCGGCCTGGCCCTCGCCGTGCTGGTGCTGCTCGGCGCCTGCGCGGTGTGGGCCGGCCTGCAACTGGCCGACCGCAAGATGCAGCGCAAGATCGATGTCGCCGTGCAGCCGGTCGCGCTGCGCCCGCTCACCGACAGCGCCGCCCTCGAGCGCGGCCGCTACCTCTACGCCTCGCGCGGCTGCGTCGACTGCCACGGCGCCAGTGGCGGTGGCCGCACCTTCATCGACGACCCGAACGGCCTGCGCGTGGCCGGCCCGCACATCAGCCCTGGCCCCGGCAGCGTGACCGCCGCCTACCGGCCCGAGGACTGGGTGCGCGTGATCCGCCACGGCGTGCATCCGCTCGGCCGGCCGCTGATGATCATGCCGAGCGAGGACTACAACCGCTTCACCGACGACGACCTGGCATCGCTCGTCGCCTACATCCGCAGCCTGCCACCGACGCCCGGCGCGGCCGCAGTGATCGACCTGCCGCTGCCGGTGCGTGCGCTCTACGGCTTCGGCCTGATCCAGGACGCCGCCGCGAAGATCGACCACACGCGCCCGCCGGCCGCACCGGTGCCCGAGGGCGTGAGCGTGCAGCACGGCGCCTACGTGGCCAACATGTGCCTGGGCTGCCATGGCGCGCAGCTGGTGGGTGGCAAGATCCCGGGCGGCCCGCCCGACTGGCCGGCCGCCTCGCGGCTGGCACCGGGCGAGGGCACGGTGATGACGCGTTACCCGGATGCCGAATCGATGATGCGGTTGTTCAAGACCGGCCAGCGCCCCGACGGCACGCCGGTGCAGGTGATGCCCTTCGAATCGCTGCGCGAGATCAGCGAGACCGACATGCGCGCGCTGCACCTTTACCTGCGGCAGCTGCCACCGCCAACGAAAGGCTAAGCGCCGCGGGTCAGACGGCTTCGAGCACGTGGATCGTGCGGCTGGCCGTCCAGTCCTTCACCTTCGCGCCGTATGCCGCCATGTGCGGCGACGCGGCATGCGCCTGCAGCGCGGCGACGCTTTCCCAGCGCTCGATCACGACGAAGGTGTCGTCGCCGACGCTGCCGCGCGACGGCGGCATGCCCGCGGCGTCGACCATCGCTTCGTACGCGATGCAGCCATCTTCGGCGAGCACGGCCGGCACGTTGGCCTGAAAGGCTTCGAGGACCTGGGCGCGCAGGCCGGGCTTGGCAGTGATGAAGGCGAGGACGTGGATCATGGAAAGAGGTCTCCTGGTGAGGCGGTGAATCTAACGCGCGATCGTCCGCCAGCCTGACGCCTATTTGCCAGTGCCCCCCGCCCCGCCCTTCGCCAGCGCCGCGGCCATGAAGTCGACGAAGGCGCGCACCCGCGTCGACAACTGGTGGCGCTGCGGGTACACCGCGTGAATGTCGGCCTCGGGCATGCGGTAGCCGGGCAGCACCTGCACCAGCCGGCCGCTGCGCAGATAGCGCGCGATGTCCCATTCAGCCCGCATCACGATGCCGTGGCCGTCGAGCGCCCAACTCACTGCGATCTCGCCGTCGTTGGTGGTGAGCGGGCCGCGCGTCTTCACGGCCTGGGTTCGTTGCGTGGCGCCCCGGCCGCTGGTCAGGCGCCAGGTGCCGTAGGCTTCGTCGCCCTGCCGGATGCCGATGCAGGCGTGGCGTGCGAGGTCGTTCGGCACCTTGGGCGTGCCGGCGCGCGCCAGGTACGCGGGCGACGCGCACAGCAGCCGCCGGTTCGACGCGATGCGCCGTGCGATCACGCGCGTATCGGGCGGCACGCCGAAGCGGATGCAGACGTCGAAGGCGTCGTCGGTCAGCGGCGGCGGGTTGACCGACAGCTGCAGCTGCACGTCGACCTCGGGGTAGCGGCGCGCGAAGCGCGAGATCACCGGCGCGACGTGGCTGCGGCCGAAGCCCAGCGTCGCGTTCACCCGCAGCAGGCCCTGCGGCTCGCCCTTGGCCTGCCCCAGCAGCTGGGCCATGTCCTCGATCTCGCCGAGGATGCGTCGCGCATGCGCGACGTACAGCTCGCCCTCCGGCGTGAGGCCCATGCGCCGCGTGGTGCGGTTGACCAGCGTCACGCCCAGCCGGGCCTCCATGAGCGCGAGCCGCTTGCTCACCGCCGGCGTGGTCACGCCCATCTCGCGCGCCGCCGCGCTCAGGCTGCCGGCTGCGGCCAGCGTCGAGAAGAAGCCCAGTTCCGCGGGCTGGATGGAGGCACTCATGGACTTTCCATTGTTGAACTCAGGTTAACGATGGATTCAACTTCGGCGCGAGTAAATCGCGCGGGGCGATCCTACAGTGCGTCCTCCAGACCACCGCCGTATTGAAGGACGACACCATGAAGACCTATCGCATCGCCACCATCCCCGGAGACGGCATCGGCAAGGAAGTGATTCCCGCCGGCCGGCAGGTGATGGACGCGCTGGCCGCAGCCGACGGCACGCTGCGCTTCGAGTTCGAGGACTTCGGCTGGGGCGGCGACTGGTTCCGCGCGCACGGCGAGATGATGCCGGCCAACGGCCTGGACGCGCTGCGCGACAAGGACGCCATCCTCTTCGGCTCGGCCGGCGACCCGCACATCCCCGATCACATCACGCTGTGGGGCCTGCGCCTGAAGATCTGCCAGGGCTTCGACCAGTACGCCAACGTTCGGCCCACGCGCATCCTGCCGGGCATCGACGGCCCGCTCAAGCGCTGCGGCCCGAAGGACCTCGACTGGGTCATCGTGCGCGAGAACTCCGAGGGCGAATACGCCGGCGTCGGCGGCCGCGTGCACCAGGGCCACCCGATCGAGGCCGCGACCGACGTGAGCATGATGACCCGCGCCGGCGTCGAGCGGATCATGCGCTTCGCCTTCAAGCTGGCGCAATCGCGCCCGCGCAAGCTGCTCACCGTCGTCACCAAGAGCAACGCGCAGCGCCACGCGATGGTGATGTGGGACGAGATCGCGGTGCAGATCTCGAAGGAATTTCCAGACGTCACCTGGGACAAGGAACTGGTCGACGCCGCCACCGCGCGCATGGTCAACCGGCCGGCCACGCTCGACACCCTCGTCGCCACCAACCTGCATGCCGACATCCTGAGCGACCTGGCCGCCGCGCTGGCGGGCAGCCTGGGCATCGCGCCCACCGGCAACATCGACCCGGAGCGCCGCTACCCGTCGATGTTCGAGCCGATCCACGGCTCGGCCTTCGACATCATGGGCCAGGGCCTGGCCAACCCGGTCGGCACCTTCTGGTCGGTCGTGATGCTGCTCGAGCATCTGGGCGAGCCCGCCGCTGCGGCCCGTGTGATGCAGGCCGTGGAACACGTGACGGCCAACACCGCGCTGCACACGCGCGACCTCGGCGGCACGGCCACCACCGACGCGGTCACGCGCGCGGTGTGCGAGCACATCGGCAGCGCGCGAAGCAACGAACGCCGCGCCGCCTGAGCGGCGGCGCCAACGCGGCGCCAGCGAAGAGATTCACAACAAAGACGGAGACAACACCATGCGCATTTCCTTTTGGCCGCATCGTCGGTACCTCGTGCACGCCGCCGCGCTCGCCCTCGGCCTGTCGTCCACGCTCGCCCTGGCGCAGGCCTGGCCCACACGCTCGATCAGCCTGATCGTGCCGTTCCCCGCCGGCGGCACCACCGACGTGCTGGCGCGCGCGCTGGCCGACAAGCTGTCGCAGAGCCTCGGCCAGCCGGTGGTGGTCGAGAGCCGGCCAGGCGCCGGCGCGACGCTTGGCGCCGACTACGTCGCCAAGGCCAAGCCCGACGGCTACACGCTGCTGATGGGCGCGGTGCACCACACCATCGCCACCAGCGTGTACAAGAAGCTGCCCTACGACTTCCAGAAGGACCTCGCGCCGGTGAGCACCGTGGCAATGGTGCCCAACGTGCTGGTGGTCAACGCCGCGCTCACGCCCGCGCGCAACGTGACCGAGCTCGTGGCCTTCGCCAAGGCAGCGCCGACGAAGTTGGCCTACGGGTCGAACGGCAACGGCACCGCGCAGCACCTGATCGGCACGCAGTTCCAGGCCAGCACCGGCGTCGAGCTGCTGCACGTGCCTACAAGGGCAGCGGCCCGCTGACGACCGACCTGCTCGGCGGCCAGGTGGCGATGTCCTTCGACACCATCACGCCGGTGCTGCAGCACATCCAGGCGGGCAAGCTGCGCGCGCTGGCCGTGACGACCGCGAAGCGCTCGTCGGTGCTGCCCGACGTGCCGACCCTGGAAGAGGCCGGGCTCAAGGGCTTCGACATCGGCACCTGGTTCGGCGTGCTCGCCCCGGCGGCGACGCCGAAGGACGTGGTCGCGCGCCTGAACACCGAGATGGTCAAGATCATCCGCTCGCCGGATTTCGCGCAGCGCATGCAGGCCATCGGTGCCGAGCCGCTGGGCGGCACGCCCGACCAGATGGCCAAGCAGATCGCCGACGAGACCACCAAGTTCGCGAAGCTGGTGAAGGACGGCAAGGTCGCGATCGACTGATCGCCGCCGCGGCGCGTCAGCCCGGCACCGCGCCGGGTTCCATGTACATCAGCTCCCACACGTGGCCGTCGAGGTCCTGATAGGCATGCTGGTACATGAAGCCGTGGTCCTTCGGCGCCGTCGGCGTCGAGCCGCCCGCGGCCACCGCCTTGGCGACGAGTTCGTCGACATGCGCGCGGCTTTCGCATGAAAGGCAAAGCAGCACTTCGGTGCTGGTCTTGGCGTCGACGATGGTCTTCGTCGTGAAGGTCGAGAAGAATTTCTCCACCAGCAGCATCACGTAGATGTGGTCCTTGCTCACGATCATGCAGGTCGCGTTCTCGTCGGTGAACTGCGGGTTGAAGGTGTAGCCGAGCGCCGTGAAGAAGGCGACGGACCGGTTCAGGTCCTTCACCGGCAGGTTGACGAAGATCTGGTGGCACCGGGCAATTAAGTTGTGGACTGACATTCACGCAACTTGTTGATTTACCGGTCCAGGGGTCGCATCTGAAAAATCAGAGTAATGGACTGGCGCTGCGATGGAGTTCCTCAAGCAAAAATATCAGCGGAAACAAAGTCGTGGACTTCTGTTCGCTGTCCTGCTGGCCGAGAAGGGCGCGAATTATTTGGATGTCCAAGAACGACCCGCGAACGGTCAAATGGTCAAAGCGTGCTCACCCTCGTTGAATCAAGCTGAGGCAAAAGCATGCAGAGACAGTTTCAACGCAAGGTCCCGCCCGAACTGTGGTTGGCTCTCGGCCTGAGTACAAGCGCTCCGTGAAGACCCGTGATCCGCTGAAGGCCATCGGGTAGGCCGAACGGTGCCTTCACACAGGGCGCCACAGACCGCCGTCGCGCTTGAACTGAAGCGATTTCTCGTTTGGCGGGTTGGCTTCGGTGAAGTCGAATGCTTTCGCACCGCCAAGGGCTTGACACGCTGCCTGTGCACGCAAAGCCGTCGCATTTGGTTTGGCGAGCGCGTCCATCATCCTGTCTTCCGCCGCTATCACTGCATCGGCGCTGAAGGTTTTTCCTTGACGAGTGACCGAGCCACGGTCACCGCCGAACGGAGCCAACGCCGAGGCCGCGTATCTCGCGCGCTCTGCCCACTGTTCGTCCTTGTTCCATCCCGGCTGCATGGCGCCGTTGAACTCTGAGGCGCTCTTGAACCCTTGGTCGAACGCGTCCTTGAGTGGTCCTGCGACCATGCATTGGTCCGCAGGATCGATGCGCACTGTGTTGACGCGCAGGCGGTCTCCCTCCGCAGACCATTCGAGATCCATGCGCCGGTAGTGCACTGGATGGTCCGTGAGCGAGCCCACGTTGATCTCGCCCATGCGTACCTCCGTGCCGAACCACGTCGCCTCGTCGACGTAGCCCGTGTGCGTGTGGGCGCTGAGGTAGAGAGGAACGACGGATTTGTAGTGCGTCAGTCCCTCGAGCCATGCCCGGCTCTCCCGGGAAAAATCCTTCAGCGGGTAGTGGCCTGCGAGGAAGATCGCCTTGATGCGAGGGTTATCGCCGAGGGCCTGAAGCCACTTTTCTACCTGCACTCGCTGCGCCGCGTGAAGCCCGCTGTGGCCGGCGTCGGCCGGCCCGAAGACGGTAAAACTTGGAATCTTTGGCCAGTCGGTGGTGTCCAACAGAATCGTGGCGATCTGGCCGATCTCGGCGCCTGAGGAGGAGTCGATGACGAGGGATGGAACTGCCTGCACAAGATAGCCGGAGTCCCAATTGTTGAATTGCCCGCCGGCACGCATGCCGATGGTCCAGGACAGGTTTGTCCGATCAAGGTCAGGGTCCGGTTGATGAGCGACTCCCCCCTCGGTGCCACTCGCTTCGTAGCGTGAGAAGTAGACCGTGTCCTCGCAGTAGCGCTGGAGCTCCGAGTTCGGCCACGGCACGCCTTCGAGCTTGAGCCGAAGATATGAACAGCGAAACTTGTTTGGCAGCTGACGAATGCTTGTGGCGACGCCTCGCTGGCGCTGGTTGTTCGCATAGCGAGGAAGCGAACGCAGTGGACTGATTAGATCCTCGGACTGCGCGGAGAGGACCGGAACGTGATGCCTCCCCCGATTGCACACAGCGTTGTGATGGCTGTCGAGGCTCGAGTCTTCCACTCCCTTCATCTGCAGAAAGAGTTTGCCGAACCAGCCCAGGTACGAGCCATTGCCCTGAAACACGACGTCGTGGTTGCCTGGCGCAATGAACAGGCTTTTGCTATGCATCCAGCGCAGTTGCATAAGCTTCTCCCATTCGGAGATGCAGCCGTAGTCGAGCAGGTCGCCCAGATGCAGTAAGGTCGGTTGCGGGTCGCCTGGCCGGATGGAGGATTCGATCGTGTCGATCACCTGTTGCACCACGTACTTTGTGAACAGGTCCTGCTCGACCGACCGGATGGCCACTTTGCTGAACGAGTGGGCCGTGGGCCCGGAGTACCAGGTTGGGTCGCCGAACAACTCCCGCTCCTGGTTGTCACCCAGAAGGTAGAGCGTCGTGTGGGACGCGGCTGGCCAGGGGGGGCCTTGCCGCATCTCTGTGTCCGTGCACCCAGCCAGTAGCAGAAGTCCTGCAACTGTCGCCGCGATTCGATGCATGCGGGTCCTGTCGGGACGAGGCGTCGGCTCGGCTCTCGGCATAGGTGTCCTCACCTTGGTCGTGCTGCATCCGCCGCGATGTCGTTCTGAACGAAGAGGGCCAGTGCCCGGAACAGCTGCATGCGAGGGAAAGACTTGCGCGCCGCCATGCTGCGCAACGCAAAGGAGGGGTGCTTGTCCAGCGGCAGCAGAAAGCTCCAGTGGTCGGCGTTCAGTTCTGCCAGGACGCCCGAGCCAGGAATGATCGCGTCGGCCACCAGCAACTGGCCGTCGTTGCGTTCGCCGAGCGCGACCAGTTGTTTGTAGCTCGCAGCCAAGCCGGGGGCGACGTCCTCTGCAGTGGTGCTCGCTACGATCGAGTAGTACCGGAGGGACTCGGGCAGCGGGTTGGCAGCGAGCCAGGACATCCGAAACTCCTTGCGCAAGCTCTGCATCTCCCCGCCGTAGGACGGCGAGCAGTCCAGCGGGGACAGCACGCGTGTCCAGGATTCATAGAGATGAACGTTTCGGTCTGCCAGGACGGTTCCGTTCACGACGCCTGCGAGCGAGACCATTGCCTTGAGCTTGGGAGGCACCTGCCCGTCACGCTGCATGCCTGCAAGTGCATGCAGCGCGTCAGCGACCCCCTTCGAGTAGCCCATGAGGATGATTCGATCGACTGTGGTATCCGAAGCTTCCTGTTCGATGGCCCCTGCCAGTCGGGCGGCATTGACTTCCGAGGATGCACGGCCAAGAAGGGGGACCGCCCTGATGCGTTTGAAGCCGAGGGAAGAGAGGTACGCGTAGCCCTCGGTGTAGTTAATCGCGCCGTCGCGCATCACGCCGTCACTGAACGGCAAGGACTGCTTTGCGACGCAGTCTCCGAAGATGCCGGGCGCGATGAGAATGCTCGTGCCGCCGGCTGGCGGACTGTGAGGGATCGCATCAACGAGCGGAACCGGCGCTAGGTGTGTTGCAGCGCTGGGCGTGTTGCTCGTGCGAGTAGCCTGCGAGGGCACGACTGCATCTGTCAAGGACCTGGAAGACTGGCTTGCTTGGAGCTCGCGCTCCAGATACCGGTAGAACTCGGCGCGTCGATCAACAGGCGCTGGTAGGCCCACAGGCACCGCGGCGCTGAGGGGCGTTTGCAAGGGAGGCGCCATGGAGCAACCCATCAAGGCGCAGGTGATGGCGACCAGCCATAGCACCCCCCCGCTCATGGGCAGACGCATACTTGCCCTCCGACAGTTTTGGTCACTGGTGAGCGCAATTGTTCTGGCTGCCCTCTTGCTGCGTCATCCTTAATATGAAGTACGCAGTTGGTCAAAATCAGACGCGACGATTTTTCGAGCCTGGTTGCTGCCTGTATCGGGATGTACTTGACACGGCCTAGCAACTGTCTGTCCAGTGGTCTTTCCATATTTCATGCTGGCGCAGATCTGCCAACTCCTCGCGCTTTCCCTCCTCACTCATTGGACCCGTGATTTGCGTATTCGGCGAAGCGCCCGCAAACTCCAGTGTTGCGCCATATAGATTCTGAAAACGGTGCACCTTACGCATCAACGGATTTTCGAGAACCTGTTTGAGGGGACCGCTGTGCCGCAAGAAATTTCACTGTATACGCACGAATTGGATTTCGAGCAGTCCAACCAACTGACTCGTGCACTCGGGCACTTTCATCATGCGCAGAAGACGGTCAGCGTACTGCACAGGGGGGAGTGCAACTTGCCGCTCGCAGGTGACCAAGTAGATGTTCGTCGAGCAATGGGCAGACAGGACATGCCGAGACCTGTCATCGTCGTCACCGGACGCGCACTAGACGATAACTGGTTCAGTCACGCGAATGATGGCTACGGGCTCGTAACGCTTGTGGACTGGCAGATCGCATTTTTGTCTGATTTAGAAGGTGCCCTGGAGGCTGCCCCAGACGCAAACATCCTTACTTCTCTTGCGTTGACCGTACTTCTCGTTTTGGCGCAGCTTTCAGACATAGAAATCCTTCATGACGAGCTACGTGGGTGTCTTTTCGATCTGTGTGCCCAGAAGCCGCTGCGCGCTTTCAAGATGCGGTCTGCCTATGTGTGCAGACGCTGTACCAGTCAGTTGGCTAAGGCGGGCATCTCTTCAGTCGAGACTGATGCCATCAATTCCATCCTCGACAGGGTGCGCCATCTAGTTCTTGGCAGAACTCCACAGTCCGTGGTGCTCCCCCTTCCCGACGACAAGTCGATCCTTAAAGACCTCGCCCGCGATTGCAGGCCACCTCCTGGCCTGCTAAACGCCTGTCGGAATGGCTCCATTTCTGTCCTTGTGGGATCTGGTCTTTCGATGCAGGCCGACGTCAAGGTCACCTACGATGCCGCGCTCGGCTGGAAGCGTCTGCCATCTTGGAGTGAGGTTCCTCTCAGGCTGGCTGAGAGTTTGAAGCGATATCGAGGCCGGGATCAGGTGCCTCGCACTACTGAAACGTTGGATGAGTTCCTCGCTGATCTAGATTTCTTTCGAGAATCGCTCGGAGATACGGTTTACTACCCGCGCGCCCTCGTTGACATGTTTGCACCAGCGATCTTGAACGCAGGCCTTGCAAATCGCCTGGTGTTTCGTCTCCCAGTCAAATGTGTTCTCACGACGAACTACGACTTTGTACTTCAGTACGCTGCACCGCCTGGAACGCCCACCTACACTTGGCAAGAGGCTGTTCACGCAAGAAGCTATCTAACCAGCGGCGCGAGCCACCGTCCGGTCATAAAGCTTCATGGCTGTGCATCTCGTTCGAATACGGTGGTGCTAACCCGCGTTGAGTACGAGCGACTCGCTGGACAGCGGGAGTATCTGTCGCTGCTGACATCCGTATTCGAGCATCACACGATGCTATTCGTCGGCTTTGGGCTCAATGATCCCCGAGACCTAGACAACATGCTGCGTCAGGCTCGACTTGCAGGGGCCGGGGAGAGTGAGAAGTTCGCACTGCTGCCATCAGAAAGCTGCGCTGCGATCGCTAGCAAGTTTCCTCAGGTTCAGCCAATTCCCTATGAGAATCATGCTGACGTTGCCAAGATCTTGGCCGCGCTCGTCCTATGCGCGGAAACTCGGAATTGAAGGGCGATTCTTGAGATGCCTTCGTGTGCGCGCGGCTTGGTGCATGGAAAATATGGCTTGAGATCAACGTGAGGTTCAGACTTGCGTGGCCGAGCCTTCCTGTCGCTTTTCTTAGGAGATCGCGACTATGACCTTAAACATCGTTCCGCCAGCATCGCTTGTTTCGGCCATGCGCACCGCACGACGCATCGCGGTCCTGACTGGTTCCGGCATGTCTGCAGAGAGCGGAATTCCCACTTTCCGCGACCAAGAAAAAGGCCTTTGGTCGCATTACGATCCCCAGGAGCTTGCAACTCCAGAGGCCTTTCGGCGCGATCCTGAAATGGTGTGGGCATGGTACGAGTGGCGACGCCGCACTGCATCCCAAGCGGTTCCGCATGCTGGCCATTTCGCGCTAAGCGCACTTGCCGCCCGGCCAGCGATAGAGACACTGACCATCGTGACGCAGAACGTTGATGATCTCCATGAACGCGCTGGTGCCAAGGCGGTCTTTCATTTACATGGAAGCCTGTTTGCACCGCGGTGCTTCGATTGTGGGCGAGCGTACTTCGGTCTCCCGGATATGACGTGTCGGGAGCCAGTGCGACTTGTAATGCGCTTGGCCCCGCCACGATGCGCCACTTGTAATGGCTTGATTCGCCCCGGTGTGGTCTGGTTCGGCGAAGGCTTGCCGGAGGCTATCTGGTTCGAGGCTTGTCGCTCAATCGAGCGCGCGGACCTGTTGTTAGTGGTCGGAACATCTGGCTTGGTCTACCCTGCCGCGGACCTACCGGAAGCCGCACGGCGACAAGGTTGTTCGGTCTCAGTCATCAATCCTGATGCATCCAATGTGTTGCGTAGCGGCTCCATGGATTGGGCGATCCAGGCGGGCATCGGGCTTCCTGCTTTGGTTTCGCGGCTCGACACCTGAAGGCATTGCCGTCTCACTCTCAGCTTTCGGAGAACAGGAAATATCTATGCCATAGCGATCGATGGCCGCACTTAGAGTGAGGCACTCCTTACGCACCTACTGCCGATACTTCCTTGGACAAACTTGCCAAGGTCGTGGATGACGCGCTATGGCAGCCCGAAAAAGTTTAGACAGAGTTAACCCTGCGCATTTCCAATGGCTATGAGCACAAAGGCGGATCCAGCTCCTTTGAGATGGGGGCGTGGAACACCAGGAAGACCGGCGGACCGACTTCTCCTGTCCTTTGGTCCAGCGCCCTACCGAAACTGTAGCCACAGGCACAGGAAAAAACGGCGATGCGCATGCCGTTGCGCAGTTGGTGCCAAGTGAAGCTCTTGACCGGAAAGCGCTCGCCGACGGTGCAGGCCTTGTTTTCACACCGCCAAGGACCCGCCCCGAATGGCGAATGATGTTGATCGCGCTGATCGAGAAAATCCTGCAGGAGCAAGTGGTACAGCGGATGAACCGCCCGACGATCGCTGCGGACCATGTTCGTGAGCCAGTTTCCGCGCAGTGACTCTCCCTCCATGACGTTGGGCAACAACTCCAACGCACGACCATAGAAGTGGCGCAGCTGTGCGTTGAACAGTTGCTGATCGATCATCCACACGGACCGTGAGAGGTCCGTCGAGCGCAGCTGTTGAACATAGTGCATCTGCCAGGCTTTGAGCGTGCGTCCTGTTGGCGGCATCTCGAGCACACGCTGACTCAGCATGGCCAACCGCACCAAATGTGGCATCACGTCCCAATAGCCTGGCGGCACGATCGCAGACCCTTCCTCCGGGCAGGTGTCTGGTGAGGCCGGCAAATAGCAGTCAGGGCTGCGCGCGATGGCGCACGTGAAAAGGCTTTGGCGGTGAACCGGGCACACAAGCACACCAGAAATCTGGTGTTCGCGGCGCCAGTACATTTCCCCATACTGCGCGTACATCTGTGCGCTACAGGCCGAGCAGTAGCGAAGTTCCTCCGTCTGACCCACCGCGTAGGCCTCCAAGCCCGCCTGAGCTCGGACCGTATTGAGGCGCCCGGCCTTCATACCCTTTCTCAAGGCGGCCCGCACCTCGGGCGTCTCGAAGGCTGTGTAATACGGGAACAGCGTCAACTCGTCGATGACTCGATCTGCCTGCAGGGCATTGAACGGTGCGCGCTGTACGACTTCTTCCAGATGTCCCGGAAAGATCAGCGCAGCGCGGCCGTTCCTGCTCCCGAGAATCAACTCCATGAAAGCACGGGGCTTGGGTTGCCCAAGGTGCATCCATAGACGAGCGAGGACGCTGTAGAGAATCTCCCCGGGGTAGGGCCTCGGAAAGTAGGCAAGCATGTCAACCCACCTGATCCTGCGCGACATGTCGTCGAGTGATGCCGACGACGTTCGACCTGCGAAGCGCCTCATACGGCGTATACGCTTGTGCAGTCCCCTGGGCAGCGATCCGACGCAGGTCATCGGGGGGTAGGTCTTCTGCGGGCGGATGAATCCCATCCTCTGCGCCCGCACTGGTCTCCGTCGGTGGCTGTTTGCCCGCTTGCACCTTCGCACGCCTTGTCTTCGCAGGCTTCGCCTTGGAGGCCACCGATCCCAGATTGCCGGACACATCTGCAGTACCTTGACCCAACGGAGGCGCTTCCATCTGCTGGGCGACTCGCTTCAGGAGATCTAGCGGATTCGCATGCTCCAACTCCGATCCCAGCCCTCCTACGACGAGTTGGGCGATGTCCTGCGACACCCCCATTGCCTGAAGTGCCTGTATCAACCTCTGAGCCGCCGACTCAGGCGTCCCGATATTCGCCTTGGGCGCTGCTGGCGCCGGAGATGCAAACGGTCCCGTCACGAGCGGAGATGGAATGGCCGACTGCAAGATGCCCCCGACGTGCTTTTGCAGGGACTGGAGGTCATCAAATTTCGCCAGCGCCTTGCTGTCCTTCAGGCGCAGTGCCTGAATCATCGGCGCGACGAGCCAGAAGTCTTCCTTTGAGACACGTCGAATAAGTGCTGGGGTGATGATCTCCTTCGCGTCAGGACGTACCTCACCGATCGATATCAACCGCATCTGCGCGAGCATGAAGATCTTGACGACCAGGTCCGTCACACCTTGCGTCTCGTCGTAAAGAGCAGCGCTGAGTTCCGGCGTCAGAGGCGTGACCTCGCGCGTCCACTGATATCTCCACATCTTCTCCAGGAAGTAGTCCCACACCTTGTCCTTCGGCATGGGATCCCATCGCAGGGCACCCAATCCACTGGAGCGACGTCCTTGGCGGAAGTTGCCCTGAAGCACGTCGACCGCGCTCGGCGTACCGATCAACTCGACTGGCACACCGATGGTGTTGACCAACTTCACGAGGAAGCTGAGCACTTCTTCACCCGCGCCGGAGCGCGCATGTTTCAGATGCTGGATTTCGTCGACGATCAGGAGGCCGATGGCATGGAGCGTGGCGACTTCCGCCATGTGCACGACCATCTCGTCCTCGCCGCCCTTGCCGTAGAGCTTGAAGTAGTTTGTGCCCAGCAACCCGTCCACGGTGGTGAAGAAGTCGATGCACAGTTGCTTGGGGCCGCCTTTCTGCGGGCTCTCCAGCTTGATCCATGCGATCTGGATCATCTGAAGCTCTGGATGCGCAATGATCTGCGGGTACTGCGAGAGGATCTGTTCTTCCGCGCGTGTTTTGCCGATGCCCGAGCATCCCGTCAATGCAAAACTCAATGCGCTTGGATGGAAGAATGGAACAACGTTGTTCGTACCAGGACCTTGCATCGCTTGGCGAATGCCCCCTGCAAGGCGCGCCGCGTAGCCGGGCGCCGAAGGGTTTCGGCCCATGTACCCCCGGCGGATCATCATGTCTAGGCGCTCCGCTAAACGAATCTGACGCTCCATCGGCTCGAAGTAGTCCAGCAGCCGCATCACACAATGCTTCCTCAGCCACGCGGCGCATCGCCGTTCACCGACCTCGAAGAAAACGGTGCCCCTCAGACGTTCACCCCACTCCTTCATGGAGCAGATCGGCGGTAGTACCTTGATGAAGGGATGAGCTTCATACTCGGGAAGGTTGGTGATCCTGTGGTCAAGCTGTGTCATTCGGTACTTCCGGTCCTGTTGATTTCGGTGATGTCCGGTTCGGCGTCTAGGTCGGTATCGGCCGTAGGAAACTGAATCACTTCGCCACGCTTTGCCGCTGCTTGCGTGTGCGCCAATTCGGTGGTGCCCTCTTGGATCTCAGTCGGAATGAACGCTTCATCAGACCGGCGCGCGGCCTTCTCCTCGGCGCGATTGGCTCGGATTTGCTTCACGCGGCTGCGATTGCTCTCCTCGGATGCCGGATCTGTCTGCGCCTCAGCTTCGGCCACGGTGGCGTCGATCACGTTCAAAAGTGCCGAGTTCGCCATCTGTTGGTCCGGTCGATGGTTCGCCGATGCGTGTTTCCCCGACTCGGCTTGCTCCGCAATCTCCCATTCGGAGAGCTCACGAAACGCCCGACTGCGCGTCGTGAGCGTGCACACGTCGAACGGCTGCTCATCGCCTCGGTGCAGATAGATGCGATCCATGGAGCGGGAGTCATACGAGACCTTCACCGACCATTTACGTTCCTGCCGGGCCTTGTCAAACCAGCGTTCGGTCATCGCTCGATCACACGTGTAGTACTGCCCACGAAAGTGGATCCCCTGCTTTGTGACGCTCGCAGAATCGACCGGCATCAGTGCGAATTTGACAAGCGTCTCGTCGTACTGCCGCAATGCACCGCTGCGGTTTGCAATACCCCAGTTCCAAAGATCCCGCGGAACCGGGAGGACTTCATCTTCAAGCACGGCGCGGTCGGCGTCATAGTCCTTCAGCTCGTGATGGTTGTTGAAGTAGAGAACGCAGGCGAGGACGATCTTGGTGAACTGGTCCAGATCGAGCTTCGCGTCCAGGCGATAGTCGTCGCCACCGCGTGCACGGAAGTCCTTCTTGACGTACCCAGGAACATACGGCTTGAACTTTGCTGGCAAGAGGCGAAAGCGCGTTTCGACGACACCCTTCCAATCGGCCCGGTAGGGGGCAGCGTTCTCGACGACGACACCGAACATGTTCTGAAGCATGTCCGCCTTGGCGCTTTCCAGTTCACCGCGATCCGCGAGAAGGAAGGTGCACAGATGCTGGCACGGCCAATCCTCGGGATCGATTTCCAGACCATATCGCTTGCAGTAGGCGACTTTGTCTCCCGCCGTGTTTGCCAGGGCCATCATTGCGCCGGCCCAGGACGGCCCCTCGAGACCGATGTACACCCCGACGATCATCCGGCTGAAAACGTCGATCACCACGTACAGGATGGGGCGACCGATGATCTTCCTGCGGTTCAGGCGCGAGACGACATAGATGTCGGCAATGGTGGCGTCGATCGCATAACGCGCGCCAGGCCCCCATACGCCATCTGTGGCCGTCCCAACGTAGCCCCGCATGTCCTTGTCGTAGATCTTGGCACCCACGCGCCGACGCTTGATGTCGAAGCGATCTAACTCTTTGTAGTACCAGTACTTGAACTGTTCGAACGTCGGACGCCGCCATTCATCCGACTTCGGATCGATGTCGCGCGCCACAGTGCCAGTGCGATGCGTCTCCTCATCCATGACCTGGCGAGAGAAGAATCGCTTAATCATGTCGCCGTAGACCCCGGTCAGCGTGAAGCCGTCCTTGCTGGCGTAGAGGTTCACCGCGATCGCGAATATTTTTCGGGTGGCCTTGGTCACGTTCTCTCCGACCTCCGTGCCGTACTTGCGGGGACGGCCTCGCTTTCTCCCCTCCACGTACTGTCGCTCCTTCCCCTTGCCACCGCACTTGAAAAAGTCAGGCAACAACGCGTTGGCGACCTGACCGCGCTGCCAATAGCGACGCAGATGGTTGTAGATGGCCTGCTTGCTCCCGCGGTGGAGCTCGATGTGCCGCGCGATCATCTGTGAGCGTCTCCTCGGATGAAAGATTTCCTGCACTTGCTTCACCATAGTGGCGATCGAATTCCATGCATCGTCACGCACGCGCGTCTGGGACGCGCTCGGATTCGAATTCATAGCGATGGAGGCATGAGGATCTTCGGCCGGAGTGAGCAGAAGCGCCCGTCCAGTGGCAACATCCTCGATGAGTTCGGCCGCTTGACGGCTCACCGGAAAGGCACACCGGTCGTCGATGTCGATGACAAACCAAGTCTGGCCGGAAGGATGCAGGTACAGCAGGCGCAGGCGCTGAGGCTGGGCCTGCGGCTGCGGCGTCGCGGGATAGACGAGCACACGGTTGACGAAAAGCATCACGCGGCCCTCCGCCCAGCACCGACATCCACGCCCGGACCTGTGGCCAACTGGAAGACATCCGCAGGCGCCTTGATGTCGAACGGGCGTTCCAGGTCATAGAGCAGGCGCTTGGTCGACGCCAGGTGACGCAGCACGGTCAGCGCCTCTCCCGTTCGAAATCCATGCTGCTGTTCGAGGTACGAGCACAGCCACTGCATGCTGCCGCCTTGTGCGTGCGTCAGCGCATGGAGGAACTGATGGCATCTGTCGTGCCAGTAGTGGGGGTGCGGAGCAACCATTCGATCCAGGCTTCGCATCTCCAGGAGCCACTCGAGATTGCCCACTCGCGTCGCGGAGATGTCATGCTCCGTGATCACGGCCCATGCAACTTGTCGTGCGGTCCAGTACCGGCGCTCGATTTCGAGCTTCTCCAGCACCCGTGTATTTCCGAGGTCATTGGCGGGTTTGACCGCACGAGCCAGCAACGATCGCTGACCATCCTGAGAGATCGTTACGACCAGGTCGGTCGTCATCACGATGTCGACCCCGGTCTGGGTATCCCTGGGATGCTTGACGCCCATCTTCTCGGCAATCCTCCGCGTTTCTTCGCGATCCAGCGGGAACTGCTCGCGCAGATCATCGACACTGTCCTCCCAGTCGTAGATCAGCAGGGCGGCGCGCTCCAGCTTGGAGAGCACGTGATGCAGCCGTCCAGTCTTGCGACCAAGGACGCGCGATGACAGGCCGTGCGACGGAACGTCGTGAATGGTCAGGAAGGGTTTGTACTCAGCGCCTTCACCTTCGCCCCGTTTTTCCTTGTGGAATCGGGCGATCTTTTCCTCATCCATTGCATAGCGACGTTTAGCCATGCATCTCACTTGCGCGCGCGAGGCGGATCGTTTTAAGGGCCGAGTTCATTCCTGCGATGGCGTGGGGCTGCTGTGGTCGCTGGTTGCGACTCGAACTCCCGCGATGCGCGGGCCGCGAGTAGTAGAAAACGGAACGGTTCATTGACTTCCTCTCTGCAAAAGCCCTTGCGGGCACATTTGCACGGGAAGACCCAAGGCAGCTGTCCAATCCAGACGAGCGAGCACGCCGGGCGACGCTGTAGCGTCGCTGATACGTTCTTCGCCGATCGGAACGGACAGATCGCGACCAAATCGAAGACGAACGTCTCCCCAGCGCGAAAGGTCTTGAAACCTCGCGCGGGTGGCAGTAAAGTCAAGGCTGCTTAGAGCGCAGACCTCATGGGGCCCGTGCACAGTTGGTAGCTGTGTGCGGGCCTTCTGCCATCAGTGGCCAGTCAAAGCTTCGGGTTCTTCTCGTGCTCCTTTCCTACCGGACCTTCTGCGCTCATGCAGACGGGCTCGGCTGTGGTTCGATGGTGACCTCCGGTGTCGATGACACCAAGTAGGCCGCGACGTCGGCGACTAGGACATACGTTCCTCGCCGGTGCGGCGTGTCCATGCAGCGAATGGGCAAGTGACCCCGCTCCATGCTCTTCTCCAACGCAGTCACCGTCTTGAAGCGGAGCACCTCGGCGAGCGCCGGTGTGTCTAGGACCGGCCCGTAGCGCGACATCAGATACGACTCGATGCGCTGCTGCGTCTGCAGGTGCATATCGGCGTGCGCATGCGCCTGTGAGCACACGCACTGCGCCGGCTCGGGGGGGGCCAAAACATCCATCTGGTTCGAGGTCATCTCACCATCATGAGGCAGGCATGGCACCGCTCAAAGAGGCTCGAGCGGTGCGCGCAAAGCCCAGATAGATGTACCGCTTCGTCTTGATTTGATCCGTCAGGTAGTCCAGCGCGGAGCAAATAAGGACCGTCATTGCATCACTCAGATTTCCCAGCTCATTTTTGAGTTAGCCTTCGCGGCACGACGAAGGCCCGTTTAGTAAAGTTCTAGGCAAAGAAATTTTTCTCGCGAACTGTTGCAGAAACGCCAAATCCGATCCGGTACCGCCATGTCGCTCCTGGTCAGCCCTTCCACTCGCCAGTTTCCAAAGTGCGAACTTCCTCTCAGACGTTGCTCCTGCCCCGGCTGGCAGCCATGGGAGAACTCGCGACCCGCTTCATTTCGGAGGCAGCTGACGCGGCCGGTGTCAATGTGACGCAATGGCTTATTGCTTTTCACCTTGAGGCAAACGCGCCCGAAGGAAAGCGCGTCGCTATGAGTCCTAAGGGCCTCGCAGCCCGCATGATGTGTCCTCAGACACGCGTCATCACGCAGATTGCGGCGATGAAGCGCAATGGGCTGATCGAACTCGTAGACTTCCCCTCCACAGTGCCTCAACCGTCTCGCAGCGATGGTCGCAAGTTCTACGCGCTGACGATCGCAGGACTGAAGCTGATCAAGAAGAGCGCCCAAGATAGCGCTGCCGGCGACGAGTTGTTCGCGAGCCTGATCTCTTCCAAGCTCGCGATCGAGATGACAGCCCTGCACAGAGGGCTGGAAGATGCGTCTGTAAAGGATTGCCTGGATTCGCTGCCGACCCTCAAGACTGCGTTGAGGCAAGGCCTCGTGAAGTCGGCGCGACGCCGCTAGGCCTGCATGAGTACTGGCACCAATCGAAGCGAGTGCGTCACCCGATATGTTGCGTGCTCGCTGCGGTTGTGACCGCGCAGCTTCTTCGGAGAATTGCAAGCCCGACCTCGCGGGACTAAGATTACTGAGCGCGAACTGCTTAGCGCTCCACCTTCCAATTGCCATGCTGAAACCCACCGCCATTTCTGCACAACGTCGGACCGATTCGGGTCTGCGGGGCATGGCGTGCCTGGTGACATGCTCGAACTGCTCGGCCATCGACTCGAACCAGACCATAGCGGCCACGCCCGCTACGTTCTCTGCCGTTTCCCCATCTTGAGGAGCTGATGCACCGGCTCCTTTCAGGAGCCGAACATGATCAGCCTTCAAACTTCAGACGACGAACCTCCCGGATACGGTCTTCACTCTCCCTTGAACGGCGACGAGCGTGCCGCCATTCTCCTGCCGCGCGACCTCCTCGAACAGCTTGGAATCGAGTGCCTCGAGGCAGATAGAGTTCGGCGGGAGGAGGTGAAGCGGTCGATCGCCCTCGCCGAAGAACAGCGCATCGCGCGGATGTCGGACCAAGCGCGCGCCGGCGGGAGTCAGATTCCCCCGCCGCCGCCGACGAAGCCCTTGTCGCCGCTGGAAGCAGCACGGGCGCTGACGGTCCCGGGCTATGTTCCCCAGCCGTCCTCGGACACGGTCGCCGTCTTCGATTGGGACGCGGCCCAGAAGCGCTTCCATGCGCTCAAGAATTCTCCGATGACCGCTGACAAGGACCTCCTGGCCAGGGATCTGCGGCACTTCGCCAAGGCGATGGCTCATGGGCCATGGCGCTCGGTCGCTCGTCCGGAGGGATGGCGGGCCGCACTTGTGTCGCTCGCGGCCGAAATGCCCAACTTCGCGGCGGTCGTCGAGGCCGTACAGCGAGCCATGGCCCTGGCAGATTTCACGGGTCAGCCGCTGATGCTTCAGCCGATCCTGCTGCTCGGCGAGCCCGGTGTCGGGAAGACGCATTTCACGCAGCGCCTGGCGGAGGTCCTCCAGACACCGATCCACCGGCAGGCGTTCGACAATGTGCAGACCAACTCCGGCCTGAGAGGCTCCGACCGCCACTGGGGCAACACGGCTGCCGGGGCACTGTGGGAGCTCATCGTGCTTGGCGAGCATGCGAATCCTGTCGTGCTGCTCGACGAGCTCGACAAAGGCGAGCGGGGCGGCAACAACTATCGCCCAGTCGACGCGCTGCTGTCGCTGCTGGAGCCGGTCACCGCCACCAAAGTGAAGGACCTGAGCATCGACTTCGAGTTCGACGCCAGCCGGGTGCTCTATGTCGCGACGGCCAACGATGCCGATCGGATCAGCGCGCCCGTGCGTTCGCGCTTTCTGGAGTTCTTCATCGAGGAGCCGGACATCGACGGCCGCCTGGTCCTGGCCCACAGCATCTTCCAGGCGACGCTCGAGCGCATGGTTCCGGAGGAGTATCTCAGGGCGAAATTGACGCGTCCGACGGACCTCCAGATCTGCCGCCTGGCGTGGATGACGCCGCGGCAGATCCGCATGGCCAGCGAGCGCGCGCTGGGCGCGCTGGTCTACGCCGGGCGTGACCATTTCCTGGACAGCGATTTCGACGTCGTGAAGGCTCAGAAGTCGCGTGAGAAGAAGTCCGGACCATCGAGCGGCGGAGACGGTGCCAGCGGAAACGACGGTGAAGATCCTTTTCCGGTTGGAGATGGGAGGCGCTGATGCATCGGATGACCAACCCAGCGCTCATGTTCTTCGGCGACCCGCACGGCGATTTCGTCCCCGTGATCGCGGCCGTCGAGCGCTTCCGGCCCGAGGCGATCGTGCTGCTGGGCGATATCCAGGCGCTCCAGCCTCTGCACGTCGAGCTGGCCCCAATCTTGGACAAGACCGAGGTCTGGTTCATCCACGGGAACCACGACACGGACTCGGACGCCGACTACGACAACCTGTGGGGCTCGGAACTCGCGGATCGCAACCTCCACGGACGCGTCGTCGAGATCGCCGGGTACCAGGTCGCGGGCCTGGGCGGCGTCTTCCGCGGAAAGATCTGGAATGCAGGGCGGCCGATCGAAGAGGCCGCTTTCGCCTCGGCCGACGCCTTATGCCGGTCCTTGCGTCCCGAGGTGCGGTGGAGAGGCGGCATTGCCCGCCGGCACCGTTCCAGTATCTTCCCCGCGGACTACCTGCACCTGCTGCGGAGCCCGCCCGCGGACATCCTGGTGACGCACGAGGCGCCGGCGGCACACCTGTACGGCTGGCAGGCGATCGACGAGCTTGCCGAGGCGCTCGGCGTCCAGGTGGTGGTCCATGGCCACCACCATCGGGACATCGACTACGTTGGCGAGGGCCTGCTGAGCGCTGGAGCACCATTTCGTGCCTTCGGTGTCGACATGGGCTCGCACCTGGCGTGGCCGTGGTATCAGCAGGGGAAGACTGGGTTGGGAGGTCTTCCACAACACTTGCTCGATCTCGCGGTCCAGGTGCTCGGCCGAGATGCTCAGATCTGGCTGGACAAGCCGCACCAACTGCTCGGTGGCCAATCGCCAGCAGCGTTCGCCCTCGAGGGCGGCTCGGACAAGGTCCGATCGATGCTCAACGCTATTCAGAACGGCGGTGTCGTATGAGAACCGATGAGAACGAATTGAGGGGGCGAGGATGATCCTGTTCCTGGACTTCGACGGCGTCCTACACCCCGAGGGTGAAGGTCACATCCTCAACGGCGGCACAGACTTTTGCTTCCTGCCACGGCTCGAGGCACTGTTGCGCGAGTTCCTGCACGTGAAGATCGTGATCAGTTCATCCTGGCGCGAGCAGCTTATCTATGAGACGCTGCTGAAGCCGTTCTCCAGCGACATCCGGGCTCGGATTCTTGGGGCCACGCCGCATTCGGGTTTTGGTCTTCCTCCGCCATACAGGCAGCGCGAAGGAGAAATCCTCGCCTGGCTCCACATCCACGACGCGCTCGACGAGCCGTGGGTCGCACTCGACGACGCCTACTGGCAGTTCGAATACTGCAAGGACCACCTGGTGGTGTGCGATTCGTTCACCGGCTTCGATGAAAAGACAAGCGCCGATCTTCGCGGGCGCTTTGAAGGAGTACTCCGATGAAGGCGCTGATCCTCTCCGACCTTCACCTCGAGTTCGCGCCCTTCGAGCCCGCACCTGATCTCGAATTCGATGTCGTCATCCTTGCTGGCGACATCCATTCGCCGGCCAAACGCGCTGTCCAATGGGCGACGGACACTTTTCGCGGCAAGTCCGTCGTTTATCTGCTGGGCAACCACGAGTACTACGACGGACGGCTGGACACGACGTTGGCGGAGGCACGTCGCGCGGCCGACGGCAGCAACGTCCATGTGCTCGATGGCGACGAGTTGGTGATCGATGGCGTGCGCTTTCTCGGCGCGACGCTCTGGACCGACTTCGAGCTCGCCATCGAGACGCCAGAAGGTCCGGTTGGCGATGTTGGACGAGCCATGAGGGTGGCGACCAACCTGCTGAACGACTACGCGCTGATCCGCACGGTCGACGAGTCGGCTGAACCCGGTACTTGGCGGTTCAGGCAGGGGAGGAAGCTCCAAGCGGCCGACACGCTGCGGATTCATCAAACGCAGCGAGCTTGGCTGCGCGAGAAGCTCTCGGAACCGTTCACCGGACCGACGGTGGTGGTGACGCACCATGCACCTCATCGAGGTTCGCTGTCAGCACGTTATGCCGATGATTGGGCCTCAGGGGCCTTCGTCACTGAACTTTCGGAGGCCTTCTTTGACGTGCCCGTGCTCTGGGTGCATGGCCACACGCATCAGCAGTTCGACTATCGAGTGCGCTCCTGTCGGATCGTGTGCAACCCGCGCGGCTACGTGAACTGGAGCGGCAGAATCGAGAACCAGGTGTTCGACCCTGAACTGGTCATTGACGTACCAGCTATGGCAGATAGCAACGACTCGTGAAGTTGCTTGTCCTCAATGGCAGGGACATCCTTGTGAACTGCAGCAATGCAGGTAGCGTTCACCTGCCCGGGTTAAAGTCGCTTCAGCATTGATATCAAAGGACTTTCCAGATGGCACAGACGTACACGCAAATCCAACGGCAGATTGAAGCCCTACAGAAGCAAGCAGAGAAGCTGAAGGCAAGCGAGATTAGCGGAGTTGTTGAACGCATCAAAGTCGCTATCGAGCACTACAGTCTGACCGCAGAGCAACTTGGCTACGGTGGCGGCAAGCCGATCTCGGCGAAGCCAAAGAAGGAGATGAGCAAGAAGGGCGGCAGCGCATCCAGGAGCGCGAACTCTGCGGCTTACAGTGATGGCAATGGGAACGTCTGGGGCGGCCGCGGCCCCCGTCCTCGCTGGTTGCGCGACGCTATCGCTGCCGGAAGGACGCTCGAAGAATTTGCAACCAAGGCAACGGCCGCGTCTGGCACGGCAGCAAAAGCGAAGACGCCGAAATCAGTTGCGAGAAAGCGCAGCGCGAAGATGACTTACCGCGACGAAGCCGGAAATTCGTGGAGCGGATTTGGTCCCAAGCCACGGTGGTTGCGAGAGGCTTTGGAAGCGGGTAAGGATTTAGAGGATCTTGCGGCTGGCTCATCAAGGAACTAATTTTCCAGTAGGTCGCTGAGTGTCATTCCTACTGTCAGGTCGCGCCGAGCTATGGCAGCCCTTCGGCCGGCGGCTACGACGACCCAAAAGCAATCGGCGGGGTCATCTTCGCCTTCAACGATTCAACTGCACGACGGCGATTGTTGGCGGCTTGGAAAAGGCCGGCTACGAGCACAAGGAAGGGCCGGTGTAGCCCTTGCCATTGTGGCGCGGGGCATCCGAGAGGCCGGTTGACTAAACTGGGAGAAATTGCGTCATACGCAATATTCGGGTCTAGCAATCACGGCCCCCAAGTGGCCCTCTCACAACCTTGCTGAGGCCCGAGCACTGCGCTTGAAGCCACGGCCTACGAGAAGCTCAAGTCACATTGAGGGCGCAGGCGCCCGACCTGGCAGAATGGGCGCTGGCCGTCTGAGCGCGTGCCCCGCCTAGACCCGTACTCACATAGACAGATGCAATCAAAAAGAGAAGCGATACCGGTGATCGATCTGTTCGCCGGGCCGGGAGGGCTGTGCGAAGGGTTTTCGTCCGTCGTCGATGGGAATGGCGTGCGTCGCTTCGACGTCAAGGTCTCGATCGAGAAGGATCCGATCGCCCATCGAACCCTGCTGCTGCGTTCGATCTTCCGCAAGTTCGGCAAGGGCAAAGCTCCAAGCTGCTACTACGACTACGTCCGCGGCAAGATCAGCCGCGAGCAGTTTCTGGCTCATCCTGACATCAAGGACGCGGCAGAGCATGCGGCCAAGGAAGCCAGATGCGCTGAGCTTGGCGTGACTTCCCCCAAGGAAGTGGATGGATGGATTCGCGAGGCCCTGGGGGGCCAGACTGATTGGGTGCTCATCGGTGGGCCGCCGTGTCAGGCCTACTCGCTGGCTGGCCGATCACGCTTGCGCGGCAAGGATGTGAAGAAGTTCGAGGCCGACGCCAAGCATTTCCTCTACATCGAATACCTGCGGATCATTCAGCAGTTCGCGCCGGCAGTCTTCGTGATGGAGAACGTGAAGGGGATGCTCAACTCCACGAACTCCGGCAAGCGCATCTTCGAGCAGATCCTCGCCGATTTGAAAGCGCCCAAGGCGGGCCTGAGCTACGAAGTTCGCTCGCTGGTGGTCCACAAGGCGAAAGGCGAACTCGACCCCAACGACTATGTGATCGAGGCCGACGACCATGGCATTCCGCAGAGCCGCCATCGGGTGATCCTTTTCGGGATCCGGTCGGACGTGGCGGCGGCGACCCCGGCGCTCAGGGAGCGCCCGGAAGACTTCCTGCTTCGCAAGCAACCCAAGAAGGTCGGTGTGAGCGCCGCCTTGGCTGGCCTTCCAGAGCTGCGCAGTCGCTTGTCCAAGGAGCCTGACTCTCAGGAGGCCTGGATCAAGGTCGTCAAGGAGTCTCCGAGCGCCCTGGTGGGCTGGAAGGTGCCGCTGCGCGCGGTGATCGAAACGACGATGGAGAAGTTCATCAAAAAGGCCGAGAAGCAAAAGACGTTCGGTGCCCCATTCATCGAGACCGACGTCCAACCGGGCAACTACATGCCCGAAGATCTGCGGGAGTGGTATCTGGACCCGAAGCTTGGCGGCGTCTTGCACCATGAGACTCGCAGCCACATGCGGTCGGACTTGCATCGCTACATGTTCGCCGCCTGCTTTGCCGCGACGCAGAAGTACGCCCCGGATCTGCGCGTCTTCCCGCCGCGGCTTCTTCCCGACCATGTGAACGTGGACGAGGAGACGATCCCGTTCAAAGACCGCTTCCGTGTGCAGCTGGGCAAGCATCCCTCGTCGACGGTGGTGGCCCATATCAAGAAGGATGGGCATTACTACATCCACCCGGATCCAGGTCAATGCCGAAGCTTGACCGCACGCGAGGCCGCTCGCTTGCAGACCTTCCCCGATAACTACTTTTTCGAAGGGAATCGGACGGAGCAATACGGCCAGATCGGCAACGCCGTCCCGCCACTGCTCGCCAAGCAGATCGGAAAAATCATTCTTGATTTCATGACTGCCACACGGCGGCACTGATCTCGCCGATCAGCTCATCGCCATCGATCCAGCGCTCCAGAGCCTTCGGTAGTTGTACTGGAGCCGCAGGATTCCGTGTCGAGCATTCCCAGACGTTGAGCACCCGCCAACCCATCGACGTCAACTTGTCGGTCGCTCGCTGATCGCGATCGACGTTGGCCCGTAGCTTGGCGGTCCAGAACTCCGTTCGCGTCGATGGCGTCTTGGCGTATTTGCATCCCTGATGCGCGTGCCAGAAACAGCCGTGCACGAAGATCACGATCTTGCGGCCCGGCATGACGATGTCGGGCGAGCCCGGCAAGTCCTTGCGGTGCAACCGGAAGCGGTAGCCCGATGCGAACAGCAGCCGTCGCACGATCAGCTCAGGCTTGGTGTCCTTGCCTTTGATGCCAGACATCATCTGGCTGCGCACGTTGGCGGGCACTACGTCGACCATGGCGCGCGCGACCTTAGGCCGCCTTCACTTCGGGGATGTTGGTGGCGGGCGCGGAATAGGTGGCGCCGAGCACCGCCGCCTTGCACTCGGGCTTCTTGGCCCACTCGGACACCATCTTGCCGTGGGCGCTTTCGCGCAGCGCGTCGTTGACCTCCCTGGACCATGTCGCCAACTGGCCCAGTAGCTCGGGCGACAAGGCCTGGTTGTTCCAGATCCGCTCGAGGTCGATTCTGTCGCCCAGCTCTTGGGCCAGCAGCGAGACAGTGTAGGTGGCCACGTTCACCTGGAATGCGCTGAACATGGGCCGCATCAACTTGTGGGCATCGCGGTAGATCTTGGCCTTTGCCATCATCGCCTTGAAGTCCGATACCTTTGGCTCCGGGATGTCCTGTCCGTAGGTGGCCGTCAGCTCCGCCATGAACTTGTCGAAGTTCTTCTGCGTGCCCAGGCTGACCACGTCCGGCCTGACATCCCAGGTGTTGAGGTACCGCGCCAAGTCCGTTTTGGTGATGCGCCGCGCGGGCGGGATCGACTCTTTCAGGGCTTTGAGCTTGGCGGGCGTGTTGCCGGAGAGCGATAGCAGCGTGTTGTAGCTGCCGGCAGCGCGCTCGTAGAACCATTGGCTCACGCCATCCGGGCAATAAACAGTGCGCGAGAGCTTCTCGATGGCGACGTGGTAGGGCTTGTTGGCCGACAAGTCCGACTGCTTGACTGCGTTCTGGCTGTTGGCGTATCGGGAGATGTCGGAGATCAGAGTCTCCTCTTGCGCCGGGTCCTGGGTCCTCATCACGATGATCTTGGCCGGGACGAACACCCGGCTCAGGTCAGTTTCGGGGAACTTTCGCTTGGTGAAGAAGATGGATGCCGTGGTCTGGCCGCCGTTGACAATTTGAAGGCCTTGGAGGAGCGAAATGCAGTCGCTGCCGCTGGCCGATCTGGCCAGCGCGATCTGGTCGGCGACCACCACGATGCCGTTGTTGTAGGCCATGAAGCGCCCAGGATCGTGTCGCAGCGTGCTTTGGATGCCCGCGTTGACGCCCTTGCCTTTCACGCTCAAAAAGGAGCGGACGTTGGCCTCGAGCAGGCGCGAGTCGAACTTCGCATACAGCGCCTGCAAGGCGATGGCAGGGATGGCTGCCAAGGCGTAGTCGTAGTCCTCGCCGTCGCCGCCTGGGACGAACACGCAAGGCAGCGGCGCGCCGCAAATCTCGTTGAAGTTGACGATCAGCTCGTCGCGCGGCTTGCCCTCGGCCACTTGCCGGTAGAGCCGCTCAATGTCCATGACTTCCAGGCGCACGGTCTTCCCATTGATTTCGCGCGGCTTGAAGCTCTTGGCCCTCGTGACCTTGTCGGTCAGGACGAACACCCGAATCTGATCGAGGCCATCGTAAATTTGCTGGAGCTTGACCGCCAGCTCGCGCTCGTCGCTCGAATCCTCAAGTCTGGCGGCGATGGTGCCGTTGGCGCACAGGGTCAAAAAACGCAGGCACTGTTCCGCGGCCGTCTTGGTGTCGGTCTCGGAAATGAATGCGATCTCTCTGACGCCTTCATACAGGCTGATGAACAAGTCGAGTTGGTCTTCGTCTTCTGAGATGGAGTAACCGCTCAGGCGCAAGATCGCGTTGCCAGCCCGCCCCTTGTAGTGGCAGACCACAGGGTCGTTGTAAGTCATGCCAGCATCGGCCAGGTGGTTCATGACGATGTCCGAGAAGACATACTCTTCGATGGGCATCTCGTTGCTGACTTGCGACTTTATGTCGTCTTGCAGCTCGTTCAGAAATTCCAGGATCGCTTCGCTCATAAGGCCCCAAGTTTCTTCAATGCCAATTCGATGCCGATGCCCTCGCCGAGCGTCTGCTCCAGCTCCACACTGTATTTCGCCTCCGTCACCCCGAGCGGCACCGTCCCAGGCGTGAGCCTTGGGAAGCCCGCTACCACTTCGGCCAACCGCGTCCCAGCGCTGCTGAACTTGCGTGGGTATTTGTCAGCGTGCGCGTCGAAGTAGCCGGCAGCGATGATCTTGTCGGAGAACATGCGCGTGGCGTCGGAGTTGCCGGCGACCTGCGCGCGCACCGATTCAATCCATTGCGGCAGGCTCAGGCCTGCAGCGCTTTGGGCCAGACGCGCGCCGGCCAGGAAGAGCGGCTGCAGCGTGGAGTCGTCGAGCTGGGCCAGCGAACCGATGTGAGCAGGGAAGCCGATGGGCGAGATGGTGGACTTGACCTCGATTGCGCCGGTGCCCAGCTCGAAGTCCTGATTGGCGTCTTGTGGCCCCACCCACGCATGCATTGCCACATCCGGGGCGACCCCGGCGGCGATGATGGCGGAGAGCACCGCGAGCTCGCCGACCAGGCCGATCTCCTTCTCGGCGGACAAGACCTGGGCGCCCTTGCGCATGAACTCCTGCCAAGCCCGCACGCGGGCAAGGAAGGCCCGCGCGAGGCGCGCGGGGTCCGAGGTTCCCTCGGATTCAACCGCCGCCACGACATCGCTGGCCATCAACAAGAACAGCTCCACGCCGCCGCTGAGCTTGCGCGTCAGCGCGAGCCAAGCCTTGTCGTCGCCTAGATCGACGCGCTCGACCGCGAAGCCCTGGCCCTCGGGCAGCTTCTCGGCAACCGGGATCGATAGGCCAGCGAATCCGGCGAGGATGGCCTCCTCGTCATCGGGGCTGCGTCGCGCGGCCAAAAGCGAGCAGCCTGGCGGAGACACGATCGGGATCGAACTCCATCCCGCCGACGCGGACGACCCGGCCAGCGAGGCCCAGGCCATGACGATCTCCTCATTCGGACGCGCCATAGTCCTGCTCCCATTGGTTCCATATCAGGTGGTCGACCTTGTATTCGACCTTGACGCCCGAGTCGCTTGCCGGGAAGCTCACGCCAAAGCCGATGATCGGGTCGGTCCGGGTCTTGAAGACATCCTTGCCTGCTTGCTTGGGGTCCAGGGCATAGATGAGCAGCAATCCGCGTTCGGGAGCTGCGGGAATCCCGTCCATACCTTTGCCGCGTAAGCGACGGATGGCCGGCCCGTTGGGCAACTCCGGCTCCTTTTGGAGCCCGCCCTTTTCCTGCTTGGCGGGGTCCGGCTTCCACGCCTTCCTGGTGGCCGCCAGCGCCGCCGCCCAGGCCGGCTCGTCCAGGTCGATCGCCTCGTCGCGCGGCGACAGCAGCCGTCCGATCGAATAGCGGTCGTCGAAAGAGGGATTGGCCGAGCGCTGGAGTGTCCCGTCGATGGTCCAGCCACCTTCAAAGGTGAAAGGTGCGCCGCGCCCGCCCGCTATCACCGCGACCGTCCAGCTCGTGAGCTCATTGGACTTGGCCATCGTGGTGCGAACGAACTCCGCCAGCAGCTTGCTAACGACCTTGTGGGCCTTCGGATGCGACACGAACGCCTCGAAGAAGTCGGCCACGCTGTCGCCGGGGACCTTGTTCCACAAAAAGCCGCTGAATTCCTGGTCCACGCCCCCGCGTTTCCTGGCGATGGGGCTCGACTCCGCCGGCTTGCCCAGCGAGCCGATGAGTTTGTTGGCCGCCGCGAGGTTCTGGTCGAGCCGGGCATCGTCCTTGAAGAAGGCGATGGTCTCCAGCAGCTCGCCGGAGAAGGACAGGTAGAGGCTCTTGGCCGCGCGCATCTTCAAGGGAGAAGTCACCAGCAGCACCGGATGCGACTGGACCTTCAGCCCGTATTCCTTGGGCGTCGCGCCGCTTTCCGCCATCGCATCGAATTCCGTTCGCAGCTCCTCGGAGGCGTCGGCGATGTGCCCGAACCATTCGACCAAGTCCTTGGTGGTGTAGAGCCGGCAGAGGTCCACGTAGCCAGGGCGGTAGCCGAACCAGCGCCCCATTTGCATCAGCGTGTCATACATCTTGGTCGTGCGCACGAAGTAGCTGGTGCTGAGGCCCTCGAGCGTCAGACCCCGCGCGAGCTTGTCGCCGCCGATGGCGATCACCTTCAACCCGTGCTCCTGCTGTTCCGAGTAGTCCAGGGCGTCCTTCGCGGTCCCGTTGATGGTCTTGACCTTGATGTCGGCTACTGCGTCGGGCAGCGCGGTCAGGATGGCGGACCAATCGGGGACGGCGAGATTCTCGCCAGGCTCTTCGACGAGCGTGGCGACCTTGGCGCAGGTAGGGACGAAGTCCTCCTCCCACAGCTTCTTCAAGTCCGCCTCGAGCGCCTCGTGGTCGATGCGCCGGACCAGCCGCTGGGTCATCGCCATGACGTATTCATCAACTTGCCGGAACACTTCCTTCTGGACCTTGGTGAAACGCGTCACGTGGATGAGCATGGAAGCGTGCTCCTTGCCCTGGCCACGCAAGGTCCGCGCAGCGCAGGCCAGCGCGAACGAATGGATGGCCTCTCGGAGCGAGGGCGGAAGGATGTCCTGGCCCTTGAAGGTCGGGGCGTGATCCTTGTTGTGCTTGGGCGGCATCCAGCCGCCGGGCTCGTCGCCGTTGACGTGGTCGGCGACGTCTCGCATCAGAGGCAGGCCACCGACGCGGCCTTCGGAGCCAAGCAGGCCGAACACGCGCGCGGGGCCGACGTAGTTCGAAGGCGCAGCTAGGTTGACGATGAACGACTGCGGGAAAAGGTCGGGGCCTTCGTCGGTGGTTTCGTTCCTGCGGTGGATGAAGATGTTGGCGAAGGGCGTGGCGGTGTAGCCGACATAAGCCTTCCGGTCGAAGGCGTGCAGGATCCTTCGGATCAGACCGTTGATGGCCTTCGGCTCGTGGTCGTCGTCGGGCTTGCCATCGGTATCGATGACCTGCTCGCCGGTGTCCACCGACGCGTTGTCCGCCTCGTCGTCGATGATGAGCAGCGGCAGCTTCGTGACGATGCGCCTACCCGTCTTCAAGTCCGTTGTGTCGGCCACATGTCCCCGAATCCATTTGAAGAGTTGCGTGAGGACCGTCTTGTTCTTCTTGACCACGAACAGCCAAGGCTTCTCCTCCGGTGAGATGGCGAAGTGCTTGGCAACTGCGGAATTGAAATCGCCGCGGTCGGCCCGCGTGGTCGCGCAGTGCGGGTGGATCGCGGGATCGCTGTCGATAGCGCCCACGCCCAACGGCTTGCCGGGGTCGCGGTTCTCCGATGTCTCGTAGCCCAGGAAGGTCTCCTCGAGCCGGATTTGGGTCTGCGAGCGCAGGTTATTGTGCAGGCCGGCCAGCACGATGATGATCTTGTAGCCGGCATCGGCCGCCTTGCACACCAGACCCGAGTAATTGCCGGTCTTGCCCGATTGGACGTGCCCCACGACCAAGCCACGTCGGTCCCACGGGCCAGGCCGCTTGGGGTCTTCCAGCAACCCGAGGATGTGGTCGGTGGATTTATCGAGCGCGCCAACCACCTCCACTGACATCTTGAGCTCCAAGAACCGCTGGTAGCGGGGCCAGTAGCGCCAGTCCTTCTTCTTGGCGGCGACTAGCCAGGGCATATGGCCCTCGTCGTCCTGCAGCGTGGTGTCCTTGCCGATCCAGTGGCTGAACCGCTGGATCAAGACTCCGATGGCGGCGGCTTGGTCAATCTCGTCGCATGGCGTGGAATTGAGAATGCTCGCCGCGAGCTTGACCTTGGCGGCGATGGCGGCCGGCGTGATGCCCACGGTCTCGCGCTCGGCCTCGAGCATGAGCTGGGCCATGTTGATGACGGGCAGCAAGGATTTGTCGGGTTGCGGCATAACGTATTCGTGGTTCTTTCAAGAGCTTGCGTCGGAGGACGTGCCCTCGACCTGGAGTTTGTCGACCAGCGACGGGAAATTCTGGAAAGGGTCGGTAGACAGCAAGGCTCGCTTGGCGAGCTCAGGCGTCATGCCGCGCCGGCCGACCATGTCTTGATAGATCGTTCGCATGACGGCCACGATCTCGGCAGAAGGCTCGCCATCGAATGCCGTGCGCGGAGTCTCCTTGTTTTCCGCCGTGTCCAGCCAGATGCGCTGCACCGGCACCGTCTCCTGGATGACGCGCAACATCGCCTTGACCATTGGTAGCAGCGGCCCGGCCGCCTCGGTGACGGCGGCGATGGCAGGATGCTTCTCGTCGATGCGGTAGCGGACGCCGCTGCCGGTGTGGTCCACCCGCCAGGCTTGCTCGAGCGGGGTTCCTGTCGGGCTCGGCGTCGGGCTGCCGCGATAGGCGAACACCTTGCGCGCTCGCTCGCGGGCATGCTCGGCCAGGGACGTGAGCCAAGGCCTCAGCGCCACCGGCGGGCGAGCCGTGGACTTCTTGATGTCGATCTTCCAGGCGGCGTCTGCGGTGTTGGGGATGTCCAGGCGGATGCGCGCGAGGCGGTGCGACTCCTCCCGGTTCCAGGAGCGGCCAGGGCCGAGGCCGAGCCAGCCGCCGGCCAGCAGCAGCCGCTCATTGCGGTAGATGTAAAAGCCCTGTTGCGCTGTCCAGCCGTTTGGGCCGGCGCCGGCCTTCCATTCGTCCTGGGTAAGCTTGTCCTTGTGCGGCAGCACGAAGCACTCGACCTCGACCAAGCCTTCGGGAGTGTACTTTCGTCCAATCGGCGACGACCAGGAGCGACCCACCATGAAGGGGTCCCACGGTGCGATGGGCCTGCCGTTGATGAGGACGCGAAGCCGCGGCCTTGGCCCCTGGACGAGTCGGTGGAACACCATCGCCAAGTGGGCCTCGACATGATCGGCCATGTTTAGGAAGTCCTGGGCCGTGTAGCCCTCGGTGACGATGCGATCCATCAATTCCCACAGGACGAGCGTGCCATTGGCCTTGCCTTCGAGCGACGAGATGTGGGCCTCCGATCCGGGCGCGGGACCTTCGAACATCAGCCATTTGGTCTGGGGCAGGGCGATGAGCTCGTTCAAATCCCAGCGCAGGCAGCACGAGGCGCCATCCTTCACAGTCGCCACCGTCAGGCGCCGGCACTGCGAGAGCGACGCCGTCTTCATGCCCATGCCGAAACGCCCCAAGTCGTTTGCCGAGCGTTTATCGAGCGGGCTCTTGTCGCCGAGCGTCATTGCGCTTTCCAACTCCGGGTCACTCATGCCGGAGCCGTTGTCGAGGACGGCGATTCGGCTTTTCAGGCCGTCCCACGCCAAGTCGATTCGGACTTCGGTTGCGCCGGCCGAGATGCTGTTGTCGATGATGTCGGCCAGCGCCGTGGCCGGCGAGTAGCCCATCCCGCGAAGGGATTCGAGCATCGGGGTAGCTCGCGGCGGAGCTTCCCTCGTCTTGGGTGGATTCAGCATCATCGCCAGCAGCCCTTTCCCGCCTCGTGCGCGAAGCCCAACCCGACGAGTTTGGGGATCAAGATCTGCATATGGCTGTTTTCGTTATCGTCGGTGCGGACCCAAATCCTGCCGGTGCTTCCGAGCCTGTCATCCTCAACCGGAGCCCTCAAGCTCATGGCCAACTCTAGCGCCTTGTTGACGGCGACTGGCACCATCCGCAAAGGCCCGACGGCCAAGGCATCCGTCATCGGATCGGTTGGCGCTGGTCTGGCGCTATCGCCGTCGACCGCGTCGGCTGGGGGCTGCTGGCCTTCGCTGCGCGGGTGGACTCTGCTGGGGTCCAATAGCCCGGCGCACGTCGGGTGCCGAAGCTTGTCGAGAGCCTTCGATTCGATTTGCCGGACACGTTCTCGCGTCACGCCAATCGACACACCAATCTCATCGAGAGTGTGCTCGGCGAGGCCGCCGAGCCCGAAACGCTGGCGGATGATCCGCTCTGCCTTCGGTTCGAGGATTTTCAAGGCCCGGTTGACGGCGCGGTCGAGTTCTAGCTTTGCCACCTTTTCCATCGGATCAGGATCAATGAACCCATGCGACAGACTCGGGTCCACGCTTGCGTCGATATCTGCATCGTCCAAGGACGACGGTGTCAAGGCCACACGCATTAGCGCAGCGGCGTTGCGCTCGGCTATGCCGAGCCTGGGGGCGATTTCGCTCAACTCCGGAGCTCGGCCCATCCGCTCCTCGAACAATCGCGATTCCTGCCTGAGGCGCTGGACCTCGTCGAATACATGGACAGGCAGCCGGATCGTTCGGCCGTTGTCGGCGATGAAGCGGGTGATGCCTTGGCGCACCCACCAAAGGGCGTAGGTGGAGAACCGGAATCCGCGCCGCCAGTCGAATTTGTCCACTGCGCGCAGTAGACCAATATTGCCTTCCTGAACCAGGTCGCTGAGAGGGAGGTCAAAGCGCATGTATCTCTTCGCCTGGAACATAACCAGCTTCAAATTGCTGATGGCCATCCGGTCGCGATGCCTGCGATGGATTTCCATGTCGCGCTTGAAGGCGCAGGCTGCCTCGGAGGAGTTCCGTGGTGCTTCATCGGCCAAATCGAGCAGGAAGTTGCTGGCGACGTGCATGGATGCAAGCAGGCTTCGCGCCTCGCTCCAATGCGGCGAATTGCGGTCCGTGTCGATGGCAACTGCGGACAAGCGCTGCGCAGCGACGAAAAATTCGGCATTGGAGATGCCGGATTTGGAGCCCGAGCTTGGATCGCCTTCGGCGTCATGGTCTACCGCGCTTGTCGGAGTCTCGGTTTCAGGGGCGGCTGCGACTGGATCGGCATCGATTCCCTCATCGTCGATCACGGGCGCTTCTTGTCGTGGGCCAGCGCAAAGCCAGCGCGTGGGGAGATCGCCAGCCTGCACTGCCTTGGCGGCGTCCAGCAGGCGCGAGATTCCGTCAGGCCATGCTGCGAGAGCGTCCAATGCCGATTCGAGGCTGGCCTCCATCGCCTGGCCGATCTCGACCTCGTCTTCCGCCCTCAGCAGGCGGTGTCGTTGAGCCTCGCGTTGATAGAGATAGAAGGGATCGAACTGCGTGGAGGTCAGCGTTCCGATGTGCGCCAGCGCGTCGGTCAGGGCATCTTCTTCCTCAGGAGTTTCGTCGGGATCGACATAGACGTTGTGGTCTTCGAATGCTTCCCGCCGCTCCAATCGCTCATCGGTCTCGCAACCCATGTCCTCCATGACCATGCGATAGACGCTTGCCTTCACCAGGTCCTGCGCGTCTTCCGGATCGCGCGACACCTCGACGACTTCGTCGTCCGGCGCGCTGCCCTCGCGCAAGGCGCGCAAGAAAAGGCGCCTCAATCGCGCGCGGGCCTCTGGATCGTCAGTGGCCGGGAGAAATGAGGCGCGGTCCGGTAGGTAGGCGGATAGATCGCCCCAGTCCGACCAAGTGTCGATGGGCACATGGTTGGCCATAGCCACCTTCGTGGCCTTGGCAGCTTCCCATATGGCGGGATCGTCGGGAATAACCGGGGCGGCCACTTCCTCTTCCCAGCCATCCGCCATGGTGGCGAGTTGGATAGCGCCGTCAAGCGGGACGAGGGAGCGCGCTCCAGGCTCAGCGTCATCGATAAATGGGCGCGCGGCGTCATCCGTCAAAGGCGCGGTAGGCGCTGGCGCGCGGGCCGCACTGAGGACTGCGGCGGTGGCATGGGAGTCAGCCGCGAGAGCAATTTCGAAGGCGGTTTTGCCCGACGGATCAAGCAAGCGGTGATCGGCCCCCGCGCTCAGCAGCAGCCTGCAAATCGCAGGCTTGTTCTGCGCGGCGGTGAGCATGAGCGGCGTCATGCCGCTGGTGTCTCGCGCGTCGAGGTCGTCGCCGCGATCAATGTGAATTTGAACAGCGCTTTCGACCCCGGCCAGGATCGCCATTCGAAAGAACTGGCTCAGCGGACGGGCGCCGGCGACGTTCGGTTCGCTCACCAAGGCGCAGCCGTCCCGTCCGCCCAGTACGCGGACCCCTTCGGCGGCTCTTCGAGCGCGCTATCAGACTCCGACGTCAGGCGCCGGTCATGACCAAGCACTCGTGTTTCCTCTTGAGCCCTCGCGGCCTATGAGTTGTTTAATAGTTACAAATTGTACATGGACGAGAAGGCGAATAAGTGAGCGTTTCTACTGATGAAAGCGGTACCCGGAAGGCATGATTGATCTGCTTTGGGCGCAAAGTAATGCCGCTGTAAGCCAGCTTCGGTCTGTCACGACACACGGCTGGACGGCGGCTTTGCAGCGGTTGCCGGCGTTTACACGATGCGCGCGATCGGCGTCTATCGGCCAAGAGCAGACCTTCAAACTCAAGGCAGAATTTGCTCACCCCTCGGTTGAATACCTCAATGAACGAGAACATCTGCTTCCTTTATTCACGAGACCACCAACGCCGCATCGTTCTTTTTCTTCGCGAGGTGGGTAGTTTTGGATTCGTCGAGCAATACCACTTCAACAACGAAGCTGCGGGCGTTGAGGGATGGGCCTCCTACGCGCCGAGCCCTTCCTTCTACGCGGACTTGGAGACTGCGAAGAGCGAGGCGGTGCTAGGCATCCGATGGGCCGCTAGCGATGATGGGTTTGTCGCTACCTAAACCCTGCTTCCGGCCAGGAGCGGCCTTCCGCGGCCGGCTGCTTCTAGGGGCTTCGTCAGAGCGACTCCAGGCGTGGACTACTACCGGATCAGGCCGGCCCACTTGCCAGACTCGCGCTTGATCGTTTCACTGAGCTCCTCGGGCGACTCGCCGATCGCCTCGATGCCCAGAGAGTGCAGCTTCGCGCTGACCAGAGGCGTTGCGAGTGCCATCCGCCCCGCACGCTGCCAGCGTGCCAGCATCTCGGGCGGCGTGGCCGCCGGCGCGAGCATTGCGAACCAGGCCGTCGCATCGAACCCCGTCAACCCGGACTCGGCCAGCGTCGGCAGTTCCGGCGCGATGGGCGTGCGATGAAGCGACGACACGGCAAGCGCGCGCAGACGGCCTTCGCGAACCAGAGGCATCGCGGTTGCGACGTTGGCAAAAAAGAAGTCGACACGGCCTGCGATCACGTCTGGCAAAGGACTCTGGTTGGATGGCACATGGGTCATCTCGACACCTGTCATCTTCGCCAGCAACTCGCCGGCGCGGTGCGATGAGGTTCCGACTCCGGCCGACGCGTAGCTGATCCTGCCAGTGGGCTGCTGACGCAGCCAGACCAGCCAGTCTGTAAGGTTTCGGGTGGCGGTGTCGCCGCTCACCACCAGCACATTGGGCGTGGCGACGAGACGTGAAATCGGCGCCAGGTCGCGCTGGGGGTCGTAGCGCCGCACACGATTCGGGTCAGGCATCACCAATGCCGCATCGCCGGACATCACGACCGTGCGGCCATCAGGGGTGGCATTCACCACGTGCGTGACGCCGAGCATTCCACCGGCGCCGGGCATGTTCTCAACTGCCACCGGCGCTCCCAGGTCCGCGGCCAGGGGGTCGGCGAGTGTCCGGGCGACGATGTCTGGGGCGGAGCCTGCCCCGAAGGGAACGACGATGCGCATGACCTGCCCTCCTGGCTGCGCGACGGCGACGCCGGGTAAGGTGGCGAGCGCGGTCAAGAGAACACTCCTGCGGTTGATTCGGTGCATGGTGCAACTCCGGTTTGTGTTGGCATGGTGTGGCACGAGTGTGCAAGGCGCCGCGGCGGCGCGGTCTTGGGCTTTCCTTAAGTTTGGGTCGGCTCGCTGGTCGCAGGAGCCTGCACTCACAGCCGCGTCCACGTGACGACCGCGATGATGGCCAGGCACATCAAGGCATTGCCCCCGCTGGCCGCGATCGCCGCGTTGCAGCGTCGGGCGTTTTGCTCCCACAGCCAGACCGCCATGGTCGCGTTGCCTCCAAAAAAAGTGAACCAGGTCAGCAGCGAGTGCTGGCTGGAGTCTCCGCTTGCCAAGACGGCCCAGATCGTCGGCAGATAAGCCAGCACGCGCGCTGAACTGAACAGCGCGAACAGGGCGCCCAGCGCCGCCAGGTATCTGCTCTGCACGATCGCCGGCGGCTGAGTGGAGACTTGGTCGACCACGCTGTGCCTGGGTGGAGATGAGCAAGCGTGCGGGTTGGCGGTTTCTTGAAGCGTTTCCATGACATGTCCTCTTTGCGCGGTGTGCGGTCAGTGTGGGAGGGAAGCACACTGGCGCGGCTTTAGGTTTTACTTAAGATGTGCCAAGGAGCCGCCTTGTCCAACGAGCCAGCCGACGTCTCGCCACCCCCCTTCACGATCGGGCCGTGGACCGTGCACGCGATGCACGATCGCGTCGAACGTGATGGCGAATCGCACAAGCTCGAGCCGCGCTTGATGCGCCTGCTGCTGACGTTGGCCCGCGCCGGCGGGGCGGTGGTGCCGACGGGCTCGCTGCTTGCCACGGTCTGGGCCGGTGTGGTCGTTACCCCCAGTTCGTTGTACGAGAGCATCTCGCGGCTGCGCAAACTGTTGGGACGCGATGAACACGGCCACGACGCACTCGAATCGGTACCCCGCAAGGGCTACCGGCTGCGATGGCCGGTCGAGATGGAAGGTTCGCCCGGCCTTGGTGAGCAATCCGTTGCCGTGCTGCCGTTCGAGGCAGTCGACCTGGAAAATTCGCTGCAGTTCATCTCGAAAAGTCTGGTTGATGGCCTGATCGGCGAGCTGTCGCGCCAGCCCGAGTTGGCCGTGGTCGCACGGGGCACGATGATCGAGTTTGCGCATCGCCGCGAGTCGCCCGTTTCGCTGGGCCGGCACCTTGGCGTGCGCTCGGTGATCGACGGCCGCATTCGCCGTATCGGCCCCGATCTGCTATCGATTCAAGCCGAGCTGATCGACGTACCCAGCGGGCGGCAGACCTGGGCAGAAACGATCGAAGTGCCGGCCGCCCATTGGTTGCAAAGCGCGGCCTGGGTGATCGGGCGGCTGACACGCGCGCTCACCTTCGAAGCCCAAGCCGGCGTGTTGTCGCGCGGCACCGAGAGCGACGCCGAGGCGTTGCCGGCGCGCTCGCTGGCCACCCAGGCCTGGGTAGAGTTGTTCGCACGGCCCGAAACGGCCGAGACGAACATGCATGCCCGCAGATGGGCCGCCGAGGCGGCGCTGCGCGATCCGCAGTGCGGTCTGGCGGAGATCTGCCTGGCCACCTGCGATTGGCGCGCCGGCCAGTTCGGTTGGGACGGATTGACCGAGGAGGAGGCTCGCGGACGAGCCCACGATCACGCCGAACGAGCGGTCGTTCTCGCGCCGACCGAACCCGATGCCCACTACGTGCTCGCATTGATCGCGTATGGCCGCGGCGAAACAGTGCGTGCGGAGGAAGCGCTTAGACAATGCCTTCGACTGTCGGCATCTTTCGCGCCCGCCTACGGGCTGTTGGCGCTGGTGCGCACCCGGCTCGGACATCCGGATGAAGCGCCCGCACTGTGCGACCGCGCGCTGCTGCTGAGCCCGAGGGAGCCGCTTCGTGCGGTGTGGTACCTGGCTCTCGCCTGGAGCGCGCTGGCGAGGAAGCAGTACGCCGCAGCGCTGGATGCCGCGCAGCGCGGCATGGCAGCGAATCCGGGCCTGCCGACCAACTACGCCGCCGGCGCAGCGGCGGCACAGGCGCTTGGCGAGAAGGACTTGGCCGCGCGTTGGGTCCACTTGCTTCGAGAGCGTTCTGTTTTCCGGAGCGTACCGGCGTTTCTTCGCCGCATGCCGGTCGCAACTTCACCGGCGCATCGCCGACAGATGCAGCAAGCGGCTCGCTTGCTTGCACAAGCCGGACTGCCAGAGGTCGAGTGACAAGTAGCCGAGTACCAGCCGGTCTCCTTCAATCATGCGCATGACCAGAGGCAGCCTCGAGCGTCCTGATTGGCGTAAGTGTCGGCTTTGGACCATCGAAATCGTCGCCCTTGAAGACAGCCGACAGCATTGGGCCCGAAGCGCCTGGTAGCCGACAGGCTGCAGTCGGCCAAAAGCAGACATCGCCAGGTCGCCGCCAAAGTTCCGCTGAACCAGCGTTTGGCTCGCGTTCCCAACGCGTGTGCGCACTAACTGAGCCCCGAGCGACAATCGACGAAGGCGTACCTCCCCTTGCTCGCGTTTAGATGCTGAGCGCGATTCGAAGAGTCGAATGACCACCGGATATGACGATGCACTTCTGGCTCTTGGCATTTGTCGCTCTGTTCTCCACGCAGGCCATGTCAGGTGTCCTGGTTCCACTCGGCTCCCTAGAAAAAAGCGCGGCCCAGAAGGACGGCTACGCCGATAGGGCCGCGGCCGTCGCCAAAATCCGCGCGACGCTCGAGGCTGCAGTGGTTAACGAACTGAAGCTCCCCATTGGTCGCCGCGAACGCATGTTGGTCGACCGAGCGAGCGAAGAGGTCGCCAGTCGGCATTGCCAAGGCGGAGTATGGCTCGGCCAGATGGCTGATTCAGGCACCCTAGACGCCATCTTGGTCTGCGAGCAGCAGCCCCATTCGCTGCTGCTTGGTGATGGCCGGCGAATCGCGCTCGACCGCGCCTTGTCAGAGTTCTGCGAGACCGAAAAGGCGAGGCCATGTGCTGCTGAAGTGACGCCGCTTCAGAGCAAAACGGCTGGCTTTCAGGACGTTCACGTGCGGGGAGGATGGGGCTGCTACCTGTTCCACTGGGAATCTCCGCCGGAGCTTCCGCTAGTGGGCGCAGTACCGTGCAGGGACGCGCCGTCGAAGGTCGTTGAAGTACGTGATGCATGCTTGGCCGGCGGGGGCAGGCTTATTGCGGCCTTCGCACGAGGAAGTATCTTTTGCTCCACTCCCGCGGCGGACGCGGGGCGTCAATGCACAGATGATGGGAGTCAATGTGAAGGGCGATGTGTCCCCATCAAGCGCGAGGTACCGGGAGCCCGCTCAATGGGAGTTTGTACTGCCCTCAAGGGGCCAGCTACAGGTTGCCGGCAGGGGCAGAAGATTCGGTCGGGAATCGTGGAACAGTGCGCGATGGCGGACTGAGGCTTGTATCCACTGGAGCCCTAGGTCGGCCAACCTGTCTGGCAGAAGGCGGCTAGAGGCGGATGGTCGGTCGCGCGACAGAAATCACTTCAGGGCGCTCCTCGGTTGCGTGCAATATCACCGCGCCGACAGTGCAAGGCCGTCGAACGGGCTTCGACTTCATGCAGACTTCATCGACAGCGCTCAAACCTACTTAAGCATGTCGGAGTAGACAACAACGCTCCGCCGCATATGAAGCTGTTCGCAACCATCGTCATCCTGCTAGCGTCCTTGACATCCGTATGTGCAGGTGCCGCAGACCACGAAGCAATGGATGAGTGGCCCATCGGTAGTGCGATGCACACGGCAAATTTGCATAAGCAGGCTCGTGACCGCATTGAGCGACGCCTCCAATCCCAGCATGCGAGGTTGGTCTCCCTGGTACGAGGCGGAGCGAAGTTTCCAGACGAGGCCCTTATGCGGGCAATGGACGCGCAGCACACAGCGTGGCTGAAGTACCTGAACGCCGAATGTGGACTCGTCGGCGCGCTGACCGGTGCTGGCGGCAGTTGGCCATCCGCATATGCCTTGGAGTGTGAAGCCAACTTGACGAACCGTAGGTTCAGAACTCTCAGGGCGGCAGCTACATGCGTCGAGAAGGAACTCCACACGGCGACGCCCGATGAGCGACGCTGCCTTTATCGATTGACCCCTCTTGCGACAACGAAGTAGGAGTTTCCAAAATGGAAGACGGAATGTCCCGAGCGTTTCGATGAGGCACTCTATGATTCACGGCACCCTGCACGTCGCACTTGCCCTCAGCCTCCTCGGCTACGCTAGCTGCGCAGTCGCCGGAGAGCCTTTCACCGGGATTTGGGCCATTGACCTTCGGACGCCGTCGGAGCGCCAGAGCGGCGCCGAATGCGGAACTGCCGATTTCGTTCTGACGCAGACTGGAGATGTCATCAACGGCAGCCATTCGATGGCCACGGTGAGCTGCGGCCGTCTCAACGAGGGAAGCCCGGTGAGGGGAATCGTCGTTGGGAACACGGCAGTGCTCGCGGTCACGAGTAGACGGAATGGTGCGATTGCACTGGGCACTGCCAAACTGTCAAAGGGGCAGTTGCAATGGCGTCAGCGTGAGGAGCTCAGAGCAGGTGACCCTGAGGGCGATTCACCCTTGATACTCGGCAGCGGGTCGTTGGTCCGGGTCCCACAGCAAGTCGCGTGTGAGTCACGAGAAGGCGCTCGGTGTCATGATGGAAGGATCGGGACAACCCAGAAAAGAGCCCTTCTAAGCGGTAACGCCGTCAAATCACGATGAAGCACCGACTGTCAGAGGCCCGAATGACGTACCTTGGCAGACCCTTTGCCCACACCGGGCGATTCTGGGGTTCTGCGCTGGTGGCATGCGTCGTTGCACCCATTGGATACTCAAAGCTCCTGCCCCTCGAGGCACCGCACCTTGCGGTACTCGCCGCCTACCTAGCTGCGGCAGCGGGCGTGGCTGCAATGGTGGTCATCATTCGACGATGGTTGCGACCGCCCAGAGCCGTCGCCGAGCGCATATGCATCGATGTCACTGCTGGTGGAATATGGAATGAGACGCCTACATCTCGCACCTTGCTTCTGGCGGCACCCGAGGTTGCCAGGGCAAGCCTGTACTGGAATCGCGATGAGCTGGTACGGGTCGTTCTCCATACGGACAGAAGCGACCTCGAGATGAGTGGTCTCGCGGACATGGCGGGCTTCGTCGACGACCTTCGAAAGACGTTCGTACGTTTGAAGTGCGTCGACATTCACGTGAAGTGATGCCACAGTCAGAATTCGGCCAACAGCGGACGCTCAGCCGTGCGCCAGAATCAGGTTGAGCTATTCCATCTCGAAAGCGCTTGTAGCTCTCCGAAAGGAACGAGTTCATGAAGGCGACTGCAAGTGCGACCATGCCAGCGATTAGTGCAACGATGACGGTGTCTGACATAGCGGTACCAAGATTGGCTCTGATGCCAACGTTCGAACGAAGTGGGCAACGACGACAGGACGCCAGTGCCGGGCTGGGGAAAATGTATCGCGTACCGCCAGACCGGTCATGCTGGTTTGCCGTTGGTGCTCCGCTTGAGCAACGGGTTACGCTTCAACTTCGACTGTTCTCTCGGTGAGTTTTGTCGTGGTGTGTCCCAAATTGGATTTCCCCCATCGCATGAGGGCGACTATTCCTAGTATGGTCACCAAAAACACAGCAAGCTTCGGCCCGTCTATTTCGCGATCAATCCAGACTGGGCCGACCGACTTTGCAAAGAGAATTACCCAGATCAAAACCGTGAACAGGCTCAATAGTTGGTTGATCTTCGTTACGGAGTATTGGCCTGCGGCGGTAAACTTGTTGCTTTCGTCATTCGTCGCAATAACTTTGTAGAGGGGGCCGAGAGTCATATCTTCTAAGAGATCAACGTGCCGTTCCCAGTTATTCTGCCAAAACTTGCTGCCACGATTTACTAAATACCAGGCTACTGCAAAGAGTAGCCCAAGCGCAGAGAACAACAGCGACAGCCACGGTTCATGATCCGCGGCGGTCTTGAAGGTTAATGCGTACCCAGCAAAAGCTGCAGCTATGAATGCCCAAAAGTAGGTTGCGCGCTTCCAGTACAGCTCTATCTCAAATTTTCGAATGTCGAGCGCGTAGGCAAGCGCCCGGCCAGCGCGAGTGTCCGCTTCCTTGGTCCCCTTGTCGCTCGCTGGCTTGGCTACAGATTGGTCACTCTGCGGCGCCAGATTCCAGGGTGTCGCTACTGGCTCTGCGAACTTGGCTTTATATTGTTCTGGGGTCATGATGTGGGGCGCAGACGGCGCCGGTTTTGGAGCTAACGGTTGAACTCAGCGGCTGCCATAGACAGTCCGCTGGAATGAGTGGTTAAGCCCCTCCGCGAATGCGATTGAGTTGCTGCATAAACAGCCTGAGGTCCTCTCCAGGAATGTCAAGCACAAAGGCCAGCTTATTGCCCAGACCTCCGAATGAGGTTCCCATCATTGTGCCGGACAAATTGTCTCGAATGATGGTTCGATCATGTATTTCATTTGTTTCCCAGTATGAGACCTGCGTACCCCTACCTCGAATTCGATCGTTGAATTTCTTGAATATCCGCTTATTTGGGCCGGGGAGGATGAATAGCTCAAGCTTTTTGAGGTCACGCGGGATGTAGTCAACGATGTACTCGGTGTATTGCTTCTCGGACGTAAATGCCTTGTTTGGGCCGTCCCATTGCAGGAAATAGGGGTCGGTAATAATCAACCATTCATTCGAATGCGACTTCTTCTTGAGGTACTTGTGATCACGTTCGACCTCACCGGACACACCGGTGAGCATGTGGATGACTTGACCCCTGTCCTCCGTATACGCACAGCGTACGGGCATGTCGCGCCCCCGCAAGACTTCGTCGCGAAGGCTGCGAATTTGTTCCTCCACCTCACTCAGGTGCCGATGAAATTCGAACCTTCCTTTCAGATAGAGGTGTTGGCGCCGCATTTCTTCTGGATTCAGCCGATCTTCACGTAGAGCAGCAAGAGCGTACTCAAGTTCTGCGATTAGTTCTTCTCGGATGGACGGCAATGCTTGCTCCTGTTTGAGGGCTCAACGTAATGCATCCCGCAGAACCTGCGGGATAAGCTGGGGGCGCCGGATATTCTGGGCGCTGAAATTTCAAAAAATAACTTGCAATCATAGACTTGCATAGGTTCTCGTAGATTTTATACAGTTATAAATCGTCCACGAAACCCGGCATCATGCCCGTCGAGCCAATTCCTCTGCGCGAAGGTCCGCTCTTGGCGGCGGATTCAACTGGTCGACGCAACACATTCGTTGAACATCTCAGCGGGTGTATGGAAGCCGAGCGTCTTGCGCGGCCTCTCGTTTAATTGTCGCGCGATCGCGTTGAGTTGGAGCTGTGAGTAGCCCGAGATGTCAATGCCCTTCGGCAGGTATTGCCTGAGCAGCCCATTGGTGTTCTCGTTGCTTCCGCGTTGCCAGGGGCTCTGGGGATCACAGAAGTAGACCTGGATGTCGGTGGCCATCGTGAATCGCTTGTGACCGTGCATCTCCGTGCCTCGATCCCAGGTCAATGACTTGTAGAGCTCCTGCGGCAGCTTGCGCGCGTTCTTGATCAGCGCGTTGACGACCGACTGCGAGTCCTTGCCTTCGAGCTTGACCAGCATGACGTATCGCGTCTGTCGCTCGACCAATGTGGCGATCTGGCTGTTGCCGCTGCCGAACACCAAGTCTCCTTCCCAATGACCAGGCACCGCCCGATCCTCGACAGATGCGGGGCGCTCGCTGATCGACACGGCATCCGCGATCTGCCCATGAATCGCCGTCTTCTGCGTGTAGGAACGAGAGCGTCGCATGCCGCGCGTGCGCCTGAGGTGCTCCAGCAGCTCCTTCTTCAACGCGCCACGCGCTTGAATGAACAGGCTGCGGTAGATGGTCTCGTGTGACACATGAAGGTTCGGGTCGTTCGGATAAGTATGCGTGAGCCAGCCCGCGATCTGCTCGGGCGACCACAGCATTCGAAGCAGGTTCGCCACGACACCGGCCAGCGCCCGATTCTTGACCAGCTTGCATAGCTTCGGCCGTAGGGCACGGTTCCAGGCCGCTTCGTCGGCGACGCTTGCCCGATAGCCGTCTTGCCCGGCGTTACGCCCAATCTCGCGGCTGATGGTCGACGGCGCCCTGCCAAGTCGGGCGGCCACCGAGCGCATCGATTCACCAACGATCAGCGCACGAGAGATCTCTTCTCGCTCTGCCAGGGTCAACGCAGTGGCGCTGCGCCTGCGCTGCGACGGCCGAATGCCACCGGTCTTCGACAAGATGTTGTGGATCGAAGTGTGAGGTCGATCAAACAGATGGCCAATCTGATGAAGAGTCCAGCCTTCCTTCCAGCGCGCCCACGTCAATGCCTTCTGGGCGTCTGTGTAGTAGGTTCGCGTCCGATACTTCATCTGCAACACTCCTTCTGCCTCAGCAGTGGTTAGTGTGTTGCATCGACCAGTCGAATCCGCCAGCGAAAGCGGTCTTCCGGCTCAGCGGGCCCGGAAGACTGCAAGCTGCGACTCTGCGGCTATTCCTGTCGTCCTGCCACGCAGTCAGCTCACGATTTCGAATAGGGCTCGCTCTAGCGTATCGCACTCGATGTCGATCCCCAGCGAGTACACATGGGGGCCCCAGAAGACTAAAAGTGCCTAGGATCACACGCCCATAGGCAACGCCTTTCGACGCGTGCTCGAAGTCCCGAAATCCACAAACTCCTCAATACTGAGGAGATGATCACAGCAAGCCATGCCTCTACGCGAGCGTCAAGTTTGAGGCGCCGACCTGGTGGACCAGCCAAAGCGATCGTGGGAATGGGCAGCGCTGCCGCGGTAGCAGTCCATGGAGGCCTCGCGTTCGACGCGCGGCCTGGACCGCGTTGCAGTCATTGACGTTGTTCTAGGTTGCTTCAACAATCCGACGCTCAGAGGTGGAGTCCGGCCAAGACACTAGGAGAGGCCCTACGTGCGATCGTTGCCCTGCTTCCTTGTCTTTCTTGTGTCGCTACTTGCTGCGCCTGCAAGGGCCGAGTTCGTGAGGCTGACGATCTATGACGATGGCCTCTCGTGTCCGAACAACTGCGATGCGCATGTCGTTTTCTCGAGTCCGCTCAATGGAACTGAGTTCGCACACAATCCTGCCACGCCCCACAAGCCCTTCTCCAAGTGCACCAAGGGCGGAACCTGCCGCCTCTGCATCGAGTCTGGAGGCAAACAATGTTTAGAGGCCGTCTACCGCGGCGGCGGGCCCGCACCGATGACCTTCGACTTCACGCCTGCCTTCTATGCGGCGGCGTGCGAAGGTACGCCGCTCCAGGGAAGACTCGCTGCCAAGTGCGCAGAGCTGCGCAAGGCCGCCAAGGCGCTCGAAGGACGCCTGAACTGCATTGCCGAACCCAATGCTGAAGCATGCAAGGAACTCATCGCGACAGCGCGAAAAGCGAAGAGCGACGATATGCCTAGGTACAAGGAGTGCATCGCAGTGGGAGAGACGACCTATAACAATGGTCGTGCGAACGAGGAACATCGCTCCAACCGGTGCGCGTACGAGTTGCATGGGACAGGTGGACCGAACTCAAAGGGCACGTCTTGGCGCAAGTTGCTACCTGGCGCCTGCCGCGCAGGCACATTTGTTGGACGCGATGGACTTGACTGCTGTTCAGGGAACCTCTTTGCGGATGGGCCAGTTGGGCTGGAGTGCAGGTCGTTTTATCCCGGGAAGAAGGACTGACGATATCGGAAGTGCCGCTCAATCGGCTGAGATCGAAGCGAGTCTTCTCGTTGTTAACTGCGCGCGGGCTCGGTCAGAAGTTTGAGTGTCCGTGCCGGCCGAACTTTGGGCCATAGGTGGGCCAACTTTCAGTCGGCGCCAACACTCGGTAGTTCGATTTGACAAGCCGGCAACCGTTCGTCTCCCGCAGATTGCAGACGCATGACATTTCAGCAATGCTCTGTTACGCTGGCGCAAAACTAGTCACCGACATAGGTCGACCACTTGGAGGAGGAGCGGCATGCCTCACAAGAGAGGGGAAGGCTCGCGGCCTGCGCACCTGGCAGCCCGCCAATTTTCGGATGACCGCAGGTCATTCATAAGAACCGCCCTGCTCGGCGCAGCAGGTGCGTCAGGCGCTTTCACGGACGATCTCTCAGCGGCTGGTGTCCCGTTCGATGTACCGGGCACAGATGCTTCGAAATGGCCGCAGTATGTCCTGCGCCGCCCTTCGGACAGTCTTTATCTTCGTCTCACTGCGGTGGGATACGCCGAGCGCCGTTTCCTAAGTGCGAGATGGCTTGTCCCACTCGACGACGAACCGGGCGCGCGGCTTGTCTTTTCTTTCCCACCCCAACACTTCGCGGAGACGGCGATAGGGACTGCTGGAATACCTCCCGTGATGCCGGAGAGCCTTCTCTCCTCTGTCGAACTCCAGCCCAGTGCGCCAAGTCACATCGTGCTGAGGGATCTGCGTCGGAAACGCATCAAGCTCTCCCTGGAGGACCTTCTGGACTGGTCCAGCCTCGAAACGGTTCTTCCGGACCACAACAATGCGGACGAAGATGTGTTGTTGCAACCTCGGTACGACCTCGAAGTGGATCCGGCAAAGTCGCCGCTCTCGACCCGAGTCGAACTGCCGTGGGGTATAGAGCTCACGCCCAGCAGGAGCCAACGGGGCGAAGGTGTCGCCTGGCGCCATGCAATCAAGCCCAAGGCGGCCGGCTCATGGACTCCCATGTGGACCACGGCGCTGGTAGGGGCGGGAAGCAAGCTGCCACAGATGGAGGTGCTGAGCGTTCGCGGTTTTGAGCGCGGACAGACCACAGGGTCAGAGGGTGCTGGAAACCTAGTGGTGCGCTATCGCGACAAGCCGGGAACTCAAAGCCCGACGCAGGCTCCGCTGTCCAACTATGACCGGCTGACGATTGCCACCAGCTTGTCGGGGCGATTCCCATATACAGGAAGGGTCGGCCCGCCGCCGCTACAGACCGCGCTTGTCCAGTATGCGAATACGTGCGCGAGCGCCTGCTATGTAGATGGGCGCGCGATACCGGTCGAACAATTCCGCCTCGGCGCGTTAGGCGGCTGGTTGAAATTCGATGCGCACTGGGTGCCCGCACCCAGCTGCGCCCAAGCAGGCTGGGTGCAAAGAACCAGTCTTGGCAGGGACGAGCACGTGGAAGTCCTGGATGCAGGCTTCCTGTATCCCTTCGGCACGCCTTGCCAATTGCTCGTGCAGTCCGAACGAGTGTTCGTCCTGGATGTCGCGGGACACTACGTGGCACCAGTCATCAAGCAAGTGTTCCTGCAGATCGCCGAGAGCAATCTCGTACCTATCGCGCACGCGGAGACGCCCTTCGTTTCCGTCGCCATCAAGACGGCCCAGACGCCCCCGCTGGATTTGCCCCCAGGAGGGAACGCGTCCAAATACCGGGAATACGATTTCTTCGTTCCGACCGTGAACGGCGCGCCTTTCGCGTTCGATCATGAGGGGACCGATTGGGGAGGCGACAAGCACCGCAGCGCGATGCCGCTGATCTATATCAGCAACAAGGCAACGATGGCCAACGGGCTGATATGGGAGAGCGGATATCCCTACCAGCACAGCCAACGTGACGCCATGTGTGGAATGGACGGTTCGGGCGACCCCGACGCGACCCACACCATCCCGAAATCAGGAGACGGCCTGAAGGTCGTGGACAAGATCTGGCATGGTGCCGACTGGCGGTTCGCCAAGTACCGCGCGTCGCTTGCTGCACTCGCGAAACCCATCAGCAAGGGCGATACCTCGCAACGAGTCGACTGGGTCGAATGGGTCCGGGCCGGCATTCCGGACATGAGTCCCACAGTCGCCGTAGCAAGGCCATTCGGCGCTCGATCGCGAACGCTGCGCCTCAGGCTTGAGGGCATCGGCCAGATGTCGGGCCAGGATTCGTCGGTGATCGCCACATACCGCGATGTGCGGTCCGTGTCTTGCACGCTTCTTGACCCTGACCCCACTGCGCCGCCGGATCTTTACAAGCTGAATGTACAGCCTGGAGAGAGCATGTCCGCCGATCCATACCTCTATCTGCTCGAGACGCGCGCACTTATCGGCGAGACACAGACGCCCTTGTCGCTCACCGACACACAACGCGCCCTGCAGATCCGAGAGAACTATTTCAACGCCACCTCCGGAACCATACCTGACGCCCTCTTCTTCGGCATCACGAACGAGATCAAGTTTGGGGAAAGCGCGAACTCGGAATCCGTCGGGGGGCTATCGGTCCCCGACACCCACGCGAGCATTCTGACGAGGAATTGTGGTGCGGTCGGCGACGCCACGTTTAACGAACGCCGCTGGCGTGGGTATGCGGCGAAGAAGGCTTTCCTGGAGTCAATCGGGCGGGTAGATTTCGCGGCATTCCGAAGGGAGCGCCGTAAGCACCTCGACGTGCAACCTTTCGATCCTGTGCGGGTGGCGAGTGATCTCGCTGCGCTCGAGCGCGAGGCGCGAACGGTCATGGGATTCGCGACGGCGCCGGCTCCTCATATCGCGGCGGCGGGTACACGCGCTGCGGGGCTGCCGAGCCCAAACCTGAACTTCGGTGACCTCTTCGGGCTGGACGCGCAGATATTGCCGGGGTTGACCTTCGCGGACGTGTTCAGGAACGTTCTCTTCGGGGGCTCGCCGCCCGGCCAGATGCGGGTCGCCTCCGATGGCGACAGCCGTTCAGCGCCACCCCTGGTCTGGGATGTGAGGCTGATCGGCCTGGAGCCGATACTGGAGATGGTAGGGGAAGGGGCGGGTCAGCAGTCACTTCCGCAGGTGCTTGCGGCCATGATGGCGGAGGCGAAGACGACACCGGATGCCGAGCCGTATTCCATCGGCATGGAAGCATCGCTTCAGTGGACAAACGATGTCTTCAAACCAGAGACGATTGGCCCGCTCAAGTTCGAGCCGTTCCGGGGCGAAACCCGGATGCTGATCGACGCGCGTTCCAGAGTCGACCTCGGATCGGTGCGGGTGAGCCAGGATCTCCGCAAGTTGGAGTTCTCGCCGGGAATGGCTGTCGTCGCCGCTTCGGCGCGCCTGGAGCGCTTCAGCATCACATTGTTCGACGCGATCAAGGTGACGTTCCGCCAAGTTGCGTTTGTCATGCGTCCCGATGGCGGCAAAGACTTCCAGACAGAGATTGAAACCGTAGATCTGGTGGGGCCCCTCGCGTTCATCAGCCAGCTATCGGACGTTCTCGGCGGGATCGGGGGGGACCAGGGGATCAAACTGGACCTCTCGCCGCAGCGTGTGCGCGTGTCCCAGACACTCAGGTTCCCGGCGACGGAGGGCCAGCCTCTTTTCATCGGGCCGGCCCAGGTGATCAACCTTGCTCTCGGCTGGTTTGTGATGGTTCCCCTCCAGGGCCGTGACGTGCTCAGCGTGGGCTTCTCCGTGTGCTCGCGAGAAAAGCCTTTGACGATCTACGTTCCTCCTTTCTACGGGGGAAAGGCGCACGTCCTGCTCGAGCTGACAACCAAAGGGTGCCGGCTGATCGAAGTAAGCATGGAGTATGGCGCCCTCGTGCCGGTCACCTGGACACTTGCTTCGGGAATCGCGAGTCTGACCGCGGGGATCTTTTACATGTGCGAGAAGGTGGTGGACAAGGCGGGAGACCTCGTCTCAGGAAAGGTCGTCCTGCGGGCGTTCGTCAAGGCCGCGGCAGATCTCAAGGTCGCGGGGTTCATCGACTTTTGCGGCCTCGTGTTCATCGCCCTGGAATCGAATGAAGGCGCGGGGGGCAAGAGCGTCAAGGGCGAGTCGACGATCAGCGTATCGATCAAGATCGGCTTCGTCCGCGTTTCCTACTCGTTCACAGCGACGAGGGAAGAAAAACAATCTGGCGGCCAGCGCCTGAACGGCCGGCGCGTTGCCCTCGCTTCGGGCGCGGGGCCAACGTACACCGACGACAAGGGAGAGATTCTTTACGGCGCCATGGACGAGGCGCGCACAGCCGCGTTCCGCCGGATCCTTGGTGGGTATGCAGCAGCGGAGGGAAGATGAAGGCGCAGTACATGGTCATTTGTGTCCCGCTGGATACGCGGGGAAGCGGTGATAGCCCGAATGAATTCGAAGTCGCACTCGTCTGCGAGCCTCGTTTTGCGCAAGGCGAGTACCAACCTCAGCAACTAGACGCCATCCTCGCGCAACACCCCATATTGAAGGGCGGAAGATCGATATCGGCCCGCGCCAAGCCGTTCGCGGCGTGGCAGTCAAATCCGTCGATGACCACGCCGGACGTCGTCCAAGTCACGTTGACCCACAAGCAAGATGAGCACGGCCCGCTCCAGGCACTCGCAGCGGCGCTCTTGCGATACATGGGGGTACCGGACCCGATCCGCTCCGACGGCATCGTGCACGACCAGAGATTCGACCAACTGGGTGCGCACAAGTTTGTCGATATCGCGCAGGCATACGACATCACTGTCGAAATCAAGCGCATTCTCCATCTCCTGAATGGAGCCTTCTCCATACAAGGCACCGATGAGGTCGAACAGTTCGATCTGGGCACCTTCCGCAGGCTCGACTCGGCCGCGCATGCAGCCATCCTCGATTCGCTCCGAGACCAGCGCAAGATCATGCAGCTAGACGCGCTTGTTTCGGCGCAGGGCGCAGCCGTCCAGGCACAGCTTGTCTCGTCGGCCCTGCGTAAGATCGAAAGGCGCCTGACGGTGAAGAAGACCGTACGCAAGGCGGGCGAGGTTGCGCCGGGGCAATTGGTGAGCGCGAGCGCTGCCGGTGCAAGAACGCTCAGCGTTGCAGACCCTAACATTTCAGTCCATGCGGCCCTGCGAAACGGATTGGTGGCGAGCGCCTGCGGTTTCGTCACCAAGTGGAGCGCGAGCGGCCCCATTTCGGGCGACTGGGTGATCGAAATCGATCCCAGCTCCATCCCCATGGACGCCGCGCTGGTTGACCTAGTAACCAAACCCACTGCGTTTCGGCGCAGGGAACTCACGCATCCTCTCGCCTACGCGGATCTCACCGCGGGGCAGACAGGCAATTGCGGCTTTGTCGCTCTCAACGATCCGGCGGGAAGGCCGCGATACAGGGCGAGTTGCATAAATACAGAGACGCAATTAGTCAAGGATTTCATCGTCCAGGCCAACAACTCGCTTTCGGACGTCGCAGACGCCAAAGACGACTTCGGGGCATTCGTGGCTGCAATCGATACACGCCGCCCCCAATTGCTCAGGGACGAACAGCTTGGCACATCGGAGCCTGAAACTTCCGGCATCGTGTTCTCGGCACCCGTGGAGGATCTGGTTACGCATGCAGTGCTGCGTCCTGACACGCAAGGCGAGCGAACAGGAGCAGGGCTCACCTGCAATTTTCTCGAGGACCTATGGATAGGTTTCCGGCTCGACCTCGCCACTGAGTCCGGGTCATTCGGTAGCGTCCATGTCCAGCGGCAGCGCGCCGAATTCTCCCGGGGACACGTGGAGGGCGACAACGAGGACTTCTTCGATCGCGAACAAGCCGCAGACGAGGATCGCGAGATCACCAGCACGGAATTCGCGACCTACAGCGGAATGTCCACCGCGCAGGCCCGCGACATGCGAGTTTTCCTGGGTCTTGAAGATGCGCCTGCGGTGGCAGACGCGGCTCCGTTCAAGATATCGACGGTGGGTTATTCCGGCGCCACGCGACTCAAGTTTGGCCAGGCATACAGATACAGGCTGCGGGCCGTCTTTCTTGGATGCGTGAGCTTGCCCGCGGGACCGATGCCGGCATCCCTCGAGTCGCGCTGCGTCCAGACAGTCCCCTTCTTTCGCGCGCGCGGATACAAGGCGGGCGAGGTGGTGTCGGCCTCAAGCGGGGATGCCCCTGGCAAGGAGAAGAGCCGTCTTAGCATCCAACTGACGGACCATTCCCCGACTGCAAAGATCACACTGGCTCCGACGCCGATCGATATCGATGCATGCCGCTACTACGGGCTGGTGCTGGGCGTCGCCGATGAAGCAAGCGAACTCGCGGGCCGGCGCTTCGTCAAGGACGCAGCCACGATGTTCACGCATGGGGGCGCGGACATGAACTATTTCTACGATCCCGAAGTCTCGGGTGTGATCATTCGCGCAAGGGTGCTGAACGGCCGACCCCGCACGTTCGGCGGACCGCAGATGACGCATGAGGGACGATATTGCGAGGTTATTCCCCACCAGCCGCTCAAGTCGGTCAGTCAAAAATACGGCGACAAGGGCGACTGGAAAAAGTTCAGGCCGATAGTCATCAGTTTCCGGACGACCGAATCGGAGGATCCGTCCGTCCAGAAACGTGGGCTACTTTTCGATTGCCATCATGTGGAGGTATCAGTGCCTCCTGCGGTCGAAATCGAGCTTTCGATCATTCCGGACGTCGATGTCGCAGACCTGAAGCGCACCGCCAGCTTCGCCTCGTCGAGCGCGCAGTGGAACGCCTCCCTCAAGATGCCGTTATTCAGCGCGGGATGGAATCCGACGCCATCGATGACGGAACAGCTCATCAGGGTCGTTCATGCGGTTCCGCGGCCACTTCGCGACCCCGAACTCGTGGCTGTCGGGCCCACGAACCGAGGACCGCTCGGACTTCGTGCCGTAGATTCCGAGACGGCCGAAGTGCCTGGGCACGTTGAAGTGCACGCGGCATCTACAGGCCAGATGCGATTGCAGGCAACTTGGACAGACATCAACGACGCACCCGAGCAGGAGACCTATGCGTTGAACAGCGGGCAGGCGGTCACCAAACCGCACAGCATCATCTTCGATGAAGCACGCACTCCGCTGCCCCGGGGGTTGAGGGCCTTTGTCGACAATAAGGCTTCAACCGCGCAATCAGGCGACTGGCAAAGACAGTGCGCGGAGAACAAGGTATTCCTGGCGGGAGCCGAGAGGAGCGAACCCAAGGCAAGCCACGAAAAGTGGCACGCCCTGAACTTCAAGGATCTCCGCCGGAAGATCGCGACAGTCAGCGTCCTGGCCCGCAGCCGTTTCGAGAGCGCTTATGGCCCGCGGGCGATCGACGTCGAATCATCATCGGTCGTGGTCGACGTTCCGGGCACTGCCCGAATGAAGGCGCCACGTGTCAGTCACATTCTTCCGTTGGGAAGGGCCAAGGAGAACATCGCGTCCGGCCGCAGGTCGATCGACACCGAATACGCATTTCGCATCTTTCTCGAACGACCATGGTTCCAGTCAGGCCCCGGCGAGAGACTAGCCATCGGATGCCTGACAGGCCCCGAGCCGAATGTGGTTCGCGAGGCCCTGGACAAGACCTTCACCCAATGGGGCGAAGACCCGGTGGAGCGGCCCCGACTGGTCGCTTCGAGGCGCATCCCGCGGGCTTCGGACTTCGTTTCGCCCTCGACTGACGTCCAACTGGATCCACGCCTTTATCCCACCGCTGAAGACCGGCGCGTCGTCATGCACCAAGACAACGTGCAGCTCGGTTTGGACAACTTTGCTGGCAAGCGGCGATCCCTTGCGAGCTATGCCGTGGCGTGGGACCCGGATACACGGCATTGGTACTGCGATGTCGTCCTTGGCTCCGACTTCTTCGGATGGTGCGGCCTGGCGCTGTACAGGCACCAACCGAACGCATGCCTTGGGCGGGAGCTTTCGGAGGCTGCGGACTGGGCATATGCCGCAGTGATTCACGGCGATCCGATGGCCTGGGTTGTCCGAGCAGGGGAGATAAGGGTCACCGTCGGACCTTCATTCGATCCCTATTCTTCATTTGAGCTTGATGCAATCGAGTTCCGCGATGGCGTGAGCGAGAACCTGCGTGCTCGCGCGGACACGGCGGTAGAGCTGAAGCGCTACCAGGTGCGGCGGTCCTACTACTTTGAAGCAGCCGTGCCTTACGGGCCAAGAGCATGGAGCCTGACGAAGAGGAGATTTGGTTATGGCGTTGCGTCCATTCCCCTCAACGTTGAATAAGCGGGCATTTGGGTGGACGATTCTTGCGCTGGGCGCAGCCCTTTCGGGGTGCGCATCGCCGCCTTCGGACGGGGACAATGACCGCTTGCAGAAAATGCAGTTCGCGGCGAGCCAGTTGTGCTTCTCGTACCTGCAGAATCCTGCCTCCAAGGACAGAGCAAATTGGGACGATCTGGTCAACCGAAACGTCGATGAAGGGTCTGGCGTCGTACTGGCGAGGCACGTCAAGCAAATCCTCAAAATTCGGGACGGCATCGGCGACAAGTTCAACCTTGACTATTTCGCCATCACTTTCAGTGCTCCCCCTGGCAAAACGGTTTCGGAGTTCTTCGTCGAGATGAGGCAGGCGTTTCCAATATTTGCTGGCGCGACTGGACAAAACGTCTTCCGGCCATATGGATTCAAGGTGCTCGACCCCAAGGATCCCGATCGGATTGAAAACGGAAAGAAGTGGGCTCAAGTCGATCACACTGGGGCGCTGATGACGTTCCTGCTTCTCGGCGTGTCCATCTCGAAGACTCCATTTAGCGGCCCGGAGCAGAATACACTGGTCCAGCAGTATGGCGACGTGCAATCGATCTGTACTTCCCCTACGGATTTCATCTTCGCCACCGTCGAAACCGACACGGACAAGCACCCGGTGTCCGGCCTGCGAGGTTTCGGATTGAAGGACAACAGCGACGGAACCTGGACTTTCTACTCAAAGGCGGCCGACCGGAGGTCGAACTCATGGCTGAACAAGGCTGTCGTCAGGACGGGAATGGGCCCCGACGTGTTCTACAAGGGGCGCCAGTTCTGGGACGGCTTCTACGCAAAGATGAAAGAGCACCTCGAAAGCAAAGGCCTGACGGTGCCTACTAGTGTCTTTGCAAATTGCAACCTTGCCGAATGGAATGGGACGGCGATGACTGCGTGCGAGCCGTTGAAGAACTAGCACGTCGTATCTTCCCAGCATGACGTCCAAGCAAATCGTAGATGCCCATTGGCCCGATGCGTACGCAGAAGTCGCAGTTGGATCGATCCCTCTGGTCATCCATTCCAAGGTGCTGCTCGCCGGGATGGCGAAGGGCTCGTGAGCGATGCGCGTGTCCGAAGAAATCCGGATGCCTCAAAGTGAGCCAGTCTTCACGCAGCGTCGCGTTGCTACCACGCCGAGTCGCACTCGTATGAGCTGGAACACCCGATTTCGACGCTGCCGTGGCGGAGCCGCCAAGCAGGCTTATCAACTTTGAAATGAGACCCATGTAAAGACCTTTGAAGTGCCCAGTGCCACCCAGTTTCAGAGAGATGTGAGAAGGTTTCACTGAAGAGCTGCCGCAACTGCGAGGCGCACCTCCTCTATGACGGTGCACCTCGCTCATGGTCGGTAGCCCGCGAGCCAGGTGGAGTTGTCGCCCGAACCCAGCATCGTGCGCAACGACGAGCCGAACGGCGGGGGCCTCTCATCGCTTATAGGCTCCTGCCAGCTCCCCCTTAGCGGTGAGGATTCCTGCTCTGCGGGCGACCTTAGCCGCGACTTTCGCCGTCATCGGCTTGAGCGGAGCAGAACCGCTGAAACTTGGCTTCGCAACTGCGCCAGACTGTCCGCCCACGACCACAAGCTGTCCAGTGGAAGCATCGCGCTTCACAAACACGCCGCTCTTCGGCTTCGCCGGCGTCCGAGTTTTTCGGGCTGCTGAGGTCATGCGCTAGTTGCTCCTTGGCGCATTGTCGGCCGGATTGGCGCAGTTCTGTACTCGCATCCGAGGCGTGGCAGCACCACGCGGACATCTAGCAATTCGAGAGCGCTGCGCTCCCCTTTCTTCGGCTGTCCGCGAGGAAAGCACTTGTGATTCCCTCGGATCGCATCACTTACATCTAGGCCTCCGAAGTGTTTTGAACTCTATTTCTCTATGCCCGGTAAAGTGCTAGGCAGTTTTTCGAACTCTATTTGCTTGTTTTGAACTCTATTAGCTTGGACCAAAAACTCTACGATGCCGCGATCGCCACATTTGGCGGCATGATGGTCGACACGATCGGTGATTTCGTCGCGTCACTCAACGCAATGCTCGGCGAGCAGGGCCTGCGGGCGTAAACGGGCGGGTGGTGAGCCCTATGGCCGGCAAGGGCTCCTAGCCGATGATCCACGCGGTGCTTCGTCACGCCGGCGCACCGACGCGTTCGACTGGTATTCGTATCACTACCTCGGCATCGACGACAACCTTCGGCCGTTTATGCCGGCGTTGTCGCAGCGCTTAAGGGGTTGCGTGCACGTGGGCTTTGCCTGGCCTGCCGGACGAAAAGCCCATCGTGCTCGCGAAGCAGTCGCTGGTCGCCAAAGGTGTCGATGGCTTCTTCCAGATTGTCTTCGGCGATGGTGCCTTCGAGCGAAAGAAGTCCGTCCGCTCCCTTTGGTGAAGACCAGCGAGGCGCCCCGGCACGTAGCCGGAACTCAAGCTGACGGTGGGCGATTCAACGATGCGCGCGTACAAGGTGAGGTGGGCGGCCCGGTCGTCTTGGCGAGCTACGACTAGAAAAAATTTGCACGTATCTAGCCGTTCGCTGCCACTCGCTTCTAGCGCCCGGCGAGGTCGGGCAGGCCCGAGGCAAGCCGTTGACTTAAGAGCAACTGGGGTTTTGCGCTGGATGGAATCGACACTCGAACAGCAACTTTTGAACTGGCGCAGGGCGGCAGCACTTTGAAGAACCTCTCCAATCCACCGGTTTATTCCCCAGTCCGCTACTTTATTCCACGGTCCACAACTTTATTCCACGGTCCACGACTTTGTTCCCCGCTGGCATCTGGGTCGCCATTGGTTTTCCTCGGGAAATGGGGTGAAATGGAACGGCTTGTGGACGCCGTCCACAAGACCTTAGCGGAGAGAATGGACGCTGTCCACATGAAATTCCCCGTGCCATGAGTCCCGTTCCCGTCCCGCTGCCGGTGCGCAGCACCTATCGACATGGCGACCTGCGGCGTGCGTTGCTCGAAGCGGGCATCGCGCTGGCCCGCAGCGGCGGGCCCGAGGCGGTGGTGCTGCGCGAGGTCACGCGCCAGGCGGGGGTGGTGCCGAACGCGGCGTACCGGCACTTCGGCAGCCGCCAGGAGCTGTTGAAGGCGGTGCGCGCGGCCGCGCTGTCGGCATCCGCGGCGGCCATGGAGGCCGAGCTGGCCACGGTCCCGACGGGCCTCGCGCCGGCCGAGGCGGCCCGCGCGAGCCTGCGCGCCATCGGCGCCGGCTACCTGCGTTTCGCGCAGGCCGAGCACGGCTTGTTCCTCACGGCGTATGCGGCGTCCGACGACCTCAAGGGCCCGAGCGATCCGGCGCGTGCCGGGCCGAGCGGCAAGAACCCGTACCAGTTGCTGGGCGAGGCCCTCGATCAGATGGTGGCGGCCGGGCTGATGTCGGCGGCGCGCCGCCCCGGTGCCGAGTTCCTGGCCTGGTCGGCGGTGCACGGCCTCGCCATGCTGGTGCTCGACGGGCCGCTCGGCCCGGTGGTCGGCCCGCAGATGCAGCAGGTCGGCCAGCGCCTGCTCGACATGGTCGAGCACGGACTTTCCGCCTGATTCAGGCGTCGCCGGGCGCGCGCAGGCTGGCGGGCTTCGGCAGGAACACGAAGGCGCCCGCGCCCGTCACCAGCAGCGCGGCGATCGTCAGCAACACGCTCGCGAACGGGTCGGCGCCATGGGCCGACGCCACCGAGGCGACCGCGCCGGTGAACCACTGCATCACCGCCACGCCGAGGAACATCGCCATCGTGAAGATCGCCATCGCGCGGCCCGTCATCGCGGCCGGGTAGGCCGCCTTCACGTCCGCGTACTGCAGCACGATGTAGCCCGAGAGCAGGCCGACGGCGATCAGGCCGGCCACATCGAGCGCTGCGCCGGGGTCGAAGGCCATCACGCCGAACACCGCCGCCACCGTGAGCGTGAAGCCGACGATCCAGCGCCGCCGCGACGCGCCAGGGTCGAAGCGGCCGAACAGCACCGGCCCGAACATGCCGACCACCGACACCGCGATCGCCACGTTGCCGCTCTGCACCAGCGAGAAACCATGCCGCTCGATCAGCAGCGGCCCGAGCCACAGCCCGCGCAGCGAGATGAAGGACGCGTAGGTCACCCACGCCAGCGCGACGATGCCCAGCGTGTGGGGCAGGGCGAACAGCGCGCCATAGCTGCGCAGCGCGCCCAGCACCGACGGCCGCTCGGCCGCGGCGACCGGCGCCGGCGGCTCCTGCACCAGCCACAGGATCAACCACCACGCGAGCACCGACACCGCGCCGAGCGCCCAGAAGCCGGTGCGCCACGAGGTCGCCTGCACCAGCCAAGCGAGCGGCGTGCCGGTCAGCAGCATGCCCAGCGAGCCGATGCCCAGGGTCAGGCCCGACACCGCCGCGAAGCGCTCGGCCGGAAATTGCCGCGCGATGAACACCGTGCACACCAGGAAGGCCGGCGCGCAGCCGACGCCGATCAGCACCTGGCCGGCGACAAGCACCGGGAAGTTCGGCGCCAGCGCCGAGACGGCCGCGCCGACGATGGCCAGCGGGAACGCGGCCAGCACGGTGCGACGCACGCCCTGCAGGTCGATGCCGATGCCCATCAGCAGCTGCAGCGCACCGAAGGCGAAGTGAAAGGCGCCGGCGAACAGGCCCAGGGCCTGGGCCGACAGGCCGAACTCGGCCTGCAGCGGCGCGGCCAGGATGGCGGCGACGGTGCGGAAGGCCTGGCTGAGGGCGAAGGCGCCGGTCAGCGCCAGCAGCATCAACCAGGAGGATCGGGGCGGGGCATGTCTCGGAAGGCTCGTTGTCATTCTTGTGGCGCGATGACCGGCCCGGCGCCGGTGGCGACCGAAAGCCTAACCGCTCGCGCCGCACGCCGCTGTCGCGCGCGGCGCGTGGCCCGCACGCTCAGTCGAGCTTCACGCCCGTGGTCTTCACCACGTCGCGCCACTTGGCGACGTCGGCCTGCACCAGCTTCGCAAAGGCGCCGGGCGTGTTGGCCACCGGCTGCGCGCCGAGTTCGAGCATCTGCTTGTTCACCTCGGGTTGCTTCACAGCGTCGGCAAGCGCCTGCTGGATCGTGGCGAGCACGGCCGGCGGCGTGCCGGCCGGCGCCAGCAGGCCGAACCAGCCCGACACCTCGTAGCCGGGCAGCCCGCTCTCGGTGACGGTCGGAATCTCGGGGGCGCCGGGCCAGCGCTGCGGCGTAGTCACCGCGATGGCGCGCACCTTGCCGCTGCGCACGAAGTTGATGGTCGAGGGCAGGTTGTCGAAGCCCACCTGCACCTGCCCGCCCATCAGGTCGGTGAGCATCGGTGCGGCGCCCTTGTAGGGCACGTGGACCATGTCGACGCCGGCCATCATCTTGAGCAGCTCGGCGCTCATGTGCGGCGAGCCGCCCAGGCTGGTCGAACCGTAGTTGAGCTTGCCCGGCTGCGCCTTGGCGAGTGCCAGCAGTTCCTGGAGGTTCTTCGCCGGCACGCTCGGGTGCACCGCGATGATGTTGGGCGTGCTCGCGACGATGGTCACCGGCGCGAAGTCCTTCACCGCGTCGTAGGGCAGGCTCTTGTAGACCGCCGAGTTGATGCCGTGCGTGCTGGCCGTGCCCATCAGCAGCGTGTAGCCGTCGGCCGGCGCGCGCGCCACCTCGACCGAGCCGATGGCGCCGTTGGCGCCGGCCTTGTTCTCCACCACGAAGGGCTGCTTGAGCCGCTCGCTCAGCTGTTGCGCTGCCACGCGCGCGATGATGTCCGTCGTGCCACCGGCCGGATAGGGCACGATGAGCCGGACCGGCTTGTTGGGATAGCCCTGGGCCTGCGCGGCACCGACGGTCGCGAGCGAAAGCACCGTCGCCGCAAACCAGCGAAACGTCGTCTTCATGGTTCTTGTCTCCATCTTCTTGTGTTGAGGGAAAAACGTTCAGAGCAGATGGCGCCCGTGCAGCTTGTCCGCCAGCGCATCGGGCACCTCGATCTCGAAGCCCAGCACCGCGGCCGACAACGCCTTGCCGTAGTTGTCCAGGCACAGGCTGCGCGAGACGCCGCCGCCCAGCGCGCCATGGCAGACGAAGTTCATCGCGTCGATGTTGCGGGCCTCATAGCGCAGCACCTCGCCGGTGATCGCACCGCGGTAGAAGGCCTTGAAGCGCTCGGCCGTGAGCTGGTCGCGCAGCAGGTCGTAGAACTCGGGCTCGTAGGCGAACACCGAGATGTTCGAGGTGTTGCCCTTGTCGCCCGAGCGCGCGTGGGCGACGTGTTGCAGAAGTACTTTCATGCGATGGCCTCAGCTTTCGAAATACTGGATGGACGCCGGCACCTGCTCGCGCGGCACCAGCGACGACCACACGCCGATCACCTCGCGCGTGCGCTCCTGGTGCGGCACGCGCTTGCCGGTGTGGGCGATGCCGGAGACGGCCATGCCGTCGACCTCGCGGCCGACCTTCGCGGCCTCTTCGCGCGTTCTGGTGCGGGCCGCCACGCGCACGGCGATTTCGTAAGGTTCGGGCGCATCGGCCGGCGTCGCGTCGCCGTGGATCGCGTTGATGCCCAGGAAGTCGACGCGCATGTCCTCCGCGTCGAGCTTCACGATCTTGAAGCGCTCTTCCAGCACCTTCTTCGCGAGCTGTGCGCGCCGCAGCGCGCCGGGGCCGGCATAGAAGAACATGTCCTCGCCGATGAAGCCTTCGGTGCAGCCGATCGACACCTTGAGCGTGGGCGTGCGCGGCTTGCCCGACAGGCCGGTGACCCGCACGCGGTCGGGGCCGACCTGCTCGAGCTTCGCGGTGGTGAAGTCGACCACCACGTCGGGTGTGATGTAGTTGGCCGGGTCGTGCACCTCGTAGAGCATCTGCTCCTTCACGGTCTGCAGCGTCACGGCGCCGCCGCTGCCGCTGACCTTGGTGATCACGACGTCGCCGTTGGCCTCCACCTCGGCGATCGGGAAGGCGAAGTTCCACGGCTCGGGCACGTCCTTGAAGCCGGGGTCGGAGAAGTAGCCGCCCGTCACCTGCGCACCGCATTCCAGCAGGTGGCCGATGCCGTTGCCGGCGCCGACGCGCGCATGGTCGAGCGGGTCCCAGCCGAACTCGTACATCATCGGCGCCATGAAGATCGACGGGTCGGCCACGCGGCCGGTCACCACGATCTGCGCGCCGGCCGTCAGTGCCTCGACGATCGGTTCGGCGCCCAGGTAGGCCTCGGCCGAGATGAGCGTGGGCTTGAGCGTGTGCGTGGGCTGGCCGTTCTCCAGGATCGTGTCGGTGAGCTCGAGCACGCGGTCGGTGATCAGGCTGCCGCCGACGGCCGCGACCTTCACGCCGGTCACGCCGATCTCCTGCAGCAGTTCGACGATGCGCTTGGCTGCGGCGGTCGGGTTGATCCAGCCCTGGTTCGACACGATGCGCGTGCCGTTGCGCATGCAGGCCGGCAACACCGCGCGCATGCGGTCGTCGAGGTAGGTGTCGTAGCCGGGAAAGCTCGGGTCGCGCCGTGCCCGCACCTGCGCGGCCGACACGGTGGCCTCGGCCATGGTCTCGAAGCAGAGGTAGTCGAGTTCGCCGCGCTCGGCGTTCAGGGCGGCGGGCTCGACGCGGTCGCCCCACCACGCCGCGCCGGAACCGATCCGGAGGGTCTTGCTCATGTGTTTGTCTCCTGTGTGAGCGGACCATTCTGTACAGTGCCCACCAGCGAGACAACGCACGCCACAGCACACCGCCTGTGACGCCGCGGCACAGTACAAAGAAACCCGCATGGACAAATTCGGCGAGATGACGGTCTTCCTCCGCGTGGTGGAAGAGGGCAGCTTTTCAGGCGCCGGCCGGCGCCTGCTGCTGTCGCCGTCGGCCGTCAGCAAGCTGATCGCACGGCTCGAGGCACGGCTCAACGTGCGATTGTTCGAGCGCATCGCCGGGTCGATCCGGCTGACGGAAGAGGGCGCGAAGTTCCAGCGTGCGAGTCAGCGCGTGGTCGACGCCATGGACGAGGCGGAGAACATCGCGAACGCGGCGGAGTCGGACGTCTCGGGCACGCTGCACATCCACGCCCCGCTGACCACCGCCAAGTACCTGATCGCGCCGCTGCTGCCCGCGTTGATGGACAAGCACCCGGCGCTGCGGCTTGAATTCATCATCGGCACCGAGCGCGGCGACTTCGTCAAGCAGGGCATCGACGTGGCCATCCACAGTGGCCGGCCCACCGAGCTCTCGCTGATCGGCAAGCCGCTGATGCCGCGGCCCTGGGTCATCGCAGCGGCGCCTTCCTATCTGCAGCAGCACGGCACGCCGCAGACACCGGACGACCTGCTGCGCCATCGCTGCCTGAACTTCACCATCCGCACGCAGTGGAATGCGTGGACCTTCCGCGAGAGCGATGGCGCGCTCAAGACCATCGACATCCCCAAGCACATCGGCGCCAACCAGGGCGAGCTGCTGCGGACGCTGGCCATCGTCGGCCTGGGCGTGGTGCGGTTGGCCGAGTTCAACATCACCGCCGACCTGGCGAGCGGCGCGCTGGTGCCGCTGCTTGCGAACTACCGCGAGACGACCGACGACATGCTGTACGTGTTGTATCCGCGGGGCCGGGTGCTCGCACCGCGCGTGCGCGCATTCCTGGCCTTCCTGGACGAACACTTCCCGGTGTCGGCCCGCCCGGGGTGAGCCGGACGCCGTTCAGTCGCCCGAAAGCGTCGCGGGCTTTTCCTCGCGCCCGTCCGGGTGCTTCGCGAAACGGGCCGGGTCGGTGCCATGCACCGGCGCCTCGTCCGGCCACGGCCAGCCGCCGAACTGGGTGCGGCGATAGTCGGCCATGGCCTGCGCGATCTCGGCCTGCGTGTTCATCACGAACGGGCCGTACTGGGCCACGGGCTCGGCGATCGGCTTGCCCTGCAGCACCAGGAACTCGCTCACGTCCGCATCGCCGTTGACCAGCTCGACCGCCTGGTCGGCGCGCAGCTCGATGGCGGCGTGGCTCGCGACGGCGCGACCGCCGACGGTCACCGACGTGCCCTTGAAGAAGTAGAGGCTGCGGCGGGTGCCCTGGCCCTGCGCGGCGGGCAGCGTCCAGCGCGCGCCGGGTGCCATGCGGAGGGTCCAGATGGCGACGTCGGCGTCATCCTGCGCGGCCCACGAATCGGGCGGCGGCGCGAGCGGGCCGCCGGCCGCGCCGGGCGCGGCGTTGATCGGCCCGACGCGGCCGGCCACGCAGGCCACGTCGGTCGTGCGGCCTGCGTCGTCGGTCGCGGTGAAGCGCGGCACGTCTTCCGCCCAGAACATGGTGAAGTGCGGCGCCACCATCTTGTGGCGCGCCGGCAGGTTGAGCCAGATCTGGAACAGCTCCAGCGGGTTGGGCGCCTCGGCGTTCAACAGCGGGAACATCTCCGAATGCACGATGCCCGCACCCGCGGTCACCCACTGCACGTCACCGCCGCCGAAGCGCGCCGCCGCGCCCAGCGAATCGGCATGGTCGATCAGGCCCTTGCGCACGATCGTCACCGTCTCGAAGCCGCGGTGCGGGTGGCCGGGAAAGCCCGGAATGTCTTCGCCGTGGTACATGCTCCAGCCGTCCTTGCGGCTGAAGTCCTGGCCGATGGCGCGGCCTTCGAGCGATACCGCCGGGCCCATCGCGCCGTTGCCGGCGGGGTAGGCGTCGTCGTGGTACGCGCAGAACAGGAACGGGTCGATGGTCTCCCACGGAAAGCCGAGGGGCTTGATCTGGACAATGGGGTCGGTCATGGCGGTGTCTTTCGAGTGAGCGCCGGCTGCGATGGTGGCGGCGATCCCGAGAATATGGGGCCGGACGGGGCGTCCAAAAGGCCGGTACGGGAGACAGCCTGTTCTGCAGACGGAACGCTAGGCGATGCCCGCGATGCGCCCGATGTCCTCGGCGCATTTCTGCAGCCGCGGCAGCAGCTCGAACAGGTCGTCGTGCGCGGTGTGCGTGCCGCGCAGCGATGCGATGGTGAGCACGGCGCGGGTGCGCCCGCGCGCATGCCCCACCGGCACGCTCAGGTCGCGCCCGCCGACGAAGCGCGCGTTCTCGGCGTAGCCCCAGCCGTCGGCGGCCATTGTCGCCAGCATCGCCAGGTAGGCGGCGCGCTCGTCGGCGCTCTTGCGCAGGAACTCGGCGCGGCGCGACAGCAGGTCGTCGCGTTCGGCCTCAGGCGAATTGGCGAGCAGCACCTGGCCGGACAGCGTGTCGACCGCCGAGTGCAACGAGCCGGCCTCCACCGACAGCCGGATGGACGTGGGCGCATCGACCTGCGTGAGCACCAGCAGCTGGTCGCGGTGCAGCACGCTCAGGTGGCAGGACTCGCGGATGTTGTCGACCAGCTCGCGCATCGGCGCGGTGGCCGCGCGCAGCAATTGCTCGTGCGGCGAATGGGTGCGGCTCAGCTCGAAGAGCTTCAGCGTGAGCACGTAGCCGCCGTTGTCTTCACGCCGCAGGTAGCCGCGCGCTTCCAGCGCGCTCAGCATGCGGAACAACTCGCTCGGCTCGCGGCCCAGCGCGCGCGCCAGTTGCGCCTGCGTCATGGGCACGGCCTGTGCCGACAGCAGCTCCAGCACGTCCAGCGCCTTTTCGACCGCCGGCACCGCGTACTTGGGGCGGCGGTCGGTCTCGGTGTCGTCGGGCTCGGCGGCGGTGGGCTTCATGGGGCGGCCAGTTTAGCCCTGGGTGCCGCGCCGCTCGACGAGGTGCAGGTGGTCGCACACCAGCACCGTCTCCTGGCGCTGGTTGGTGACGGTCACGGTCTCGACCACGATGCCGTGGCCGGCGCGCTTGGGGTGGTCGCGCTTGTCGGTGATCTCGACCTTCGCGTAGATCGTGTCGCCGATGAACACCGGCTTCACGAAGCGCAGGCGGTCGTAACCATAGGACATGGCGCGCGGGTTGATCACCGTGGCCGTCAGGCCGATGCCGACGCTGAAGACCAGCGTGCCGTGCGCGATGCGCTGGCCGAAGTCCTGCGTGGCGCACCAGGCGGCGTCCATGTGGTGCGGAAAGAAGTCGCCGGTCTGGCCGGCGTGCAGGACGATGTCGGCCTCGGTGATGGTGCGGCCGGTGGTCGTGCGCGTGGCGCCGGCCACGTAGTCTTCGAAGAATTGTTCGTGGGTCATGGGGCTGGCGTGGCGGTGGGGTTGTTCAGGCCGAGCTCGCGCGCAATGGCGTCGGTGTCGGCGCCCAGGCGCGGCGCGCCCCGGTCGCTGTACAGCCGCTGCCCGTCGATGCGGATCGGGCAGCGCGTCGTCTGCATGGTCGCGCCGCTCGCGCTGCGGATGGTCTGGGTCATGCGCAGCGCGGTGAAGGCCGGGTGCGCGGCGAGCTGCGGCCAGCGCAGCACGTCGGCGCACCACACGCCGGCTGGCTCCAGGATGGCGAGCCAGTGCGCGCTGTCGTGCGCCAGCAGGTCTTGCTGCAACTGCTGCTTGAGCGCGTCGCGGTTCCGGAACCAGCCGGTGCGGTCGGCTGCCATCGCGGCCAGCGCATCGCTGCCGATGTGCTGCGCCAGCGTGTCCATCGGCGTCATCGCCACCGCCATGAAACCGTCGCGCGTGCGGTAGATGCCGTAGGGTGCCGCGCCGTGCACGCTGGCATGGTTGTCGGCGGTCCGTGCGGGCTGCGTGCCGTCGCCGTTGAGGAAGGCGGTGAAGGGCTCGAACTGCAGGTCGAGCGCCGATTCGAGCAGGCTCACGTCGACGCGGCCGCCGCGTCCGGTCACGCCGCGTCGCAGCAGCGCCGCGAGGATGCCCTGCACCAGGTGCGCGCCGGTGATCACGTCGATCATCGACACGCCGGCCGGCACCGGCGGGCCGCTGCCGTCGGCGTGCGCGTCGCCGGTGAGCCATGCCAGGCCCGAGAGCGACTGCACCAGCAGGTCCTGCCCCGGCTTGTCGCGCCACGGGCCTTCGTCGCCGTAGCCGCTGACCGCGGCATAGACGATGCGCGGGTTCAGTGCCAGCACGCTCGCCGCGTCGAGGCCGATGCGCTCCATCACGCCGGGACGGAAGTTGTGAATCATCACGTCGGCGCGTTCGATCAGCCTCTTCACGCGCGCCAGGTCGGCCGGCGCCTTCAGGTCGGCCGCGAAGCTGCGCTTGCGGCGGTTGATGGTGTGGAAGAGGGCGCTGTCGCCCTCGAAGGTCTGGTCGGCCAACACCAGGCCGCGGCACAGGTCGCCGCCATCGGGCCGCTCGACCTTGATGACGTCGGCACCGAGGTCGGCCAGCCGCAACGCGCAGGAGGGGCCGGCCAGAAACTGGCTGAAGTCGAGCACGCGCAGATCCGCGAGCGGCAGGGGCGCAGTGTCAGTAGTCGATGGATCAAACATCAGTAAACAAGGCATTCATATCAGTCGAAATGGGTGCGTGTCGTTGCGGAAAACCCCAATCGACATCGCCTGACGGTGTCGTGATCATTTCATATATGAACTGATAGTTCATATAGGAATAACACCAAGGCGCCCCGAGCGCTCTGCCGGAGACAAACCATGGCTTCCCGACGCACCGCTGTTTCGACCCTGATCACCCTGGCCGCCGGGGTGGCGCTCGCCCTCGGTGCCGTCGCGCCGGCCACGGCGCAGAACTACAACCTGCGCTTTTCGACGTCGCAGGTGAACCCGAACGAACCGGTGGTGAAGGTCATGCATGCCTTCGCCGACCGCGTGAAGGAACGCTCGGGCGGGCGCATCACCTTGAACATCTTCACCGGCGACCAGCTGGGCCCGCAGAAGAAGGTCAACGAGATGATCAAGGGCGGCGCGCGCGTGCTGAGCGTCACCGACTACGGCCAGCTGAGCCAGTTCGTGCCCGACCTCGGCATCCTGGCCGGTCCGTACCTCTACGGCAGCCAGGACGAGGCGAAGAAGCTCTTCGCCTCGGACGTGTTCAAGGAGATGTCGGGTCGCCTGGAGCAGCAGGGCATGAAACTGATCGTGGCCGACGGCCTGTTCGGCGTGCGTCATCTGCTGGCCAGCAAGCCGGTGCGCACGCCCGCCGACATGGCCGGCATGACGCTGCGCGTGCCGCCGTCGCCCATCATGCTGGAGACCTTCACCGCGCTCGGCGCCCGGCCCACCGCGCTGCCGTGGGGCGAGGTCTACAACGCGCTGCAGACCAACGTGGTGGATGCGGCCGAGGCCAACTACGGATCGCTGGTCGGCTCGAAGCTGTACGAAGTGCGCAAGGTGCTGTCGACCACGGCGCACCAGACCATGTACGTCGCGATGGTCACCAGCACCGATTTCTTCAAGAGCCTGCCGCCCGACCTGCAGACCGTGCTGCTGGAAGAAGGCAAGAAGGCCGGCGCCGAACTGACGCAGCTCACGCTGGCCTCCGACGCGGCCTACGCGGACGAGATGAAGAAGAACGGCGTGCAGTTCGTGACCGACGTGGACAACAAGGCCTTCGCGGAGAAGGCCAGGGTCGCTTACGCCAAAGTGCCGGGCCTCACGCCCGGCATGGTCGACAAGGTCCGCGCCGCGATGACGCGCTGAGGCCATGAGCGAATCGACATCCGGGTCGCCCGGTCCGCTGCTGAGCCTGCGCCGTGCGGACGAGGCCATCGGCGTGGCCTGCGCCATCGCCATCGTGCTGTCCATCACCTGGGGGGTGGTCACGCGCTACCTCTTTCCGCAGCCGGCGTCGTGGACCTTCGAGGTCGCGGTCATCGCCTTCGGCTGGCTGGTGTTCTTCGGTGCCGCGGCGTGCATCCGCTGGCGCATGCACGCCGACGTCGATGCGCTGGTGGCCATGTTCCCGCCGCCGGTGCGCCGCGCGATCTTCATCTTCAACTGGTGGCTGCTGGCCGCGCTCTTCGCCACGCTGACGGCGATGTTCGTCTGGCAGGCCGTCATCGCGCATTCGATCCGCGTGGTCGTCATCGACATCCCGCGCTCGGTGGTCTACGGGCCGATGGCCTTCGCATCGCTGCTCATGCTGGTCCAGCACCTGCTGCTCAAGCCCTGGGCCACCGGCTGGACATGGCAGTCGTCCTCGGAGATGTCCCTGTGAGTTCGTTCCACCTCTGGTTGCCCGCCATCCTGATGCTGGTGCTGCTGGCGCTGCAGACGCCCATCACCTGGGCCATGGCCATCGCGGCGCTCGGCTTCTTCGTGCTCAACCTGGGCGAGATGCCGCTGGCCAACTTCGCGCAGCAGATGGCCGAGGGCACCGAGTCGGTGTCGCTGCTGGCGCTGCCGCTGTTCGTGCTGGCCGGCTGCATCATGAACGCGTCGGGCATCACGCGGCGGTTGCTCAATCTGGCGGAGGTCCTGGTCGGCCACATGACCGGCGCGCTGGCGCAGATGTGCACCGTGCTGGCCACGCTGCTGGGCGGCCTCACCGCATCGGCCAACGCCGACGCCGCGATGCTGGCCAAGACCATCGGCAGCCAGATGGTGGCGCGTGGCTACAGCGCGCCCTTCGCGGCGGTCATCACCTCGTCGGCGGCGATCATCACGGCGCTCATCCCGCCGTCGATCGGGCTGATCATCTACGGCTTCCTGGCCGAGGCATCGATCGGGCGGCTGTTCGCCGCGGGCATCGTGCCGGGGCTGCTGCTGGCCGTGGCGTTGATGTTCACCACGCACGTGCTGGCGATCAAGCGCAAGTACAAGCCGCAGCGCGCCACGCGCGCCAACGCCAGGGAGCTGGGCCAGGCGCTCGTCGACGGCCTGTGGGCGCTGTCGATTCCGGTGGTCATCATCCTGGGCACGCGCTACGGCATCTTCACGACCACCGAGTCAGGCGCCATCGTGGTGCTGTACGTGCTGGCGGTCGCGATCTTCGGCTACCGCGAGATGAAGCTGCGGCAACTGCCCGAAGTGCTCGCCGAATCGGTGCGCGACTCGGCCAGCGTGATGATGATGATCTGCGCCGCCTCGGCCTTCGGCTTCTACCTGTCGTGGGAGCAGGTGCCGCAGGCGATGTCGGGCTGGCTCGCCGGCACCACCAAAGACCCGATCCTGCTGCTGCTGCTGATCAACCTGGTGCTGATCGTGCTGGGAACGGCCATCGAAGGCTCGGCCGCACTCATCATCCTGACGCCGATGCTGCTGCCGCTGATCGACGGCGCGCACATCGACAAGGTGCACTTCGGCATCGTGCTCATCACCAACCTCACCATCGCGGGCATCACGCCGCCGGTGGGCGGGCTCATGTACATCTCGTCGCAGACCCTCAAGGTGAAGATGATGGATTACTCGCGCGAGGTGGTTCCCTACCTCGCCGTGATGATGGTGCTGCTGGTCATCCTCTCGATCTTCCCGCAGCTCTCGCTGTGGCTGCCGAACGTGCTCTATGGCACGGGCCCCGTTCAATAGCCGGACGACACCCATGGCAAGCATCACCCTCAAAGGCATGACGTGGGACCACCCGCGCGGCTACGAACCCCTGGCCGCCTGCTCGGCCGTGTGGAAGGCGCGCGCTGGCGTCGAGATCCGCTGGGAGCGCCGCTCGCTGCAGGACTTCGAGTCCTTCCCCGTCGACGAACTCGCGCGCCAGTACGACCTGATCGTCATCGACCATCCGCACGTCGGGCAGGTCACGCGCGAAGGCTGCCTGCTGCCTTTCGACGCGTCGCGGCTCGGCGCTATCGCCAAGGGCACGGTCGGCCGCTCGTACCTAAGCTACCACTGGGAGGGCCAGCAGTGGGCGCTGCCCATCGACGCCGCCACGCAGGTGCAGGCCTGGCGGCCCGACCGCCTTGCCGCCGCGCCGGGCGACTGGAAAGAGGTGCGCGAGCTGGCGCATGCCGGACGTGTCGCGCTGCCGCTGCGCGCACCGCACTCACTGATGTGCCTCTACACCCTGTGCGCGCAGAACGGCGCCCCGGGGCGTGTCGACGGGCCGGAGCTGTTCGATCTCGACGTCGGTGCCGAGGCCTGCGAGCAGCTGCGCGCACTCATGAAGCTGATCGATCCGGAGTGCCTGGAGCGCGACCCCATCGCCACGTTCGAGGCGATGGCGCGGCCCGCGTCGCGCATCGACTGCGTGCCGCTGATCTACGGCTACGTCAACTACGCGTGGCCCGGCTTCCGACCGGTGCGCCTGGGCTTTGCGGACATGCCGCGCCAGGGCAACCACGGCCCGGTGGGTTCGGCGCTGGGCGGCACCGGCATCGCCGTGTCGGCGCGCACCGCGCATGCCAGGGAAGCCTTCGACTTCGCCGTGTGGCTGGCCGATGCGGAGGCGCAGCGCGGCCCCTTCGCGGCGGCCGGCGGCCAGCCTGGCCATGCGGCGGCGTGGGAAGACAGCACCGTCAATGCAGCGGCGTGCGACTTCTACCGCGCGACCCGTGCCACGCTCGAAGGTGCCTGGGTGCGGCCGCGGCACGACGGCTACATGGCCTTCCAGCATGCGGCGTCGCTGCGCCTGAACGCCGGCCTGCAGGTCGGCCAGCGCTCGCGCGAGATCGTGCAGGCGCTGAACCTGCTGTTCAAGGAAAGCCTCGCGGCATGACGGCGCCGCTCGACGGCCTGCTGGTCCTCGACCTCGCGCAGTTCCTGTCCGGCCCGTCGGCGGCGCTGCGGCTGGGCGACCTCGGCGCCCGCGTGATCAAGGTCGAACGCCCCGGCAGCGGCGACATCTGCCGCACGCTGTACCTGACCGACACCGACGTGGGCGGCGACTCCACGCTGTTCCACGCGATCAACCGCAACAAGGAAAGCCTGGCGATCGACCTGAAGAATGCCGAGGACCTGGCGTCGCTCAAGCGGCTCGTCGCGCGCGCCGACGTGCTGATCCAGAACTTCCGCCCCGGCGTGATCGACCGCCTGGGCCTCGGCTACGAGGACGCGAAGGCAATCAACCCGCGCCTGGTCTACGCCGGCATCTCAGGCTACGGCGAGAGTGGCCCGTGGGTCGACATGCCGGGGCAGGACCTGCTCGCGCAGTCGCTCTCGGGCGTGACCTGGCTCAACGGCCACGAGGGCGACGGCCCGGTGCCGCTGGGCCTGTCGATCGCCGACATGCTGGCCGGCCACGCGCTCACCGAAGGCATCCTCGCGGCGCTGGTGCGGCGCGGCATCACCGGCGAAGGCGCGCACGTGCAGACCAGCCTGCTCGAGGCGCTGGTCGACCTGCAGTTCGAACTGCTCACCACGCACCTCAACGACGGCAAGCGGCTGCCCACGCGCGCGGGCTTTCGCAACGCCAACGCCTACCTCGCTGCGCCCTACGGCATCTACCCCACGGGCGACGGCTACCTGGCGCTCGCGATGATGCCCCTCGCGCAACTGGTGCAGGCCCTGCCGCTGCCCGCGCTCGCCGGCTACGACGCGCAGGAGGCCTTCACGAAACGCGACGAGATCAAGCGGCTGATCGCGGCCACGCTGTCGCAGCACCCCACCGCGCACTGGCTCGCCCGGCTGCGGCCGGCTGACGTGTGGTGTGCCGAAGTCCTCGACTGGCCGGGCCTGCTGCAGAGCCGGGCCTTCGGCCTGCTCGACATGCTGCAGACCGTGCAGCGCGGCGACGGCACGCCGGTGCACACCACGCGCGGGCCGGTGAGGATCGACGGCGCCCGCGCACGCAGCGCGCGCGGCGCGCCGCGCGTCGGCGAACACAGCGCACCGATCCGCGCCGAGTTCGGCCTCTGACGTTCCCGGACCCATCGGGATCGGCCGGCTATGCTGGCAGCGCATGTCCTTCGGTGCTTCTGCTTCTTCTCTCCGCGCACTCGCCGCCGCGCTCGTCCTGGCGAGCGGGGCGGCCGCCGCATCCACCGACACCGCGTCGGCCTGCCTGCAGACCGCCACGCGCTCGCTCGCCCCGCTCCGTGCGCTCGCCTTCGCGGCCGCTGCGCTGCAGGAGCACCAGGCCTTCGGTGGCCAGACGCTCGACGCCGAGGGCCGGCTCGTCGTCGCCGGCAACTCCGAGGCCGAAGACACGCGCAGCGGCCTCGGTGACCGCCCGCCCTGGCGGCGCGTGCTCGGCTACTGGGAAGCCGTCGAGCCGCAGGACGGCCTGCTGCCGTCGCAGGTGCGCTTCGGCGCGTGGCTGCCAGCCGACCGGCGCCTGCTGGTGCAGGCCATCGGCCAGGCGTCCGCGTCGCGGCTGCAGGGGCTGGGCGTCGGGCCGGACCAGGGGCTGGAGGCTTCGGAGGTGCGTGCCTTGCAGACGGCGGTCAACCGCGTCGCGGTGATCGACACGCCCTGGTCGGCGGCTTTCGTCAGCTGGCTGGCGCGTCAGGCCGGCCTGGTCGACGGCGAGTTCGTGTTTTCCGAGGCGCATGCCGACTACGCGGGCGCCGCGTGGCAGGCCGGCGCGGTGGAGGCGACGGGCGCATCGACGCGCTACGCGATGCGCGCCTGCGACATCACGCAGACGCCGCCACGCGTGGGTGACCTGGTCTGCCAGGCGCGCGGTGCCCGCGCCGGGCTCGACACCTTCGCGCGCATCGGCGAGGTGCTGGCCGAGCGCCCGACCGGCGGCGTGGCCTTGCCGATGCATTGCGATGCGGTGGTGGCGGTCGATGCGAGCGGCTTCGACGCCGTGGGCGGCAACGTGCTGCAGTCGGTCACGCGGCGCCGGCTCGACTTCGCACCGGGCACCTCGGTGCTCGACGCGAGTTACCTGGCCGAGGGTTGCACGGTGGGCACGCCCGGCTGCATCGACCGGCACCTGAGCCGGCAGCCCTGGTCGCTCCTGCTGCAGTGGCGGTGACTCCGCCGGGCGTTCTCAGCGGTAGAAGGCTTCGACCTTCCCCTTGAGCTTGAGCATCAGCGGCTTGCCCTTGCGGTCGAGCGTCTTGCCGGCCGGCACCTTGATCCAGCCTTCGCTGACGCAGTATTCCTCCACGTCGGCGCGGTCCTTGCCGTTGAAGCGGATGCCGATGTCGTGCTCGAAGACGGCGGCGACATGGTGCGGGCTGCGCGGGTCGATCGAGAGGTGGTCGGGCAGGTCGGGGCGGGCGGTGGAATCGTTCATGGGGTCGGATGGGTTCGAGCCCGCCATTTTCTCTGGGAAACTGCACGTCCCATGCCGCGCGCTTCGCACCGTCCCCTCGAGCTCGATTTCGATGCGCCGTCCGAGGTCGTGGCGCGCGCGCTCATCGGCGTGACTTTGCTGGTCGACGGCGTCGGCGGCCGCATCGTCGAGACGGAAGCCTACGACCGCGACGACCCGGCCTCGCACACCTTCGGCGGGCCGACGCTGCGCAACGCGGCCATGTTCGGGCCGTCGGGCCGCGCCTACGTCTACCGCTCCTACGGCATCCACTGGTGCCTGAACGTCGTCTGCCGCGAAGCGGGCCACGGCGCCGGGGTGCTGATCCGCGCGATCGAACCCACCCTGGGCCTTGCACGCATGCAGGCACGGCGCGGGCTCGACGACCTGCGCTTGCTGTGCGCCGGCCCGGGTCGTGTGGGGCAGGCGCTCGGTATCGACGGGAGCTTCAACGGCAAGGCGCTCGACGCGCCGCCCTTCGTGCTGATCCCGCTTGACGGCGACCAGCCCGCCGTGCAGGTCGAGGTCGGCCCGCGCATCGGCATCACGAAAGCGGCCGAGGTGCCGTGGCGCTTCGGGGAGAAGGGCTCGCGCTTCCTGAGCAAGCCGTTCAAGACGGCTTCGCGCGCGAGTTAGCCGCCGGCTGGCCTGGGCAGAACACTGCCGTCAGCCGCCTGCTCCGTCGTCTCCCGCCACCCACCCCCCAGCACCTTGTAGAGCGTGAGCCGGTTGGTCTGCTCGGTGAGCTGCAGGCTGATGAGCGACTGCTGCGCCGTGTACAGCGCGCGCTGCGCATCGAGCACGTCGAGGTAGGCCGCGCCGCCGCTGCGAAAGAGCGCGTCGGACAGCTCGAAGGCGCGCGTCGTCGCGGCCACCAGCGACTGCTGCGCCGCCAGCCGCTCGCCCAACGTGCGCCGCGCGGCCAGGGCGTCGGCCACCTCGCGGAAGGCGACCTGCAGGGTCTTCTCGTAGCTCGACAGCTGGATCTGCTGCTGCGCCTGGGCCACGCCCAGGTTGGCGCGGTTGATGCCGCCGTCGAAGATCGGCAGGCTGATCGACGGCGCGAAGTTCCAGGCCGCGCTGCCGTCCGCGAACAGGCCCGACAGGCTGTTGCTCGCGGTGCCGGCCGAGCCGGTGAGCGTGATGCGCGGGTAGAAGGCCGCACGCGCGGCGCCGATGTTGGCGTTGCTGGCGCGCAGCGCATGCTCGGCGGCCAGCACGTCGGGCCGCTGCTGCAGCACCGACGACGGCAGCTCGGCCGGCGGCGCGAGCAGTTGCGCGGCCGGTGCACGCGCCATCGCGGCCATGGGCGGGGGCAGCAGCTCGGCGGGCACGGTGGTGCCGGCCAGCAGGTTCAGCGCGTTGCGGCTCTGCTCGACCTGGCTGTCGAAGGCGGCCGCGTCGGCGCGCGCGGTGTCGACGGTGGTCTGCGCCTGCGCCAGCGCCAGGCCCGACTGCGCGCCCAGGTCGTAGCTGCGCTTGATCAGGTCGTAGGACTTCTGCCGCGTCGCGAGCGTGTCGCGCGCCAGCTGCAGGCGCTGCTGGTCGGTGGCCAGCACGAGCCAGGCGGTGGCGACTTCGGCCACCAGGCTCAGCTGGGTCCCGCGACGCGCGTCCTCGGTCGCGAAAAAGCTCTCCAGCGCCGCGTCACTCAGGTTGCTCACCCGGCCGAACAGGTCCAGCTCGTAGCTCGTGAGCGCGAGGTTCACGTTGTACTGCGTGGCGATGCGTGCCTGCCCGCTGGCCGACACGCTGCCCGGCGTGCGCGCGCGGCTGCCGCCGGCCCCCAGGCCGATCGACGGGAAGGCGCCAGCGCGCGTGACGCCGTACTGCGCCCGGGCGCGTTCGATGTTCAGCGCCGCCACGCGCAGGTCGCGGTTGTTGGCCAGCGTGAGCTCGACCGCGCCGCGCAGCCGCGCATCGATGAAGAACTCGCGCCAGCCCAGGTCGCGCGCGGCGGGCACCGCAGACGCCAGGCCCACGGGGGCGGAGGCCCAGGCCGCGGGCACCGGCGCCGCCGGCTGGGCGTAGCGGGGCGCCAGGTTGACGCAGCCCGAGAGCAGCGCGGCCGGCACGGCCAGCGAAAGAAAGGATCGGCGAAAGCCGCGGTGCGTGCGCATCAGTGGCTCCCTTGCTCGATGGCCTGCACCGGCATCGCCGGTGGTGCGCGCTTGCTGCGGCGACGTTCCATGAAACCCCGGATCAGCACGAAGAACAGCGGGACGAAGAAGATGCCGAGCGCCGTGCCCACCACCATGCCGCCCAGCACCGCGGTGCCGATCGACTGGCGGCCGCCGGCGCCCGCGCCGGTGCCGATGGCCAGCGGCAGCACGCCGAAGCCGAAGGCCAGCGAGGTCATCAGGATGGGCCGCAGCCGCAGGCGCACCGCCTCCAGCGTCGCCTCGATCACGCTCTTGCCCTGCTCCTGCAGTTGCTTGGCGAACTCGACGATCAGGATCGCGTTCTTCGACGACAGGCCCACGGTGGTCAGCAGGCCGACCTGGAAGTACACGTCGTTGCTCAGGCCGCGGGTCGAGGTGAAGAGCAGCGCGCCCACCACACCGAGTGGCACCACCAGGATGACCGAGAAGGGCACCGACCAGCTCTCATACAGCGCCGCGAGGCAGAGGAACACGAAGAGGATCGAGATGGCGTAGAGCATCGGCGCCTGGGCACCCGACAGCCGCTCCTGGTACGACGCGCCCGAGAACTCGTAGCCGATGCCCGCGGGCATCTGCTTCATCACGTCCTCGACCGCCAGCATGGCCGCGCCGGAGCTCACGCCCGGTGCGGCGTCGCCGACGAATTCATAGGCCGGCGCGCCGTTGTAGCGGATGAGCTGCGGCGAGCCGTAGGTCCAGCGCGTGCTCGAGAAGGCGTTGAAGGGCACCATCTGGCCGAGCGTGTTGCGCACGCTCCAGCGGCCGATGTCGGCGGGCAGCATGCGAAAGGGCGTGTCGCCCTGCATGTAGACGCGCTTGACGCGGCCGTTGTTCAGGAAGTCGTTCACGTAGGTGCCGCCCATCGCGGTCGACAGCGTGCTGTCGATGGCGCTGGTGGCGAGGCTCAGCGCGCCGGCCTTGGCGTCGTCGATGTCGACGGCGAACTCGGGCGTGTCCTCGAGGTTGTTGCTGCGCACGTTCGCCAGCTCGGGCCGCTGGCCCATCAGCTGCAGCGCCTGGTCGCGCGCCTTCAGCAGCGCATCGTGGCCCAGCGCGTTCTGGTCCTTCAGGAAAAAGTTGAAGCCCGCATTGGCACCCAGCCCGCGCACCGCCGGCGGCAGCACGACGTAGATGCGTGCGTCGCGCACGGCGGCGAGGTCCTTGCTGCCGCGGCGGGCCACGGCGGCGGCGGAGTGTTCCTTGCCCGGCCGGTCGGCCCAGTCCTTGAGCTTGACGAAGGCGCGCGCCGAACTCTGGTCGCCGTTTTGTCCGGTGATCACATTGATCGTCACGACCTCGGGCTGCTTGAGGAAGTAGTCCTGCACCTGCTGGAGCACCGGCTGCAGCCGCGCGTTCGACGAACCCGGCGGCAGCGTGACCTGCACCTGCACGAAGCCCTGGTCCTCGTCGGGCAGGAAGGAGGTGGGTAGGCGCATGAACATGATGGCCATCACGGCACAGATGCCGAGGTAGACCAGCAGGCTGCGCTTGCCGCGCCGCACGATGCCGCCGACGATGCCCGTGTAGCGGTCGGCGCTGCGGTCGAAGCGCGTGTTGAAGCCCGCGAAGAAGCGGTCGACGTAGCCGAACAGGCCCTTGCGCGGCGCGCCGTGCGGCGAATGCGCGCCCTTGGGCACCGGCTTGAGCAGCGTGGCGCACAGCGCCGGCGTGAGCGTCAGCGCCACCAGCACCGACAGCACCATGGCCGAGACGATGGTGATGGAGAACTGGCGGTAGATCACGCCGGTCGAGCCGCCGAAGAAGGCCATCGGGATGAACACCGCCGACAGCACCAGCGCGATGCCGACCAGCGCCGGCGTGATCTCGGCCATCGACTTCTTCGTGGCCTCCTTGGGTGACAGGCCTTCCTCGCTCATCACGCGCTCGACGTTTTCGACCACCACGATGGCATCGTCCACCAGCAGGCCGATGGCCAGCACCATGCCGAACATGGTCAGCGTGTTGATCGAATAGCCGAAGGCCGAGAGCACGCCGAAGGTGCCGAGCAGCACCACCGGCACCGCGACCGCCGGGATCAGCGTGGCGCGGAAGTTCTGCAGGAAGATGTACATCACCAGCACGACCAGCAGCATCGCCTCGGCCAGCGCCTTGACCACCTCGTCGATCGACGCGCTGACGAAGGGCGTGGTGTCGAAACTCACGAAGGTCTCGAGCCGGTTCGGGAAGAAAGGCTGCAGCTCGGCGATCTTGGCGTTCACGTTCTCCGCCACCTGCACCGCGTTGGCGCCGTCGGCCAGCACGATGCCCAGGCCGGCGCCGGGCTTGCCGCCGAGCACCGAGCGCACGGTCAGGTTCTCGGCGCCGAGTTCGATGCGGGCGACGTCGCGCAGCCGCACCACCGCGCCGTCGGCGGTCGCGCGCAGCACCACGTTGCCGAACTGCTCGACGGTGCGCAGCTTGCTGCGGGCGGTGATGGTGGCGTTGAGCTGCTGCTGCGACGCGGCGGGCAGCGCGCCCAGCTGACCGGCCGACACCTGGGCGTTCTGCGCCTGCAGGGCGGTGTTCACGTCCGACGGCATCAGCGAGTACTTGCGCAGCTTGTCGGGGTCGAGCCAGATGCGCATGGCGTAGCCGGTGCCCAGGGTCTGCACCTCGCCCACGCCGTCGATGCGGCTGACCACGTCGACCAGGTTGCTGGTGATGTAGTCGCCCACGTCCACCGCGTCGGCGCTGCCGTCGCCCGAGAACATCGAGACGATCATCAGGAAGTCGTTGCCGCCCTTGATGACGAACACGCCGCGGGTCTGCACCTGCTGCGGCAGCCGGGCCATGGCGGGCTGCAGCTTGTTCTGCACCTGCATCTGCGCCACGTCGACGTTGGTGCCGGGCGCGAAGGTCAGCTGGATGCGCGAGACGCCCGACGAGTTGCTGGTGCCCTGCATGTAGAGCAGGTTGTCGATGCCGGTGAGCTGCTGCTCGATCACCTGCGTGACCGAGTCCTCCACCGTCTTGGCCGAGGCGCCGGTGTAGGTCGAGACGATGGACACGCGCGGCGGCGCGATGTCCGGGTACTGCTCCAGCGGCAGGGTGCGGATCGCCATCAGCCCCGCGAGCATGACGATGATGGACAGCACCCACGCGAAGATGGGGCGGTCGATGAAGAACTGGGCCATCGTCGCTCCTCAGCGCACGGCGGCCGCGGGGCCGGCGCTCGCGACCGGGCCCGGCGTACCTGCCGCGCCGTTGGGCGCCTTCGGGCCGGCGCCATCGGGCGTCGCGGCCGGCGGCATGACTTCCGAGGCGCGCACCGTGTCGCCCACGCGGGCGCGCTGCGAACCCTCGACCAGCACGCGCTCGCCCGCCTGGAGGCCGCTGAGCACCTGCCAGCGGTTTGTCACGGCACGGCCGACGACGATGGCGCGCCTGACCAGTTTGTTGTCGGCGCCGACCACCAGCGTCGACGCGGCGCCGTCGGGCGTGCGCGTCACGGCCTGCTGCGGGATGAGCAGCGCCGCCTCGTTCACGCCTTCCTGCAGCACCGCGCGCACGTACATGCCGGGCATCAGCAGGCGGTCGGGGTTGGGCATCACCGCACGCAGCGTCACGCTGCCGGTGCCGGCATCGACCGTCACGCCGGCGAAGGTCAGCTTGCCGGGGTGCGGGTAGACCGAGCCGTCCTCCAGCAGCAGCTTGATGGGCGCCTCGTTGGCGTTGCCGCGCTGCAGGCGGCCTTCGGCCAGATCGCGCTTCAGGCGCAGCAGGTCCGCGCTGGACTGCGTGACGTGCACGTACACCGGGTCAAGCTGCTGCACCGTGGTGAGCGCCGTGGCCTGGTTGGCCGTGACCAGCGCGCCGGCCGTGACGCTCGAGAGTTCGACCCAGCCGGTGATCGGGGAGTTGATGCGCGTGTAGCCCAGGTTGATGCGCGCCGTCTGTTCCGCCGCGCGCGCCACCGCCACGTCGGCTTCGGCCTGCATCGCCGAGGCCTGGGTCTGCTCGTTCACCTGCTGGCTGATCGCGTCGATCTTCACGAGCTCGGCATTGCGCTTGGCCACCGTGCGTGCGTTTGCGAGGGTGGATTCGGCCTTGCGCACGTTGGCCTGAGCGCTGGCATAGGCCGCCTGGAACGGTGCCGGGTCGAGCTGGTAGAGCGCCTGGCCTTCCTTGACCTGGGAGCCCTCGCTGAACAGGCGCTTCTGGATGATGCCGCCCACCTGCGGACGGATCTCGGCGATCACCGGCGCCACGGTGCGGCCCGACAGCTCGGTGCTGAACGCCATGCGCTCGGGCTTGAGCGTGACCACGCCGATCTCCTTGACCTGCGGCTGTGCTGCGCCCTTGGCGGCCGTTTCGGTGCGGGAGCAGCCCGCCACCGCCAGCGCGGCTGCCAGCCCCCACGCAAATCCAAGACGAATGCCGCGAGAGGCAGGGGAAGGCGGCGCGAACGGGGCAGGGTGCGACATGGGAACCGGTGGTTGTGGGGTCAAGAGCGGAAGTGTGAAACGAGCAGGCGCAACTGGTTCACGGCAGGCGTGGGAACACGCCCTGCTTTACAGAACTTCACATTTACCGAGATGTGTGTCCACATGCAAGCGCAATGCCCAGTGCGGGGGGCCGTCCGCGAAATCCTCCACCTTTTTCTGCACCGTTTGCGGGCGGGTTCGCCCTAGCACTGCTGGCCCGCAATTTGCATGATAAATGTCAAACGTTGACTGTCGACAGGTTACATATTGACCGCCCGCACCTTTTCGGTCGCGGTTTCGAGGCAGCCGGCGAGCCAAGGACCCCTATGCACCTTCAATCCGTGAGCCCCCGAAAGACCGAGATTTCCGCCGCCGAGCGCCAGGTGCGCGAAGACCTGGCCGCCGCCTACCGGCTGGTCGCGCACTACGGCATGGACGACAGCATCTACACGCACATCTCCGCGCGGGTGCCGGGCACCGAGGGCCAGTTCCTCATCAACCCCTTCGGCATGCTGTTCCGAGACATCACGGCCTCGTCGCTGGTGAAGATCGACCTCGAAGGCCGCATCCTCGACGACTCGCCCCACGACGTGAACCCGGCCGGTTTCACCATCCACAGCGCGGTGCATTCGGCCCGCCACGACGCCGCCTGCGTGCTGCACACGCACACGATCGCCGGTGTGGCCGTGTCCTCGCTGGCCGGTGGCCTGCAGCCGTGCAACCAGTGGGCGCTGCAGTTCTACGACCGCGTGGTCTATCACGACTTCGAAGGCATCGCGCTCGACCACGAGGAGCGCGAGCGCCTCATCGCCGACCTGGGCCCCACGTCGCGCGCCATGATCCTGCGCAACCACGGCCTGATGACGCTGGGGCGCACCGTCTCCGAAGCCTTCATCCTGATGCTGAACCTCGAACGCGCCTGCCGCGTGCAGGTGGCCATCGCGTCCACCGGCGAGCCGATCCATCCCGTGCCGGCCGAGGTCTGCGAGCGCACCGCGCAGCAGTACGAAAGCGGCGACAGCACGCGCGAAGCCGGCGACCCCGACCCGAACGCCCGCGAATGGCGCGCGATGCTCGAACGCATCGCGCCGTCGCCGGTCACGTCCTTCCGCGACTGAGCGCCTTTTTTCCTTTCCGTTGATTCTTCCCCAACCCTTCTCGAGCCTTCAGGAGTCCTTCCCATGAAAAGACGCAATCTCATTCAGGCGGGTGCCGCTACCACTGCCGGTTTCATGCTCGCGGGCGTGCCGCTGCACGTCCTGGCCGCCGGCAAGAAGGGCGGCGTGATCAACGCCGTCGTGCAGCCCGAGCCGCCCAGCCTGATGGTCGGCATCACGCAGAACGCGCCCACCCAGCTGGTGGCCGGCAACATCTACGAAGGCCTGCTGCGCTACGACGAGAAGATCAACCCGCTGCCCGGCCTGGCGACCTCGTGGACCTCGAACAAGGAAGGCACGCTCTTCACCTTCAAGCTCAAGCCCGGTGTGACCTGGCACGACGGCAAGCCCTTCACGTCCGCCGACGTGGTGTTCTCGGCCGACGTCTTCCTGCGCAAGACCCATGCGCGGCTGCGCAACAACCTGGCCGCGGTGGAAAGCATCAAGGCGCTCGACCCGCTGACGGTCGAGTTCAAGCTCAAGTACCCCTTCGGTCCGTTCATGGGCATCTTCGAGGTCGGCAGCATGCCGATGATCCCCAAGCACATCTACGAAGGCACTGACTTCGCCACCAACCCGGCCAACGCGACGCCCATCGGCACCGGCCCGTTCAAGTTCAAGGAGTGGGTCAAGGGCAGCTACATCCAGCTGGTGGCCAACGACAAGTACCACGTCAAGGACATGCCGCTGGTCGACAGCGTGTACTTCCACGTCATCCCCGACGCCGCATCGCGCGCGGCCGCCTTCGAGTCGGGCAAGGTCGACGTGGTGCCCGGCGGTGCGGTCGAATTCTTCGACGTGCAGCGCCTGGCCAAGTTGCCCGGCGTGGCCGTCACCACCAAGGGCTGGGAGTTCTTCGCACCGCACGCCTGGCTGTGGATCAACAACCGCAAGGCGCCGATGGACAACGTCAAGTTCCGTCAGGCCATGATGCATGCGATCGACCGCGAGGCGATCTGCAAGGTGGCCTGGCAGGGCTTCGCCAAGCCGGCCACCGGCCCGTTCAACAGCAACATCAAGTTCTACAGCACCGACGTCGCCAAGTACCCGCGCAACGTCGAGACCGCCAAGAAGCTGCTGGCCGAGGCCGGCTACAAGGGCGAGACGCTGCGCCTGCTGCCGCTGCCCTACGGCGAGACCTGGACGCGCTCGGCCGAGATCCTGCGCCAGAACCTGCTGCAGGCCGGCGTGAAGATCGAGATGGTCGCCACCGACGTCGCGGGCTGGAACCAGAAGCTCAACGAGTGGGACTACGACCTGGCCTTCACCTACGTCTACCAGTACGGCGACCCGGCCCTGGGCGTGGCGCGCAACTACACGACCGCCAACATCGCCAAGGGCTCGCCCTTCAACAACGTCGAGGGCTATTCCAACCCGAAGGTCGACGAGCTGTTCGAGGCCGGCGCCAAGGAAGCCGATCCGGAAAAGCGCAAGGCCATCTACCTGCAGGCGCAGAAGATCCTGCTGGACGAAGTGCCGGTCGCCTGGCTCTACGAGATCAATTTCCCGACGCTGTACCGCACCAAGCTCACGAACCTCGTGACCTCGGGCATCGGCCTGAACGACAGCCTCGGCGGCGCGAGCATCGCCTGACATGAAGCGCACGCAGTTCATGTTGACCCGCGTGCTGCAGGGTCTGATCGCCATCCTGCTCATCGCCACGGTCAACTTCATGCTGGTGCGCGCCGCGCCGGGCGACCCGGTGTCGGTGATGGCCGGCGAGGCGGGGGCGTCCGACGCGCAGTTCGTGGCGCAGCTGCGTGCGCAGTTCGGCCTGGACAAGCCGATCACCACGCAGCTGGCCACGTACCTGGGCAAGGTGGTGCAGCTGGACCTGGGCTATTCGTACCGGCAGCAGCAGCCGGTGCTCAAGCTCATCCTGGACCGGCTGCCCGCGACGCTGCTGCTCACCGGCAGCGCCTTCGTACTGTCGCTGATCTTCGGCATCACGCTGGGGGCGCTGTCGGCACGAAAGGCGGGCACCTGGGTCGACAGCGCCATCAGCCTGGTGGCGCTCGTCTTCTACGCCACGCCGCTCTACTGGCTGGCACTCATGGCCGTGCTGGTCTTCACGGTGCAGCTCGACTGGCTGCCGGGCTTCGGCTTCAGCACCGTCGGCTCGGGCGCGACCGGGCTCGCCCTGGCCTGGGACATCGCGCAGCATCTGGTGCTGCCGGTGCTGACGCTGGCGCTGTTCTACATGGCGGTGTATGCGCGCATGACCCGCGCAGCCATGCTGGAGGTCGCGCAGATGGACTTCGTAAAAACGGCGCGCGCCAAGGGCGTGAAGCCGGGCCGCATCCTGCGCGCCCACGTGCTGCGCAACGCGCTGCTGCCGGTCGTCACGCTGGCGGGCATCCAGGCCGGTGGCCTGATCGGCGGCGCGGTGCTGACCGAGACCGTGTTCGCCTGGCCGGGCCTGGGCCGGCTGATGTTCGACGCGCTGCTGCAGCGCGACTACAGCCTGCTGCTGGGCACCTTCCTGGTGACCGCCGCCATGGCCGTTCTGTTCAACCTCATCACCGACCTCGTCTACACGCTGGTCGACCCGCGGATCGAGCTATGACACTCAAGAGTCCTTTCGTGCGGCGCTACATGCGCAACAAGGGCGCCGTCGCAGGCATGGTCGTGCTGCTGCTCGTCGCCGTGGTCGCTGTCTTCGGCCCGTGGATCGCCACCAACGATCCGTGGGGCATGGTGCAGCAGCCCTTCCTGCGGCCGTGGACCGAGCCCGGCTTCGCGCTGGGCACCGACACGCTCGGCCGCGACATCCTCTCGGGCGTCATCTACGGCGCGCGCATCTCGCTGCTGATCGGGCTGGTGTCGACCGTGGTCGCGCTGCTCATCGGCGTCACGCTCGGCGCCATTGCCGGCTACTTCGGCGGCTGGATCGACGCGGCGCTGATGCGTTTCACCGAGATCTTCCAGGCGGTGCCGAGCTTCGCGCTGGCCATCGTGCTGGTGGCCATCTTCCAGCCGTCGGTGGGCTCCATCGTCGCGGCCATCGCGATCGTGTCGTGGCCGCCGGTGGCGCGCCTGGTGCGCAGCGAGTTCCTCACGCTGCGCCAGCGCGACTTCGTGCAGGCCGCGCTGCTGGCCGGCCAGTCGACGCCGCGCATCATCCTCACGCAGATCCTGCCCAACGCCATGTCGCCCATCATCGTGATGGCCTCGCTGATGATCGCCACCGCGATCCTGCTGGAGTCGAGCCTGAGCTTCCTCGGCCTGGGCGACCCGAACCAGATGAGCTGGGGCTACATGGTCGGCTCGGCGCGCACCGTGCTGCGCCAGGCCTGGTGGATGGCGCTGTTCCCGGGCCTGGCCATCGTGCTGACGGTGCTGGCGCTCAATCTCGTGGGCGAAGGCCTCAACGACGGGCTCAACCAGCGCCTCGATGGGAGAACCAAATGAGCGTCAGCGCTATCAAGCCGGTGCAGCCGGTGCTCGAGGTCGTCGACCTGAGCATCTGCCTGCCCGCCGGCGCCGACCGTTCGCTCGCCGTCGAAGGCGCGTCGCTGTCGGTGCTGCCCGGCCAGACGCTGTGCGTTGTCGGCGAATCCGGATCGGGCAAGTCGATGATCGCCAATTCGGTGATGGGCCTGCTGCCGCAACCGCATGTGCGGCCGGTCGGCGGCAAGATCCTCTTCGAAGGCATCGACCTGCTCACGCTGACCGAGCCGCAGATGCGCGAACTGCGCGGCCGCCGCATCGGCATGGTGTTCCAGGAGCCGATGACGGCACTGAACCCGGTGATGCGCATCGGCGAGCAGATCGGCGAGGTGTTCGACGCGCACGTCAGCGTGTCGGCCGCCGAGAAGCGAAAGCGCATCCTGGCCGCGCTGGCCGACGTCGGCCTGCCCGAGCCCGAGCTGCTGATCGACGCCTACCCCTTCCGCCTGTCGGGCGGCCAGCGCCAGCGCGTGATGATCGCCTGCGCGCTCATCCTCGAGCCGGTGCTGCTGATCTGCGACGAGCCCACCACCGCGCTCGACGTGACCACGCAGGCGCAGATCCTGAAGCTGGTGCGCGAGCTGCAGCAGCGCCGCGGCACTGCCGTGCTCTTCATCACGCACGACTTCGGCGTGGTCTCCGAGATCGCCGATCACGTGGTGGTGATGCAGACCGGCCAGGTGGTCGAGGCCGGTCCGGCGCGCGACGTGCTGCAGGCGCCGCAGCATCCGTACACGCGCAAGCTGATCGATGCGATTCCCACCGGCACCGCGACCCGGCCGCCGTCGACCAGCGACGCGACCTACGTGCTGCAGGTGCAGGACCTGTGCAAGACCTACCGCTCCGGCAATGGCCTCTTCAAGCGCGGACGCGCAGTGCAGGCCGCCAAGGACATCAGCTTCAACCTGCGACGCGGCGAGACGCTGGGCGTGGTGGGCGAATCGGGCTCGGGCAAATCGAGCGTGGGCCGCTGCCTGGTCGGGCTCGCGCCCTTCGACAGCGGCCGCATCCTCTTCAACGGGCGCAACCTGGCGCAGGGCGGCAATTTTCGCGCCGCGGCCGAAGGCAAGATCCAGATGGTCTTCCAGGACCCGTACGCCTCGCTCAACCCGCGCCACCGCGTCGGCGCGGCCATCGCGGGCGGGCCGATCGCGCAGGGCGTGAGCAAGTCCGAGGCGATGGCGCGCACCATGGCGCTGCTCAAGCTCGTCGGCCTCGGCGCCGACGCGGCCGACCGCTACCCGCACGAGTTCTCGGGCGGGCAGCGTCAGCGCATCGGCATCGCCCGCGCGCTGGCGATGCAGCCGTCGCTGCTGGTGGCCGACGAGCCGGTGTCTGCGCTCGACGTGTCGGTGCAGGCGCAGGTGCTCGAACTCTTCGCGCAGGTGCGCGAAGAGTTCCAGCTCGCCATGGTCTTCATTACGCACGACCTGCGCGTGGCCGGCCAGATGTGCGACCACATTGCCGTCATGCAGCGCGGCGTGGTGGTCGAATACGGCGAGACGGCCAAGGTGCTGGGCGACCCGCAGCACGAGTACACGCGCAAGCTGATCGACGCCGTGCCACGGCTGTCGTCGCCCGACGAAGCCCCGGCCCTCGCGGCCTGACCCCCGAAGCCATGAAGATGAACAAGCCTCCCGTCGTCGCGCTGCTGAGTTCGGCGATACACATGCAGTACCTGGCCGATGCGTTCGAGCAAGCGCAGCCGGGCATCGACGTGCGCATGGGCGACGACCTCGGCCCGCTCGACGACATCGACGTCGCCGTCTGCTGGTTCCCCAAGCACGGCCGGCTCGCGCAGTTTCCGAACCTGCAGCTGGTGCAGTCGCTGGCGGCCGGCGTCGACCACATCCTGGCTGACCCCGACCTGCCGCGCCAGCTGCCGCTGTGCCGCATCGTCGACGACACGATGGCTGCCGGCATGAAGGCCTATGTGAGCTGGGCCGTGGTGCAGCACCACCGCGGCATGAAGGCGTACGTCGCCAGCTCCGACGCCGCGAAATGGGAAGAGCAGCCGGTGGTCTCGCCGCGCCGCCACCGCGTGGGCATCGCCGGCCTCGGCACGCTGGGCCTGGCCTGCGCGGATGCACTGTCGACCATCGGCTACCAGGTGCGCGGCTGGAGCCGCAGCGCGAAGAGCGATCTGCCCGATGGCGTGACCGGCTTCCACGGCGCCGACCAGCTCGACGACTTTCTGTCGGGCTGCGACACGCTGGTGTGCCTGCTGCCGCTGACGCCGCAGACGCAGGGCTTCCTCAATGCCGCGCTGTTCGCCAAGCTGCCACGGGGTGCGCACCTGATCAACGTCGGGCGCGGCGACCACCTGGTCGAAGCCGACCTGCTGCCGGCGCTCGCGAGCGGGCAGCTGTCGGCCGCCACGCTCGACGCCTTCTCGGTCGAGCCGCTGCCCAAGGACCACCCGTTCTGGGGCCACCCGAACATCCTCGTCACGCCGCACATCGCGACGCGCACCGACCGCCTCGTCATCGCCCAGCAGACGCTCGCCAACCTGGCCGCTATTCGCCAGGGCGAACGCCCGCTCAACCAGATCGACCTCGAACGCGGCTACTGAGCCGCCGCCCGGCCGATCGCATCCGGAGACTTCCATGAACGCCACCGCACAAGCAGCCACCCACGCCGAGAACGCCGCGCACGACGTCGCCGCGCATCTGCACCCCTTCACCAACCTCGCGACGCACCCGCAGGTCGGCCCGCTGGTCATCACGCGCGGCGACGGCATCTTCGTGGAAGACGACCAGGGCCGCCGCTACCTCGAGGCGATGTCGGGCCTGTGGTGCGCGTCGCTGGGCTTCAGCAACGCGCGCCTGGCCAAGGCCGGCAGCGACGCATTGCACGGCCTGCCGTACTACCACACCTTCAACGGCCGCTCGAACCCGGCGGCCATCGCGCTGGCCGACAAGCTCATTGCGCTCGCGCCTGTGCCGATGTCGAAGGTGTTCTTCGCCAACAGTGGCTCCGAGGCCAACGACTCGGCCGTGAAGCTGGTCTGGTACTACCACAACGCCATCGGCCAACCGGCCAAGAAGAAGATCATCGCGCGCAAGAACGCGTACCACGGCGTCACGGTCGTGGCCGCCAGCCTGAGCGGGCTGATCAACAACCACCGCGACTTCGACCTGCCGATCGACCGCGTCCTGCACGTCGACTGCCCGCACCACTTCCGCTATGCCGAGCCCGGTGAAACCGAGGAGGCCTTCGCGACCCGCCTGGCCGACAACCTCGAGAAGCGCATCCTCGAAGAAGGGCCCGACACCGTGGGCGCTTTCATCGCCGAACCGGTGATGGGCGCGGGCGGCGTGCTGGTGCCGCCGGCCACCTACTTCGAGAAGGTGCAGGCGGTGCTCGCAAAGTACGACGTGCTGCTGATCGCCGACGAAGTCATCTGCGGCTTCGGCCGCACCGGCGAGATGTTCGGCTCCACCACCTTCGGCCTCAAGCCCGACATCCTCACGAGCGCCAAGGCGCTGTCGTCGGGCTATGTGCCGATCTCGGCCGTGATGGTCAACGAGAAGGTGCATGCCGCCGTGGCCGCCAACAGCGGCAAGATCGGCACCTTCGGCCACGGCTTCACCTACTCGGGCCATCCGGTCGCCTGCGCCATCGCGCTCGAGACGCTGAAGGTCTACGAGGACGAGAACATCCTCGCCCACGTCAAGTCGCTGGTGCCGCAGTTCCAGAAGGCGCTGCACAGCTACGAAGGCCGCAAGTACGTCGGCGAGGTGCGCGGCGTGGGCCTGATCGCCGCCATCGAGCTGTACGCCGACCCGGCCCAGCGCGTGTCCTTCGACCCCGCGAAGAAGGCCGGCGCACGGCTGGCCGAGCTGGCGCTGGCGCAGGGCCTGATCGTGCGTGCCATGGGCGATTCGATCGCCTTCTGCCCGGCGCTCATCACCACCGCCGCCGAGATGGACGAACTGTTCGCGCGCTTCGACCGCGCCATGGCGATCTTCGAAGAGACCTTCGCATGAAGGCCTTCTTCACGGACGACCAGCTGCTGCACGACCCGCAGCAGTACATGCGCGTCGGCCGCATCTGCAAGCCCACCGACCTGCCCAGCCGCGCGCATGCGCTGCGCGACGCGCTGGCCGGCCGCGGCATCGCGCTGGCATCGCCGCCGGATGTCGGCCGCGCGCCGCTCGAGGCCGTGCACAGCACCGACTACCTCGACTACCTCGAGACCGCCTATGCGCAGTGGCGCGAGCTGAAGGTCTTCGGCCTGGAGCCGGGCATCGAGGTGCTGCCCAACCTCTCGCCGTACTACAACGGCGTGCCGGGCGTGGACCGCGCCCCATGCCCGTCGCCCTCACTCATCGCCCGCACCGGCTACTACATCAGCGACCTGTCGTGCCCGCTCGGGCCGCACACCTGGCGCTCGATCCTGCGCTCGGCACACACCGCCGTGGCTGCCGCCGATGCGGTGCTGGCCGGCGACGAGGTGGCCTATGCGCTGTGCCGCCCTTCGGGCCACCATGCGCACCGTGACCGCGCGGGCGGCTTCTGCTACATCAACAACAGCGCCATCGCAGCGCAGCGCCTGCGCGCGCAGCACGGCAAGGTGGCGGTGCTCGACGTCGACGCGCACCACGGCGACGGCACGCAGAACATCTTCTACGCGCGCGGCGACGTGCTCACCGTGTCGACGCACGCCGACCCGAGCGGCTACTACCCCTTCTACACGGGCTATGACCACGAACGCGGTGTCGGCGCGGGCGAGGGCTTCAACCTCAACCTGCCGCTGGCGCACGGCACGGGCAACGACGCGTTCCTCGACGCGGTCGACCGCGGCGTGGCGGCGGTGCGCGACTTTGCACCGGGCGCGCTGGTGCTGCCGCTGGGCTTCGACACCTACAAGGACGACCCCATCAGCGTGCTGAAGCTCGACCTCGACGCCTACCGCGCGCTCGGCGAGCGCATCGGCGCGCTGCAGTTGCCGACCGTGGTAGTGCAGGAAGGCGGCTACATGGTCGAGGCCATCGGGCCTGCGCTCGATCAGTTCGTGCAGGGCTTCCTGTCCACCCGATGAACGCCTCGAAATGAGCGCTGCCGTTGCCTCGCTGCGCCCGCCCGGCTCCCGAAGCGCCGGCGTCGCGATCTTCTTCTGCGCGCTGGTGGCCTTCGCGTCGTACGACGCCTTCTGCAAGTACATGCTGCAGTTCTACTCGGCGCCCTTCGTCAACGTGATGCGCTACTTCGCGGTCATCGGCATCGCCTTCGCGATGCTGCTGCACCACGGCGACCTGCGCATCTGGCGCGCGCCGCAGAAGCCGCTGCTGTTGCTGCGCGGCGTGATGCTGGCGACGGTGGCCACCTGCTTCATGACGGCCCTGCTGTGGATGCCGCTGGCCGAGGCCACCGCCATCTACTTCACCGCGCCGCTGCTGATGGTCGCGCTGTCGCCCTGGCTGCTGGGCGAGACGGTGCGGCGCAGCCGCTGGATTGCGGTGCTCGTCGGCTTCGGCGGCATGCTGCTCATCGTGCGGCCGGGCGGCAATCTACCGCTGCTGGGCACGGTGCTGATGGCGGTATCGGCCGTCTGCTACGCGATCTTTCAGCTGCTCACGCGGCGCCTCGCGGGCCAGGTGGCGAGCCCGGTGCAGTACGCGTACACGGCCATCGTCTGCCTGGTCGTCACGGCCATTCCCGCCCCCTTCTTCTGGCCCACGCAGCACGTGCCCGTCGGCGACGCGTTGCTGCTGTTGGCCGGTGGCGCCTGCAGCGGCGCGGCGCAATGGCTGCTGCTGGCCGCGTTCTCGCGCGTCGAGGCCTCGACGCTGGCGCCGCTCAACTACTTCCAGCTGCTGCTGGCGGTGCTGATCAGCTCCTTCTTCTTCCACCGGCCGCCCGACACGTTGGCGATCGCCGGCATCGCGCTCATCATGTGCGCCGGCATGTACATCGCGCGTGCGCGATCGACGCCGTCGCGGGTCGCCATCGAATAAGAACGGAGCCATCGGCTCCAACGAGACACAACACCCATGGCAATTTCAACGCCTTCCGACGCCACCTTTTTCGAGTCCGTCGAATCGACCGACCTGGTCGGGCTGGTCGAAGCCGAGCTCACGCGCGCCATCGTCGAAGGCCACCTGCCACCGGGCAGCCGTATCGTCGAGGCCGACATCGCGCGCCGCATGGGCATCAGCCGCGCACCGGTGCGCGAGGCGGCGCGCCGGCTGGAGCGGCAGGGCGTGCTGGTCTCGCGGCCGCGCCACGGCTTCGCGGTGCGAACCATCAGCGTGCAGGAGATCGACGACCTGTACGAGGTGCGCCTGAGCATCGAGCTCACATCGATCGAACTCGCCTGCCGCAAGGCCGACGACGCCGGTCTGGCGCGCGTCAAGGCGCTGGTCGACACCATGGTGCGCGAGGCCGCCACGCAGGCGCAGGACGAACGCATCACGAGCGATCTGGAACTGCACACGCTGATCTGCGAGCTCTCGGGCAACGCGCATCTGCGCCGCATCTACCAGAACACGCAGACCGAGCTGCGCATGATCATCGCGCTCATCGACGCGGTCTACCACGACCCGGCCACCGTGGCCTCCCTGCATTACCCCATCGTCGACGCGCTGATGAAGCGCGACGCCGAAGCCGCCAAGGCCGCCATGCGGGTGCACCTGGAGGACGCATGGCAGAACGTGCGCGCGCTGTTCGTGAAGCAGCACGGCGCCGCGCCTTCCCCCGCTTGAACCGCTCAAGGACATCGGCATGAAAGTCGTCTACACCGACACCCACAAGGACCACGATCCGCAACTCTTCATGGTGCGCGGCAAGTTGAAGCGCAGTAACGAGCAGCCCGAGCGCGCGTTCCGCCTGCTCGAAGCGGTGAAGAACGAGGGCCACGAGATCGTGGCGGGCGCCGACTTCGGCGCCGCGCCGCGTGCCGCCATCCACACGCCCGAGTACCTGCGCTTCCTCGAGACGGCCCATGCACGCTGGCAACTGCTGGACGACCCGTCGGACGAGGTCATGCCCAACATCCATCCCTTCCCCGGCCAGCCCTGCACCTACCCCGAGAGCGTGGTCGGCCAGGCCGGCTTCCACATGGGCGACAACGCGTGTTCGATCGGCGCGCACACGTGGGCCGCGGCCATTGCGTCGGCCCACATGGCGACGCATGCGGCGCAGCTGGTGCTCGACGGCGAGCGTGCCGCCTACGCGCTGTGCCGACCGCCGGGCCACCATGCCTACGTCGACCGCGCCAATGGCTTCTGCTACCTCAACAACGTGGCGATCGCCGCGCAGTACATGCGCCGTGTCCACGACCGCGTGGCGATCCTCGACATCGACGTGCACCACGGCAACGGCACGCAGGGCATCTTCTACCGGCGCAGCGACGTGCTGACGATTTCGCTGCACGGCGACCCGCGCAACTTCACGCCCTTCTTCACCGGCCATGCGCACGAGCGCGGCGAAGGCGAAGGCCTGGGCTACAACATCAACAAGCCGCTGGCGCTGGGCACCGACATCGACGGCTACCTGCCCGCGCTGCGCGACGCCTGCGACAGCATCCGCGCCTTCGCGCCCGGCGCGGTGGTGGTGGCCCTCGGGCTCGATGCGCACGAGAAGGACCCGTACAAGGGCATGAAGATCACCACGCCCGGCTTTACCGTGCTGCTGGCCGAGATCGCACGCCTGGGCCTGCCGACCGTGCTGGTGCAGGAGGGCGGTTACCTGTCGGACGACCTGGGTCCGAACATTGCGAGTGCGCTGCGCGGCTTCGCGAGCGCTGCATGACCGACATGACGGATTTCGACGATGCGCAGGTGCTGAGCGAAGGCTCACCCGAGCTCGATGACGCCTGGGTGCGCGAACTCGCGCAGGAGCGCTGGGGCATCGCTGGTGAGATGAAGCCGCTGACTGGCGAGCGCGACCGCAACTACCGGCTGGAGCGCGCATCCGACGGTGCGTGCTTCGTGCTGAAGATCTCGCACCCGGCCGAGACCGCGCTGGTCGCCGACTTCCAGACGCAAGCCCTGCTGCATCTCGCGAAGGCCGACGCCGCGCTGCCGGTGCAGCGCATCGTGCCGACGATCGATGGCGTGCCGTCCATCGTGGTCGACCCGGGTGACGGGTTGCTGCGCGTGGCCCGCGTCTTCACCTACCTGCCCGGCCTGCCGCTGCCCGAGGCCCCGCGCACGCCGCTGCAGCAGCAGAACCTGGCGCGCATGCTGGCGCGGCTCGACGTGGCGCTGGCCGGCTTCGACCACCCGGCCGGCGACCTGCCATTGCCGTGGGACCTGCAGCGCGCCCAGAGCGTGCGCGGCTTGCTCGCGCACATCGCCGATGTCGATCGCCGCGCGCTCGCCACCGCGGCGCTCGACCGCTTCGAGCACACGGCCCAGCCGGTGCTGCGTACGCTGCCCGCGCAGCCCATCCACAACGACTTCAACATCTACAACGTGCTGGTCGACCCGCACGACACCGACCGCATCGCCGCCATCCTCGACTTCGGCGACATGGTGCGCGCGCCCTGCATCGACGACCTGGCCGTGGCCGCGGCCTACCAGATCGGCACCGACGACGATCCGCTCGCGAACATCGTGCCCTTCGTCGCCGCGTACCACGCGGTGCGGCCGCTGTCGGCGACCGAGCTCGACCTGCTGTTCGCGCTGATCACGGCACGGTTGGTGATGGTGGTCGCCATCAGCGGCTGGCGTGCCGCGCGCTACCCGGAGAACGCGGCCTACCTGCTGCGCAACAACCCGCTGTCGTGGGCGCGGCTGCAGGCCTGCGAGCGCGTCGGCCACGCCGCGGCCACCGCAGCCTTCCGCCGCGCCTGCGGACTCTGAACGAAAGCATCCCATGTCCTCGATCCCCGCCGACACACAGGCCTTGATGGAACGCCGCGCGCGCGTGCTCGGCCCGGCCTACCGCCTGTTCTACGAGACGCCGCTGCACCCGGTGCGTGGCGACGGCGTGTGGCTGCACGACGCCGACGGCAAGCGCTACCTCGACGCGTACAACAACGTGGCGTCGATCGGCCACTGCCACCCGCACGTGGTCGAGGCCATCGCGCGGCAGGCGGGCATTCTCAACACGCACACGCGCTACCTGCACGAAGGCGTGCTCGACTACGCCGAGCGGTTGCTCGCCACGATGCCCGACGAACTCGCGCATGCGATGTTCACCTGCACCGGCAGCGAGGCGAACGACCTGGCGATGCGCATCGCCCGCGCCCACACCAAGGCCGAAGGCCTGATCGTCACGCGCTTCGCGTACCACGGCGTGACCGCATCGATCGCGGAAGCCTCGCCGTCGCTCGGCAAGTTCGTGCAGCTCGGCAAGACCGTGCGCACGGTGCCCGCACCCGACAGCTACCGCATCGCGCCGTCGGACATGGGGCGCGCCTTCGCCGCCGGCGTGCGCGAAGCCATCGCCGACCTGGAGGCGCACGGCATGCGCCCCGCCGCGCTGCTGGTCGATACCTCCTTCTCCAGCGACGGCATCTTCACCGACCCGCCCGGCTTCCTGCAGGAAGCGGTCGAGGCGGTGCGCGAGGCCGGCGGCGTCTTCATCGCCGACGAGGTGCAGGCCGGGCTCGGCCGCACGGGCGATGCGATGTGGGGCTTCCAGCGCCACGGCGTGGTGCCCGACATCGTCACCATGGGCAAGCCGCTCGGGGCCGGCCACCCGCTCGCCGGCATCGCGATCCGGCCCGAGGTGCTGGCCGCCTTCGGCCGCGAGTGCCGCTACTTCAACACCTTCGGCGGCAACCCGGTGTCGATGGCCGCCGGCATGGCAGTGCTCGACGTGGTCGAGCGCGAAGGCCTGGTCGCGAATGCGCAGCGCGTCGGCGCGTACCTGCGCGAGCGGCTCACGCAGCTCGCGGACCGCCATGCGCTGATCGGCGACGTGCGCGGTGCCGGCTTCTTCGTCGGCGTCGAGATGGTGACCGACCGCCAGGCGCGCACCCCCGCCAACGCCGAGACGGCGCGCATCGTCAATGCGATGCGCGAGCGCGGCGTGCTCTTCAGCGCGACGGGCGAGCAGGGCAACATCCTGAAGATTCGCCCGCCGCTGGTCTTCTCCGAAGCCAACGCCGACCTGCTGGTCGATACGCTGGACGCAGTGCTGTCTTTGGTCTGAGTGGCCGGAGTGCTCTGTAGGTCTGTGGGCGGACCGAGGGCGGCGGGTGACTCCTTCCGCTCATGTCCCCCGCCTGCGGCTCCTCCTCTACTTCGCTACACGAGTCACCCACCGCCCTCGGCCTTGGGTACCTTGGGGCAAAAGCCTGACCTTTGGGGGTGCTGTTTCGACGGCGTAACGACTATAGTTTTACACCCGTAAGCATGCAGGGGACTCATGGATTTTTATACGTAGGTATTCTCACCGTGATGCGGTCGAAAACCCAGATTGCGAGCTACTTCTCCAAGAGAATCAGTGTCCAGAGTCTCCCGCACAGCCCAAGTTATTTCTCGGATTTTGCCGGATACATTACGTTAGGCCGTTTAGGCGAGAGTGCACCAAAATGTCGTTTCGATCTCTTCATGACGAACTGCTCGAATACAGCGGTCAAGCAACTTTCACCGACGTGTTGAGCCCCTGGCTGGAGAAGCATCTTGCCGAAGTTGAATGGCTTAGGTCCATTCGAGAACGAACCGGGAAGCCTATTCCTACAGCGTCTGAAGAAGAGCTCTGGCAGCTCTATGCCGCAGGTCGAGCGTTGGAGCTTCTTACGCTTCGATTCCAGATCGGCCGTGCCGACGGAAGCGATTGGCCCGGCCCGGTGATCTCGGAAGACGAGTTCATACACTTCTCACAATGCGTAGGCCTAGATGTACTAAACCCCGGCGAGTATTCGCCTTTTCATCACGAGATTGTCGGGTTGTCTCGCTCTACCGATGCCCATCAATCGGTTCAACTGTCAAGTTACCACTGGCCTTGCCTAATGCTCGGCCCTCTTCTCTTTGTGCGAGCGGGTGTAACCGTGTCCGCAGGCTCCAACGTCTTGGCTCCCGGGGTTGCGGACGTATCCACTCTCTATTGGGCCTATCGCAGAAAGACTCGACCGCACCAAGATCTCGCCCACGGCTGGGGAAGCAACTCTTCATGGCGAACATTCTTTCGGCGTGACTACCACTTGGGCGACACGTTTCACTTCAATGTGGATGGCAAGACCGATCTCTCCAAGGTCCGAGGTGAAGTGAGAAATGAAGAGGGGCTAAGCCCTGAGGAGAGAATCGAGTTGGTCGTAAATCGCTGCTTTGTCGTCACCACTAAAGACGACGCCGATCAGTTTCCATACAACGATCGGTTTTTAATGAAAGCGGAGTAGGCATGAATCGGCCCAAAGGCTTACCGCGCTTGCCTCCGCGGGCCAGTTTGCTCGAACATCAGGGATAAAAATGGGCAACTATTCTGAGCTCTATTTCGCAGATAAAAAGGCACCTCCGAAGCGTGGAGAACTGAGCGACGACTCGCCATACCTCCTATCGAAATATCACGTGCCTCTGCTTTGGCTGGCACTTTTTGATCCAAAAGACATCGTGGCTATCCCTGTTGATGGTGGAGAGGACGTCAATCCCTATCTCGTAAAAGCAAGAGACGAGGCAGTTGTCATGCTCACATCCCGAGAGCCATGGCTGCTGTCAAACTTTAAGAATCTCAAATCTCTTTGGGTCTCGCAGTTCAAAGCTGTTTTGGAAGGAGCCGACTTTGACTATGTCCAACTTGACACCAGCGATATCGGCAGCATGGTTGGAAGTGGAGAAGAGTGGAAGTCTTTGCTTGAGAAAATTCTAAGAATGTTCAACGAACAAGTGCCACAGGAAGCATCGCCGGGATTATTTGGAAGACTCTTTGCCAAACCGAAAGAACAGACTAGTTGGGACGTCTTCAATCAAAGACTAGGCTCCGCTTTCAATGGGGATCGAGGAGTTCAACCTTGGCCCTACTGCGGAGCAAGCGGTACCGATGAGACCATGCCTTGGGAGTGTGATCTCTAACCCTTTCATCGAGAGGACGTCACAAGGGCTACGCCCTGCGCCGCCTCTCATGTCAAACGTTCGGCATCAGGAAGAATTGCTACTGTGAATCTGCTCACAGGGCGCTCATGCGAGCGCGAGAGTCAGCCCGTGAACTGGCACCCACCTCGCCAGAGCGGTACGCGTCTTCAAGCTCCGCAAACAGCGTTGGCGTGCGTTCCTTCGAGGCTGTCCACAAGAGCAGCGGCGACGGCTGAGCGCTCTTCAGGCGCGAGTTCCAGTACGTCATGCAGCAGGTGGTCTATACGTGCGCTGATGCTTCCAGCACAGCGCCGCGGGCGTGCCACCTAACCCCTCGCGCAAGCGCCAACTGGACAGCGTCCTAGCCACGCTGTAAACACCCCGACCATGACCGACATCTGGCGCCTCTCTGCATCCGACGTTGCGCAGCACATCGCGCAACGCCAGTTCTCTGCCGTCGAAGCCGCGCAGGCCGCTTTGGCGCGGCTCGACGCCGTCAACCCGCGGCTCAACGCGGTGGTCGACTGGCGCCCCGACGAGGTGTTGCAGCGCGCCGACGCCATCGACGCCGCACTGGCCCGCGGCGAAGACTGCGGCCCGCTCGCCGGCGTGCCGATCACCGTCAAGGTGAACATCGACCAGGCTGGCTTCGCGACCACCAACGGCGTGACGCTGCAGAAGGACCGGATCGCCGCCACCAACAGCCCGGTGGTCGACAACTTCCTGAAGGCGGGCGCGGTGATCGTCGGCCGCACCAACACGCCGGCCTTCAGCTACCGCTGGTTCACCGACAACCGGCTGCACGGCCGCACGGTCAATCCGCGCGATGCGTCGCTCACGCCGGGTGGCTCGTCCGGTGGCGCGGCCTCCGCCATCGCGGCCGGCATCGGCCACCTGGCGCACGGCACCGACATCGCCGGCTCGATCCGCTACCCGGCCTACGCCTGCGGGGTGCACGGCCTGCGCCCGTCGCTGGGCCGCGTGGCCGCCTTCAATGCGTCGGGGCCGGAACGCAACATCGGCGGGCAGATCACCGCCGTGTCGGGGCCGATCGCGCGCACCATCGGCGACATCCGCCTGGGCCTGGCCGCCATGGCCGGCGCCGACGACCGCGACCCGTGGTGGGTGCCGGCACCGCTCGAAGGCCCCGATGTGCCGCGCGTCGTCGGCCTGTGCGTGCGGCCCGACGGGCTCGACACGTCGCCGGCGGTGGCCGCCGCGCTGGTCGATGCGGCCGAGCGCCTGCGCGACGCCGGCTGGCAGGTGGAAGAACTCGACGACGTGCCGCCGCTGCAGGACGCCTGCACCACGCAGATCGTGCTGTGGATGGGCGACGGCTACGACGCGATGGTGGCCGCAGCGCAGCAGGAGGGCGATGCCGGTGCCATCGCGGCGCTCGCGGGCCAGGTCGGCCTCGTCGGTGCGGCGGGCGCGGTGGACCTGTCGAAGGCGCTGATCCGCCGCGCCACCCTGGCGCGTGCGTGGCAGGAATTCACCACGCGCTACCCGGTGCTGCTGATGCCGGCGAGCGCCGAGCTGCCCTTCGCCTCTGACCTCGACCTGCAGGGTGCCGATGCCTACGCACGCGTGTGGGCCGCGCAGGCCCCGATGATCGGCCTGCCGCTCACCGGGCTGCCGTCGCTGGTCGTCTCCACCGGCATGGTCGGCACCAGCCCGGTCGGCGTGCAGCTGGTGGCGGGGCGCTTCCGTGAAGACCTGTTGCTGGCCGCCGGCGAAGCGATCGAGGCGCGTGGAACGCCGCCGATGCCGGTTGCCTTCGGCGCCTGAACCGCGTCGCCCACGCGTGCGGGTTCAAGCCGCCTGGGGCCAGCAGACCACCACGCCTTCGGTTCGCGCGCGCGCCGACGGCGTGCCCAGGCACATCGCCACCGCTTCATAGCCCGGCGCGCCCGCATGCGGCGCGACGAGAAAGGGCGGGCTGTGGTTCGGGGGACAGAAGATCACCGTCTCGTCGGGTCCGACCGCTCGCAGATCCAGCAGGGAAGAGGAGCGAGTGAGGCAAAACAACGGCCGTGTGGCAGAGCCTTGTCGTCGCAGGTGCACAGCGAGGGCTTCCTGCGTGGCCTGGTCGAGCCCCTGCTCGATCATGTCGACCACGAGCGCATCGGGGCCCTCCGTGTCCAGTTCGACGACGAGGGCCAGCAAGGCGTCCGAGGCGTTCGCGCCACGTTCGACGAGCGAGGCCAGGCGCGTGGCGACCCGGATGCTCAACGCTGCATCGGCTTGCAGCCGTGCCTTGGCTGCGGCCGCGCCGGCTGCCGCGCGGTCCAGTCCGATGAAGACGGCGTTCGGCAGGCGCTCGGCCAGGCGCTGCGCCAACCGGGTCTTGCCGCTGAACAGCGGGCCGACGATGTAGTTGATGGCCCGGATGTCTTGCAATTCAAAGACTTCGCCCTTCCAGGGCCATGGGAGTTCGAACGCGACGCCATGCGCAGAGCGCGGACGGCTCTGCGCGAGACCTTCGGCGTTCGAGCAGGAATTCCGCAGGGTCTGCACCTGACCCACCAGTCCGGCGATCTCGCGCATGCGTGCCTCGAGCGCGGCCTGGTGCTGGGCCAGCACCGGTTCGCGGCTCGGCGCATGGCCCTTCAGCGCACGCGCGACCTGTGCGAGGGTGAGGCCGAGCGCGCGGAGTGCCACGACCTGCGCCGCGCGCTGCAGGTCCTCGGTGCCGTACATCCGCCATCCGGCAGGCGACCTGGCCGGCACGACCAGGCCCTTCTGCTCGTACACGCGCAGCGCCTTGACCGACACGCCGAGTTGCCGTGCGGCTGCGGAAGGATGCAGATGTCGCGTACTTGAGTCCATCGGTCGACCTCGTTACGGAATGAATTCCCTCTTTATAGGGGCGTCCCCAGGGGACGGGTCAAGCAATGGGGTGATGTCGATACCGGTCGCCGGTCGCCCGAAAAAAAGCGAAATCTCCGCTCTTGAAGTCGTCCGGGCGTGCCCTATGTACGCCCTCGGACGCGCTGGACACGCCTCCGGCGCCTCCTTCGTTTCAACGCATGAATGGAGGTTATCGCCATGGTTCGATCGTTTTTTCCGCGCGACATGTTCGCCGAACTCGATCGCCTGCAGCGCGACATGCAGCAGGCCTTCGATCTGTCGCCCACCATCCGCGGCATCGGCCGCAACGGCTTCCCGGCCATCAACGTCGGCGGCACGCCGCAGTCCATCGAGGTCTTCGCCTTCGCGCCCGGCGTCGATCCGGGCAAGCTGGAGGTGAACCTCGAACGCGGCCTGCTCACCATCGCCGGCGAGCGCCAAGCCGACCTGCCCAAGCCCGAAGACAAGGCCGCCGTGCACATCAACGAGCGCTTCGAAGGCAGCTTCCGCCGCGTGCTCACGCTGCCCGACGACGCCGACCCGGACGCGGTCGACGCCAGGTACCGCGACGGCGTGCTGCACATCAGCATCCAGCGGCGCGCATCGGCCCAGCCGCGGCGCATCGCCGTCCAGTGATTTCCATCGTCGACACCGCAAGAAAGGAGCGCATCGTGAACATCCATCAGACACCTGCCACCACCCGCGGCGCGTCGAACACGCCGGCCGCACAGCAAGCGCAACCGCGTTCGCGCTACAGCGACGCCGCGCTGACGCCACCGGTCGACGTGATCGAAGACAGCGGCGGCATCACGCTCTACGCCGACCTGCCGGGCGTATCGCGCGACAAGCTGCAGCTGAACGTCGAGGCCGACACGCTGACCATCGAGGCCGAGTCGGCGCTGCCGTCGCCCGAGGGTCTGCAGTCGAGCCACACCGAGGTCGGGCTGGCGCGCTTTCGCCGCGTCTTCACGCTGAGCAAGGAGCTCGACACCGAGCAGGTCTCGGCCGAGTTCGCGCAGGGCGTGCTGCGCCTGCGCATCCCGAAGGCGCAGCACGCGCAGCCGCGACGGGTCGAAGTGAAGGTGGCCTGAGGCCTTACTTGAGCTCTATTTCGACGAAGACGAACTCGTGGTCGTTGGCGTTGATCACGTTGTGCTCGACGCCCGTGAGCCGCGTGTACGAGACACCGGCGGTCAGGGGGCTGCGCACCTCGCCGTTCGGCGTTTCCAGCAGCAGCGTGCCGGTGGTCATCGGCACCACGATGTAGTCCATGCCGTGGCGGTGGTAGCCGGTTTCGGCGCCGGGCGGAAAGCGCCATTCGGTGACGGTGACGCGGTCGTTGTCGATCTGGACGGTGGGGATGGCGGTGGGGCGGGTCATGCGGGCGATTGTGCAAGCCGCGTGCCTGCGCCGCTACGTCCGCGCCGCGGCTCGTCCGATGGCGTGCAGCGCATCGATGTCGATGACCGTCAGCATCGGCCCGTCGCCGCCGTCCACCAGCGCGGTCGCCAGCGGGTCACGCGCCTCCAGGCCCGGCGGCAGCGGCCGCAGGGCCGAGCGCGGCACGTCGAAGACCGGGCCGAGTTCGTCCACACGCAGTGCGACCCGGCGCTGGTTCGCGTCTTCGCAGACGACGAGCAGGGCGTTCCGGCGGTCGGACGCGCCACCGGCGTCGCGGCCGAGGCGATGCAGGTCGATCACCGCCAGCGCCCGGTCGTCGTGGATGACGATGCCGCCGCGCCCTTCGCCAGAGGCCGAGGCGGGCGCCTCGATGGCTTCGACCACCTGGGCCGTCGCGAGGCCGAGCCACTGGGGCCCGAGCCGCACGCTCGCAAAGCCGGTGCGTTCGTCCTTCGGGGGCGCGTGCGCGTCCAGCGCCGGCGCGAAGCGCGCGGGCAAGGCGTCGGTGTCGCCAGCGGTCACCTCGCCCAGGGCCGACAGCACCAGGCAGGCCATGTCGTCGGGGCCGCAGCTGCCGGTGCTGTCGTACTCGCGGTAGCCACCCGTCATGGCGATGCCGGCCGCATGGAGCACGCCGCCGAGCTCGACGAGTGCGCCGTTCGACGCGCCCCGGGCCAGCGATTCGCAGCGCTGGCGCAGCGGCGCTTCGTCGCCGGCCTGCCAGCGCGCGTCGGTGCTGGCCACCACCGTGCCGTTGCGGGTGAGAAAGAGCGCCAGGGCGCCGGGCAGCGGGGCGCCCGCCGCGTCGCGCGGCAACACGTCGTGGAGCATGGCTTGCATCTGCACCGCACTGTCGAAGACGGTTGCCACGGTGCCGCCCCGGCCCGTGCCGGTGTGGGCATGCGCCGCGAAGATGCTGGTGCCGCGGCCGTCGTAGAAGGGCGACGGGCCGAAGGCCGCGCGCACGTAGGCGCTTTCGTCGCGCAGCAGGGCGGCCGCCGACATCCAGGGCGTTGCCACGGTGCCCTCTTGCGGCGTGCACGAGCTGGCGAGCACCTTGCCGTGCTCGTCGAGCAGCAGGAGCTGTGCGTACACCGTGTACAGGCCGTTGATGTGCGCGAGCACCTTCGAGGCCTGGGCGCACGCGGCGGGCGTGCGGTCGCGCGCGGCGGCACGCAGGGTCTCGTCGAGGGCCCACCAGCGGCAGTCGTTCGCGCGCTCGTAGAAGCTGCGGTCCAGGATGTCGCTGCCCAGCGCCGCGGCGGCCCGCACCTGGTCGACCACCGAGGCTTCGGCCGACTGCTGCAGCTGCGCGATCGCCTCTTCGAAGACCTGGCTGATGCGGCGCCCCGTGGCGGTGACGCGCTCGAGCAGCACGTTCGCGAAACCGGTACCGGACACATCGCCGCCGTCCGCCTTGCGCAGGCGCAGCTGGCCGTTCCACACCAGCCGTTCGAGGCCCTGCTGGATGCCCTTGGCCTGGATCGGGATCGTGCGCAGCGCTTCGCCGAACAGGTTGTTGCCGGCGGAAAGCCGGGCGCCGATGTCCTTCTTCGGCGTCGACGTCGGTGCTGTGCTGCCGTCGAACGCGACATCGAGCGGCACCAGCACGCAGCCGACCCAGCCCAGGCCGACGTAGCCCTGGTAGCCGTTCGAGGTCGCCTGCACCGTGAGGTACTCGCGCCCGGCGAAGCGCAGGGTGGCGCCGCCCGGGCGTGCCGTCGGAAGCACCACGCCGAGCTCGACCTGGTGCACGTCGGAACTGGCGACCACGGTGCGCTGCGCGTCGAGCAGCAGCAGCACCGAGGCCTCGTCGCCCGCGGTCAGCGCCGCGAAGATCGACGCCATTTCGTTCTGCAGCGCGAAGCTCAGGCACAGCACCGCCGCGGCGTGACCGCCGGGGGTGCGCACCGGGGCGCAGAAGAACAGGCCGTCCTGTCCGCCGAGCAGCGGCGACGGGCCGAAGCGCTCGAGGTAGGGTGCGTCGCTGCGCAGCGCAGTCTGCGCCAGCCCGGCGTCTGCCTGCGTGGCGGTGTCCTGCCGCAGGCGCACGCGGGCGCTGCCGTCGGTCGCGAGCAGCAGGATGTCGTCGTACACGCTGTATTTCGCCTGGTACGAATTCAGATGGTTCTGCAGGGCGCCGGCCTGCGCCGCGTCGATCTCGGTCGCCGCGGCGGCGCTGACGAGGGCACTGTCCAGTGCGAGAAAGCCCACGTCGGCAGTGCGCTCGAACAGGTTGCGCACCAGCAGGTCGACCAGGGTCTGTGCCTTGGCGCGCGCCGAGCGAAGGGCGTCCTGGCGCAGGCGTTGGGCCAGGGCGTCGAGCAGCACGCCGGTCAGAGCGTGGAACTTGGCGCCCGTGGCGGCGATGGACGTGCCGCTGCCGGTCATCTGCGCCAGCAGGCCGAGCTGGTCCCAGGTGTCTTCCAGCCGCTGCAGCGACTCGCGATGGTCATTCACCAGCGCCATGCGCGGGACGAGCGGCGCAACGTCGGGAGAGAACGTCACGCCCTTGAAAACGACAGTTCCGGACATGGCATGTACAGACGGATGCGCCCAAAGGTCGGCGTACCGCGTGGCGGGATGAAGGAAGTCGGATGCTAGGCCGAGGGGGCCGTCTCCCATGGGGGGAACAGAGGGGGCTTTTCCCCTCAGTTCGCTGCGGTGGGCGCAGCGGTGCCGGTGGGCTCAGGCGGCGGCCGTCAGCACCTTGCGCATGCGTGCATTGCGCAGGATGACGCCGGCGCGCTCGACCTCCTGCCGCAACTCGATCGCGAAGCCCGAGGCGACGAAGAAGCGCTCTGCGCGCAGGCTCACGTTGGCATGCAGCGCGGCGATGCCCTGCGCCTGCGCCGCCGCATGCAGATGCGCCATCAGGGCCGTGGCGACGCCGCGGCCCGCGTGATCGCCCGAGACGAAGAACATGTCGATGTGGCCGGACGGCTGCACGTCGGCAAAGCCGGCGACCGCGCCGCCCGATTCGGCGACGAAGGGCCGGATGCGCTGCATGCGCTCGGCCCACCGTGCGGCGTCGTGCTCGCGCGGCGCCCAGGCGGCGAGCTGCTCGGGGCGATAGTCGCGCGCCGCGAGGGTGTGGACGGAGGACTCGAAGACGCGGCGCAGCGCGGGTCCGTCGCCCGGCTGGTAGCTGCGGATGCGAAGCGCGTCGTCCAAAAGGTTACCGCCCCGTCACCGACCATCCCGCATGCAGGTTGGCCTTGTCGTTCTCGTATTCCCAGCGGGTGCCGCAGCGGTCGCAGCGGTAGCTGGTGACGGTCACCGAACGACCGTCCTCGCGCTCTTCCTTGCGGTTGTTGCCCTGCACCAGCTCGGCGTGGCCGGGGGCTCGGCGCCAGTTGCGCTGGATGCCGCTGCACGGCTCGCACAGCGCCATCTTCTTCTGGTCTTGTTCGCGGGCGCTCAAGGGGGAGTTCATGGGTGGGCCGTCGGTTCGTGGATCAATGATGGTGGCCGCCTGCGCCGTGCACATGGCGGTGTTCCAGCTCTTCCGGCGCGGCAGCACGCACCTCGAGCACCTTCAACACGAAGCGCAACTCCTGGCCGGCCAGCGGGTGGTTGCCGTCGAGCAGCACCTGGCTGCCCTTGATCTTCTTCACGTAGTAGATCTGCGGCTCGCCGTTGTCGTTGCGGCCTTCGAGCTGGCCGCCGACCTTCACGCCCGGCGGGAAGTCGCTCTTGTCGATGGTGCGCTCCAGTGCCGGGTCGCGCACGCCGAAGGCGTCTTCGGGCTTGAGCTGCAGCGTGACGCCGTAGCCGGCTTCCTGGCCGTCCAGCGCCTCTTCGATCTTGGGCAGCGTGTTGTCATAGCCGCCATGCAGGTAGCCCATGGGCTCCTTGGCTTCCTCGATGAGCTTGCCCTGCAGGTCGGTGACCTTGTAGCGGAGGGTGACGACGGTGTCTTTTTCGATTTTCATGGGGGGATTGTCCCGCAGGAGCGCTTGGTGGGGCCGGCGACGACACAAACACCCCAAGTGGCTGCCAAGCCGTTCGGCAGATTGACATCGCGCCGTACGGGGGTAGGCTGAGTTTGCACATTCTTCACATCAACCACTGCTGCGGGCAGAGGCCCGGACAGTCGCCATTCGGTTCTGCAAGGAGATGCCGCGATGCACATCCCAGAGGGGTCCGAAACAGTCCGTGTTGAACGTCCCGCTACCGCGCACCACCGACACCATCTGTACCGTCGCGGATGCTTGGTTCTTGTGGTCACTGCCGTTTCACTTCCTGTCTGGGCCCAGACAGGGCGGTACGAGGGCACCTGGGACGGCACGTTCTTCGGCGTCAATGGCGCGCCGCGCACCGGGACGGTCGTCGTGCGGGGTCAGACTGGCGAATGGAAGATGGACGCAGAGTCGCGCACCAACCCTTGCGTCGGGATGGCCGCTCCGATCGCTTTGCGAGACGACGGCCCCGACAGCCTGTCCTTCGAGATTCAACGATCCAAGGCACTTGCAGGCTGCCCTGACACGGTCATGCATCTGCGTCGAAACGGCGTCGATGGCCTCATCGGAATGTTGAACAAGCGACCTTTCGAATTGACCAGAAAGACCCCTGATTCCTTGAGCCCGGCAAAGACGGGCGCTGCGCCGCTTGCGGCGACCGGAATGGCGGTACCCCCGAACAATCCCGCGCAGACGGAGCCGAAAAATCAGATGACTTCGGCGGTCTCGGCGCCTGCCGGATCGTCGGCGCGCGTTGCGCCCACCCGAGTGGAAATGATCTATTTTGGAGGGAACGACTGTCCGCCCTGCGTCGCCTGGCGCGGAGTCGAGCTGCCCAAGCTGAAGAACATGGAAGCCTTTCGCAACGTCGACTTCACCCACGTCTATAAAACCGTGATGTCCACGGTGCCGGCCGAGACCTTTCTGCCCGACCACGTGAAACCGTACAAATCCAAGCTGGACGCCGCGAGCGGCCTTAATCGCGGCTCGGCGCAGACGGCGATCGTCGTGGACGGCGAGATCTTCGACTACTACTACGGGACGCGGTCCGCAGAAGACATAGCAGAGCGTCTTGTCGCCATCAAACGCGGCGGCGCTTACCCCTATGAACGCTGTTTGGAACTGCGCAACGGCTACAACGCGACACGAGGCCAATGCGTGCGACCGGTTGCCCCTTCTTGACGTGTCCTTCTGCTGCATCGCCCGAGCGGCCCAACCACTTGTCACCGTCCGATGCGCCACTCGCGCGTTCACCGTCAAAGAGGACCGCTTTTTATGCCGTCTTTGCGCGAGGCGGCCAAAGCTTTGCACCCTCTTGATGCCCGTTGCTCGACAGTGTCGTCCGGCTGCCGATTCGGCAGACATGAACGACAACGGCCGATGGCCCCAACGGAATCCCCATGCAAAAACGCACCCTTCGCAGCACCCTGTGTCTCGCCCTTGCCACCCTGCCGATGTTCGCCAGCGCACAGCTGACGGCCAATGTGGCACTCACGAGCAACTACAAGTTCCGCGGGCAGGACCAGGACACGGGCCGCACGCGTGCCTTCAAGCCGGCGATCCAGGGCGGCTTCGACTACGCCTTCGGCGAGAGCGGCTGGTACGTGGGCAACTGGAACTCCAGCGTCAACTGGCTGTCGGGCAACAGCATCGAGAGCGACCTGTACGGCGGCTACAAGTTCGCCGCCGGCGGCGTGAACTGGGACGTGGGCGCGCTGACCTACATCTACCCGGGTGCCAAGGGCGCCAACACCACCGAGCTGTACGGTGCCGGCAGCATTGGGCCCCTGACGCTGAAGTAC
>NZ_JBPJZI010000079.1:0-1040 GCF_051216395.1 Variovorax cryoconiti | reverse complement strand
GCCGCGTAGTCGCCGACGATCTCCTCGCCCTCGGGCGCGGCCGGCAGCAGCAGCGCCTGCTCGTTGATCGGCACGCCCCGCAGCAGAGCCGGCGACCGGTGCTGCGCGGTGGCGTCCCACACCTGCTGGCGCCGATGGCCCGAGAGCGACATCAGCGCATCGGCCGCAGCCAGCGCGGCCATGTCCTTGCCGTCGAGCTCGGCGCGCAGGGCGAGGTCTTCGGTGCTCGTGAAAGGCGATTGGGCACGTGCTTCGAGCAGGCGCTCGGCGCCACCCTTGCTGAGGCTCGAGATGCGGTTCAGGCCCAGCCGCACCGCGGGCTGGTTCTCGTTGCCGAGGCGATCGACGTAGCGTGCGTCGGTGCCGCTCGGCATGCGCGGCGCATCGGGTTCGCGGGCTTCGAGCGTGGTGTCGATTTCGCTTCGCGTGACGTCGACGGGACGCACCTCGACGCCATGGCGGCGTGCGTCCTGAACGAGCTGCGATGGGCTGTAGAAGCCCATCGGTTGCGAATCGAGCAGCGCGGCGAGAAAGCAGGCCGGCTCGTAGCTCTTGAGCCAGCTGCTCACCGTTACCAGCAGCGCGAAGCTGGCGGCGTGGCTTTCGGGGAAGCCGTAGTCGCCGAAGCCCATGACCTGCTTGAAGATGGCTTCGGCGAATGCTCTGGGGTATTCGTTGTGGACCATGCCATTCACGAGCTTGTCGTGGAATTTGTCGAGGCCGCCTTTGCGCTTCCATGCCGCCATGGCGCGCCGCAGTTGATCGGCCTCGTCGGCTGTGAACTTGGCCGCGATCATCGCGATCTGCATCACCTGCTCCTGGAAGATCGGGATGCCCAGCGTGCGCTCCAGCGCGGGGCGCAGCTCTTCTTTCTCGTAGTGAATGGGCAGCTTGTTGCGCACCCGCTCCCGCTGCTTGAGATACGGATGCACCATGCCGCCCTGTATGGGCCCGGGCCGCACGATGGCAACCTCGATCACCAGGTCTTCATAGGTGCGCGGCTTCAGGCGCGGCAGCATCGACATCTGCGCCCTGCTCTC
>NZ_JBPJZI010000078.1:0-1040 GCF_051216395.1 Variovorax cryoconiti | reverse complement strand
TGTGAACCGTCAAGAGGTTGTTTGCAGATTTGAGTCTGTACATCGGAGCGATGGCCCCGATGCCGCTGTGCGGTCGATGCCAGTTGTAGTGATGCTGCCAGCTGGCCAGGGCCTCGGTTCGCTCGGCTGAGTTCTGGTACGTCCAGCCATAGGCCCACTCGCGCAGCGCCGACTGGATGAAGCGCTCGGCCTTGCCGTTGGTCTGTGGCCGGTACGGCCTGGTGAACTTGTGCTGCACGCCCAGTTCCTTGCAGGCGGCAGCGAACTCCCTCGAGCGGAAGGCTGCGCCGTTGTCGGTAAGCAGACGTTTGACGCTCACCCCGAGCCCGGCGTAGTACGCCACGGCGTTCTTCAGGAACTCAACGGCCTCCTGCTTCTTCTCGTCTGGATGCATGGCAGTGAAGGCGATGCGGGCATGGTCATCGATGGCCACGAACAGCGTCTCCCAGCCTGCGCCGTCCACGGAGTCGCGTCGATCGCCTGTGACGCGATGGCTCGGACGCACGATGCGCCCGAGCTTCTTGGTGTCGATGTGCAGCATGTCGCCGGGCGCGTCGTGCTCATAGCGAACCACGGGCTCGGCAGGCTCCAGGTCGCTCAGCCGCGACATGCCTGCGCGGGCCAGCACATGACTGACAGTGGACGCCGAGACGCCTGCATAGCGGGCAATGCGTGACTGCAGCATCCGGCGTTTGCGCAGCTCAACGATGAGCAGGGCCTTGGACTCGTCGATGGCTCGGGGCGAGCGTGCCGGCCGGGAAGACGCATCAGCCAAGGCGGCTTCGCCGCCACTCAAATACCGCCCAAGCCACTTCCTGGCGGTCTGCGCAGTCACGCCTTGCGCAAGGCCGGCTTGGGCTGCATCAAAGCCTTGCAAGGTCATCTGTTTGACCATCTCGAACCGGCGAGCAAAGGTAAGTCGGGCATGCTTATGGGTGTTCATCCGGTTGGGCTTCCTGAGTGGATTGGGTGTTTGGCGACTTCCAGTCTCTCAAACCCAATCCGGATGAACACCGGATACAACCTATTGAAGCTTCACA
>NZ_JBPJZI010000077.1:0-1043 GCF_051216395.1 Variovorax cryoconiti | reverse complement strand
AATGCCGACCAGATCCAGGGCGACACACAGGGCCGCATGAACGACGTGGAAGGCAGCAGCGTCTTCGCGTTCCAGTTGCCCTCGCTGCCGGGCTCGACCGGCGGGCTGCCGGTGCAGATGGTGATCCGCAGCGCGGGCGACCACCGCGCCGTGTTCGAGGCGATGGAAGCGCTGAAGAAGTCGGCGCGCGACAGCGGCAAGTTCGCCGTGGTCGACAGCGACCTGGAGTTCAACAACCCCACGGTCGAGATCCGCGTGGACCGCGCCAAGGCCAACAGCATGGGCGTGACGATGAAGTCCATCGGCGACACGCTGGCGGTGCTGGTGGGCGAGAACTACGTCAACCGCTTCGGCATGGACGGCCGCTCTTACGACGTGATTCCGCAGTCGCCGCGCGAGCAGCGGCTCACGGCAGAAGCGCTCTCGCGCTACTTCGTGAAGAGCGCTAGCGGCCAGCCCGTGGCGCTGGCCAACCTGGTGCAGCTGTCGACCAGCGTGGGCCCCAACAAGCTCACGCAGTTCAACCAGCTCAATGCGTCTACCTTCCAGGCCATTCCGATGCCGGGCGTGACCATGGGCGACGCAGTGGCCTTCCTGAGCGAAGAGGCGAAGAAGCTGCCGGCCGGCTTCAGCTACGACTGGCAGTCGGATGCGCGGCAGTTCACGCAGGAGGGCTCGGCGCTGGTGATGGCCTTCGTGTTCGCCATCGTGGTGATCTACCTGGTGCTGGCCGCGCAGTACGAGAGCCTGCGCGATCCGCTGATCATTCTGATCAGCGTGCCGATGTCGATCTGCGGCGCGCTGGTGCCGTTGGCGCTGGGCTTCGGCACCATCAACATCTACACGCAGATCGGGCTGGTAACGCTCATCGGGCTCATCAGCAAGCACGGCATTCTGATGGTGGAGTTCGCCAACGAGATCCAGATGCGCAAGGGCTTCGACCGGCGCGCGTCGATCGAGGAGGCCGCGCGCATCCGGCTGCGCCCCATTTTGATGACCACGGCCGCAATGGTGATGGGCCTGGTGCCGCTGCTGTTCGCGAG
>NZ_JBPJZI010000076.1:0-1044 GCF_051216395.1 Variovorax cryoconiti | reverse complement strand
TGCGCGAAGCCTCCACCCGGTTGGAGCGCGAATTCAAGGCCGGCGAGCAGCCGATGGAGATCTGGCAGCAGATCAAGCTGCACTACATCGGCCTGCTGGTGGACCACCACCAGCCCGAGCTGGCCGAGAGTTTTTTCAACTCGGTGACCACGAAGATCCTGCACCGCGCGTATTTCCAGAACGACTTCATCTTCGTGCGCCCGGCCATCAGCACCGAGTACATCGAGCCGCGCGGCGCGCCCACCTACCGGCCGTACTACCCAGAGCCCGACACGCTGGCCGACACCCTCGAGCAGATGCTCGACGACTTCGCATTGCTCGGCAGCTTCGCCAACAGGCGGCGCGATGCGGAGCGCGTGGCGCACGTCATCCTGAACCGCTTCCACCAGGTCAAGCTGCGCGCCAATTTCCAGCTGCAGGTGCTGTCGGGCCTGTTCTTTCGCAACAAGGGCGCGTACGTGGTCGGCAAGATCATGAACGGCTTCACCGAGATTCCGTTCTCTCTGCCGATCCTGCACGACAGCCACGGCAGGTTTTATATCGACGCCGCGCTGTTCGGCGAAGACGACCTGCAGATGCTGTTCAGCTTTGCGCGCGCGTACTTCATGGTCGACATGGAAGTGCCCTCGGCCTGGGTGCAGTTTTTGCGCTCGCTCATGCCGCGCAAGCCGCGCGCCGAGATATATAACGCGCTCGGCTTGGCCAAGCAGGGCAAGACGCTGTTCTATCGCGACTTCCTTTCGCACCTGAACTATTCGAGCGACCGATTCCGCATCGCGCCAGGCATCAAGGGCATGGTGATGCTGGTGTTCGACCTGCCGTCGTTTCCGTTCGTTTTCAAGGTCATCAAGGACTTCTATCCGCCGCAGAAGGACACCACGCGCGAGCAGATCAAGGGCAAGTACATGCTCGTGAAACAGCACGACCGCGTGGGCCGCATGGCCGACACGCTGGAGTACAGCGACGTGGGTTTTCCGCTCGACCGCTTCGAGCCCGAGCTGATCGAGGAAATCCGCAAGTTCGCGCCCAGCCAGCTCGAGAGCG
>NZ_JBPJZI010000075.1:0-1045 GCF_051216395.1 Variovorax cryoconiti | reverse complement strand
AGTCGGCATTGCTGCCATTGCTCGTTGTGGTGAAGACACCGCCGGCGCTGTTTAGGTCGACATCGAAGGCCAGTGGTGTCGCATCCACGTAGTAGTGGTGGGCGTAGTTGGGGTTGCCGAGCTGCGCCAGCCCGTCCACCTGCGGCGTGCCATTCGGCCCCTGGAACGAGGTGCTCGGCACGTAGGCGAACTGCTCCGTTCCGGCAGCGGTGCCCGAGAGGGCACCGTTGAAGGCGTGCAGCATGCCGTCGTTCGAGCCGATGTAGACCATGGTGGAACGGTGGCCGGTCCACTTGGCCTTGAATGCGGCATAACCCGGGTTGCTGTTCTCCGAATAGCTCTGGATGGGCGGCCCGACGGGTGTCACCTTCGCGTTGACGATGTCGCCCAGCAGGAGAGTTCGAGCGCGCAGGGCCCTGGTGCTTCCGGCGACGGTCGACGCGGTTTCGTTCTTGCGGTCGCCCCGAAGGTAGTTGAGGTAGTCGGTGCTGGTGTTGCTCTTCGCATAGGAAGGCGCCAGCGCGGCCAGTTGGGCCGATGTCACGCTGCCGGCGCGGAAGGCCACGCCTTTGCTGCCATTCCAGGTGGCAACGCGCCGCGCCGTGTCCCAGCCGCCGCTGGCCAACTGGGCCTCGAGCGTGGTGCTGCTGGTCCAGGCCGCTGCGGTGGACGGGGTGCCGTCGCTGGCAAAGCTGAGCGTGCTGGCCGTCAGCACGCCCGTCCAACCCTTGGAGTCGTACTGCGATGCGTAGGACGCACTGCCGGTGGAAGAAACCTGCGCGCTCGAGAGCGAGAACGATGTCGTGAATGCCTGGATGGCATTGGCAATGTCGGTGAATGCCGACTTCAGGCCGCTCACCATCTGCCCTGCATTGCCCGCCAGGAAGTAGTTGTCGGGCCGCAGGCGGGTATTGCCGTTCATGTCGATACTGTCGCCCGCCGTGTTCCACCAGTTCTGCGTCAGCGGCGACGTGGTGTTGGCCGCGTCGTAGCTTGCGGGCACGCTGAAGCCGCCGTACTTGGTCGCCAGGTAGTAGGGATTCCG
>NZ_JBPJZI010000074.1:0-1047 GCF_051216395.1 Variovorax cryoconiti | reverse complement strand
GCATCCGCTGGCCGCGCAGAAGCGCGTCATCGCGTCGCGGGAACTGGAGCAGCACGTTCAACTCGTCCTGACGGACCGCACCTCGCTGACCAGCGGCAAGAGCTTCGGCGTGTTCACTTCCTCGATATGGCGGCTCGCAGACCTGGGCGCAAAGCATGCGTTTCTTCGCGCGGGTTTCGGCTGGGGGCACATGCCGCTTGCCATGGTGCGCAGCGACATCGAGTCAGGGCTCCTGAGTCGGTTGCAGCTGGAGGCTTTTCAGCCCACCACGCCGCCGATTGCCATGTTTGCCGTGTACCGCAAGGACCTGCCGCCAGGACCCGCCGGGCGATGGTTCCTTGAGCACCTGAAGGATGCGGCGCCGGTGGGCGATACGCCGAAGTGATGCGAAAGACCGGTAGCGCGACTGCCGCGCATCAGCCGAGCAGCAGCGAAGCCTCGTCGCGCCAGTAGGCCACAGCGGCGAGCCAGCCTTCCCACACGCAGCCATTGCAGCCGCGACCGCAGCAGGTGGTGGGCTCGGGCGGCGGCGCGCGCATTGCGTGCCCTTCGGCATCGAGCAATGCCTGCACGCGCGCGATGAGCGCTTGCGCGCCGGCAAGGTTCGTGGGTTCGGGCAGCCGGTCGATGGCGTTCATGGAGGGCAGATCTTCATGCGTCGAGGTTCAGCTCCAGCCGCATCTTCGCCCCGCCCGATTCGCTCGACCCGATCGTGAGCTGCCCGCCATGCAGGCGCGCAACCTCGGCCACGAGGTGCAGCCCGAGCCCGGCGCCGCGCCCTCGCGGCACGAGCCGGTGAAACGGCGCCACCACGCGCTCACGGTCCGCTGCCGGAATGCCCGGTCCGGAGTCGAGCACCTCGAAGCCCGAAGGCTCCCACAGCCGCACCTGGATGTCGCAGCCCTGCCCGCCGTGCTCGATGGCGTTCTGGATCAGGTTGCTCAGCGCACGTTCGAGCGATGGCGCATCGCCGCGCACCCACAGCGGCTGCGGCGCATCGACCGACAGCGTGCAGCGGTTCATGATCGCCAGCGGCGCGATGTCGCC
>NZ_JBPJZI010000073.1:0-1050 GCF_051216395.1 Variovorax cryoconiti | reverse complement strand
GGCGTGGCCGGCAGCATCAGCGCGCCGCTGCCCAGCTGCGCGCCCTTGCCGATGACGGTGCCTTCGACGGGCACGGCCGAGGTCTGGCCGTTGTTGCCGTAGGCCGTGGTGTCGCGCGGCGGCACGGCGCCTTCGGCGAAGTGGTAGACCAACGTGTAGTCGGGGTCAAAGCTGCGCTGGCCATTGCCCGAGGCCGGGGCCTTCGGGTTGCCGTAGTACATCCACAGCTTCTGCGGCGTGCCGGCCGAAACGTTGGGCACATCGACCCAGATCAGCGCCATGCCCAGCAGCGGATCGAACTGCTCGATCTGGTGGTTCAGCACGGTCTTGTCGTCGGCTGCTACGAAGCGCAGGTCGGCACCGGTCTCGCTCACGCCCTCGAATTTGAAGTTGCCCGTGTGCAGGCGCACCAGCACCGGCATGCGTCCGGCATCGCTGCCAATGGCGCCGGCCTGCGGACCACCGTCGACGGTGACTGGCTTGCGGTAAGACCACTCGGCTTGCCACCAGGCGTGGGCCAGGCCCGGCAGGAGCGTGCTCAGCAGCGTGAGCACGATGAAAAGAATGCGGCGCATGACAGGGTTCTCCGGAAAGCTCGTGGGTGACAACGATGAAAAATGGAAGAAGAAAAAGGAGACGGCGGCTTGCGTGGATCAGTAGTTCGCGGTGAGGCTGAAATTCACGCGCGGGTCGTGCTTCTTCGTGCGCGGGCCGTCGGTGAGCGGGTAGCCGATATCGACGCGGCCCGCGAGGTACTGGCCAAGCTTGAAGGTGGTGCCCACACCGACCGAGTACAGCGAGAAGCGGTCTTCCTGCTCAGGCAGCGGGCTCTTCAGGCGCAGCCGCGCCGCATCGGCGAAGGCGTACACGCGCCAGTTCTCGACCGCGCTGCCGAGATAGGTCAGCGGCTGGCTGCGCAGCTCGACCGAGCCCACCACGCCGTAGTCGCCGGTGGCTGCGGCCGAGAGATAGCCGCGCACCGAGTTCATGCCGCCGCCGGCGATCTTCTCGCTGGACACCAATGACGAATCGGTCATCTTCCCGTTGAAG
>NZ_JBPJZI010000072.1:0-1053 GCF_051216395.1 Variovorax cryoconiti | reverse complement strand
ACGCAAAGGCATCATACTGGCCGGTGGCTCGGGCACCCGGCTGCACCCCGCGACCCTGGCGCTCAGCAAGCAGCTGCTGCCGGTGTACGACAAGCCGATGATCTACTACCCGCTGAGCACCTTGATGCTGGGCGGCATGCGGGACATCCTGATCATCAGCACGCCGCAGGACACGCCGCGATTCCAGCAGTTGCTAGGCGATGGGAGCCAGTGGGGGATCAACCTGCAGTACGCGGTGCAGCCCAGCCCGGATGGCTTGGCGCAGGCGTTCATCATCGGGGACAAGTTCGTGGGCAATGATCCCAGCGCGCTGGTGCTGGGGGACAACATCTTCTATGGGCATGATTTCGTGCACCTGCTGTCCGATGCGGACACACAGACCTCCGGGGCCACGGTGTTCGCATACCACGTGCAGGACCCCGAGCGCTACGGCGTCGTGGCCTTCGATGCCAAGGGCAAGGCCAGCAGCATCGAGGAGAAGCCACTCAAGCCCAAGAGCAACTACGCAGTGACGGGGGTGTACTTCTACGACAACCAGGTGGTCGACAGCGCGAAGGCCGTCAAACCCAGTGCACGCGGAGAGTTGGAGATCACCGCGGTGAACCAAGCCTATCTCGACCGCGACCAGTTGAATGTGCAGATCATGCAGCGCGGCTACGCATGGCTGGATACAGGCACGCACGACAGCCTGTTGGAGGCGGGGCAGTTCATCGCGACGCTGGAGCATCGGCAGGGGCTGAAGATCGCTTGTCCTGAAGAGATTGCGTGGCGCAATGGATTCATTGATAGTGCCCAGCTCGAGAAGCTCGCCGCGCCGCTTGAGAAGAGCGGGTATGGCAAATACCTGAGGCACCTGTTGACGGACAAGGTGCGTTCGTGAGCGGTCATGAGTTGCTGACCAAGGAGTCAACTCACACAATCACGGTCATCATTCCCACCTTCAACCGGCGGGTGCAGCTGCAGAAGGCAATTGAAAGCGTCCTGCAGGAGCGCCGTGTGCCGGTGCTCGTGCACGTGTTCGACAACGCCTCGACGGACGAAACCGAGGCGTAC
>NZ_JBPJZI010000071.1:0-1057 GCF_051216395.1 Variovorax cryoconiti | reverse complement strand
CGTGCAGCGCTGTTGCTCAAGTGGCACGACCTCATGCTGGCGCACGCCGATGATCTTGCCCTCCTGATGACCCTCGAGCAGGGCAAGCCCTTGAGTGAAGCCAAAGGCGAAATCCTGTATGGCGCGTCGTTCGTCCAATGGTTCGCGGGCGAGGGCGTGCGCGCTTATGGCGAGACCATTCCAGCGACGCAGCCGAACCGACGCATCTTCGTTCGCAAGATGCCTGTGGGCGTGTGCGCGGCGATCACGCCTTGGAATTTCCCGAACGCGATGATCACGCGCAAGTTGGCGCCTGCCCTGGCCGCCGGTTGCACGGTCGTGGTCAAGCCCTCCGAGCTGACCCCGTACTCTGCACTGGCACTGGCCGAGTTAGGCGAGCGCGCCGGGTTTCCAAAGGGCGTGCTGAACATCGTGACGGGTGCGCCGGCGGGCATCGGCGCCGAACTCACGGGCAACCCCACGGTGCGCAAGCTGACCTTCACGGGATCGACGGCCGTCGGCAAGACGCTGCTTCGCCAGTGCGCCGACACCGTCAAGCGTGTCAGCCTCGAGCTCGGAGGAAATGCACCCGTCATCGTGTTCGACGACGCCGATCTCGAGACCGCGATCGCCGGCGTCATGGCAAGCAAGTTCCGCAACAGCGGGCAGACCTGCGTGTGCGCCAACCGCATCTACGTTCAGGCGGGCATCTACGGGCGCTTCACCGATCGGCTGGTGAAGGAAGTGCGACAGCTGCGAGTGGGCGCAGGTACGGAAGCGGGTACCACCATCGGTCCGCTGATCAACCAGGCCGCGCTTCAGAAGGTGCAGGCACACGTGACGGACGCGCAAGCCAAGGGCGCATCAATCGCTTGCGGCGGGAAGGCTTCCGAACGTGGTTCCCAGTTCTTCGAGCCGACGGTGCTGACAGAGGCGAACGACACCATGGTCCTGGCCCACGAGGAGACCTTCGGGCCGGTCGCTGCGCTGTTTCGCTTCGACACGGAAAGCGAAGTGGTCGACAGGGCCAACGACTCGCCCTATGGACTGGCAGACTACGTTTTCTCGAACGATGTGA
>NZ_JBPJZI010000070.1:0-1066 GCF_051216395.1 Variovorax cryoconiti | reverse complement strand
CCGGGTCCCACTTGCCCTTGAGGCAGACGTTCGTCTCGTCGGGCGTGCCGGGGAACGGCGTGGCGGCGCTGCACTTTGCAAACTTCCACTCGCTTGCGGGAATGAGCTGGCGTGCGTCGCCTTCGTTGATGCGGCGCGTGAGCACATAGCCGGGCTTGGTGTTGTCGAGGCTCGCGGTTGCATAAGCCTGCATCGCCGCATTGAACGGGCCGCCCGGCAGGGGCAGCGAATCGTTGTTCGCAGCGGTGGGCAGCAGTTCGGCGCGGTAGGTGCCGGTGATGCTGCTGCCATCGGCGTTCTTCGCGACCGGCACCTTCAGCGTGAGTTTGCCGGGCGCAGCCGGCACATCGCCCTGCCATGCGGCCGTCAGGAACACGTAGCCGCGCGAGGCAAAGTACGGATCGAGGCTCACGATGTTGCCGCGGTTCGGCGCGTCGTAGCGCAACACGCCGCTGGCCTTGGTCATGTCCTTCGGCTTGAAGAGCACGAAGTCCGACGTGTACTCGACCTTGCCGTTGGCATTGAGCGGCGCGAGTTGCAAGTCCTGGATGATGGCGTTGCGGGCGTCCTTCGGATCGACCTCGCCGGTGAAGGTGCCGGTGATCTTCTCGTAGGCGCCCACGCTGCCGAATGTGCCGGGCACGTCTTCGGTCGCGGTGATGGCGAGCTTGTACTTGGGCGCGGTGGCAGTCACGGGCGGTGTCGTTGTCGGCGTTCCGGTGGTAGGCGGTGGCAACAGCACGCCACCTCCCCCGCCGCTTCCACCGCAGGCGCTCAGAAGAATAAGGGCGGCCGAAGCCACCGTGGCAGCCGCAAGGCTCCAGCGTTTCATGGTTTGTCTCCTTCGTTGTGTGTCTTGTCGCGTTGCGGCGCCGGTCCCCGCTACGGCGCGCGGGCTACTCGGCCTCGATGCCGGCCGACTTCACGATGCGGCCCCACTTCTGCGACTCGCCGGCCTGAAACTTCGCGAGTTCCTCGGGCGAGGTCGTGAACACCTCGGTGCCGGTCGGCTCGTAGAACGCGGTCTTTGCAGCCTCGCTCTTCGCGGCCTTCACCAGCAGCTCGT
>NZ_JBPJZI010000006.1:0-289026 GCF_051216395.1 Variovorax cryoconiti | reverse complement strand
CCGAGGCCCTGGCCAGCTGGCAGCATCACTACAACTGGCATCGACCGCACAGCGGCATCGGGGCCATCGCTCCGATGTACAGACTCAAATCTGCAAACAACCTCTTGACGGTTCACAGCTAGTCCGCCTTGATGCCGCTCACCTTGACGATCTGCGCATAGCGCTCGTACTCGGCCGCCACCTGGAGAGAAAACGCGCGCTGCGTGTCGCCAGTGCCCTCGATGCCCTGCGCCGCGAGGTAGGCGCGCACCGCCGGGTTGCGCACGATCGGCGCCACCGCCGCGCCGATCGCGTCGACGACCGCTTGTGGTGTCCGCGCCGGGGCGAAGAGGCCGAACCAGGTGCCCGACCTGAAGCCCGCGTAGCTGTCGGCCACGGTAGGTACCTCGGGCAGCAGCGGATGCCGCGCGTCACCGCCGACCGCCAGCGCGACCAGTCGGCCACTGCGGATGTGCGGCAGCGCGGGGCCGATGGCAATGAACATCAGGTCGACCTGGCCGGCGATCACGTCCTGCATGCCCAGCGGACCGCCGCGGTAGGGGATGTGGGTGACATGGATCCCCGCCCGCTGCTTGAGCAGCTCCATGCCGAACTGCTGCGGGCTGCCGTTGCCGGCAGATGCATAGTTGTACTGGCCGGGCTTGAGCTTCGCGGCGCTGGTGAAGTCGCGCAGCGTCCTGAATCCGGTCCGCGGGTTCGCCACCAGGACGAAATCGATCTTTCCGAGCGACACGACCGGTACCAGGTCGGCACGCGCGTCGTAGGGCAGACTGGACAGAAGGTTGGGCAGGATCGTGACCGGACCGTCGGCACCCACCAGCAGGCTGTAGCCGTCCGGAGGCGCCTTGGCCAGCGCCTCCGCGGCCACGATGCCGCCGGCGCCCGCACGGTTGTCGACCACCACCGGCCGCTTCCAGACCTCGGACAGGCGCGGCCCGAGATAGCGCGCCAGCACATCGGGCGAACTGCCGGCGGTGTTGGCCACGGTGATGTGGATGGGGCGGGCCGGCCAATCGGCGCTCGGCGTCTGTGCCGATGCCGCATGCAGCACACCGCACAAAAGGGCAGAGGCCAGTCGAAGGACGGTGGATGGGCGCATGGTGTCGTCCGTCGATCAGTGCACGGCCGGCGCCCCAGCGCCGCGCAGGGGCACTGGTCGGACCGCGCCGGGCGCAGGATCGACGTCGAGCGCCGCATCCACCACGCTGCGCGTGAGCGTCGGGGCAAAGGCTTCGATGAAGGCGTACACGTAGCCGCGCAGGTAGCTGCCACGGCGCACCGCCAGCTTGGTCGTGTTGATGCCGAACAGCGGGCCCGCGTCCACCGCGCGCAACTGCGTGTCGCGCTCGGCCTCGTAGGCCACGCCTGCGACGATGCCCACGCCCATGCCCAGTTGCACGTAGGTCTTGATGACGTCGGCGTCCATCGCCGTCAGCACGATCTGCGGTGCGATGCCCGTATCGCCGAAGGCGGCGTCGATGCGCGTGCGACCGGTGAAGCCGGTGTCGTAGGTGATGAGCGGGTACTGCGCCAGCGCCTCCAGGGTCAGCGGCGCATCGAGCAGCGGATGGCCCGGGGGCACGATCACCGAATGGGTCCAGCGGTAGCAGGGCAGGGCGACGAGCTGCGGGTAGTCGCCCAGCGCCTCGGTGGCGATGCCGACCTCGGCTTCGCCGTCGAGCAGCATCTGTGCGATCTGCTTGGGCGAGCCCTGGTGCAGGTGCAGCTTGACGCCCGGGAACAGGGCGCGGAACTCTTGCACCGCCAGCGGCATGGCATAGCGCGCCTGCGAGTGCGTCGCGGCCACCGAGAGTTGCCCGTCCTGCTGGCCCGCGAACTCCTGGCCGGCCTGGCGCAGGTTGTGGCTCTCCAGCAGCACGCGTTCGATGATCGGCAGCAGGTGGCTGCCCGGCGAGGTGAGGCCGGTCAGGCGCTTGCCGGCCCGTGCGAACAGCGACACGCCGAGTTCCTCTTCCAGCTCGCGGATCTGTCGGCTGACGCCCGGCTGGGACGTATGAAGCGCGTGCGCGGCTTCGGTGAGGTTGAAGCCGCAGCGCACCGCCTCGCGCACCGAGCGCAGTTGTTGGAAGTTCATGTTGTTCTTGGGCGTGGTAGCAAGGCCGGCCATTCTCTGGCGCAGCCCGCACAGCGCGAACAACCGTTTTCTTCCTTCTTAATGAAGCAATCGTCTATGGGCGACTACGGCCCACTGCGAACGATCAGAAGGCCGGGACCAGTGCGCCGTTGAACGTCGTCTCGATGAACTGCTTGACCTCGGCAGACTGGTAGGCCGCCACCAGCTTCCTGGCCCACGGCTTGTCCTTGTCGATGCGGCGCACCGCGATCAGGTTGGCATACGGGCCCTTGGCCGACTCCTTGAGGATCGCGTCCTTGTTGAAGGACAGGCCCGACTTCTCGGCGTAGTCGTTGTTGATGGAGGCGATGGTCAGGTCGTCGAGCGAACGCGGCAGTTGCGCGGCGTCGAGCGCCACCAGCTTGATCTTCTTCGGGTTGGTCACCACGTCGAGCGGCGTCGCGTTGTTGTTCTTGACCGCTTCGGGCTTGAGCGTGATCAGGCCGGCCGACTGCAACAGCAGCAGCGAGCGGTTGCCGTTCGACGGGTCGTTCTGGATGCCGACGGCGGCGCCTTCGGGCAAAGCGTCGATGCTCTTGAGCTTGCGCGAATAGAAGCCCAGCGGCGCGGTGATGGTCAGGCCGACCGGCACGATGTCGAAGCCGCGCGACTTGATCTGGTTGTCGAGGAAAGGCTGGTGCTGGAAGGCGTTGGCGTCCAGGTCGCCGGCGGCCAGCGCTGCGTTGGGCAACTGATAGTCGTTGAAGACGACCACGTCGATGGTGAGTCCGTCGCGTGCCGCCACCTTCTTCACCACCTCGAAGATCTGTTCGGCATTGCCGACCGAGATGCCGACCTTGATGCGGGTCTTGTCCTGTGCATGGACCGGGGCGGTGAAGGTGAATCCTGTGGCGACGACGGCAGACAGGGCGAGGACGGAGAACACGGACAAGAGGGCGCCGCGGCGCGGAAGAAAGGCGAGGGACATGGAATACCTGAGAAGCGAAAAGGAGCGCGACTGTGCCACCGCCTCTGCGGGCTGCCAACGACGCAATCCTCATGTCGATATGTGGCGCATGCGGGCAGCGGGTATGCGGCGTGCAGATAGGCACATCGCCGATGCGTCGTTCGTCTACGCGGTCGGTGCCACGCGCTGCCGCGCGAAGGCGCCGAGGTCGTGGCGCGTGCCGCGGCCCAGCACGCGCTCGGCGATGGCCTCGCCCAGGCCGGCCGAATGCTTGAAGCCGTGGCCCGAGCAGGCCGAGGCGATCAGCACGTTGGGTGCGCCGTCGAGCGCATCGACGACGAAGTTGCGATCGGGCGTCACCGTGTACATGCAGGCGCGCGCCTTCACCGCGCGGCCGCCGATCTGCGGGAAGCGGCCTTCGACGCGGCTGCGGTACATCGCCTCGATCTCCGCTGCGCTCACCTCGCGCTCCAGGATCTCGGGCGTGGTCGTGTGCTCGTACTGCTCGGTCGCGACCTTGAGCACCGGCCGTGCCGCGTCCGCACCCGGAAAGCCGTACATGTAGTCTTCCTGCGCGTCCCCGAACATCCAGATGAAGATGGGAAAGCGCCCGGGTGCGAAGTCGGCCGCGGCGGCGCCGGTGTCGAACCAGTACATCACCTGGCGGTACACGCCGAAGTCGGCCTGCCAGTCGACCCGTGCCTGCCGGCCGAGGAAGGTGGGCAGCCATGGTCCTGCGGCCACCACCACCTGGTCGGCGGTGAAGCGGCCGGCCTCGGTCTGCACCGCCACCGTGTCGCCGTTGCCCAGCGGTTCGACCGCGAGCACGCGCTCGCCGTTGCGCACCACGGCACCGGACGCCACCGCGCCCTCGAGCTGGGCGGCGATCGCTTCCTCGGGCCGCACGAAGCCGGCCTCGGGTTCGAAGTAGCCGAGCTCGTCGCCCTGCAGCGCGAACTGCGGGAAGCGCGCGCGGATGGCCGCGGCGTCGAGCAACGCGTGCGCAATGCCGAAGCGCTCGGCGCATTCGATGGTGCGGCGCAGGAAGTCGGGCTTGCCGTGGTGTGCGGCGATGCGGTCGCGCGGCGCGAGGATCAGTCCGCCGGTCTGGCTCAAGAGTTGGCGGCCGGTGCGTGCTTCCAGCTCGCGCCAGATGCGGTGCGAGCGCTGCACCAGCGGCACGAAGGCGTCGCCTTCGCCCACCGCCAGCCGGGTGATGCGCGATTCGCCGTGCGACGAACCCAGGTCGTGCGGCGGCGTGTGCTGGTCGATGCCGAGCACCCGCGCGCCGCGCTGCGACAGCTGGTAGAGCGTCGCGGCGCCGAGTGCGCCGAGGCCGACGACGATCGCGTCGTAGTGGGAGTTGCTGTGGGTCACAGGGAATAGTGTGCGCGATCAGAGGATCGGCAGGTCGAGGAACGCATCCTTCACCTCGATCGGCTTCGGGATCAGCTTGAGCTGCGCGAAGACATCGGCCAGGCCCTGCTGTTCCTTCGCGATCTCCGGCGTCAGCGCCACCACGCCGTACTGGCGGCGCTCGGTGGCCAGTGCCAGCACCTTGGGATCGACCTTGAGCTGCGGTGCGAGCGTGTCCACCACGTCCTTCGGGTGGCCCTGCGCCCACTGGTTGGCCTTGCGCAGTTCGGCGAAGACGGTGCGCAGCGTGTCCTGGTTGGCCTTCGCATAGCCGGGCTGCGCGAAGTGGTAGGTGCGGTTGCCGCTCAGCCCGCTGCCGTCGAACAGCAGGCGCGAATCGGTCGCGATCTGCGCACCGGCGAGGAAGGGGTCCCACAGGCCGATGGCGGCCACGCTGCCCGACTGGTAGGCCGCGACGGTGTCGGACGCGGTCACGATGTAGACCGGCTCGACGTCTTCGTAGCGCAGGCCGGCCGCCTGCAGCGCCTTGATGAGCACGTACTGCGTGTTGTAGCCGCGGCCGGTCACGACCTTCTTGCCCTGCAGGTCGCGCACCGTTCGGATCGGCGACTCCTTCGGCACCAGGAAGCCGACGCCGCCCGGGTACGGGCTTTCCGCGGCCAGGTAGACCAGGCCCTTGCCGCTGGCCTGCTGGAAGATGCCGATGCCGTCCGACGCGTGGCCGAAGTCGATGGCGTTGGCCGCCAGGGCTTCGGACAGCTGGCTGCCGCCGAGGAACTCTTTCCACTCGACCGTCACGCCGGCGGGTGCCAGCGCTTTCTCGAGCTGGCCCGTGCCCTTGAGGATGTTGAGCGTGTTGAACTTCTGGTAGCCGATGCGAATGACCTTCGGCGTGGCCTGCGCGAACAGCGGGCCGGCGACGATGGCGGCGGTGGCGGCAGCGCCGGCCTGGAGCAGGGCACGGCGGCGCTGCGAGGGAATCGAATGCATGAGAGCGTCCTCGGGATTGAAAGGCGCCCAGAGGCTAGGGCGCGGCGTGCGCCTGCGCCAGAAAGCCTTTCGCATGTGCTCATGCGGAAACAAGAGTTGGCGGTCGGCACACGCGCACAGACGTTTTGCGCATAAGCAAGCAACGAATCCGTCGTTCCTTGTTGGTTGCGTCTTCCCTAGAGTCGCCGCACTGTCGCGCCGTGTGGGCGTGGCGTCTCCTTTTCATTTCCATGACCGAAGCCACCCTTTCCCGCAACAGCGAGCCGAGCGCATGGCGCGATGCGCCGAGCCAGGCCTTCGAGGTTCGACCCTTCGATGCACCCGGGGGTGCCGAAGTCGTTGGACTCGACATCTCCAAGCCCATCAACGACGCCGACTTCGCACGCCTGCACCGTGCGCACCTCGACCACCACGTGGTGGTGTTCCGCGACCAGCGCGTGTCGCCCGACGACCACGTGGCCTTCAGCCGCCGCTTCGGTCCGCTGCAGATCCACGTGTTGCACCAGTTCCAGCTCAAGGGCCACCCCGAGGTGCTGATCGTTTCCAACATCAAGGAGAACGGCGAGCCCATCGGCCTCGGCGATGCGGGCGTGTACTGGCACTCGGACCTGTCGTACAAGGTGGTCCCCAGCTTGGGCTCGCTGCTGCATGCGCAGGAGCTGCCGAGCGAAGGTGGCGACACGCTGTTCGCCGACCAGCACCTCGCTTTCGAAACGCTGCCCGAAGCGCTCAAGCAGCGCATCCTGCCGCTGAAGGCCGAGCACAGCTACCTGGCGAAGTACGAAGAGTTGCGCGCCAAGAACCCGTGGCGGCCCAAGCTCTCGCAGGCGCAGGTCGACCAGGTCGCGCCTGCGGTGCAGCCGGTGGTGCGCACGCATCCGGAGACCGGCCGAAAGGCGCTGTTCGTCAGCGAGCATTTCACGACGCGCATCGTCGGCCTGCCGCAGGCCGAGGGCGACGCGCTGCTGGCCGAGCTGTTCGCGCACAGCGTGAAGCCCGAGTTCGTCTATCGCCACCAGTGGAAGCCGCACGACCTGGTGTTCTGGGACAACCGCTCGCTCATGCACCTGGCCGCCGGCACGCCCGACCACCTCCGCAGAAAACTGTTTCGAACCACCATCGAAGGCGACAAGCCTTTCTGACATGAAGCACATCCTCCGCAAAACGGCCGCGACCATCGCTGGCCTCGGCCTCGCCATTTGCAGCCTCGCGGCACATGCCGAAGGGCAGATCCGCATCGCCGAGCAGTTCGGCATCGTCTACCTGCTGCTCAACGTCGCGCAGGACCAGAAGCTGATCGAGAAGCACGCCAAGGCGGCGGGCGTCGACGCCAAGGTTGAATGGGTCAAGCTCTCGGGCGGCTCGGCCGTCAACGACGCGCTGCTGTCCGGCAACATCGAGATCGCGGGTGCCGGTGTCGGCCCGCTGCTCACGCTGTGGGACCGCACCAAGGGCCGCCAGAACGTGAAGGGCGTGGCCTCGCTCGGCAACTTCCCGTACTACCTGGTCAGCAACAACCCGGCCGTGAAGACGATCGCCGATTTCACCGAAAAGGACCGCATCGCGGTGCCGGCCGTCGGCGTGTCGGTGCAATCGCGCGTGCTGCAACTGGCCTCGGCCAAGCTGTGGGGCGACAAGGAATTCGCCAAGCTCGACAAGATCAGCGTGGCGGTGCCGCACCCCGATGCGGCCGCGGCCATCATCAAGGGCGGCACCGAGATCACGGGCCACTTCGGCAACCCGCCGTTCCAGGAACAGGAACTGGCCGGCAACCCGCAGGCGCGCATCGTGCTGAACTCCTACCAGGTGCTGGGCGGCCCGGCCTCGGCCACGGTGCTCTACGCCACGGAGAAGTTCCGCGCCGAGAACCCGAAGACTTACCAGGCCTTCATCGAGGCGCTGAACGAGGCGGCGCAGTTCGTCACGGCCAATCCCGAGAAGGCGGCCGACATCTACATCAAGGTGAGCAACGCGAAGATCGACCGCGAGCTGCTGCTCAAGATCATCAAGAACCCGGAAGTTCAGTTCAAGACCACGCCGCAGAACACCTACCAGTTGGCCGAGTTCATGCACCGCGTGGGCGCCATCAAGAACAAGCCGGGCTCGGTGAAGGACTACTTCTTTGACGACGCGCAGAACGCGGCCGGGAACTGACGATGAGCGCTCGTTTTCTGAAGGGCGCCGTGGCCGCCCTGGTCGCCGCCGTGGCGCTGCAAGGCATGGCGCATGCCGAAGGCAAGATCAGCATCGCGCAACAGTTCGGCATCGGCTACCTGCTGCTCGACGTGGTGCGCGACCAGCAGCTCATCGAGAAGTACGGCAAGCAGCAGGGTGTGGACGTGCAGGTCGAATGGGCCAGCATCTCCGGTGCCACTGCGATGAACGAGGCGCTGCTGGCCGGTGCGCTCGACGTGGTGTCGGCCGGCGTGCCGCCGATGCTCACGATGTGGGACCGCACCAAGGGCAAGCAGAACGTGAAGGCGGTGGCTGCGCTCGGCTCGCTGCCCAACTACCTCCTGAGCAACAGCCCGCGCGTGAAGACGCTCAAGGACCTGGGCGAGAAGGACCGCATCGCCGTGCCGGCGGCAGGCGTGGGCTTCCAGTCGCGCACGCTGCAGATCGAGACCGCGAAGCTCTTCGGCAAGGACGACTTCAAGCGCTTCGACACGATCTCCGTGAGCCTGCCGCACCCGGAAGCCACCGCCGCGCTGATCGCGGGCGGCTCCGAAATCAACACGCATTTCTCGAGCGCGCCGTTCTACTACCAGGCGCTGGATGCGAACAAGGCGATCCACAAGGTCATCAGCAGCTACGACATCCTCGGCGGGCCGGCGACCTTCAACGTGCTGTACACGACGCAGAAGTTCCACGACGACAACCCGAAGACCTACAAGGCCTTCTATGCGGCGCTGGTCGAGGCGGCGCAGCTCGTGAAGGCCGACAAGGCCCGCGCGGCCGACATCTTCATCCGCGTGCAAAAGTCCAAGCTCTCGCCCGAGCTGGTGCGCCGCATCATCGAAGACCCGGAGAACGACTTCACCGTGTCGCCGCACCGCAGCTACGTGTACGCCGACGAGCTGCACAAGCTCGGCGTTTTGAAGAACAAGGCGGTGTCGTGGAAGGACTACTTCTTCGACGAGGCCTACGCGCAGCCGGGGTCGTGATGTCCAACGCCGGTCTTCACGCATTGCGCGTCGCCCCGCACGCTCCCCGTCAGATTCGGCAGCTCGGCCTTCCTGGGCCGGTGTCGGCAACGCACGCATCGGACGGCCCTCCGTCGGCATTGCTCCAGGTCGACGGCGTGAGCCTTGAGTACCGCACGCCCGAGCGCGTGGTGCGTGCCACGCACCGCGTGAGCTTCGACGTGCATGCGGCCGATCGCTTCGTGCTGCTCGGGCCGTCCGGCTGCGGCAAGTCCACGCTGCTGAAGGCGGTGGGCGGCTTCATCGCACCGGTGGAAGGCGAGATCCGACTCGACGGCCACCGCGTCCGCGGGCCAGGGCCCGACCGCATCGTCGTGTTCCAGGAATTCGACCAGCTGCCACCCTGGAAGACGGTCAAGCAGAACGTGATGTTCCCGCTGCTGGCGTCGAAGACGCTGGGCCGCAAGGAGGCCGAGGAGCGCGCGCTGCACTACCTGGCCAAGGTCGGCCTCGCCAAGTTCGCCGACGTGCACCCGCACCAGCTCTCCGGCGGCATGAAGCAGCGCGTCGCCATCGCCCGTGCGCTGGCCATGCAGCCGCGCGTGCTGCTGATGGACGAGCCCTTCGCCGCGCTCGATGCGCTCACGCGCCGCAAGATGCAGGAGGAGCTGCTCGTGCTGTGGGACGAGGTGCGCTTCACGCTGCTCTTCGTCACGCACTCGATCGAAGAGGCGCTGGTGGTGGGCAACCGCATCGCGCTGCTGTCGCCGCACCCCGGGCGCATGCGCGCCGAGATCAACAGCCACGACTTCGGCCTGGGCAGCCTCGGCGGTGCCGAGTTCCAGGCGACGGCCACGCGCATCCACGACATGCTGTTCGAGGAAGAAGTCGAAGGGGTGACTGCGCCATGAGCGACGCACTGACGCCGCCGGTCCGGCCCGAGTACGAGCGCCGGCTCGAACCTTTCACCGAACTGCCGGTCGAGCGGGCATTGCCCTTCGCGACGCGCTTGTGGTCGCAGGGCTGGCTGCGCAAGGGCGTGATCCTCGTCGTGCTGGCGGTTCTGTGGGAACTGGCCGCACGCTGGCAGGACAACGAACTGCTGCTGCCCACATTCACTGCCACCGCACGGGCGCTGGTCGAGGGGTTGGCCAGCGGCGAGCTGGTCGAGAAGGTGCGCATCTCGCTGGCCGTGCTGCTGCAGGGCTACGTCGCGGGCGTGCTGCTGGCCTTCGGCCTCACCACGCTGGCGGTGTCGACACAGATCGGCCGTGACCTGCTGGACACGCTGACCTCCATGTTCAACCCGCTGCCGGCCATCGCGCTGCTGCCGCTGGCGCTGCTGTGGTTCGGCCTCGGACGCGGCAGCCTGGTCTTCGTGCTGATCCATTCGGTGCTGTGGCCGCTGGCGCTCAACACCTACGCCGGTTTCCAGGGCGTGCCCGAGACGCTGCGCATGGCGGGCCGCAACTATGGCCTGCGCGGTTTGCGCTACGTGCTGCAGATCCTCGTGCCGGCCGCGCTGCCGGCCATCCTGTCGGGGCTGAAGATCGGCTGGGCCTTTGCCTGGCGCACGCTGATCGCGGCCGAGCTGGTGTTCGGTGCGTCGTCGGGCAAGGGCGGCCTGGGCTGGTACATCTTCCAGAACCGCAACGAGCTCTACACCGACCGCGTGTTCGCCGGGCTCGCGCTCGTGGTGTTGATCGGCCTGGCGGTCGAGAGCTTCGGTTTCGCGACGCTGGAACGGCTCACGATCCGCAAGTGGGGCCAGCAGCGTTAGCCCCCGCGCTCAGGTCGACGACGGCGCCTTCGTTCCCACGCCCCAGTAGAAAGTCGGCCGCGTGCCGTTCAGCGCGTTGTCGCCGATCACCCGTGCCTTGTAGATCACCGGGTTGTGGGAGGCCAGTGTGCGCGCGTTGCGCCAGTGGCGGTCGAGCCGGCGGCTCTCCTGCAGCGCGGTGGCGCCGCCCACGTCGAACAGGCGTGTGGCGGCACCGAGCACGGCGTCGGTGACGACGACCTGGGCCTTGCCAGCGCGCAGTTCCACATCGACGAGCAACTCCTCGGACAGAGGCTCGCCCTGCAGGCGCAGCCGGTCGATCTCGCCGAGCCCGCGGGCCACCTCGCGCGCGGCCAGCGTGGCGACGAAGGCCGTGCTCGACAACTGGCCGATCACCTGCTGCACCAGCGGGTCCTCGCGTGGCACCGCGCCGCTGCCGTGGCTGAACACGCGCTTGCGCGGCTGCACGAAGGCGACTGCATCGCGCTCGATGGCACGCGCGATGCCGGCCAGCGTGGCGATGTGGAAGAGCTGAAACACCGCGGTCATCGGCGTCGCACCGGTGCGCGAGAAGTCGATGATGTGCGCGGCCTCGACAGGCACGCGGTCGAAGCGCGTGGTGCCTGAAGCCGTCAAACGCTGGCCAAAACCGTTCCAGTCGTCGATGCACGTCACGCCCGGCGCATCGGTATGCACCAGGGCCAGGGTGCGCCACTGCGCGGGGTCGGTGTCGTCGCGCTGCACGGTGACGGCCACCCAGTCGGCATAGAGCGTGCCGGTGCTGTAGAACTTCTCGCCGCTCAGCAGCCAGGCACCGTGCTCGCGGAACACGCGGGTCTGCAACTGGCCGAGCGCGCCGTCGCCGGCCTCGGTGGTGGCGTTGCCGAAGATCGCGCCGTCGGCCACGCGCCGCAGCCACGGTGCACGCTGATCGGGCGTGAACTCCACCAGCACGCGCTCGACGAACCCGAAGTGCGCGCGCAGGGCCTGCGGCAGGTTGGAGTCGGCCTCGGCCAGCTCGATGATCAGTTCGTACAGCTGCTCGGGCGTGGCGCCCAGGCCGCCGTGCTCGCGTGGCACGCGCAGGGCGCCGAAACCGGCTTCGCGCAGCCAGCCGATGGCGTCGTGGGCGAGGGCGCGTTCGTGTTCGCGGCTGGCTGCACCTTCTGCGATGCGGGCGAAGACAGGACGGAAGCGTGCGGCGAGTTCGGCGTCGGTAGGCAGGTTCTGGAATGACATGGTGATCGAGATATCAGATGGCGACGAGACGTCGTGCGGCTGCGGCGCGGGGAAGGGCGGGTTCGGCGAGGGTGGGGCGATGGCCCGGGTAGCCCGGCAGGGCGATGCCCAGGTGCTCGCGCAGCGTGCGGCCGCTGTACGCGGTGCGGAACAGGCCGCGCTTCTGCAGGATCGGCACCACGCCGTCGACGAAGTCCTGCAGACCGTCGGGCAGCTGGTCGGGCATGAGGTTGAAGCCGTCGGCCGCGCCGGTGCGAAACCAGTGTTCGATGTCGTCCGCGATCTGCTCGGGCGTGCCGACGATCACGCGGTGGCCGCCGCCGCCCGCCAGCTCGCGCACCAGCTGGCGCACGGTGAGCGCGCCGCGGCGCGCTGCGGCGATCGTGGCATTGAAGAAGGTGTGGTTGCCGTTGCCGCCGGCGGGCAGCGCCAGATCGTCCGGCAGCGTCTTGTCGAGCGGCAGGCGATCGGGCGTGGTGCCGAGAATGCCGGCCAGTCGTGCGACGCTGTAGTCCCAGGGGATCAGGTCGACCAGCGCGTCGCGGCGCGCACGCGCCTGGGCCTCCGTGGCGCCGATGATGGTGGTCAGCCCAGCGAGCACCTTCACGGCGTCGGGGCCGCGTCCCAGTTCGGCGGCCCGCTGCTTCAGGCCGCGCGCGTAGTCCAGCGATTCCTCGAAGGACTGCGAGGCGGAAAACACCGCCTCGGCATGGCGTGCCGCCAGCTCGCGGCCGTCGGCCGAACCGCCGGCCTGCACCAGCACCGGGTGACCTTGCGGCGTGCGCGGCAGCGTGCCGGGGCCCTGCACCGCGAAGTGCTCGCCGCGGTGTGCGATGGGCTGCACCTTGGTCGGGTCGATGAAGCGGCCTTCGGCCTTGTCGCCGATGAAGGCGTCGTCGGCCCAGCTGGACCACAGCGCCTTCACGATGTCGGTGAACTCGCTGGCGCGGCCGTAGCGCTGGGCGTGGTCGGGCGCGGCGTCGCGGCCGAAGTTGCGTGCGGACGGCACGTCGGCCGTGGTCACGACATTCCAGCCGGCGCGGCCGCCGCTCACATGGTCGAGTGTGGCGAAGCGCCGCGCGATGTTGAAAGGCTCGTTGTAGCTGGTCGAGGCCGTACCGATCAGGCCGATGTGCGTCGTGGCCGCGGCGATGCTGGCCAGCAGCACCGTCGGCTCGAGCGCGGTGATCGGGCGGAAATGGATCTGGTCGACGATGGCCGCGTTGTCGGCCAGGAAGACCGCATCGAGCTTGCCGGCTTCGGCGATCTGCGCCACGCGCACATAGTGGGCGACATCGACGAAGGCGTGCGGGTCGCTCTCGGGCAGCCGCCAGGCCGACGGCACGAAACCGGAATGCAGGATGTTGACGTTGAGGTGGAGTTGCCGGCGCGGTGGGGTGTCGGGAAGGCGGCTCATCGGGTGTCGAGATATGAAAGTGCGGACAGCCCGGGAAACACCGGGGTCGGCAGGCCACTCTAGGGCGCGGTCCTCACCATCGAAACGAAGATTTGCGCGTTTGCATATCTGCGAACCGCATACACCGTGGCCGTGAACGCTTCATCGCTGCGCGCCCCATTCTCTTGGTGGCCACGCTCTTCCCCTACGAGCGCTGTACGTCGCGCCCGACGTCGCTGGCCCGACAAGCCCCCAACCATCCGGCTTTAGCTCCTCGTCGAGGAGCGCCAACGAGCCCAGGCGGGCGCAAGGAGCGACAGATGGCAACAGACAACGGTGAATTGGGTACAGGCGAACCGAACCGGGACCCCATCACGGGAACACCCGGCGCGCATCCGGTGGGAACCGGCGTCGGTGCGACCGGCGGTGCACTTGCCGGCGCTGCTGCCGGCAGTCTGGCCGGACCGGTCGGAACAGTGGTCGGCCTGGTCGTCGGAGGTGTGGTTGGTGGATTGGGCGGGAAGGCCGTTGCCGAAGGCGTGAACCCGACGCAGGAAGACGCCTACTGGCGTGAGGCCTACACCAAAGAGCCGTACTACAGCGCCGACCGCAGCTACGATGACTACCGCCCAGCCTATGAAGCCGGCTGGACCGCGCGTTCGCAGGGCAGCGACTTCGACGCAGCCGAGGCCCAGCTGTCGCGCGACTGGGGCTCGCGTCGAGCGTCATCTGCCCTGGCTTGGAATGAGGCGTTGCCGGCCACACGCGCCGCCTGGGACCGCGCCGACGAGACCTACTACGCAAAGCAGGCCAACGGCGAAGACATCGTCAGCCATGAGGCACTGTCGGACGACGATGTCGTCGATGTCCTAAACAACCTGCTCGAAACCACGCGCGACGGGGAATATGGCTTTCGCACCTGTGCGGAACAGGTCGAGACGTCTGGCACCAAGCAATTGTTTGCAGCGCGCGCAAGCGGTTGTGCCCAGGCCGCGGCCGAGCTCGAAGCGCTGATCGCGCAGTACGGTGGCAAGGCCGACGCCGGCGGCACCGTGGCCGGTGCGATGCATCGCGGATGGGTCCAGTTGAAGGGTGCGGTGGGCGCCGACAGCGAGCTTTCAATGCTCGAGTCGTGCGAACGCGGCGAGGACGCGGCGATTGCGCAGTACCGAAAGGCGCTCAAACAGGCACTCCCGCCGGATGCGCGCGCGCTGGTCGAGAGGCAGGCAGCTGGCGCCCAGAAGAACCATGACCAGATTCGCGATCTGCGCAACGCGGCGAGGGCGCGTGCCTAGCTGTGCGACTGCGTGTCTCGATCCCGAGGAATCTCCATGACCGACATTGACACACCGCCATCGGCCCCAACGCCCGAAGAGGAGGCGCTGCTCGAGCAAGCGCGGCATGAAGCACAAGCGCGCGTGGCAGCGTTGCATGCGGAGGAGGGGACGGTGCAATCGGAAAAGGGGCCGAACTCGCCCCATTCCGACGACCATGACTAGCCTTTCGGTCTGCGTCGGGGTCGACGCACGTTGGCTTCAGGCGCTGCCGGTCGGGCGTGCTGTCGACCTCAAGAGATCGTCGATGACATGCAGAAGTGTTTCTGGCGTGACCGGTTTCGTCAGATGGGCGTTGAAGCCCGCCGCGGTGGTCCTTGCCCTGTCCTGCTCGGTTCCCCAGCCCGTCAGCGCAACAATGGGCGTGTCCTTCAGCCCGAGCTCGTCGCGCAATCGCGCCGCGACTTCGTAACCGTCCATCAGCGGCAAGCCCAGGTCGAGCAACGCCAGGTCGGGCCGCCATTCGCCGGCAACGCGCAGGGCCGCCGGTCCGTCAGAGACACCGAGCACTGCATGCCCGTTCGCCTCGATCAGCTCTACCAGGGTTCGAAGGCCGTCAGGGTTGTCCTCGACGATGAGCACCCGACCGCAGCTCGCTGCCGCGGTCGACTGCATCACCGTTTCGGGGGCCGTGGCAATGGCCACCGCTACAGGCAGCTCGATGCGGAAGGTGCTGCCTTGGTTCAGCCCGGCACTGCGCACACCGACCGTGCCGCCATGCATTTCGACCAGGCTCTTGACGAGCGACAAGCCGATCCCCAGCCCCCCGTGCGCCTTGTTCCCGGTGTGCGGAAGCTGCGTGAAAAGCTCGAACAGCCGGACTTGGTCCTCGTGCGGTATGCCCAGGCCGTTGTCCTCCAGCTCGACGACTGCCAACGGCCCCTCGACCCAGGACGACAGCCGGATGTCGCCTTCGTCGGGCGTGTACTTTGCCGCGTTGTTCAGCAGGTTCGTCACCACCTGGACCAGCCGTGCCGGATCGGCATTCACGGGTGTCGCCATGTTCGGCGCTTGCATGCTGAACCGATGGCGCCCCCCCTCCAATGCCGGCGTCGCCGCCTCGACAGCCTGGGCCAGCAGCGGCGCAATGTCTATCACCTCGCGCTTCAATTCCACCAGACCGCGGTTGATGCGGGAGACGTCGAGCAGGTCGTCGACCAGGCGGACCATGTGGGCCGCCTGCCGTTCGATCACGTCGAGCCGTCGCGCCAGCCGCGAGGGGTCCTGCTCTCTCTTCATGAGGGCGATGGCGTACAGCATCGGCGCGATGGGATTGCGCAGCTCGTGCGCCAGCGTCACCAGGAACTCGTCTTTGCGGCGGTCCTGATCACGCAACATGGCGGCGTCTCGCACACGTTCGATATGCGCCCAGCAACGCTCCACCACCTCGGTGATCATCCGGAGGTCCTCGTCGGACCATTGCCTGGGGACAGACTGGTGGACCGCCATCATCGCCACCAGTCGTCCGCCCTTGACCAGGCCGGCGCACACGATGGCCTTGATGCCGATGGCGTTGAACATGCGGCCCCCGTCGTCGTCGCCCAGTTCACGGTCGACGTCGTGGACCACCAGGTGACGTCCGCTGCGCAGGTTCGCTGTCGCTCGCGAGCCGAACAGGTCGAGGGAATACACGCCGGCGCTCGACGGCACGCCTGGCTGCGCCCAATCGCTGCGGATGGTGAACCGGTCGTTGTCGGGCTCGACATCCGCATAGGCACAGCGCGTAGCGCCAAGATGTTCGCCCAACAGCTGTGCCGTGACCTGCATCACGTCAAGGGCGTCCTCCAGCGGGCGCGTGGCGTGCTCGATGCGGTTCAGCACCTCCAGGCGCCTCTGCGTGGCGTTTTGCAGCGCCTCGGCTTGCTTGCGCACGGTGATGTCGATCGCCGTGCCGATGGCGCGGATGCAATGGCCGGCACCGTCGAACATGCCGCGGCCCTTGGCTGCCACCCAACGTATGAGCCCGTCCTCCTTGCCCACGGTGCGATATTCGACGTCGTAGACCGTGCGCAGTGCGGGGTCCTGGGCTGCGGCGAATGCGCGCAGTACGTCGGGGGCATCGGCTGGGTGCAGACAAGCCACGAAGTCGTCCAGCGTCGCTTCGGCTTCCGGGGAAATGCCGAACATCGCCTTGACTCTTGCGGGCCAGTACAGCGTGTTGGTCGCAACATCGACGTCCCACAAGCCGACCTCGGCAGCCTCGATGGCCAAGCGCAACTGCTCTTCCTTTTGCTGCAAGGACATGGGGGCCGCCGCGCTGCTGGATTGAGCTGGACTCATATGTTTCGGCGCGCGAAGTTACGGGAGAGCTTTCATCGGCCTTAACGTTAGCATGGCGCCTGTCGACCGGAACCAGACTCCATGAGCCTCCAGCAACGAAACAACGTCCATGTACAGGGCGCGGGCGCCTCCACCATGATCTTTTCGCACGGGTTCGGCTGCGACCAGAACATGTGGCGGTTCCTCGCCCCGACCTTCGCGCAGCGCCACCGCGTCGTCACCTTCGATCTGGTCGGCTCCGGAAACTCGGACCTGAGCGCCTACCATCCCGCCAAGTACAACTCGCTGTCTGGCTATGCGGAAGACCTTCTGGAGATTGTCTCGGCCTACGCGACAGGCCCGGTGCTCTTTGTCGGGCATTCGGTCAGCGCGATGATCGGCCTGCTGGCGGACCTCAAGGCACCCGGTACTTTTGCGGCTCACATGATGCTCGGTCCGTCGCCGTGCTACATCAACGACGGTGACTATGTAGGCGGCTTCACCCGGGCCGACATCGACAGCCTGCTCGAAACCCTGGAAAGCAACTATCTGGGCTGGGCGAGCAGCATGGCGCCGGCCATCATGGGGGTTCCAGAGCGGCCCGAACTGGGCGAGGAGCTCACCGCGAGTTTCTGTCGAACCGATCCGGCGATCGCGGCGCAGTTTGCCAAGGTCACTTTCTTGTCCGACAACCGTCCAGACATCGCCAGGCTGCAGACCCCGGCACTGGTGGTGCAGTCGTCGGAGGACTTGATTGCGCCACTGTCGGTAGGCGAATTCATGCAGCGGGTGCTGCCACGCGGCACGGTTCGCGTGGTCGAGAACATCGGCCACTGCCCGCACCTGAGTGCACCGAGCGCGAGCAGTCAGGCCATGGAAGAATTTCTCGCTTCGCTGGACACCCCGTAGCCGTGGACGCCGCGCTGCCTGAGCCGGAGAGCCTGTACGAAGAAGCCCCTTGCGGGCTCCTGGTGACCGCGACGGACGGCACGATCCTCAAGGTCAACGCCACGTTCTGCGGCTGGGTCGGCCATTCAGCCGCCGAGCTGGTGGGCCACAAGCGCGTTGCCGACCTTCTGACCATCGGCGGACGAATCTTCCACCAGACGCATTGGGTGCCGACCCTGCAGCTGCAAGGCTCCCTGGCGGAAGTCAAGTTCGACGTGCTGCACAGCAATGGCACCACCGTACCGATGATCCTCAACGCACGGCGACGCCAGCGCGGGGAGGGCGAATTCGACGAAATCGCTGCCTTCAGCGCGCAGGATCGGCACCGGTACGAGCGTGAACTGATGAACGCGAGAAAGCGGGCGGACGCGCTGCTGGAGGTGGAGCGCGAGTCAAAACAGCTGCTGAAGGACCGGGCCCTGTTCGCCGAGCAAATGGTCGGCATCGTCAGCCACGATCTGCGCAACCCGCTCTCGGCCATCCTGATGGGCGTCAAGTTGCTCGGCCGCTTCGAGAACGAGCGAGGCGTGCGCGTGCTCGGCCACGTGCGAAGCTCGGCAGAACGGGCTCAGCGGCTGATCGAAGACCTTCTGGACTTCACCCAGGCGCGTGTTGGTTCGGGGCTGGCGGTGACGCTGCGGCCGGCCGACCTGCACGAGGTGACGGGCCGCACCGTGGAGGAGTTGCGGCTTGCCTTCCCAGATCAGGACATCCTCCATCGCGCCACGGGCCCCGGTGGATGCACCGCCGATGCGGACCGGCTGGCCCAGCTTATTGTCAACCTGGTCAGCAATGCCGCAATGTATGGTGAAGTCGGTGCACCGATCACGGTGGCTTCCGAAGTTGCCGCCGATACAGCCATGCTGGCGGTGCACAACGAGGGCGCGCCCATCGCCGCCGAAACGCTCGAGAAGCTGTTCGAGCCCCTGGTGCGCGGCGTCCCGGGAAGCAGCCACGTCCGCAGTGTGGGGCTGGGGTTGTTCATCGTGCGGGAGATCGCCCGCGCACACGGCGGCACGATGACGGTGCGCTCGTTGCCGCGAACGGGAACGAGCTTCCTGCTGAGCTTTCCAGCGACAGCCGTCGGGTAGGGGGCTCACGCCGGGAAGCGCCTTACCCCCCGATGACCGGGCCGCTGGGACATCCGGTCAGCTCCACCCATGTACGACACAACCACACGGTGGTATCCGACGTTCCGTGCGACAGTCGTGATTTAACATAATATACATTGTATAGATATTCTCGGGTGGCGCACCCAACCCCAGCAGCTCCTTGCTACCACTTGCCATCAGCGGGCCGCTTCGCCCGAACCGCCGCCTTCAACATCTCGACCGCATCCGGCCGCTGACCTTGTGTCGCGAAGTCCGTGGCCGTCATCTCCTGCTGGTTCTTCATCAACGGGTCTGCGCCTTCTTCGAGCAGCAGCTTCACGCTGTCGGGCGAACCGTACATCGCCGCCATCATCAGCGGCGTGGTGCCGTTGGGCGACTGGGCGTCGATGAAGGCGTATTTCTCGAGCAGCAGCTTCATGATCTCGACTTGGCCGCTGCTCGCCGCGTAATGCAACGCTGTCCAACCCGGTTTGTTGATGTCGGCGTCACGTGCGATGAGCTGTTTGACCAAGTCCATCTGGCCCTTGATGGCGGCCAGCATCAGCGGGCTCTCGTCGTTGCCGTTGCGAATCTCGACATTGGTCTGCGGCGATGCCAGCAGCACCTGGACAACACGAGGCGACGGCTCCCGGATGGCAATCAGCAACCCGGTCAGCCCGCGCTCGTCGCGCGTGTTGGGGTCGAAACCGCGGCGCAACAGCGACTCGACGCCAGTCGGGTTATCGCTTCGAACCGCGCGGAAAAAGTCATTGAAGGAGTCCGCCTGGGCGACAGAAAAGATCGTCGTAGCAAGAAGATAGAGGCCAAACCTCACCAGATTTCTCATGTTTTTTGAACGCCCGTGAACAGGGTTTCGAAGTTGCGGCTCGTGGCCTCGGCGACCGCTTCGACGGACACACCGCGCAGCTGGGCGATCTGCTGCGCGACGAAAGGCACGTACGACGGATTGTTGGTCTTGCCGCGGTACGGCACCGGAGCCAGGTAAGGACTGTCGGTCTCGATCAGCATGCGGTCGAGTGGGACGAAGGCGGCAACGTCCCTCAGATCCTGCGCCTTCTTGAAGGTCAGGATGCCGGAGAACGAGATGTAGAAGCCGAGGTCGAGCGCGGCGCGTGCCACCTCCGCCGTCTCGGTGAAGCAATGGAAGACGCCGCCAGCGGCCGAAGCGGCGCCGTCCTCGCCCTCCTCTTTCAAGATGGCCAGCGTGTCGGCGGAGGCTTCGCGGGTGTGGATCACCAGCGGCATGCGCACCTGCTGCGCCGCCCGGATGTGGACGCGAAAGCGGTCGCGTTGCCATTCCATGTCGGCGATGGTGCGGCCGCCTTTGCGCTCTTCCATCTGGTAGTAGTCGAGCCCGGTTTCGCCGATGGCCACGACCTTGGGGCGCGCCGCGCGCTGCACCAGGTCGTCGATGCTGGGTTCGGCGATGTCTTCGTTGTCGGGATGCACGCCCACGCTGGCCCAGAAGTTGTCGTACTGGGCGGCCAGCCCTTGCACATCGTCGAACTCCTCGAGCTTGGTGCAGATGCACAGCGCTCGGTCGACGCGCGCTTCCACCATCGCCGCGCGAATCTCCGTCATCTGGCAGGCAAATTCGGGAAAGGTCAGGTGACAGTGGGAATCGGTGAACATGGCAGAAGCGGCAATGGCAAAGCGGGCGCGCCGTCGGGCGGCGGCGTCAGGCGCTGGCGCGCGGGGTCAGATGGTCTGGGTCGGGCGGTCCGACGCCATCGAGCCGCCCAGCGCTTCCTCGATGCGGGCCTTGAGCTGGCGCGATTTTTCGTCCGCCGGAAAGCGCACGCCGACGCCCGGTGCACGGCTGCCCGCGGCACGCGCCGGCGTGATCCAGGCGACCTTGCCGGCCACCGGATAGCGCTGCGGGTCGTCCGGCAGGGTGAGCAGCACGTAGACGTCGTCGCCCAGCCGGTACTCGCGCGCGGTCGGAATGAAGATGCCGCCTTCCGCGAAGAGCGGGATGTAGGCGGCGTAGAGCGCCCCTTTTTCCTTGATCGCCAGCTGGATGACGCTGGGACGGGAGGGCGCGGGTGTGGCGATGGGCGTGTTCATGGGCGACGGCCCGAGTTTAGGGCGCTTCGCGCCTCGCTCACAAGCGCCTCGAGCATGAGACCCGCATTGAAGGGGTGCTCCGCGGTGCGCGCCGCGGCGGCCAGCGACTTCGACCAGCGAGCCAGAACGACCGGCGGCGGTGCCGGTGGAAGCTCGGCCTCGGCAAAGAAACGCGGCGCGGCACCGGTGCTCACCGCCATCAGGTCGTGGCAAAGCTTCTGCAATGCATCGATAGCCTGCGGTGGTGCATGCTCGCTGAGCGCGCCGACCTCGCCGCGCTGCATGGCCTTGGGCAACAGCGACCAGGCTTTGGGCGATTGGCCGGTGCGCGCCAGGCGCAGCGCGTCGCTCGGCCGTCCGCCGGCGGCGCGAAGCAAGGCGGGTGAGTCGGCGGCCGGCACGTCGTGCGCCGCCAGCCAGGCGATGGATTCGGCATCGGTCGGCCATGGCAGCGTGAAGCCCAGGCAGCGGCTGCGGATGGTCGGCAGCAGCTGCCACGCGGCCTCGCTGGCGAGCACGAAGCGGACGTCGCCGACCGGCTCCTCCAGCGTCTTGAGCAAGGCATTGGCCGTGATCGCGTTCATGCGCTCGGCCGGATAGACCAGCACCACCTTGCCACGGCCGCGCGCGCTGGTGCGCTGCGCAAAGCCGACGGCATCGCGCATCGCCTCGACGCGGATTTCGCGGCTGGGCTTGCGTTTCTTGTCCTCGATGTCGGCCTGCGACTTCTCGTCGAGCGGCCAGCCCAGTTCCATCATGGCGACCTCGGGCATCAGCACGCACAGGTCGGCATGGGTGCGCACCGCGATCGCGTGGCAGCTCGGGCAGTGCCCGCAGGCGCCCTCGCCGCTCGGCTGCTCGCACAGCCAGGCCGACGCCAGCGCCAGCGCCAGTTCGTACTGGCCGAGGCCGGACGGCCCCTGCAACAGCCAGGCATGCGCGCGCTGCCGCAGCAGATCGGACAGCGGGCGAACCAGCCACGGCGACATCGTCGTCATGCGATCAGCCCGCGTTCGTGCAATGCGGCTTCGACCTGCTGCCACACCTGCTCGCGCGGGCGGTCGGCGTCGATGCGAACGAAGCGAGGGGCCGCGGCCCGCGCGGCGTAGCCGGCGGCCACGCGCTGGAAGAACTCGACCGGCTGGGCCTCGAACTTGTCCGGCAGGCGAGCTCCGGCCAGCCGTTCGGCGGCGATCTCCGGCTTCAGGTCGAACCACAGCGTGATGTCGGGCTGCAGCAGCCCACCCCCATCGCCGTCCCCAACGCCGTTAATGCCCTGCCCCGCCTGCGCCCAGCGCTCCAGCGTCGACAGCACCTCGGCATCGAAGCCGCGGCCCGCGCCCTGGTAGGCGAAGGTGGCGTCGGTGAAGCGGTCGCACAGCACGACGTCGCCGCGTGCCAGGGCGGGCGCGATCACCTGCACGATGTGGTCGCGCCGGGCCGCGAAGACCAGCAGCGATTCGGTCAGGGCGTCCATCGGCTGCGACAGGATCAGCCCGCGCAGTGTCTCGGCCAGCGGCGTACCGCCCGGTTCGCGCGTGCGGGTCACGTGGCGGCCGGCAGCGCGGAACAGCGCCTCGAGCGCATCGATGTGGCTCGACTTACCGGCACCATCGATGCCTTCCAGCGTCAGAAAGAGTCCGCTCATGGTCCGTTGCCCTTGGGTTTGGGCTCGATGCCGCGCTGGTAACGGTTCACCGCCCGGTTGTGCTCGTCCAGCGACGTGCTGAACTGGCTGGAACCGTCGCCGCGAGAGACGAAGTAAAGCGCCTTGCTGGGTGCGGGCTGCACCGTGGCCAGGAGCGCCGCCTTGCCTGGCATCGCGATCGGCGTCGGGGGCAGGCCGCCGCGGGTGTAGGTGTTCCACGGTGTGTCGGTCTGCAGATCCCTCTTGCGCAGGTTGCCGTCGAAGGCGGCGCCCAGGCCGTAGATGACGGTCGGGTCGGTCTGCAGCGGCATGCCCACGCGCAGCCGATTGACGAAAACGGCGGCGACCTCGGGCCGATCCTTGGCTTGGCCTGTCTCCTTCTCGACAATGCTGGCGAGAATCAGCAACTCGTCGGCCGACTTCAGCGGCAGGTCGCTGGCACGTGCCGCCCAGGCGGCTTCGAGCTTCTTGTCCATGGCGCGCATCGCCCGCTGCAACAGCGCGGTGTCCGTCGACCCCTTGGAGTAGGTGTAGGTGTCCGGGAAGAAGCGCCCTTCCGGGTGGACGCCGGGCCGGCCGAGCCGGGCCATCAAGGCGCTGTCGCTCTCCCCCACCGTCTCGGGCTTGAGCTGTTCGGCCTTGGCCAGCGCCGCGCGCACCTGGCGGAAGTTCCAGCCTTCGACCACCACCAGACTGCGGGTCGCTTCTTCACCACGCACGAGCATGTTGAGCAAAGTGCGCGGGGTGACGCCGCGCTCCAGCTCATAGCTGCCGGCACGGATCTGCCGGTCCTGCCCCGAGAAGCGAAACCAGGCGTAGAGCAGTTGCGGCTGCACGCGCGTGCCGGTCGCGGCCACGGCTTCGGCGACGCCACGCGGCGTGGTACCGGGCTCGACCGACAGGTCGACGCTCGGCGCCGGGAGATCGAGCGGGCGATGGACCCACCACAGGCCCCAGGCACCGGCACCCAGCGCCGTGAGCGCGGCGAGCAGAAAGAGGGTCAGGAAGAAGCGGCGCAAGCGAAAACCAGAGGAGAAAAAGGAGTGAGCGAAGGCGGAACGCCGCGTCGTGGGCGGTAGCCCTGTGGGCCGCGCGGGCGGGCGCCGGCCATGATAATTCAGCGATGACCTCTGCCCTTCCGAATGGTGTAACCGCCTTATCCCACCTGGGCGTGATCCGCGCCGAAGGCGCCGACGCCGCCAGCTTTCTGCACGGCCAGCTCACGCAGGACTTCGCGCTGCTCCAACCCACCGAGGCGCGCCTCGCGGCGCTGTGCACCGCCAAGGGCCGCATGATCGCCAGCTTCATCGGCGTGCGTCCTCGGTCTGACCTTGTCCTGCTGGTCTGCAGTCGCGACATCCTGGCGGCCACGCTCAAGCGACTGTCGATGTACGTGCTGCGGGCCAAGGTGAAGCTGAGCGATGCGACCGAGTCGACCGCCCTCTTCGGCCTGGCCGGTACGGCGCTCGCGGCCAACGGCGTCGATGCCGCATCGCCGCCTGGCACGCGCATCGCGCGACCGGTGGCCGGAAGCGACGACGAGATCAGCATCGTCCCGCTGTATCCCGCCGATGGCGTACCGCGCGCCCTCTGGCTGGCACCCGTGGCCGCGCCCCGCCCGGTCGGCGACAAACTGGACGCCACGCTCTGGCAGTGGAGCGAGGTGCGCAGCGGCGTCGCCACGCTCACGACCCCGGTGCTCGACGCCTTCGTGCCGCAAATGCTCAACTACGAGTCGATCGGCGGCGTGAACTTCAAGAAGGGCTGCTACCCCGGCCAGGAGATCGTGGCGCGCAGCCAGTTCCGCGGCACCCTCAAGCGCCGCGCGTACGTCGCGACCGCCGATGCGCCGGTCGAGGCCGGGCAGGAAGTCTTCACGGCCAGCGATGCCGAGCAGCCCGTGGGCACGGTGGTGCAGGCCGCGCCGGCACCCGATGGCCGCTGGGCGGCGCTGGTGTCGATGCAGATCGCGGCGCTGGACGCCGGCCCGCTGCACGCCGGCAGTGCGAGCGGCCCGGCGCTGCAGGTCGAGCCGCTGCCCTACCCGCTGCTCGCCGACATCTGAACGGTCAGAGCGGCCGGCGCATCTCGATGTGCGCGATGCCCGCTTCCTCGAAGGGCTCGCCGTAGGGCGCGTAACCGAGCCGTTGATAAAAAGATTCGGCACTGCGCTGCGCGTGCAGCGTCACCTCACGATCGCCCCTTGCGAGCGCCGCGGCTTCCAGCGTGCGTAACACGCTCTCGCCGTGCCCCCCGCCGCGCAGGGTGCGGTGCACCGCCATCCGTCCGACACGAGCCAGCCCGGGCGCTTCACGGATCAGCCGTGCGGTGCCGATCACGCGTCCGAGCCGGTTGCGGGCCACGGCATGCAGCGCAGTCACGTCGTGCTCGTCCCATTCCAGATCTTCGGGGATGCGCTGCTCCTTGACGAACACCGCGCGGCGCAGGCCGCCGGCGCCGCTGCCGAGCTTCTGCCAGTCGCCAGTCTCGACGGTGGCCATCGGCTCGCCGGCCTCGTAGGCGGCAAAGATCGCGCGCAGTTCGTCCGGCACCGGCCTGGAGGTCTGCGTGGCCGGGTCGGCGAAGACGTAGATCAGCTCGCAGGTCACGAGCAATTCGTCGCCACGGAACAGGCTGCCGTGGAACACGATGGATGAGTTGCCGACGCGCACGCACTTCATCGCCACATCGAGCACGTCGTCCATGCGGGCCGACGCGTTGAACTCGATGCTCGCCTTCTTCACGTACAGGTCGCCGCCGAGCGACGCCATCGACTCCTCGTACGGCAGCGCCAGGGCCCGCCAGTAGTCGGCGATGGCGGTGTCGAAGTACATCAGGTAGTGCGCGTTGAAGACGATCTTCTGCATGTCGACCTCGGCCCAGCGCACGCGCAGGCGGTGGAAGAAGCGGAAGTCGCTGCGGTGTTCCAGTTCGGTCATGGCTTCAGGGCCTCCTGCATGGCTCGGGCCGCGTCGGCATGCGCCTGCAACGCTTCGGGAATGGCCCGGCCCATCTTGATGAATTCGTGGATCACGCCGCGGTAGATCTCCAGGTCGACCGCCACGCCGGCGGCGCGCAGCTTGTCGGCATAGGCGACGCCTTCGTCGATCAGCGGGTCGGCCTCGGCCAGCCCGATCCAGGCGGGGGCGACGCCGTCGACATCCTCGGCATTGAGCGGCGCGAAGCGCCAGTCGCTGCGGTCGACCGGCGTGCGCACGTACTGGCCGAAGAACCAGCTGATGAGCGGTTCGTCGAGCAGCGGGCCGCAGGCGAAGCGCTCGTGCGACGGCGTGTCCTGGTGGGCGGTCGTGCCCGGGTAGAACAGCAGTTGCAGCGCGATCGGGATGCCCGCATCGCGCGCCATCAGGGCGCAGACAGCGGCGAGCGTGCCGCCCGCACTGTCGCCGCCCAATGCCAGCCGGCTGCCGTCGAGGCCGAGCGACGCAGCCTCGCGCGCCACGAACTGCACGGCGTCCCAGGCATCGTCGGATGCGGTCGGGAATTTGTACTCGGGCGCGAGTCGGTAGTCGACCGACACCACGGCGCAGCCGCTGCGGCTGGCCAGCACGCGGCACAGCGTGTCGTGCGTGGCGATGCTGCCGACGGTGAAGCCGCCACCGTGGAAGAAGACGAGCACCGGCAGCACGTCGGCCGAGGGCGCATAGAGGCGCGCCGGCAGCTGGAAGCCATCGCGCGCGGCGATGTGGATGTCCTCGACCCGGGCCAATGCCGGCTTCGGCACCTCGAGCACGCCGGCGCCCTTCTCGTACGAGGCCTTGGCTTCGGCGGCGGTCAGTTCATGGAACGGCGGGTGGCCGGCGCGGGCCATGCGCTCGACCACGCTCGCCATCTTCGGCGTCAGCATGGGTGGCGCGGCGTCGTGTCCGCGAGAGAAAAAGGTGTGCCCGTTGCGACATCGGCAAGGGTTTCATGCATGGGCAAGATGGGATCCTGTTGCTAGATTCGTTTCGTCAAATCGTACAGCCACCTTTCGCATCGACGCATTCCCATGGCCCTCATCCAGTACCTGACCCAGATCCAGTTCGACTTCGGCGCGATCCGCCAGCTCAGCGCCGAGTGCGCGCGCGTGGGCATCAACCGCCCGATGATCGTGACCGATGCCGGCGTGCGCGCTGCCGGCATCCTGCAGACCACGCTCGATGCGCTGGGCGACCTGGAGGTGTCGGTGTTCGACGCGACACCGTCGAACCCGACCGAGGCCGCCGTGCGCGCGGCCGTCGACCTGTACCGCAGCGGCCGCTGCGACGGGCTGATCGCCGTCGGCGGCGGCTCGGCCATCGACTGCGCCAAGGGCGTCGCCATCGCGGCCACGCATGAAGGCCCGCTCAAGACCTACGCGACCATCGAAGGCGGCTCGCCGAAGATCACCGAGAACGTCGCGCCGCTGATCGCGGTGCCCACCACCGCCGGCACCGGCAGCGAGGTGGCGCGCGGCGCGATCCTCATCGTGGACGACCACCGCAAGCTGGGCTTCCACAGCTGGCACATCCTGCCCAAGGCCGCCATCTGCGACCCCGAGCTGACCTTCGGACTGCCGCCGCGCCTGACCGCAGCCACCGGCATGGACGCCATCGCGCACTGCATGGAGACTTTCATGTCGGCCGCCTTCAACCCGCCCGCCGACGGCATCGCGCTCGACGGCTTGGAGCGCGCCTGGGGCCACATCGAACGTGCCACCAAAGACGGCCAGGATCGAGAGGCGCGGCTCAACCTGATGAGCGCGTCGATGCAGGGCGCCATGGCGTTCCAGAAGGGCCTGGGCTGCGTGCATTCGCTCAGCCACAGCCTGGGCGGCGCCGATCCGCGCCTGCATCACGGCACGCTCAACGCCCTCTTCCTGCCCGCCGTGATCCGCTTCAACGCGGGGGCGGAGTCGGTGCAGAAGGACCGGCGCCTGCAGCGCATGGCCCGGGCGATGAACCTCGATTCGGCCGGCGACCTGGGGGACGCGATCCGCGACATGAGCCAGCGGCTGGGGCTGCCTAGCGGGCTGGCCGAAGTCGGCGTGACGCCCGCGTTGTTCGAGCAGGTGATCGACGGCGCGATGGCCGACCACTGCCACAAGACCAACCCGCGCCTGGCCACGCGCGAGGACTACCGCGAGATGCTCGAAGCGTCGATGTGAGCAGCGGTCGCCTGGCAGCGACCGCGCTCTTCCCGACTGGCGGTGTCCTGATCAGGCCAGGGCCGCTGTTTCTGCCATCAGTTCGTCCTTGCGCGCCTGAAGTTCGTCCCTCATGGCCACCAGGTCCAGCTTCTTCGCTGCTCGGGCCTTGACGAAAATCTCGTTGCGCTCCTCCTTGACGTGGTGGTCGATGTACTCGCCCAGCACGATGACCTTGGCGCACCACTTGGGATCGTTCTCGTCGCCCGCCTCGATCTGCGCAATGAGTTCCTTGGCGCTGGCATGTTCCACTTCGGCCTCGTCGAGCAGGTCTTCCTCCTTGATGGCCTCGCGCAGGGCGGGGTAGAAGATTTCTTCCTCGATGCGGGCGTGGACCGTCAATTCCATGCAGATCTGGTCGGCCAACTCTCTTCGTTTTACGGGGGCCGTCTTGGCTTTGGACTCTGCCAGGGGCTCGAACTCCTTGAAGAGCTTCTTGACATTGCGATGGTCGGCGTCGAGCAGGCTGCAAGCGTCGGCGGGGGTGCGGGTGGTGGGCATCTACAAGCTCCTTTTGGTCGTGGGACACAGAACATCCGCACAGGAGCATTCGCCGTGCGTAGGAAAAAGGCGGAATGTGCAAGGTGATCTTCTCCTCGGGCCGGAGACGCGCCGCGCGGCGGCGGCCAACCTACACGCTGGACACGCGTTGGCCGACGGTCATCGTGCTGCGAACTGGCTAGGGTGTGCAAGGCACTGTCACCACCGTAGGGCTTCCATGATCGGCTCCGTCATTCTTTCGCTTCACAGGCAGGCCGCTCACGGCCAGACCGTCATGCACCACCTGCAACGAACGGCGCCGGCTGCGGCCTGACAGCCCATGGACATCCTCGACATCGTTCAGTGGCCCGCCTTCGCAGCGTCCCTCGCCGCCGCCTACCTGGTCGGCTCGAACGCCAAGGGACGCCGCAACGCGGGCTTCTGGGTATTCCTTTTGAGCAATCTGCTCTGGGTCGCTTGGGGCGCCCATACGCAGGCCTGGGCGTTGATCGCCTTGCAGGTGGGCTTGGCCGCGTTGAACGTGCGTGGCCTCTTCAAGACGGAGACCACGTCGTGAGCGAACTGATGGACCTCTTCGCGCGGGAATTCCCGGTCTGGCACATGATCGTTCGCGGGTCGGTGGTTTACTGGTTCCTGTTTCTGGTTTTCCGTTTCGTCCTGCGGCGGGACGTCGGCTCCATGGGCGTTGCGGACCTGCTCTTCGTGGTCCTCGTGGCCGACGCGGCGAGCAATGCGATGCAGGGCGAGTACCGGTCGATCAACGATGGGCTGGTGCTCCTGTCGACGCTCATCGGCTGGAACTTTGCGCTGGACTGGCTGAGCTTCCGGTCGCCGGCGATTGCGCGATTTCTGGAGCCGCTGCCCGAGGTCCTGGTGCGTCACGGTCGCGTCAACCGCAAGGCGCTGAAGCGCGAGATGATCACGATGGAAGAACTGGAGGGAAAGCTGCGCGAAGAAAGCGTGGAACGCATCGAGGACGTGCGCGCCGCCCGATTGGAGAGCGATGGCAGGCTCAGCGTGCTGAAGAAAAGTCGCCGATAAGTCGGGGGGTGGACGGCGGCGGCCCTCGGTTTCAGCTCACCGCCATCAGGCACGGCGCCCAGTGTCGACCACCCCGGAATGAGGCGTGGGTCGGGGTAGCCGGACGCGGGCGCCCATCGGCGTGGCCAGTTTGAACACCTGCGCGAATTGTTGCAGTACTGTGGCGTTGCGTGCCTCCGTTTGGGATGCCACGCAATCGCGTGGGACAGTGACATCCAGGTCGCGCATTCGGGCATCGGAAACGGTGGCCATCACGCACTGGTCACTGGCGGTACCGACGACCAGCAGATGGTGAACTTTCAAGTCTTGCAGAAGAAGCGTCAGCGGTGTCGCGTCGAACGCCGAGTGCTTGGGCTTGAGAACGAAGTAGTCGCGCTCGGACGGTCGCGAGGCAGCCGTCACGGCCGCGGCATTGCCGCCGCGGTCCAACGACATGGCGATGAGCTTGCCGAAGTCCGAGCGCCATCGGCCCAGGTTGTCGTTGGCGTAGATGGCGGGCACCGCCGCTCGCGCGCATCGCGCCTTCAGCGCCGCAATGCGGGGCGCAATGCGGACGGCGCCGACCAGCAGTTTCTCAGCATCCGGAAAGGACCAGCAACTGATCATGTCGACGACCAAAAGCGCCATCCCGCCACGCGACGGCTCTGCGCCGAGATTTCGAGCCGCCAGCGGATCAGGCTTTTTCATCATTGGAGGCCATGCATGCCTGGAAGGTCCCGCCCAGGAGGTGAAAGGTGGAATCCGGCCGAAGAACGCGTCGCAGAGCGCCGACTGCGACGCCCTCGGTTCGTGCCCTCGGACCGTCTCTGCCGACGGTGCTAACGCCGGTTCTTGTCTGTGCTCGAGGCTGGCGTGAGGTCTTCGGTGAGATGAAACGGCGCTGAATCATCGTGTCGGGTGCCCTGTGCATTCGACTTCTTGTCTTGCATCCTCTCCCGTGGTGCCGGAGCGGAGATGTCCTCGCCGGCGGCCGTCTTTTCCGTCGTGAACTTTTCACCCGCGCCCATGTTGTCGACGCCGCCATCCGTGCTGGGACGGGTCCCGTCGCCACTGCCCTTGACGTTGCTCATGCCTGCTCCTGTTGTCGGTGCCGCGTCGAACCGCGGACCGTGCTGTGTTCGGACGACCGACAGTGGTTTCGAGCCAGCAAGCGCGATGTCCGCTTTCCTGACCGTCTGCTGTCGGAGAAACCCGCAGCAAGGCTCTCGACCGACCTGGCCCGGGCCCTCACTCGGCCTTCACGCCGGCGGTCTTGATCACTTGCCCCCACTTGGTGGTTTCGGCGACGATGAAGGCATCGAATTCCTGCGGTGTGCTGCCCGCCGGAAAGGTGCCCATGGCATCGAGCTTCGCGCGCGTCTCGTCGCTCTTGATGATGCGCGCGACCTCGTCCGCCATCCGCTGCACGACGCCAGGCGGCGTGCCCGCGGGCGCGAGCATGCCGGCCCAGGTGCTGCCGGTGAAGCCGGCGAAGCCCTGTTCGATGAAGGTCGGCACGTCGGGCACCGCCGGCAGCCGCTGCTCCCCGGCCACGCCGATGAGCCGGATCTTGCCGGCCCGTGCCTGGCTGATGAGGCCGGTCGGCGCGTCGAAGAAGAGCTGGATCTGTCCGCCCATCAGGTCCGTCAGCGCCGGCACGGCGCCGCGGTACGGGACGTGGACCATGTAGGTCTTCGTCAGCGCTTTCCACAGTTCGGTCGTGAGGTGCGCCGCGGATCCGTTGCCCGACGAGCCGAAGCTGATCTTGCCGGGGTTGGCGCGCGCGTAGTCGATCAGTTGCCGGCCGGTCTTGAAGGGTGCGTCGTTGTTCACCGCCGCGAGCAGCGGCGACACACCCATCAGCGACACACCCATCAGATCCTTGCGCGGGTCGTAGGGCAGCTTGCCGGCATAGAGCGAGGTGTTGGCCGCGTAGGCCGCGATGACGACGCCGAAGGTGCTGCCATCGGGCGCCGCCTTCGCGACCGCATCGACGCCGATCAGGCTGTTGGCACCCGGCCTGTTGTCGATCAGCACCGGCTGGCCCAGGCGTTGCTGCAGACCGATCTGCACCAGCCGGGCCATCTGGTCGGTGAAGCCACCCGGTGTATAGGGCACGACGATGCGGATCGGCCGGTTCGGCCAGGGGGATTGCGCCAGGCCTGGCAGGGCGAGCGATGCGGCAGCCGCCGCGGTCGACAGATGAAAGCGGCGGCGGGTCAGCGATGAAGAGGGCACGAACGATGTCTCCGTTTGGGGAGCATTCATTCTGGAAGCCGGGGGCGCGCCCGCGGGTCGGGGTTTGCCCCGGCTGCAGGCGCAGACGCCGATCGCCCTCGATCAGAGCGACGGTGCGATCGCCTCGGCGTACTCGTACAGCAGGCCCAGCAGTTCCTCGCCGCGCTCGTCGGCCGTCTCGGCCGCCGTGTCGATCTCCGCGAAGAACTGGTCGACGTTGCGGGCGCCGCCCTCGCCTTCCAGCAGGCGCGCCGCGCGGTGCGCCTCCCAGCGCTCGGCCTCGTCGGGCGTGAGCGTGTCGACGAAATTGCGGGCGCGGTAGCGGAACAGGATCTCTTCCAGCCGCGGGTCGTCGAAACCGGTGCGTGACAGCGCCAGCTCGGCGGGCGACAGGCTGCGCAGCTGGTTCAGCCGCCGCCGGTCGGCGTTGCCGACGAAGCCGCCGTAGAGGTCTTCGTCGACATCCGGCGCGGCTTCCTTCGGCCGTTCGTACACCTGCGTCCAGATGGCGCTCATGTCGGGCAGGCCCTGGGCGATGGCGGCGTGGCGCAGCGCGGTGTCGAAGTCGACCCTCCAGCGTTCGGCCATCGCCGGTGTCAGCGTCTTCAGGTTGCCCACGACCATTGGCGACTTGTTCAGGTGGATGCCCTTGATCGGCAGCCGCACCACGCCCTCGGGCAGGTCGGCGGTACGGGTGAAGAGCCGCTGGCGCAGCGTGGGCACGTCGATGTCGCGCAGTTCGCTCGGGTCGTGTGCGAGGTCCCAGGCCAGCAGCTCGTTCTTGTTGGTCGGGTGGCTGGCCAGCGGCCACATCACGGCCAGGCAGCCGCGCTCGGCCGGGAACATGCCCGACACGTGGAGGAAGGGCTTGGCCGTCTCGCGCGTCGCGGGCAGGCCGAGCTCGTTCGCCACACGGTCCTTGCGATGCAGCCCGAAGGCGAAATCGAAGAGCCGCGGCTGGGCGGTGCGGATGAGGCGCGCCAGCGCGATGGTGGCGCGCACGTCCGACAGCGCATCGTGCGCCGCCTCGTGCAGCAGCCCGTTGGCGCGCGCCAGGTCGCCGAGCTTGAAGCTGGGCTTGCCGTCTTCCTTCGTCGGCCACTGGATGCCGTCGGGGCGCAGCGCGTAGGTCAGGCGCACCACGTCGAGCAGGTCCCAGCGGCCGCAGTCGTTCTGCCACTCGCGCGCGTAGGGGTCGATCAGGTTGCGCCAGAACAGGAAGCGCGTCACCTCGTCGTCGAAGCGGATCGTGTTGTAGCCGACGCCGATGGTGCCGGGCTGCGAGAACGCCTTCTCGACCTCGGCGGCGAATTGATGCTCCGGCACGCCGCGCTCCAGCGCGAGTTGCGGCGTGATGCCGGTGATCAGGCAGGCCTCGGGGCTGGGCAGGTAGTCGGGCGCGGGCTGGCAGTAAAGCATCAGCGGCTCGCCGACTTCGTTGAGCTCGGCGTCGGTGCGGATCGCGGCGAACTGCGACGGCCGGTCGCGGCGCGGCACGGCGCCGAAGGTTTCGTAGTCGTGCCAGAGGAAGGTGTGGGCCATGAAATGCTTGGAGTGGGACGGCGGCGGTCGCCGGCAGGCTGAGAGCCGAGGTGCGACGCGGGCCTGTATTCTCGGCCAACGGGCGCAGCCGGCGCCCGACACATCGAAAGAGCAGGCATGGACAAGTGGCTGGCCGCAGCGATCGACTACATCCCGCGCTGGATGGAACTGCAGATGCGGGTGACCGAGCGGCCGGGGGTCTCGATCGCCATCGACCACCGGCAGCGCCCGGTGCTGCAACTGGCCCTGGGCCATGCCGATGCGCTGGCGAAGACCCGGCTCACGCCGCAGCATCGCTTTCGGATCGCCTCGCATTCGAAGACCTTCACCGCGGCGGGGATCCTGAAGCTGCGCGAGGGCGGCAAGCTGCAGCTGGACGATGCGGTGGGCCGCTACGTCGTGGGCCTCCATCCGCAGATGGCGGCTGCCACGCTGTCGCAGTTGCTGTCGCACAGTGCCGGCACCGTCCGCGACGGCCCCGATGCCGGCCAGTTCCAGGACCGGCGAGCCTTCCTCTCGCGCGACGAACTGATGGCGCAGCTTCGGGAGCCGCCCGCACTGGAAGCCAACACCCGTTTCAAGTATTCGAACCACGGCTTCGCGCTGCTCGGCCAGGTGATGGAGACGCTCACCGGTGAAGCCTATGGCGACTGGATGCAGCGCGAGATCATCGATGCGGCCGGGCTCCGGAACACGCGCCCGGACGCAGGCACGGATGCCGCTCGCACGATGGCGCGCGGGCATTCCGGCCGGGTGCTCCTGGGCCGTCGCGTCGTGGTGCCGGGCGATCCGCCGACCCATGCGATGGCACCCGCCGCCGGCTTCGTCAGCACCGCGGCGGATGTGGCCGCCTTCTACGCGCAGCTGGTGCCGACCGCCCGGCGCAGCGTACTCACGCCGGCGAGCCGCCACGAAATGACGCGACGGCACTGGGCCGTGCCGCACAGCAGCACACCGGCCTGGTATGGCCTCGGCACGATGCAGGGCAGCTTCCAGGGCTGGGACTGGTTCGGCCACACCGGCAGCCTGCAGGGCTTCGTCTCGCGCAGCCTGGCCGTGCCGCAGCAGGCACTGGCGGTGTCGGTGCTGTGCAATTCACTCGACGGTTTCTCGTGGCCGTGGATGGACGGCATCGTGCAGATCCTGCAGGCCTTTGAGCGCCACGGCGCGCCCACCGCCAAAACACGCGCCTGGTCCGGCCGCTACTGGAGCCTGTGGGGGCCGACCGACTTGGTGCCGATGCGCGACCGGGTGTTCGCTGTGTCGCCGACCCTGGCCGCCCCTTTCACCGACGCCACAGAGCTCACGGTCAGCGGCAAGGAACGGGCCCTGATATCGCTCGCCAACGGCTATGCCAGCCATGGCGAAGCGGCCCGGCTGGTGCGCGACCCGGCGGGCGCGGTGCAGGAAGTCTGGCTGGGTGGTTCGCGACTGCGGCCCGAGGCCAAGGCGGCGCGGGAGCTTCGCAGCCGCTATGAGCATTGAGGTCGCCCCTTGCGCGCGGCAACGCGACGCCGGGTCCGTTCAGAGCAAGGGCGACGACAGCCGGGCCAGTGCATCGCCCAGGCGGCGCGGAAAGCTCTGCGGCCGGTTCAGTCGCACGGCGGCGGCGCTGTGCAGGTCGTATTCGAACTGCGCGGCCAGCGGGCGCGCCAGCGCCGGACCGTACACCACCGCCATCACCTCGAAGTTGAGGCGGAAGCTGCGGTTGTCGAAGTTGGCGGTGCCGATCATCGCGCAATGGTCGTCGACCACCAGCGTCTTGGAATGCAGCATGCGCGCTTTGTACTCCCAAACCTTCACGCCGGCACCGATGAGTTCGTCGTAGTACGAGCGCGCAGCGGCGCTGACGATCGCCGAATCGCTGCGGCGCGGCACCAGCAGCCGCACATCGACACCGCGCAACGCGGCGCTGGTGAGCGCCATCAGCGCCGGCTCGCCCGGCACGAAGTACGGCGTGGTCAGCCAGGCGCGCTCGCTGGCCGAATGGATGGCTTCCACGTGCATGCGGTGGATCGCTTCGAGCGGGCTGTCGGGGCCGCTGGTGACGATCTGTGCCGCGATTTCGCCGGCAGCCAGGCGCGGCAGCATGTCCTCGAGCGACTCGTCGACCATGCGCCGGGCGCTCTCGCCGGTGGCGTAGCTCCAGTCCTCGAGGAAGGTGGTCTGCAGCCAGCGCACCGCGCTGCCCTCGAGCCGCAGGTGCATGTCGTGGTAGGCGTCGGGCCGGGTGCGGCGGTCTTCCTCGTCCGTGATGTTGACGCCGCCCGTGAAGCCGATGCGGCCGTCGACGACCACGATCTTGCGGTGGCTGCGGTAGTTGGTGACCGGCCGCAGGCGCCGGCCGATCTTGGTGTCGTGGAACAGCGCGATGTGAATGCCGGCCGCCCGCATCGGTGCCATGAAGCGGCGGCCGATGCGCTTGGAGCCCAGCGCGTCGAGCAGAAGGCGCACCGCGACGCCCTGCTGCGCGCGCTCGATCAGCAGGTCGCGCAGGGCCGTGCCGATGCGGTCGGGCTCGAAGATGTAGTACTCCAGGTGCACATGGTGCCGCGCGGTGCGGATGGCCTCGAAGATGGCGTCGAAGGTGCGCGCACCGCCGGACAGCAGCTCGACGCCGGTCGCACTCGACACCGGAATCCCGCAGGCCGCCGTGCCCAGCGCGGCCAGGTGCCGCAGGGCCGGCGGCGCGTGCTCCCCGGCCTCGTGCAGCAGCGCCAGATCGGCCGGCGCCTGCGCGATGGCGCGGTTGCGCAGGCGCTTGAGCCGCAGCTTCTTCAGGCGCTGCGGCCCGAGGAAGTAATAGACGAGGAAGCCGGCGAAGGGCAGCAGCGCGAGCGACAGGATCCAGCTCATCGTCGACACCGGCGCTCGCTTCTGCATCACGATCCAGATCGACAGCACCGCGATGTAGCCGCTCCAGGCCAGGGAAAGGCCCGTTTTCCATTCTTGGCTGATTTCGGGAAGGATCAAGAGACAGGCGCTGCGATGGAGAGCGATGGGCAGGAGTGGCGCCGGCCCAAAGAAAAAGGCCGGCAGCGCGATGCTACCGGCCTTTGAAGGCAGCACAGCCCCGTGGGCCGTGCGAAAGTCGATCAGCCTGCGGCCGCTTCCTCGGCTTCCGGCTTGGCCTTGCCTTCCTTCTTCGGCAGCGGCTGGATGTCGAGCTGCACTTCGTCCTTGTCGTCGAGGTCGACGGTCAGGCGACCACCGTCCTGCAGGCGACCGAAGAGCAGTTCGTCGGCCAGTGCACGACGGATCGTGTCCTGGATCAGGCGCTGCATCGGCCGCGCGCCCATCAACGGGTCGAAGCCCTTCTTGGCGAGGTGCTTGCGCAGGTTGTCGGTGAAGGTCACATCGACCTTCTTCTCGGCCAGCTGCGTTTCGAGCTGCAGCAGGAACTTGTCGACCACCCGCAGGATGATCGATTCGTCCAGCGCCTTGAAGCTCACGGTCGCGTCCAGACGGTTGCGGAACTCCGGCGTGAACAGGCGCTTGATGTCGGCCATCTCGTCACCCGATTCGCGCGGGTTGGTGAAGCCGATGGTCGCCTTGTTCATGGTCTCGGCACCCGCGTTCGTCGTCATGATGATGATGACGTTGCGGAAGTCGGCCTTGCGTCCGTTGTTGTCCGTCAGCGTGCCGTGGTCCATGACCTGCAGCAGCACGTTGAAGATGTCCGGGTGCGCCTTCTCGATTTCGTCGAGCAGCAACACGCAGTGCGGCTTCTTCGTGACGGCCTCGGTCAGCAGGCCGCCCTGGTCGAAACCGACGTAGCCCGGAGGCGCGCCGATCAGGCGGCTCACCGCGTGGCGTTCCATGTATTCCGACATGTCGAAGCGGATCAGCTCGATGCCCATGATGTAGGCGAGCTGCTTGGCCGCTTCGGTCTTGCCGACGCCGGTGGGGCCGCTGAACAGGAAGGAGCCGATCGGCTTGTCGCCCTTGCCCAGGCCCGAACGCGCCATCTTGACCGCCGAGGCGAGCACTTCGAGGGCCTTGTCCTGGCCAAACACGACGCTCTTGAGGTCGCGTTCCAGCGTCTGCAGCTTGCCGCGGTCGTCATTGGACACATTGGCCGGGGGAATGCGCGCGATCTTCGCGACGATTTCCTCGACTTCGGCCTTGGTGATCGTCTTCTTGCGCTTGCTCGGCGCCAGGATGCGCTGGGCCGCGCCGGCCTCGTCGATCACGTCGATCGCCTTGTCGGGCAGGTGACGGTCGTTGATGTACTTGGCGCTCAGCTCGGCCGCAGCCTGCAGGGCGGCCACGGCGTACTTCACGCCATGGTGTTCCTCGAAACGCGACTTCAGGCCCTTGAGGATATCGACGGTTTCCTGCACCGTCGGCTCGACCACGTCAACCTTCTGGAAGCGACGCGACAGGGCCGCATCCTTCTCGAAGATGCCGCGGTATTCGGTGAAGGTGGTCGCGCCGATGCACTTGAGCTGGCCACTCGAGAGCGCCGGCTTGAGCAGGTTGGACGCGTCCAGCGTGCCGCCCGAGGCCGCACCGGCACCGATCAGCGTGTGGATCTCGTCGATGAAGAGCACGGCGTTGGGCCGGTCCTTGAGCGACTTGAGCACGCCCTTGAGGCGTTGTTCGAAGTCACCGCGGTACTTGGTACCGGCCAGCAGCGCGCCCATGTCGAGCGAGTACACCTGGGCTTCGGCCAGGATTTCCGGCACGTCGCCCTGCGTGATACGCCAGGCCAGGCCTTCGGCGATGGCGGTCTTGCCCACGCCAGCCTCGCCGACCAGCAGCGGGTTGTTCTTGCGCCGGCGGCACAGGATCTGGATCACGCGCTCGACCTCGTACTCGCGGCCGATCAGCGGATCGATCTTGCCGTCCTTGGCCATCTGGTTGAGGTTCTGGGTGAACTGCTCCAGCGGCGACGCCTTTTCGTTCTTCTCGCCGCCACCCTCCTCGCCCTCGTTCGAGGACGATTCGGCGCTGCCCTTGGTGGCTTCCGGCGGGTCGCTCTTCTTGATGCCGTGCGCGATGAAGTTCACCACGTCCAGCCGGGTCACGCCCTGCTGGTGGAGGTAGTACACCGCGTGCGAGTCCTTCTCACCGAAGATCGCAACCAGCACGTTGGCGCCGGTCACTTCCTTCTTGCCGTTGCCGGTGGACTGCACATGCATGATGGCGCGCTGGATCACGCGCTGGAACCCGAGGGTCGGCTGGGTGTCGACGTCGTCGGTCCCCGCCACCTGGGGCGTGTTGTCCTTGATGAAATTCGTCAACGACGCGCGAAGGTCGTCGACGTTGGCCGAGCATGCGCGCAGAACCTCTGCGGCGCTCGGGTTGTCCAGCAAAGCGAGCAGCAGGTGCTCTACCGTGATGAACTCGTGGCGCTGCTGCCTGGCCTCGACGAAGGCCATGTGCAAGCTGACTTCCAGTTCCTGGGCAATCATGTGATTTCCTTCTGCCTTGCTGTAAATAAGTACTCAGATGGGTCAGCGCGCGATTTATTCAACCGGTTCGCTGACGCATTGCAACGGGTGGCCGGCCTGGTGGGCTGCCTCCATCACCTGATTGACCTTGGTGGCGGCCATGTCGCGGGAATACACCCCGCAGATGCCACGGCCGTCGAGATGGATCTTCAACATGATCTGGGTCGCCGTTTCGCGGTCCTTGTTGAAGAATTCCTGAATGACGACGATCACGAACTCCATCGGGGTGTAGTCGTCATTGAGCATCACCACCTGAAACATCTGCGGTGGTGCGGTTTTTTGCGGGCGGCGCTCCAGGACGACCGAATCGCCGTCGCCTCCCGCGGGCTTCTGGGCCGGCGGCGTGGCGGGTTTCGAGGGGTTTCGGGTTGCCATGAAATTCATTCTATCGAGCGAGCAAGCACCATGCCGACGCCAGATGATCTGGCGTCATGTTACGAAGAAAACAAGGGGTGCGAGAAGACGCTTTAGCCAAGTTTTACACGCAAGAAAAAGCCCCGGCGCCTGGGAAGGCGCCGGGGCGTTGTGTTTTCGCGAATGGACACACGGTCCGTCCGCGATTCGTGCTCAGGTGCCGACCGAGGCGAGCGCCGCGTTCAGGGTGGCGCTCGGACGCATGACCGCCTCGCACTTCTGGGCGTCGACCAGGTAGTAGCCGCCGATGTCCGCCGGCTGACCCTGCACCGCCGCGAGTTCTTCGACGATCTTCTTTTCGCCGCGGCCGAGCGCCTCGGCCAGCGGAGCGAACTTCGACTGCAACGCCTTGTCGTCCGTCTGAGCGGCCAGTTCCTGCGCCCAGTACATCGCCAGGTAGAACTGGCTGCCGCGGTTGTCCAGCTGGCCGGTCTTGGGCGACGGGTTCTTGTTGTTGTCCAGCAGCTTGCCGGTGGCGGTGTCCAGCGTCTTCGCCAGGATCTTGGCCTGGGCGTTGCCTGTCTTGAGGCCCAGGTCTTCCAGCGACACGGCCAGGGCCAGGAACTCGCCCAGCGAATCCCAGCGCAGGTGGTTCTCTTCCACAAGTTGCTTGACGTGCTTCGGCGCGGAACCGCCGGCACCCGTCTCGTACATGCCGCCGCCGGCCATCAACGGCACGATCGACAGCATCTTGGCGCTGGTGCCCAGTTCCATGATCGGGAACAGGTCGGTCAGGTAGTCGCGCAGGATGTTGCCGGTGACCGAGATGGTGTCCAGGCCGCGGATGACGCGTTCCAGCGTGTAACGCATGGCGCGCACCTGCGACATGATCTGGATGTCCAGGCCTTGGGTGTCGTGGTCCTTGAGGTACGTCTGCACCTTCTTGATCATTTCGGCTTCGTGCGGGCGGTACGGGTCGAGCCAGAACAGGGCCGGCATGCCCGAGTTGCGGGCGCGGGTGACGGCCAGCTTGACCCAGTCGCGGATCGGCGCGTCCTTGACCTGGCACATGCGCCAGATGTCGCCGGCTTCCACGTTCTGCGACAGCAGCACCTCGCCGGTCGCGAGATCGACGATGTTCGCCACGCCGTCCTCGGTCACCTCGAAGGTCTTGTCGTGCGAGCCGTATTCCTCGGCCTGCTGCGCCATCAGGCCCACGTTCGGCACCGTGCCCATGGTCACCGGGTCGAAGTTGCCGTTGGTCTTGCAGAAGTTGATGATCTCCTGGTAGATGCGGGCGAAAGTGCTCTCCGGGATGACCGCCTTGGTGTCCTTCGGCTTGCCGTCGGCGCCCCACATCTTGCCGCCGATGCGGATCATGGCCGGCATCGAGGCGTCGACGATCACGTCGTTGGGCGCGTGCAGGTTCGTGATGCCCTTGGCCGAATCGACCATCGCCAGCTCGGGGCGGTGCTCGTGGCAGGCGTGCAGGTCACGGATGATCTCTTCCTTCTTGGTCGAAGGCAGCGACTCGATCTTGGTGTACAGGTCGACCATGCCGTTGTTGACGTTCACGCCCAGCTCGTCGAACAGCTTGCCGTGCTTCTCGAAGGCTTCCTTGTAGAACACGCGCACGGCGTGGCCGAAGACGATCGGGTGCGACACCTTCATCATCGTGGCCTTCACATGCAGCGAGAACATCACGCCGGTCGCACGGGCGTCTTCCATCTCGTGCTCATAGAAAGCGAGCAGCGCCTTCTTGCTCATGTACATGCTGTCGATGATCTCGCCGGCCAGCAGCGACACCTTCGGCTTGAGCACGGTGGTCTTGCCGCTCTTGCCGACCAGTTCCATCTTGACGTCCCGCGCCTTGTCCAGCGTCATCGACTTTTCGCCGTGATAGAAGTCGCCGTGCTTCATGTGCGCCACGTGGCTGCGCGAAGCCATGCTCCACTCGCCCATGCTGTGCGGGTTCTTGCGGGCGTATTCCTTCACCGCCTTGGGCGCACGGCGGTCCGAATTGCCTTCTCGCAGCACCGGGTTCACGGCGCTGCCCAGGCACTTCGAGTAGCGTGCGCGGACCGCCTTCTCTTCGTCGGTCTTGGGATCTTCCGGGTAGTCCGGAATCTTGTAGCCACGTGCCTGCAATTCCTTGATGGCGCCGATCAGTTGGTGCACCGACGCGCTGATGTTCGGCAGCTTGATGATGTTGGTGTCGGGCAGCAGCGTGAGCTTGCCGAGTTCGGCCAGGTTGTCGGGCACGCGCTGCGCTTCGGTGAGCGATTCCGGGAACTGGCCCAGGATGCGGGCGGCCACCGAGATGTCGCTGGTCGTTACGTCGATACCGGCGGGTGCCGTGAAGGTACGAATGATCGGCAGGAAGGCCTGCGTCGCCAGGAACGGCGCTTCGTCGGTCAACGTGTAGATGATGGTTGGTTTGCTCATGCGGCCTGCATCCTTGATGTCATTGGGTCTGTGTGTCACCGGCGCCCGCCGGATCGTCGACTATTGTCGCCGCTTGCCAGCCTCGACGCTGCGCGTGCGGCGTGCGTCACATGTTGTCGATCATCACCTGCCCGAAACCGGAGCAGCTGACTTGCGTCGCGCCGTCCATGAGGCGTGCGAAGTCGTAGGTCACCTTCTTGCTGAGGATCGATTGGCGCAGCGACCGGATGATCAGGTCGGCCGCCTCTTTCCAGCCGATGTGGCGCAGCATCATCTCGGCCGACAGGATCTCCGACAGCGGGTTGACGTAGTCCTTGCCGGCGTACTTGGGCGCCGTGCCGTGGGTGGCTTCGAACATCGCCACGGTATCGCTCAGGTTGGCGCCGGGCGCGATGCCGATGCCGCCGACCTGCGCAGCCAGCGCGTCGGAGAGGTAGTCGCCATTGAGGTTGAGCGTGGCCACCACCGAATACTCGGCCGGGCGCATCAGGATCTGCTGCATGAAGGCGTCAGCGACGCGGTCCTTCACGGTGATGAACTTGCCGGTGTGGGGGTTCTTCACCCGCATCCAGGGGCCGCCGTCGATCAGTTCGCCGCCGAACTCCTTCGCAGCGAGGCCATAGCCCCAGTCCCGGAAAGCGCCTTCGGTGAACTTCATGATGTTTCCCTTGTGCACGATCGTCACGGAGGGTTTGTCATGGTCGATGGCGTACTGGATCGCCTTGCGCATCAGCCGCTCGGTGCCTTCGCGCGAGACCGGCTTGATGCCGATGCCGGACGTTTCAGGAAAGCGGATCTTCTGGATGCCGAAGTCGTTCTGCAGCAAGGCGATGAGTTTCTTGGCCTGCTCGCTGCCGGCCGCGAATTCGATGCCGGCGTAGATGTCCTCCGAGTTCTCGCGGAACAGCACCATGTTCGTCTTGTGCGGCTCCTTCAGCGGGCTCGGGACGCCGTCGAAATACTGGATCGGACGAAGGCAGACGTACAGGTCGAGCGCCTGGCGCAACGCCACGTTGAGCGAGCGGATGCCGCCCCCCACAGGCGTGGTCAGCGGGCCCTTGATCGAGACGACGTGGTCGCGCACCGCCTGCACGGTTTCGTCCGGCAGCCACACGTCGGGGCCGTAGAGCCGGGTCGCCTTCTCACCGGCGAAAACCTCCATCCAGTGAAGCTGCCGCCGGCCGCCGTAGCTCTTGGCCACGGCCGCATCGACCACCTTGAGCATGACCGGCGTGATGTCGACACCAATGCCGTCGCCCTCGATGAAGGGAATGATCGGCTGAGCCGGCACAAGAAGCGAATTGTCGGCGTTGACGGTGATCTTCTGGCCGGCGGATGGAACCTGAATGTGCTGGTAGCTCGACATGGGGCGGAGTTGCTCCGAGGTGACATTTGATGGTCGAAGCGACTTCAACCGCTCTTATTAGCCTTAGAATTTTAGACGCAAGCAATCATGTCGAAAGCCGTGTCAACCGCGGTCGATGCGGCTTCGTTGTTTGCTGACCTTCTGCTGGGCGGAAGGCGTAATCACTCAACTCCTCGAGGAATTCCTAAATGAACAAAGCTCTCGCAGTCCTGATCGCCGGTTTTTTTGCTGCAGGCGCCTACGCCCAAACCCCCACGGCTGAAAAAGCGCCTGTGACCAACACCAAGCCCCAGGCCCGCGCCGAAGCCAAGGTGGCCAGCAAGCCTGCTGGTCAAGTCAAGGCCGGTGCTGGCGGCGACATCAACAAGGTGCCCGAAGGCGGCGCGATCGGCACCGACAAGGCGGCTGTCGCTGGCGAAAAGCGCGCTGAAACGCGTGACGCGCGCCGTACCAACAAGGACGGCTCGGTGAAGCGCAAGTCGACCCAGGGCGGCACCCCCCAGTAATTGGGCTGCCACCAAAAAAGAAGCGTTCTTCGGAACGCTTTTTTTTCGCCCGCGTCGAAGTCTTTGCGGCTGGAAGGCCAAACTCTCTCGAATTGGGTACGCTTTCATCTCTCCTTTTCATTTCCGAATTCTTCGCACCATGTTTTCCCGCGTCATTGCCCTGCTCTCGCTGTGCCTTTTGCCTTTCGCGGCGCTTTCGCAAGAGGCGCAGATGGACCTTCCCCGCGTCAAGTTGGCGGCGGGCATGTACCAGATCGATGCACAGGTCGCACAAACACCCCAGCAGCAACAGATCGGCCTGATGTTCCGCAAGGAGATGCCGCAGGCCGAAGGCATGCTGTTCGTCTTCGAGCAGCCGTCGACGCAGTGTTTCTGGATGAAGAACACGCTGCTGCCGCTGTCGGCCGCGTTCGTGGCCGACGACGGTCGCATCGTCAACATCGTCGACATGCAGCCGCTCGCGCTCGAATCGCATTGCTCGGAGGAGCCGGTCCGCTTCGTCCTGGAGATGAATCAGGGCTGGTTCGCCAAAAAGAACATCAAGAAGAACGCCAAGTTGGGCGGCTCGCCCTTCCAAGCCCGGCGCTGACGCCGCAGTGCGCGGTGTCGAGACGAAAAAAAACCGGCGCGCAGCCGGCTTTCTCTGAGCGTCTTGAGCGCGAGGCCCTGACTTAATTTAAGCGAAGTTCTTCTGGGCGAAGTCCCAGTTGACCAGCTTGGCCAGGAAGGTCTCGACGAACTTCGGGCGCAGGTTGCGGTAGTCGATGTAGTAGGCATGCTCCCATACGTCGACGGTGAGCAGTGCCTTGTCGGCGGTGGTCAGCGGCGTGCCGGCTGCGCCGGTGTTCACGATGTCGACGGTGCCGTCGGCCTTCTTCACGAGCCAGGTCCAGCCGGAACCGAAGTTGCCGACGGCCGATTTCACGAAGGCTTCCTTGAAGGCGTCGTAGCTGCCCCACTTGGCGTCGATCGCCTTGGCGAGTTCACCGGTCGGTGCGCCGCCGCCCTGCGGCTTCATGCAGTCCCAGAAGAAGGTGTGGTTCCAGATCTGCGCGGAGTTGTTGTAGATGCCGCCGCTGGACTTCTTCACGATCTCCTCGAGCGTCATGCTCTCGAACTCCGTGCCCTTTTGCAGGTTGTTCAGGTTCACGACGTAAGCGTTGTGGTGCTTGCCGTAGTGGTACTCGAGCGTTTCCTTCGAATACTCGGGCGCGAGTGCGTCGAGGGCGTACGGGAGAGGAGGAAGGACGTGTTCCATATTCTTGGCTCGTGGGTTGGTTGTGGGATGAGGGGATTCTAGAAAGGATTCAGGCGCCCCGCGTCGGCGGGGGCCGCGTGCGCACGGCGTCGACGTGGACATCGAGGCTGCCGTCGGCCAGTCGCGCGGACAGCGCATCGCCCGCAGCAATGCGTGTGGTGCTGGTCACGGCATGTCCCTGCGCGTCGACCAGCCACGCGTAGCCGCGCTGGAGCACCTGCGCCGGGTCCAGCAGGCGCAATCGCGCGTCCAGACGGTCCAGGCGTTCGCGCTGCTGGCGCAGGCCGCCCTGCCACAGGGCAGGCCAGCCTTGACCTGCGGCGCGTGCCCGCTGCGCGAGCCGCTGATGCTGCGACGCGACGGCATAGCGCAGCCGCTGCGCCTCCCGCGCCAGCCGCAGCTGCTGTCGCAGCACGACAGACGACGGTCGCCCGAGCCGGCCGGCGGCGAGGTCCAGCCGTTGACCGAGCAGGTCGAGCCGCGCACCGAGGGCGTCATTCAATTTGCCTTCGATCAGGTCCAGCGCGCCCAGCCAGACATCGCGTGGCGCGGACACGAGCTCCGCCGCCGCGGTCGGTGTCGGTGCACGCAGGTCGGCGCAGAAGTCGGCGATGGTGAAGTCGGTCTCATGGCCGACGCCGCACACCACGGGCACGGGGCTCTGCACGATGGCGCGCGCCAGGGTCTCGTCGTTGAAGGCCCACAGGTCTTCGATCGAGCCGCCGCCGCGCACCAGCAGGATGACGTCAACGGGTTGTGGCGACGCCCAGAGCGATTGCAGCGCGCGCACCAGTTCACCGGGGGCGCCGGCACCCTGCACTGCAGACGGCGCCAGCACGACCGGGATGTGCGGCACCCGCCGGCGCAGGGCAGTCACCACGTCGTGCAGCGCCGCGGCGCCCAGCGACGTCACCACGCCGACGGCGCGCGGCATGGTCGGCAGGGCCCGCTTGCGCGCCGGGTCGAACAGCCCCTCGGCCTCGAGCTTGGCCTTGCGCTGCAGGAACTGCTCGAAGAGCGCGCCCTGCCCTGCGCGCGACAGGCTTTCGACCACCAGTTGCAGGTCGCCGCGGGGCTCGTAGACAGCGAGTCGCCCGCGCACCTCGACCTGGTCGCCATCGCGCGGCGAGAAGTCCACGAGGCTGGCGGCGCGTCGGAACATGGCGCAACGCAGTTGCCCGGAGGCGTCCTTCAGCGCGAAGTAGCAGTGACCACTGGCCGCACGCGAGAAGCCGGAGATCTCGCCCTGTACGGTGACTGGGTTGAAGCGCGCGTCGAGCGCGTCGGCGACCGCATGGCACAAGGCGCCAACCGCCCACACGCGCGGCGCGACACCCCGTGACATCTCGGCATCGATCACAGCGAAATGCTCGCGACGACAGCCACTCTTCCACAGTGCGCCATGTGCACGTTGCCCGCCCGCACACCCGCCTCAGGGAGGCACGGCTTGTGGTGCAAGCCGTTGATTTCAATAGATAAACTGCTGCTCAAAATTCGATCGTCCTAATGCGACGCCCTGTTCATGCGGGTGTGGACTACTTGCCAACGCAGTTAATCACAAAGTTATCCACAGAATCTGTGCGTCGTCGCTGACAGCGACAGCAGCGGTTTCTCGTGCGGCACTCGGTGATAATCGCCGCGCATTTGCAATCCATGGGCCGGAGGATTTTTTGTTTTCCATCATAGTTGCTGCGGGCTGGCCGATCTGGCCGCTGCTCGCCTGTTCGGTGCTGGCCTTGGCCTTGGTGATCGAACGTTTCACGAGCCTGAAGACGGCGCGTGTCCTGCCGCCCAAGTTGCTGGACGAGGCCATCAATGTGTCGCGCAACGCGGTGCCGGGCCCCGACGTTGTGACCAAGCTCGAAAAGAATTCGGCGCTGGGCGAAGTGCTCGCCGCCGGGTTTCGAGCGCTGAATGCCAACCCGCGCTGCAGCGAGGAAGATGTACGCGCCGCCATGGAAGCTTCCGGCCGCACGGTGGCGCACCGCCTGGAGCGCTGGCTCCCCGCGCTCGCTACCATCGCGTCGGCCGCGCCGCTGCTGGGCCTGCTGGGCACCGTGATCGGGATGATCGAGATCTTCGGCTCGCAGTCGCCGGCCGGCGGCGCGGTGGGTTCGGGCAACCCGGCGCAACTGGCGCACGGGATCTCGATCGCGCTCTACAACACCGCCTTCGGCCTGATCGTCGCCATTCCCACCTTGATCTTCTGGCGCTACTTCCGCACGCGGGTTGACGAATACCTGCTGAACCTCGAGCTGGCCGGCGAGCGCTTCGCGCGGCATCTCAACGCGCTGCGCAAGTGAGCCCGCGATGAAGCCCGGCCGCATGCACTTCCGCCACGGCGCGCGCGACGAGCCGGAGATCAACCTGATCCCGTTCATCGACGTGCTGCTGGTCGTGCTGATCTTCCTGATGCTGTCGACCACGTACAGCAAGTTCACCGAGATGCAGTTGCGCCTGCCGGTGGCCGATGCCGAGCCGCAACGCGACTACCCCAAGGAAGTGATCGTCGCCGTGTCGGCCGACGGTCGCTATTCGATCAACCGCAACGTCCTGCCCGACCGCAGTGTCGAAACGGTCGCCGCTGCGCTCACGGCGGCGGGCGGCACGAAGGACAGCGTCGTCATCATCAGCGCCGACGCCAGCGCCGCGCACCAGGCCGTGATCACCGTGATGGAGGCCGCGCGCCGGGCCGGCATGGTGCAGATCACCTTCGCCACGCAATCCGCCGCCCAGGCAGGGCGCTGACTTGCAGCTGCAGCGCGCCTGGCTCGAACGGGGCGCGGTCGCGCGGCTGCTGTGGCCGCTGTCACGATGCTTCGGACTGCTCGCGGCGCTGCGCCGCACGCTGTATCGCGTGGGCTGGCTGCGCACCGAGCGCGCCGGCGTGCCGGTCGTGGTGGTGGGCAACGTGGTCGCCGGTGGTGCGGGGAAAACGCCGGTCGTGATGGCCATCGTTGAGCACCTGCGCGCCCGCGGCGTGCCGGCCGGCGTGATCTCGCGCGGCCACGGCCGCCGCACCACCGATTGCCGCGAGGTGCGCGACGACAGCGACCCGCGCGATGTCGGCGACGAGCCGGCGCTGGTCCGCCGGTCGACCCGCGTGCCCGTGTTCGTCGCGGCTCGGCGCATCGACGCCGCGCGCGCGCTGACGGCGGCCTATCCGGACGTCCGCGTGATCGTCAGCGACGACGGCCTGCAGCATCTGGCGATGGCGCGAGATGTCGAAGTCTGCGTGTTCGACGACCGCGGCATCGGCAACGGCTGGCTGCTGCCGGCCGGGCCTTTGCGCGAGCCCTGGCCGCGGGCCTGCGATCTGGTGCTGCACACGGGCGCGCAGCCGGCCTTCGCCGGCTTCACGGCGAGACGCTCACTGGCCGAATCGGCCTTGTCTGCGGACGGTGCCACGGTGCCGCTCGCAGGGCTGGTCGGCCGACCGATGATCGCCGTGGCCGGCATCGCCAAGCCCGAATCCTTCTTCCAGATGCTGCGCGACAAAGGCCTGGCGCCGACGCGCTGCGTCGCCCTGCCTGACCACCACGATTTCGACGATTGGGCATGGGTTGCCGCAGGCGAAGCCACCGTGCTGTGCACTGAGAAAGATGCACTCAAGCTCTGGCGCCGACAGCCGGACGCGCTCGCGATACCGCTGCGCTTCGAGCCGGCACCCGCCTTCCTGGCGGCGCTCGATGCAAAGCTATCATCGCTCGATGGACACCAAGCTTCTTGAACTGCTCGTCTGCCCCGTGACCAAGGGCCCGCTGACCTGGGACGCCGAGAAAAAGGAACTGGTCTCGCGCAGCGCGCGGCTGGCCTACCCGGTGCGCGACGGCATTCCCGTGCTGCTCGAGAACGAAGCACGCACGCTGTCGGACGACGAACTCGGCCTTTGATGGCCTTCACCGTCCTGATCCCGGCGCGCCTCGCGTCCACGCGCCTGCCCGACAAGCCACTCGCCGACATCGGCGGCGTGCCGATGGTGGTGCGCGTGGCGCAACGCGCGCTGGCGTCCGGCGCCTCGCGCGTCGTCGTCGCGGCGGACGATGCGCGCATCGTGGATGCCTGCGCCGCCCACGGCATCGACGCCCTGCTGACGCGTACGGACCACCCGAGCGGCAGCGATCGCCTGGCCGAGGCCTGCACCTGGCTCGCGCTGCCGGACGACGCGGTCGTCGTGAACGTGCAGGGCGACGAACCCCTCATCGACCCGGCGCTGATCGATGCCGTAGCCGCCGAATTGGCCGCGCAGCCGGAAGCCGCCATGAGCACCGCCGCGCACGCGATCGATACGTCCGCCGACTTCGGCAACCCGAACGTGGTGAAAGTGGTGCTCGACGCGCGCGGCTTTGCGCTGTACTTCAGCCGCGCGCCGATTCCCTGGTGGCGCGACGGTCGTGCGTCCAACGACGGGCCCGCCGTGCCGGCGGGGCCGGCAGCGCTGCGACACATCGGCATCTATGGCTACCGCGCAGGCTTCATCCGCCAGTTTCCGACGTTGCCGCCAGCGCCCATCGAAACCACCGAAGCGCTCGAACAGTTGCGGGCGCTGTGGCATGGCTTCCGCATCGTCGTGCACATCAGCGACCACAGCCCGGGACCAGGCGTCGACACACCGGAAGACCTGGCCCGCGTGCGTGCGCTGTTTGCGGGTCGCTGAGGCGTCTTTCGCGGGCATTTCGCACGGGTGCGCATGCTATCCTCGATGCAACTCCGCCCTGCCCCTTGCCCTCGTGGCCGGCTCGGCGCGACAGAAATCTAAGAACCGTCCGAGGACACCATGAGACTGATTTTGTTGGGCGCCCCCGGGGCAGGCAAAGGCACGCAAGCCGCTTTCATCTGCAAGAAGTACAACATCCCGCAAATCTCGACGGGCGACATGCTGCGCGCCGCCGTCAAGGCCGGCACGCCGCTGGGCCTGGAGGCCAAGGCCGTGATGGCCTCGGGCGCGCTGGTGAGCGATGACCTGATCATCAACCTCGTCAAGGAACGCATTGCGTTGCCCGATTGCGCGAGCGGCTTTCTGTTCGACGGCTTTCCGCGCACCCTTCCGCAGGCCGATGCCATGCGCGCGGCCGGCGTCAAGCTCGACTACGTGCTCGAGATCGACGTGCCCTTCGCCGACATCATCGAGCGCATGAGCGGCCGTCGTTCGCACCCGGCGTCGGGCCGGATCTACCACGTCAAGTTCAATCCGCCGAAGGTGGACGGCAAGGACGACGCGACCGGCGAAGACCTGGTGCAGCGCGAAGACGACAAGGAAGAGACCGTGCGCAAGCGGCTCGACGTCTACAGCCAGCAGACCCGTCCGCTGGTTGACTACTACGCCGACTGGGCCAAGGCCGAGCCGTCCGTCGCCCCCAAGTACCGCGCCATCAGTGGTGTCGGCACGGTCGACGAGATCACGCAGCGCGCCCTGACCGCCCTGAGCAGCTGAGGCGACGCAGCCGCCGGGGCTGCATGCAGGGGCGAGCCGGACCGGGCGATCCGGTTCGCCGCGTCAGCTACGCATCAGGTGCAGCCGACAGCCTCGACAGGACGGCCGCACGGCAGACATCCAGAATCTCATCGGCGAGCGGCGAGTCGTCAGGACACGCCCGCGACAGCACCACGGCGCCGATCACCTGCGCAATGACGTCGATATGCGCGGCGCGCAGGACCCCTTCCCGTTGCCTGTCCTTCGGCGCGCTGGACTGGTTTTCCAGGTTCGCCAGCATGCCCTCAACGCCGGTCGCAAAAGCCGTCTTGATCGACGCTGGCTGACGCGCAGCGTCTCCGCATAGCGCGGCCATCGTGCAACCTTCACCACGAGCGTCCCGGTGCTCACGGGACAGGTAGTGCTTGACGAACTCCCCCGGATCGACCCCTTCGGCTTTGGCGGCCGACTGGGCAAAACCACAGGTCGCGGCTTCCGCCATCAGATCGGCCTTGGACCCGAAGTGCTTGTAGAACCCGCCGTGCGTGAAGCCCGCGGTCGCCATCAAGTCCGCGATCCCCACCCCGTCGTAACCACGCTCGCGAAACAGCGCAGAGGCCGTTTCGACGATGTGCGCCCGGTTCGCCTGGGCCTGCGCTTTGGTGACCTTCATGTCCAGGAACTCTCTCGATGTGCCATCGGCGGAAGCAATGAATATACATTGATGTTACTTATCATCAAAGTCCTTGACAGCAAAGATGATGATTGACATCATTAAATCATCTTCCCTTGAAAGGCTTCTGGACCGGAGCGATCCCCACCTGACCGCTCCCGCCCTCGCCCAGCATTTCCGCGGCTTGACGCATCAACGACGACACAGCAAACCAGCATGACTCACAAAACGCTTTTCGAACCCTACACACTGGGCTCGCTCACACTGGCCAACCGCATCGTGATGGCGCCGCTGACGCGCAATCGTGCGGGTGCGGGTCTGGTCCCCAGCGAGCACGCCGCCACCTACTACAGTCAACGCGCCTCGGCGGGCCTCCTCATCGCCGAGGCCACCCAGATCTCGGCCGATGCCCAGGGTTACCAGGACACGCCGGGCCTCTACACCCAGCCGCAGATCGACGGCTGGCGCAAGGTGACCGACGCTGTTCACGCCAAGGGCGGGCGGATCTTCGTCCAGTTGTGGCACGTGGGCCGCATTTCCCACGTCGACCTGCGGCCTGGTGGCACCGCGCCGGTGGCGCCCTCTGCCATCCGCGCCGCGACCAAGACCTTCGTCAACAATGGTTTTCACGACGTCTCCGAGCCACGTGCGCTGACCTTGGATGAGCTTCCGGGCATCGTCGAGGATTTCCGCCAGGCTGCGGCCAACGCGATCGCCGCGGGCTTCGACGGCGTCGAGATCCACGGTGCCAACGGCTATCTGCTCGAACAGTTCATCAAGGACGGCGCCAATGCCCGCACGGACGCGTACGGCGGCTCCATCGAGAACCGCGCGCGCCTGCTGCTCGAAGTCACGGCGGCTGTGGCGAAGGAGATCGGTGCCGAACGCACCGGTGTGCGCCTCTCGCCGGTGTCGTCGGCCGGCGCCATTTCCTGCAGCGATCCGCAGCCGCAGTACGACTACATCGCCGAGCAACTCAGTGCACTGGGCATCGTCTACCTGCACGTGGTCGAAGGCACCACCGGTGGCCCCCGCGATGCCGCGCCGTTCGATTTCGATGCATTGCGCACCCGCTTCAAGAACACCTACCTGGCCAACAACGGGTATGGCCTCGAACTGGCCAACGCCCGCCTGATCGAGGGGAAGGCCGACCTGTTCGCCTTCGGCCGCCCCTTCATCAGCAACCCCGATCTGGTCGAAAGACTGCAGATCGGTGCCCCCCTCACGACGCTGGATCCCGCCACGCTCTATGGCGGCGGCGCCCAGGGCTACATCGACTATCCGACCCTCGCTGATTCCAGCGTCCGATAGTCGGCTTTTCGTGCTGCATATCGCGGCATGGCCTCACCTTTTCGACCAAGAGAAAACACATGACCTCCCCTTCCACTGTTCTCATCACGGGCGCCTCGACCGGCATTGGCGCCATCTATGCCGAGCGCTTCGCACGCCGCGGCCACGACCTGGTGCTGGTGGCACGCGACAACGCACGCCTGGAAACGCTCGCGGCACGCCTGCGTGCGGAAACCGGCGCTGTCGTGGATATCCTCCCGGCCGACCTGACCCAGCCCGACGACCTGGCCGCCGTCGAGGCGCGCCTGCGCGAGGACGCCAGGATCGGCACCCTGATCAACAACGCCGGGGCCGCACTGCCCGGCCACTTCATCGACCAATCGACAGACGATGTCGCCCGTCTGGTCACGCTCAACACCACCGCGCTGGTCAGGCTGGCGAGTGCCATCGCCCCGCGCCTGGCGCAGGCCGGCAAAGGCGCGATCGTCAACATCGGCTCGGTGGTCGGCCTGGCGCCCGAGTTCGGCATGTCGGTCTATGGCGCGACCAAGGCCTTCGTCCTGTTCCTGTCCCAGGGGCTGAGCCTGGAGCTCACGCCCAAGGGGGTCTATGTGCAGGCGGTGTTGCCTGCCGGCACCCGTACCGAAATTTGGGAGCGCGCGGGCATCGATACCAGTGCGATGCCTGAATTGATGGCGGCGGATGCGCTGGTGGATGCCGCGCTGGCCGGCTTCGACCGCCGCGAACTCGTGACCATCCCGCCGCTGCATGATGCCGCGCGCTGGGAGGTGCTGAACACGGCACGACAGACCCTGCTCGCGGACATCCGACAGGCGCATGTGGCCGAGCGCTATCGAACGGCCGCCTGAAGCGGCAAAGGACATCATCGACCTATCTTGCACGGACCACAGGTGATCGGCCTGACAGAGGTCCTGAAGTCGCCGGCCAGGTACTTGCAGGGAAGGTTCAGGGGCGCACCGTCGTCGACGTGAACGCCTGACTGCCAACGCGGTGGCGCTGACGCGCCTCGATTCGCCGCGCCACACGAAGCCCCCTGAAAAGACCATGACCCCTATCGACCGGCAACCGGCATCGCACATGCCCTACATCGACGCCCCCAACCGATCGATCGATGTGGACGGGACGGCATTCGCGTACCGCGACCTGGGGCCGCGCAGTGGCGTGCCGCTGGTCCTGCTCAACCACTGGGGCGCGGTCCTCGACAACTTCGACCCGCGGATCGTCGATGGACTTGCCCGCAGGCATCGCACCATCGCCGTCGACTACCGGGGGATCGGCGCTTCAGGCGGAACGGCACCGGTGACCATCGATGCGATGGCGCAGGATGTGATCGCACTGATTCGCACACTGGGTTTCGAGAAGGTCCATCTGCTTGGCTTCTCACTCGGTGGATTCGTGGCACAGGACATCGTGCTGAAAGCCCCCGGCCTGGTGCGCCGACTCATCCTGACCGGCACGGGGCCGGCAGGCGGCCAAGGCATCGACGAGGTCGGCGCGGTCTCCTGGCCGTTGATGGCCAAGGGCTTGTTGACGCTGCGCGATCCAAAGACCTACCTGTTCTTCACCTCCACGGCCAAGGGTCGTCAAGCCGCAAAAGCCTTCCTGGAGCGACTGAAGGAGCGCAAGGCTGGTAGGGACCAGGGGCCGACGCCCAGTGCCTTCCTCCGGCAGCTGAAGGCGATCAAGGCCTGGGGCCGGCAGGCGCCCCAGGACCTGGGCGGCATCCGCATCCCTGTGCTGATCGCCAATGGCGACAACGACATCATGGTGCCCACCGTGAACAGCCACGACCTGGCGCGTCGCATTCCCGGCGCACAGCGGGTCATCTACAAGGACGCCGGGCATGGCGGGATCTTCCAGTACCACAGCGAGTTCGTGCCCCAGGCGCTGGCCTTCCTCAATGACTGAACAATCAAAAACGCTGGAAAAAATCCCCCATGAAAGCATTCATCATCGATCGGTACGGCAGCAAAGAAGCGGGCCGCATCGGCGAAATACCCGAACCCGAGGTGCGGGACGACGACGTTCTGGTCCGGATCCACGCGGCGAGCATCAATCCTCTGGACACGAAGATCAAGAGCGGCGAATTCAAACTGATCCTTCCCTATCGCCTGCCGCTGATCCTGGGCAACGACATGGCCGGTACGGTCGTGCGGGTCGGCGCTCGCGTTCGCAGCTTCAAACCGGGCGACGAGGTCTATGCGCGCCCCGACGATGATCGCATCGGCACCTTCGCCGAGTTCATTGCCGTCAAGGAATCGTCGCTGGCGCCGAAGCCCAGGAATCTCAGCATGGTCGAGGCCGCCGCCCTTCCTCTGGTGGCCCTGACGGCCTGGCAGACGCTGGTCGAAACCGCCCAGCTGAAACCGGGGCAGAAGGTGCTGATCCATGCCGGCTCCGGCGGCGTCGGCACCATCGCCATCCAGCTCGCCAAGCACCTCGGGGCGTTCGTGGCCACGACCACCAGCACGGCCAACATCGCCTGGGTGAAAGCCTTGGGCGCGGACGTCGTCATCAACTACAAGCAGCATGACTTCGCCACGGTGCTTCGTGACTACGACGTGGTACTGAACAGCCTCGGCAACGACGCGCTGAAGAAATCCCTCCAGGTTCTCAAGCCGGGCGGGCATCTCATCTCCATCTCCGGGCCACCCACCCCGGCGTTCGCCGCCGCCCGAGGGCTGGCCTGGCCGCTGCAACAGGTGCTGCGCCTGCTGAGTTTCGGCATCCGGAAAAAGGCAAGGAAGAACGGCGGCGAATACACCTTTGTCTTCATGCGGGCCGATGGGGCGCAGTTGCGCGAGATCACGTCCCTCATCGAAGCAGGCGCCATCCGCCCAGTCGTCGACAAAGTCTTCCCGTTCGAAGACACCCACCAAGCGCTGGCCTACGCAGACAGTGGGCGCGCCAAGGGCAAGGTCGTGGTGCAAATGATGTAGCGCCGCGCGAAGCGCCCAGGCCTTGGGTTTCCTTGGCCGGTCCACACACCAGGAGAATGATTTGAGTACGTACAAAGCCGCCAACATTGGCAAGCGCGCGCTGGTGACCGGCGCATCCAGCGGCATCGGCGCGGCTATCGCGCGTGAGCTCGCGACGCTCGGCGTTGACCTGGTGCTGACGGCGCGGCGCCGAGACGCACTCGATGCGGTCGCCGCGACCTGCAAGGGCGTGAAGGTCGAAATCGTCACCGCAGATCTCGGCAAGCCTGATGCCGCGCGCGCGCTGTGGGACGCCGCGATCGCCAGCGGTCCGATCGACATCCTGATCAACAACGCCGGGTTCGGCTATTTCCGCCGGTTCGACGAGGTCGACTGGGCGCGCGACGCGGAACTCGTCCAGCTCAACATGACCTCGCTGGTCGCGCTCGCGCGATGCTTCGTCAGTGCGCACAAGTCAAGCACTGGACCCGCGTACCTGGTGAACATCGCGTCGACCGGCGCATACCAGTCTGTGCCGAACATGGCGCTGTACGCCGCGTCGAAGGCGTTCGTGCGCAACTTCAGCGAGGGCCTCCATGACGAGCACCACGGCACGTTGCTGTCGGTGACCTGCATCTGCCCGGGCGGCACCGCAACTGCGTTCCACGCCGCGTCCGGCGGGGGCGACTACTCGTGGATCGCGAACGCGTCGACGAAGAGCGCGGAGTTCGTGGCGCACGCCGCAATCCGCGCGATGCTGCGCGGCAAGCGTACGGTGGTGCCCGGCTGTTCAACAAGCTGTCGTGCTTCGGCGTGCGTTTCTTGACGCGGCGGTTCGCGTCGCGGGTGGCCACGCAAGTGCTGGGCAAGCCACGGTTGGCACTGCCGGCGCGAAGCGTGACTTGAGACTGCAGGGAACTGTCGTGGGCAGCCGCATGGGCGCCCTCACCTCACTCCCACTCGATCGTCGCAGGCGGCTTGCTCGACACGTCGTAGGTCACGCGGTTGATCCCGCGCACCTCGTTGATGATCCGCCCCGACACCTTCTTGAGCAGCGCATAGGGCAGCTCGGCCCAGTCGGCGGTCATGAAGTCGCTGGTCTGCACCGCACGCAGCGCGACCACATAGTCGTAGGTGCGGCCGTCGCCCATCACGCCGACGCTTTTGACCGGCAGGAACACGGTGAACGCCTGGCTGGTGAGGTCGTACCAGCTCTTGCCGGTTTCCGGGTCGACGAAGTTGCGCAGCTCTTCGATGAAGATCGCATCGGCGCGGCGCAGCAGATCGGCGTATTCCTTCTTCACTTCGCCGAGGATGCGCACGCCCAGGCCGGGGCCGGGGAACGGATGGCGGTAGACCATCTCGGGTGGCAGACCGAGCGCGACGCCAAGCTCGCGCACCTCGTCTTTGAACAGGTCACGGAGTGGTTCGAGCAGCTTGAGCCCGAGTTGCTCGGGCAAGCCGCCCACGTTGTGGTGGCTCTTGATGGTGACGGCCTTCTTGCTCTTGGCGCCACCCGACTCGATGACGTCGGGGTAGATGGTGCCTTGCGCCAGGAAGGTCGCGCCCTTGTGGCCTCCATCGCCGGCCTTCAGCTTGGCGGCTTCCTGCTTGAACACGGTGACGAACTCGCCGCCGATGATCTTGCGCTTGGCTTCGGGGTCGCTCACGCCGGCGAGCTTGCCGAGGAACAGGTCGCTGGCGTCGACGCGGATCACCTTCGCGTTGAGCTTGCCCTCGAACATCTCCATGACGAGGTCGCCCTCGTTCAGGCGCAGCAGGCCATGGTCGACGAACACGCAAGTGAGCTGATCGCCGATCGCGCGGTGGATGAGCGCGGCGGCCACCGACGAATCGACGCCGCCCGACAAACCGAGGATGACTTCCTCGTCGCCCACCTGCTCGCGGATCTTCTGCACCGCTTCGGCGATATGGTCGCGCATCACCCAGTCGGGCTTCGCTTCGCAGATGCCGAGCACAAAGCGCTCAAGGACCGCCTTGCCCTGCACGGTGTGCGTCACTTCGGGGTGGAACTGCACGCCGTAGTAGCGGCGCGCTTCGTCGGCCATGCCGGCGATGGGGCAGCTGTCGGTGCTGGCCATCAGCTTGAAGCCGGGCGGCAGCGCGGTGACCTTGTCGCCGTGGCTCATCCACACGTTCAGCAGGCCGTGGCCTTCGGGCGTCGTGAAGTCGGCGATGTTTTCCAGAAGCGCAGTGTGGCCATGGGCGCGCACGGCCGCAAAGCCGAACTCGCGCTTGTGGCCGCTTTCGACCTTGCCGCCGAGCTGGTGCGCCATGGTCTGCATGCCGTAGCAGATGCCCAGCACCGGCACGCCGAGATCGAACACGGCCTGGGGGCACTTGTCGGTGGTCTCTTCGTACACGCTGGCGTGGCTGCCCGACAGGATCACGCCCTTGAGGTGGCCGTCGGCCGCGTATTCCCGCACCCAGTCGTCGGTAACGTCGCACGGGTGCACTTCGCTCAGCACATGCGCTTCGCGCACGCGGCGCGCGATCAGTTGGGTGACTTGCGAACCGAAGTCGAGGATGAGGATCTTGTCGTGTTGCATGGGCATGGACTCAGAGCGTTGAAATGTCGAACAGCTTCACGCCGGCATGGGGCGCAGCCTGAATGAGTTGCTCGTCGAGGGTGGCGAGCGGGAGGTCGAGCGAACGGGCGAGCCAGAGGTAGCCGGCGTCGTAGAGCGACACGTCGGCATCGATGGCGACGGCCAGCACGGCCTTGTGCTGCGCGGGCGCAAGTTCGTGCAGTTCCACCCGGTGGCGAATGGCATCGAGCACGCTCCAGAGCCCTTCGACCGCGGATGAGGGGATGCGGCCGCTGCGCACGCCATTGGCAAGGATGTTGGCGCATTCCCATTGCCAGGCGTTGGGCGCCTGCGGCTCCACCTCGTCGCGGCGAATGGCGGCGTAGAGCTTGCGGGTGTGCAGGTTGGCTTGGTCCGGCAGCAGCCAGGCGGCGGTGACCGAGGCGTCCATCACGAAGGCGGTCACGACTGCCGCCCTTCTTCACGCAGCGCACGCGCGGTGAGCCCGGGGCGGATCGACGCATGCAGCGCATCGATCTGGCCGAGCTCGCGCTCGATCTGCTCGTCGGTGATCACCGGCTTGCGGCGCACCGGCAGCATCCGCACCACCTCTTTGCCGTGGCGCGTGATGCGAACCTCTTCGCCCTTCTCGACCAGGTCGATCAGGGCCGAGAAGTTGTTCTTGGCTTCAGCGATACCGATGGATTGCATTGGGGCCAGAATTAAAAAGTCTGGCCCGAATTCTACCCATGATCTGGCCCGACTCGGAAAGTCGGGCCAGAATCAAGGTCACTCAGCGCGGTAGTTCGGCGCTTCCTTGGTGATCTGCACGTCGTGCACGTGGCTCTCGCGGATGCCTGCCGTCGTGATCTCGACGAACTCGGCCTTGTTCTGCATGTCCGCAATCGTGGCGCAGCCGCAGTAGCCCATGCTGGCGCGAACGCCGCCGGCCATCTGGTAGATGATCGAAACGATCGAGCCCTTGTACGGCACCCGGCCTTCGATGCCTTCGGGCACGAGCTTGTCGGTGTTGGGATTGCCGGTGCTCGACTCCTGGAAGTAGCGGTCGGCACTGCCTTGCTGCATGGCACCGATGGAGCCCATGCCGCGGTAGCTCTTGTAGCTGCGGCCCTGGTACAGCACGATTTCGCCCGGCGCCTCTTCGGTGCCGGCAAACATGCTGCCCATCATCACGGTCCCGGCACCCGCGGCGATCGCCTTGGCGATGTCGCCCGAGTAGCGCACGCCGCCATCGGAGATCAGCGGCACACCCGTGCCCTGCAGCGCGGTGGCCACGCTGTCGACCGCCATGATCTGTGGCACACCCACGCCCGCGACGATGCGGGTGGTGCAGATGGAGCCCGGGCCGATACCGACCTTGACCGCATCGGCGCCGGCATCCGCCAAGGCACGCGCGGCGTCGCCGGTGGCGATGTTGCCGCCGATCACGTCGACCTGCGGGTAGTTCTGCTTCACCCAGCGAACGCGGTCGATCACGCCCTTGCTGTGTCCGTGCGCCGTGTCGACGACGATGGCGTCGACGCCGGCACGCACCAGCGCTTCTACGCGCTCCTCGGTGCCCTCGCCCACGCCCACGGCGGCACCCACGCGAAGCCGACCGGTGGCGTCGCGCGCTGCATTCGGGAACGTGGTCTGCTTGGTGATGTCCTTCACCGTGATCAGGCCCTTGAGCTCGAAGGCGTTGTCGATCACCAGCAGGCGTTCGAGCTTGTACTTGTTGAGCAGCGCCTTGGCGTCGGCCAGCGTGGTGCCGTCGGGCACCGTGATGAGCTTGTCGCGCGGCGTCATGATTTCGCTGACGGGCGCGTTGTAGCGGGTCTCGAAGCGCAGGTCGCGGCCGGTCACGATGCCGACCACCTTGCCGGCATCAACCACCGGGAAGCCGGAGATGCCGAGCTGCTCCGACAGCGCCATCACCTCGCGCACCGTGTGCGTGGGGGTGATGACCACCGGGTCGCGCAGCACACCGGACTCGTAGCGCTTGACCTTGGAAACCTCGGCCGCCTGCTGCTGTGCCGTGAGGTTCTTGTGGACGATGCCCATGCCGCCTTCCTGCGCGATGGCGATCGCGAGGCGGGCTTCGGTCACGGTGTCCATCGCCGCGGAGACCAGCGGCAGGTTCAGCGTGATGTTTCGGGAGAGTCGAGTGGCGAGGGAGGTGTCCTTGGGCAGGACCTGGGAGAACGCTGGCACCAGCAACACATCGTCGAAGGTGAGCGCTTTGCCGAGAAGGCGCATGGGGAAGGCTCCAAAAGACGGATTGTAACGAGCCCCGCCGCCGACCATGGCGCCGCACCCGGGTTGCCCCTCTTCCGTGGCGCCGCGACCGCGTTCCACCGCGGACTGTGCCCGAATACCAACTCCCACCCGGCGCCCGACCACCCAAACATATTGCAAAACGTAAGGGAGCGCTAAACTTCCTGCATGAAATTCGTGCGATTGCTGATGCTGTGGGGTGTGTGCGTGCTGCCGCTGGTCGCGAGCGCACAGTGGCAATGGGTGGACAAGGACGGCAAGAAGGTCTTCAGCGACCAGGCGCCCCCCACCGACGTGCCCGAGAAGAACATCGTGCGGCGCCCCGGCTCGCCCAGCACACGTCCGACCTTCGCGCCTGCACCTGCCGAGCCGGCCGCAGCGGGTTCCGAACCGGCGCGCCCGCCCGCCAGCGCCGCGAGTGCCGCCCGACCGAGCGGCGTCGACAAGGAACTCGAAGAAAAGACGCGCAAGGCCGAAGAAGCGGAAAAGGCCAAGCAGGCTGCGGAAGCGCAGAAGGTCGCCAAGGCCAAGGCCGACAACTGCAACCGGGCCCGTCAGGGCAAGGCCACCTTCGACAGCGGGATGCGCGTGGCGCGCCTGAACGCCCAGGGCGAGCGTGAGGTCATGGACGACAAGGTACGCGCCGCCGAGCAGCAGCGCCTGCAGAGCATCATCGACAGCGACTGCAAGTGACGGTGCGCCCGGTGTTCCGGCCACAACGCTTCACCGCCGCCCTCTCCAGCCCCAGTTTCAGTACCCGGCCTTGCCGCCCTCGCGGCGCCGGGCGAACAGGCCCGTGCCCTTGCGACCCTGCTGCTTGAAGCGCTCGCGCCGCGCGACCTTCGGATCGACCAGCAGCGCGCGGCACAGCTCGACCCGATCGCCTTCGGCCAACACGTGATCCCATGCGGCGGCACGGCCCCAGATGCCCGCCGTCAGCGCGCGCCAATCCAGGTCGGAGAATCGGCCCGGCAGACCGCTCGCACGCACGGCGTCTTCCAGGGTGGCGCCCGGCGGGAGCGTCAGCACTTCCTCGAAAACCGTGCGGGGCGCCGGCGCACAGACCAGCGTCACGGCAACCATCAGGGGGCTCCGTAGACCTGCTCGGCACGCTTCACGAAAGCCTCGACCAGGCTGGACGCGATCTTGTCGAACACCGGACCGACAAGCGCCTGCAGCGCAAAGTTACTGAAGCCGTAGCTCAGGTCGAGTTCCACACGGCAGGCGCGCTCGCCCGCTTCGCCGACGGGGTTGAACTTCCAGAGGCCATCGAGGTTGGAGAACGGCCCGTCGACCAGTTGGAGCTGCACCTCGCGCCCCGGCACATGCGTGTTGCGGGTAGTGAATTGCTGGCGCAGCCCGCCGAAGGCGAGCCCGACTTCGGCGGTCATGCCGGCCTCGTCGTGTTCGATCACGCGTGCGCGGTCGCACCACGGAAGAAACTCGGGGTACTTGGCCACATCGGTGACAAGGGCGTACATCTCATCAGCGCTGTACCAGATGAGAACGGACTTGTGGACGGTTTTCATAGAATCGACACGGTGTGTGCGTTTCGATTGTATTGATGCCATGCGCCCCCATCTGAGACCGCCATGGCCACCAAGAAACAACAAGACTCCTCTGCCCGCATCGCCGACAACAAGAAGGCCTCCTACAACTACTTCTTCGAAGAGCGTTTCGAAGCGGGCCTCGTGCTCGAAGGCTGGGAGGTCAAGTCGCTGCGCGAAGGCAAGGTGCAGCTCACCGACGGCTACGTCGTGATCCGCGATGGCGAGATGTTCGTCGTGGGCCTGCAGATCAACCCGCTGCGCAGCGCCTCGACCCACACCACGCCCGATTCGATCCGCACCAAGAAGCTGCTGCTGCACAAGGAACAGATCCGCCGCCTCACCGGCAAGATTGAGCAGAAGGGCTACACCCTGGTGCCGCTCAACCTGCACTGGAAGGCCGGCAAGGTGAAGTGCGAAATCGCGCTGGCCAAGGGCAAGGCCGAACACGACAAGCGCGACACCATCAAGGACCGCGAAGGCAAGCGCGAAGTCGAACGCGCGATGAAGAGCCGCAACCGCTGAACCGCTGACAGGACCGACACATCATGGCCATCCAACCGCTCGACGCCAGCCGCAGCAATCCCAGCGAAGGCGGCCCCAGCTTCTCGCTGTCGAACCGCCTGCTGCGAGGCGCCTGGAACCTGACCTGGTTGCTCTTCGCATCCTGGACGCCGACGCCGCTCAAGCCATGGCGACGTTTCCTGCTGAAGCGCTTCGGCGCCCAGCTCGGTGTCGGTGCCGATGTGCGCGGCAGCGCGCGCGTCTGGTACCCGCCGCACCTGCACCTGGGAGACCGCGCGGTGCTGGCCCAGCACGTGACCTGCTACAACATGGCGCCGATCCACCTGGGCCCGGACGCGCTCGTGTCGCAGGGCGCGTACCTGTGCGCAGGCACCCACGACATCACGTCGCCGGTGTTCCAGCTGACGACCAAGCCGATCACCATCGGCGCGAAGGCCTGGATCGCCGCCGGCGCCTTCGTCGGCCCGGGCGTGGTCGTCGGTGAAGGCGCCGTGCTCGGTGCTTGCGCCGTGACCTTCAAATCGCTCGAGCCCTGGGGGGTCTACGCCGGCAACCCGGCGCAGCGCATCAAGACACGGGTGCTGCGCACCTGATGTTTATTTCGAGGGCGGGGGAATAAGCGCCCCTTGCCCGGTGTTCATCCAGCAATCGCCATGGACACCCGCCCGCTCGTCGACCACATCCCCAGCCTGCGCCGCTACGCCCGGGCCCTGACCGGCGACGCCTGGGCTGCCGACGACCTGGTGCAGGACACGCTCGAGCGCGCCTGCGTCAAGTGGCGGCTCTGGACAGCAGGCACCGACCTGCGGGCCTGGCTCTTCACGCTGATGCACAACGTCTTCGTCAACCAGGTGCGCCGTGCGCCGCCACGCGCCATGGTGGACGTCGACGAGGTCGGGCATGAACTGCACGAGGCCGACGCCGGCCTCGACCGCACGCTTGACCTGCAGCGCTGCCTGCTGCTGCTGCCGGACGACCAGCGCGCCGTGCTCCTGCTGGTGGCGCTCGAAGACCTGTCGTATGCCGAGGTCGCCCGGATCCTCGCGGTCCCGGTGGGCACCGTGATGTCGCGGCTGTCGCGGGCGCGTGCCCGCCTGCACGCGCTGATGGAAGGCGCGGCATCGACCGACAGCCGCCCGGCCTTGCGTCGACTCAAATGAACGCCGCCACGCCATGAACCACCCTGCGCCACCCGACCACGATCTTCCCGACTGGGAAGCGCAGCGTGACGCCCTGCGCCAGTTGCACCGCGACGTCCTCGATGCACCGATCCCAGCGGCACTGCTCGCCGCCGCCGGCCAGGCCGACCGCCGCTTCGCACACCAGGCGCGTTGGACGCGCTGGGGCGGGTTGGCCGCCGCGGTGTTGATCGCCTTCGGCGCCGGCTGGTTGGCCAACGGGCAATGGACCTCCGCCAGCGGCGCGGGTCAACTGGCCCGCGTACCCGCCACGCGCGAGTTCGTGCATGCGGCGTCCGTGGCCCATGCCGTGTATGCGCCCGAGAAGCGCCACCCGGTCGAGGTGGCGGCTGCGGAGGAACAGCACCTGGTCCAGTGGCTGTCGCGCCGGCTCGACAGGCCGCTGAAGACCCCCGACCTGACCGCCGAGGGCTACACCCTGGTGGGTGGCCGGCTGCTGCCCGGCGACGCAGGGGCGCGCGCACAGTTCATGTTCGAAGACCGCAGCGGCCAGCGCGTGACGCTCTATCTGGGCGAACTCAAGACCCCGACGACATCCACACAGGCCGGCGAATCGGCCTTCCGTTTTTCGACCGACGGGCCGGTCCCCAGCTTCTATTGGGTCGACGGCGGCTTCGGGTATGCCCTGGCCGGGAAACTCCCACGCGACGCGTTGCTGCGGCTGGCCACGCTGGTGTACCGTCAGCTGTGACGCCCCGCGCGTCCACCCCTGTCACACAAGTTTTTTAACCGAAGGAGAACCCTCCATGAAACTGCTCAGCACTTCCATCCTCGCCATCGCCCTGCTGTCCGGCTGCGGCATGATGAACAAGACCGCGTCGGCGCCCGATACGCCGACGCGCACGGCCGACGGCGTGCTGGTCGGCCCGAACGGGATGACGCTCTACACCTTCAGCCGTGATGCGGTCGGCAGCGGCAAGTCGGCCTGCAACGGCCCGTGCATCACCAACTGGCCGGCACTGGTCGCTCCCGATGCCGCCAAGCCGATGGGCGACTACAGCGTCGTTGTGCGCGACGACGGCAAGAAGCAGTGGGCCTATAAGGGTGCCCCGCTCTACTACTGGGCCAAGGATGCCAAGGCCGGCGACCGCACCGGCGACGGCGTCGGCGGTGTCTGGAAGCTCGCGCGCCCCTGAACGCGTCGGAGCGCCAATGAAAAAGCCGGCGTGAGCCGGCTTTTTCATGCGTGATCGACAGACACTCAGCCCGCGCGCCGCGCCCGCACCGCCGACAACTCGTTGGCGACCAGCGCACCGACCACGATCGCGCCGCCCGTCAGCACGGTCGCTCCCGGCACCTCGCCGGCGCCGACCCAGGCCAGCGTGATGCCGAAGATGACTTCCAGCAGGGCCAGCAGCGACACCTCGGGCGCACTGAGCACGCGGGCGCACAGCACCGACATCACGCACGGAATCGCGAGCTGGAACACGCCGAGAAAGCCCAGCAGCGTCAGGTCCCGGCCGGTGGCCTCGAGCGGCCAGGCCAGCGGCAGCGTCAGCAGCGAGGACAGCACGGCACCGATCAGCACGGCGGGCACGAGGTCGATGCGCTGGCCTTGCGCGTTCGCATGCTGCACCGATGTCCAGTTGGCGGCACCGGCAATGGGCACGCACAACGCGACCAACGTGCCCAGCCATTCGCCGTTGCCGATTTGCGTGCCGTACATCCAGCCGATGCCCACGCCGGCCGCCGCGATGGCGAGCCAGGTGCGCAGCGGCAGGCGATGGCCGATGAAGAGGCGCGCAGCCAGCGCAGTCAGCAGCGGCCCGGCAGCCAGCGTGACCAGCACATTGGCGGTGCTGGTCAGCGTGAGTGCCACCATGAAGGCGGTGAACATCACGCTCCAGCAGACGCCTGAGATCCACAGCGCCTGCCCGCCATGGCGGATCTTCGAAAAAACGCTGCGCCCCTGCCAGGCCGGCAGGATGAGCAACAGCGCGAGCGCGGTGAACGCGCTGCGCCAGAAGGTCACTTCGAAGCTGCGCGCACCTTCGAGATGGCGCGTGACGACGCCGGCCGTGGCCCACATCAGGGTCACGCCGACCATCAGCCAGACCGCGCGGCCGTGGGTCAGGGTCAAGGCGGCCCCCGAACGATCAGCAGGCGATCAGCGACCGGCGCGCTTGCGTTCGCTTTCCTTGAGGAAGCGCTTGCGCAGGCGAACGCTCTTGGGCGTGATCTCGACCAGCTCGTCGTCTTCGATGAATTCCACGCCGTATTCGAGCGTGAGTTCGATCGGTGGCGTGATCTTGATCGCGTCTTCCTTGCCGGACACGCGGAAGTTCGTCAGCTGCTTGGTCCGCGTGGCGTTCACCACCAGGTCGTTGTCGCGGCTGTGGATGCCGACGATCATGCCTTCGTACACCGGATCGTTCGCCTTGACGAACATGCGGCCGCGGTCGTCCAGCTTGCCCAGGGCATAGGTGAAGATTTCGCCGTCGTCCATGGAGATCAGCACGCCGTTCTTGCGGCCGCCGATGTCGCCCTTGTGCGCTTCGTAGCTGTCGAAGATGTTGCTGATGAGGCCGGAGCCGCGCGTCAGGTTCAGGAATTCGTTGGTGAAGCCGATCAGGCCACGCGCCGGGATGCGGTACTCGAGACGCACGCGCCCACGGCCGTCCGGTTCCATGTTGACCAGCTCACCCTTGCGCTCGCCCAGGGCCTGCATCACGCCGCCCTGGTGCTGCTCTTCGATGTCGGCCGTCACCAGTTCGATGGGCTCGTGCTTCTCGCCGTTCACGTCCTTCATGACCACGCGCGGCTTGCTCACGGCCATCTCGAAGCCTTCGCGGCGCATGTTTTCCAGCAGGATGGTCAGGTGCAGTTCGCCGCGGCCCATGACTTCGAAGATGCCTTCTTCGTCGGTCTCGGCCACGCGCAGCGCCACGTTGTGCTGCAGTTCCTTTTGCAGGCGGTCCCAGATCTGGCGGCTGGTGACGAACTTGCCTTCGCGGCCAGCCAGCGGGCTGGTGTTCACGCAGAAGTTCATGGTCAGCGTCGGCTCGTCGACCTTGAGCATCGGCAGCGGCGACGGCTTGGCCGGGTCGGTCACGGTCACGCCGATGTTCAGGTCGGCGATGCCGTTGATCAGCACGATCTCGCCCGGGCCGGCCTCGGTGGCCTGCACGCGTTCCAGGCCCTGGAAGGTCAGCACCTGGTTGACGCGGCCCTTGATGGCCTTGCCGTCGGGGCCTTCCATGACCACCACGTCCATCATCGGCTTGATGGTGCCCTGGCTGATGCGGCCCACGCCGATGCGGCCGACGAAGGTCGAGAAGTCGAGTGCCGAGATCTGCAGTTGCAGCGGCGCGGCCGGATCGCCCTTCTGGGCCGGCACGTGCTTGAGGATGGTGTTGAACAGGGCCGACATGTCGGGGCCCCACTGTTCGCCCGCCGCGCCTTCTTCCAGCGACGACCAGCCGTTGATGCCCGAGGCATACACCACGGGGAAATCAAGTTGTTCGTCGGTCGCGCCGAGCTTGTCGAACAGGTCGAAAGCGGCATTGACCACGAAATCGGGGCGTGCGCCCGGCTTGTCGACCTTGTTCACGACCAGGATGGGCTTCAGGCCCAGGGCCAGCGCCTTCTTGGTCACGAAGCGCGTCTGCGGCATCGGGCCTTCCTGGGCGTCGATCAGCAGCACCACGCCGTCGACCATCGACAGCGCGCGTTCCACTTCACCGCCGAAGTCCGCGTGACCGGGGGTGTCGACGATGTTGATGTGCGTGCCTTCCCAGGTCACGGCGCAGTTCTTGGCCAGGATGGTGATGCCGCGTTCTTTTTCGATCGCGTTGTTGTCCATCACGGTGTCGACGACCTTCTCGTGCTCGGCGAAGGTGCCGGACTGGCGCAGCAGCTGGTCGACCATCGTGGTCTTGCCATGGTCCACGTGGGCAATGATGGCGATGTTGCGGATTTGCTTGGAGGTACTCATGGTGTGGTCTCGCAGAGAGTTGCGTTCGCTGGTGCGTTCAAAAGGATTTGCTGGATTTCGATGGGGTTCAGCAAGCGCCCCGGGATCAATTCGTTGGCCGTGACATGGGCCGTGCCGAGGAAGGCCGCCGGCTCGTCGCCGAAGACGGCCACTTCGGTGGCATCGGCCCAGTCGCCGCGGCGGCGCAGGCCCGACAGGAAACGCGCGGCATCTTCCGTGCCCAGCGTGACGCGGCGGTGGCCGTCGACCAGCGCTTCGGCCGGCAGCAGGCGGGCCAGACGGTCGTTCTCGGACATCGCTTCCAGCGCCTCGAGCGTGACGCATTGCGTCTCGGTGAAGTTGCCGGTGGCGGTGCGCCGCAGCGACGTGAGGTGCGCGCCACAGCCCAGCGCCTCGCCGATGTCTTCGCCGAGCGTCCGGATGTAGGTGCCCTTGCTGACGGTGGCGACGAGACGGAGGGTGTCCGGCGACAGCGCGGTCAGCGCCAGCGCGTGGATCGACACGTCGCGCGGTGCGCGCTCGACCTCGATCCCCTCGCGGGCGTATTCGTAGAGTGCCTTGCCATCCTTCTTCAGGGCGCTGTGCATCGGCGGCACCTGGCGGATCGGCCCGGTGAACTGCGCCGTCACGCGCGCCAGATCGTCGGGCGTGACCTGCACCGGGCGTTCGGAAATCACGTCGCCCTCGGCGTCGCCGGTCGACGTCTTCACGCCGAGCTGAACCGTCGCGACGTAGGTCTTGTCGGCATCGAGATGCAGTTGACTGAACTTGGTCGCCGCGCCGAAGCACAGCGGCAGCACGCCGGTCGCGAGCGGATCGAGCGTGCCGGTGTGGCCCGCTTTTTCGGCGCGCAGCAACCACTTGGCTTTCTGCAACGCCTGGTTGCTGGAAAGGCCGAGTGGTTTGTCGAGCAACAACACCCCATGCACGGGGCGCCGCTGCACCCGTGTGCGTGGCGCATTCACCGTCATTCGTCTTTCGAGCGGGAAGCGACAGCCTGCGCAATCAGCGCATTCATGTCGGCCGCACGCTCGGTGGTGCGGTCGAACAGGAAATGCAGCGTCGGCACGGTGTGGATCTGCAGGCGCTTGAACAGGCCGTTGCGCAGGAACCCCGCAGCCTGGTTCAGCGCTTCGGTCGTGACGACCGGGTCGCCCACGAGCAGGCTGAAGTAGATCTTCGCGTGCGCGTAGTCGGGCGTGACCTCGACCGCCTGGATCGTGACCATGCCCACGCGCGGGTCCTTCAACTCGCGCGCGATCAGTTCCGTCAGATCGCGCTGGATCTGATCGGCCACCTTGAAGGCGCGGTTGGGGGCGGCGGCTTTGCGCTTGGGCATCGTCGTTGTCGCTGGAGCGCCTTACAGCGTCCGGGCGATTTCCTTGATTTCAAAGAATTCGAGCTGATCGCCCTCTTTGATGTCGTTGTAGTTCTTGAGCTTGATACCGCACTCGAAACCTTCGCGCACTTCGCGGACATCGTCCTTCATGCGCTTGATCGAGTCGACCTCGCCCGTGTAGACCACCACGTTGTCGCGCAGCAGGCGGAAATGCGCGCTGCGGTTGACCGAACCGGAGGTGATGTACGAACCTGCAACCGTACCGATCTTCGAGGCCACGAACACGGTGCGGATCTCGGCCTGGCCGATGATCTCTTCGCGTCGCTCGGGCGCCAGCATGCCGGACATCGCCACCTTCACCTCATCCACGGCGTCGTAGATGATGCTGTAGTAGTTCAGCGTCACGCCATTGCCTTCGGCCAGCTTGCGCGCACCCGAGTCGGCACGCACGTTGAAGCCGATGACGACCGCCTTCGAGGCGATGGCCAGGTTGATGTCGTTCTCGCTGATGCCACCGACGCCGGCGTACACGATCTGCACCTTGACCTCTTCGGTCGCCAGCTTGAGCAGCGACTGGGCCAGCGCCTCCTGCGAACCCTGCACGTCGGCCTTGATGATCAGGCGCAGCGTCTGCACTTCGCCCGCCGACAGGTCGGTGAACATGCTCTGCAGGTTCGACGCTTGCAGCTTGGCCAGCTTGGTGTTGCGGAACTTGCCGGCCCGGTAGGTGGCGATCTCGCGCGCACGGCGCTCGTCGGCCATCACCATGAACTCGTCGCCCGCCTGCGGCACTTCGGTCAGACCCTGGATTTCCACCGGGATCGACGGACCCGCCGTCTTGATCGACTTGCCGTCTTCGTCCAGCATGGCGCGCACGCGGCCATAGGTCGAACCGGCCAGCACCACGTCGCCGGTCTTGAGCGTGCCGGACTGGATCAGCACGGTCGCGACCGGGCCGCGACCCTTGTCGAGCTGCGCTTCGATGACCAGACCCTTGGCGGCGGCATCGACCGGCGCCTTGAGTTCCAGCACTTCGGCCTGCAGCAGCACTTGTTCGAGCAGTGCGTCGATGCCCTCGCCGGTCTTGGCCGACACCGGCACGAACGGCACGTCGCCGCCGTACTCTTCGGGCACGACCTCTTCGGCGACCAGTTCCTGCTTGACGCGGTCCGGACTGGCATCGGGCTTGTCGATCTTGTTGATCGCGACCACGATCGGCACACCCGCCGCCTTCGCGTGCTTGATGGCTTCCTTGGTCTGCGGCATGACGCCGTCGTCGGCCGCCACCACCAGGATGACGATGTCGGTGGCCTGCGCACCGCGGGCACGCATGGCAGTGAACGCCTCGTGACCCGGGGTATCGAGGAAGGACACCATGCCGCGCGGCGTTTCGACGTGATAAGCGCCGATGTGCTGCGTGATGCCACCGGCCTCGCCCGCGGCGACCTTGGCGCGACGGATGTAGTCCAGCAGCGAGGTCTTGCCGTGGTCGACGTGACCCATGACAGTGACGACCGGGGCGCGCGGCAGCGATTCGCCCGAATGCGCGCCGACGTCCTCGTCGGTGAAGGCTTCCGGATCGTCCAGCGCAGCGACCACGGCCGTGTGGCCCATGTCTTCCACGATCACCATCGCGGTGTCCTGGTCGAGCGACTGGTTCATGGTCGCCATGATGCCGGCCTTCATCAATTGCTTGATGACCTCCTGCGCCTTGACGGCCATCTTGTGGGCGAGCTCCGCCACGGTGATGGTTTCAGGCACGTGCACTTCGAGCACACGCGCTTCCACCGGCGCGGCCTGCACATGGTCGTCATGACCGCCACGGTCGTTACTGCCGCGACGGCCGCGCGGCCCCCCGCGCCAGTTGCCGCGACCGACGCCACCACTGGCGTCGCCGCGTGTCTTGATTTCCTTCTTCTTGGCCGGATCGCCCGCCCAGCTCGACGAGAGCTTGGCCGACTTCACGTCCTTGCTGGCGCCCGGCGCCGTCGCGGCACCCGGTGCAGCAGGCGCACCCGGACGCGCAGCAGGCGCGACCGGCTTGTGCAGCGTGCCCTTGACGGCCGGCTTCGGCACTTCCTTTTCGGGCGCCTTGTGCGGCACCAGCACGCGGGCCGGTGCGTTCATCATGGCGCGGATGGCTTCGGCTTCGGCCAGGGCCTTGCGACGGCGCTCGTCCAGGTCCTTGGCGCGGGCGGCTTCCTCGTCGGCCCGGGCCTTCGATTCAGCGGCGGCCTTGGCCTTGGCGTCTTCCTTCGCCTGCGTGGCGGCGACGGCATCGGCCGCGGCCTTGCTCACGGCGGCATCGGGTTCTGCAGGGGCTGGTGCGTCGAACCCCGGCGCCCTGCTGCCGACCACGGCGGCGGTTGCAGCGGCCTTTTCCTTGGCGGCCGCAGCCGCCTTGGCTTCGCGCTCGGCCGCTTCGGCCTGCTCCGCACGCTCGGTCTTCTCGCGTTCGCGGGCTTCCGTTTCCTCGCGCTGGCGACGCTTCTCGGCCAGCTCTTCTTCCTGGCGGCGGATCAGCTCAGCCTGGCGGCGGGCCTCTTCCTCGCGCCGGCCGAGTTCGGCTTCGTCGATCTTGGGCGCAGCCGCTTCGCTCGCGGCCACGGCCGGCGTCGGCTCGGGCGTGCTGCCGGGGCCTTCGTCGCGCTGGATGAAGGTGCGCTTCTTGCGCACTTCCACCTGGATCGTGCGGGCACGGCCAGTGGCGTCCGCCTGCTTGATCTCGCTGGTGGACTTCTTGACGAGCGTGATCTTCTTGCGCTCGGGCTCCGCCGTGCCGTGGCTGGCCTTCAGGAAGCCGAGCAGGCGCTGCTTGTCGGCCTCGGTGAGCGCGTCGGTCGGCGCGGCTTTCGCCACACCTGCGCTCTTGAGCTGGTCAAGCAGGGTTTCGGGGGTCTTCTTGAGTTCGTTCGCGAACTCGGCGACTGTGGTGCTGGACATATGTGCTTCGTGCTCCCATGACCGTCACTCTTGGCCCGCGAACCAATGTTCACGGGCTTTCAAGATGAGGGCTGTGGCGTCATCGGCACTGTGGCCGGTGATCTCGGTAAGTTCGTCGACCGCGAGGTCGGCCAGGTCGTCGCGGGTGTGGACACCCGCATCGGCCAGCTTTGGAATGAGCTCGGGGTCGAGGCCTTCGAGGTCGCGCAGATTCTGCGAGACGCCTTCGGCGCTTTCTTCCTTCGCGATTTCCATCGTGAGCAAAGCATCCTTGGCACGGGTGCGCAGCTCGTTGATCGTGTCTTCGTCGAAGCTCTCGATTTCGAGCAGCTCGGAGATCGGCACATAGGCCACTTCTTCCAGGCTGGTGAAACCTTCGTTGATCAGGATGTCGGCGATTTCCTCGTCGACATCGAGCTTCTCCATGAAGAGCTTGCGGCTGGAATCGGTTTCGAGCGCCTGCTTCTGGGCCGACTCGTTCGCGTCCATGATGTTGATCTTCCAACCCGTCAGGTCGGACGCCAGGCGCACGTTCTGGCCGCCGCGGCCAATGGCGATGGCGAGGTTTTCCTCGTCGACCACCACGTCCATGGCGTGCTTTTCTTCGTCCACCACGATGGACGACACGTTGGCCGGGGCCAGCGCACCGATCACGAACTGGGCCGGGTCCTCGGACCACAGCACGATGTCGACGCGCTCGCCGGCAAGTTCGTTCGTCACGGCGTTCACGCGGGTGCCACGCACGCCGACGCAGGTGCCGATCGGGTCGACACGCTTGTCGTGCGAAAGCACGGCGATCTTGGCGCGCGAACCCGGGTCACGGGCACAGCTCTTGATCTCGAGCAGGCCTTGTTCGATTTCGGGCACTTCCTGGCGGAACAGCTCGATCATGAACTCGGGGGCCGAGCGCGACAGGATGATCGGCGCGCCGCGCAGCGTCAGGTCGACCTCCATGATCATGGCCCGCACACGGTCGCCGTTGCGCAGGTTTTCCTTGGCGATCATCTCGCTGCGGCGCAGGCGCCCTTCGACGCGCCCGGCTTCCACGATGATGTCGCCCTTGTCCAGGCGCTTGACGGTGCCCACGAAGATCTTGTCGCCACGCGACATGAAGTCGTTGAGCAGCATCTCGCGCTCGGCGTCGCGAATCTTCTGCAGGATCACCTGCTTGGCGGCCATGGCGCCGATGCGGCCGATCGGCACCGAGTCCACCGTTTCCTCGATGTACTCGTCGACCTCGATGTCGGGCATCTCTTCCTTGGCTTCGAACAGGAGGATTTCCTGGTCGGGCAGCTGCAGGCCGGCTTCATCCGGAACGACGTGCCAGCGGCGGAAGGTCTCGTAGTCGCCGCTGTCGCGGTCGACGGCCACGCGGATGTCCACGTCGCCCTGATGGAGCTTCTTGGTGGCTTGCGCCAGTGCGGATTCGACCGCGCCGAAGACGACGTCGCGTTCGACGTTCTTCTCGCGCGAGATCGCATCCACCAACATCAACATTTCGCGATTCATGCCACTACGCTCCTCTTGTCAGTCCGACACTTCCGTGTCGCCAATGTCCGAAAGGCCCTCGGGGGCCTGTTCCACCGACCCCGCCGGGGTCTTGGGCCTGCGGCCCTTGAAGTCCACGATCGGCGCGAGCCGCGCTTCGCGCAACTCGTCCAATGCAAAGCCGAGCGCATGCAACGGTGCAGGCGCGCGCTTCTTGCTGATCTTTTGCCCGGGCTTGGGTTCGGGGGCCTCGCTCCAGACGATCTGCCACCCTCCACCGTCGGCACGCTCCAGCGTGCCGCGAAACTTCTTGCGGTTGGCCGCCACCTGGCCGCCGGCCGCGGCGCCCATCGGCGCCTTCAGCGTCACGTCGATCACTTCGCCGACGAAACGCTCGAAATCCTGTTCGTGCCGCAACGGGCGGTCGATGCCCGGCGACGACACCTCGAGGCGCTTGTAGTCGGCACCGTCGACTTCCAGCGCAAATTGCAGCTGACGCGTGACCTTCTCGCAATCCTCGACCGTCACAAAGGGCTCGGGCGCACCGGGCACGGCATCAGAGGTGGGGGCAACCCACGGCAGATCAATCGTGACGCGCAGCAATCCCCCGGCCGATCGCTCGATCTCGACCAGGTCGTAGCCGAGACCGGCCACGGTTTGTTCCACTACTTGCTGCAATGCCACGTGTCTGAAAATGCCCTTGAAATTGCTCTTGGCCAACACTCACTGAGCATTCACCGAGCGCGTCCTGCTCGTTGTCGCCCTGAAATACCGAGAAATGCTTCGCCCAATAAAAAACGGGCGGTTGGTACCCGCCCGTTTGGTCGTGAGCCTCGAATTATATGCCAAAAGGTTCTCAAATGAGTGACGCCTTAAGCCGAGAAAACGGCGGCGCGCATTCTCGCTTTTCGCCAAACCCCCAGAAACAGCAAAGAACCCAACGCCAGAGCGGCTGCAGCCACCAGCAAGGGCACGGCGAAGGACCCGGTGCGCTGCGCCAGCGGTGCCGCGAACAGCGGTCCGAGGATCTGGCCGACGCCGTACGAGGCGGTGGCATAGCCGATCAGCCCCGCCGCCGCATTCCCGCGCAGCCGTCGCGCTTCCCGCACGGCGAACAGGGTGATCGCGGTGAACGGCATGCCCAGCAACAGGCTGCCCACGGCAAAACCCGCGATGTTCGGCCAGAGCACCGACAGCACGACGCCGGCCGCCTGCAACGCATAGGCGATCGCCAGGAGGAGTCGGTTGTCCCACTGCGCCGGCGCGCGGGCGCCGATCAGCGCGCCGGGCACGATCGCCAGGCCGAACAGCGGCCAGAAGAAATCGGGCCAGGGCGAGCCCGGCAGCGCCTGCCGCGCGATCACCGGCAAAAAGGTTGCGGTGATGATGTAGCCGAAGCCGGCCAGGCCGTAGAGCCCGACCAGCCAGCGCGCATCGCTGCGGTGGCGGGCAGAGGCCGCGGGCTGCGGCGCTTCGGGCGCCCTGCCCGCGCCGGTGGCAGCCGCCGCGCCGTCGTCGAACACCCGCCAGATCAGCGCGATGAGCACCAACGCCAGCAGGCCGTAGCCGATCCACGCGGTATCGGAGCCCCAACGCCCCGTGACGCCACCGAGCAGGCCCGTGACGGCGATGCCGATGCCGGGGCCGGTGTAGATCACACCGCCCAGCGCCGGCGAGTGGGTTTCGGCCAGGCGCCGCAGGCCCCAGCCGGAGGCGAAGACGAACACCCAGGCGCTGACCACGCCCGCGGCGCCGCGCAGCGCGCCCCACACGGTGAAACCGTGCAACAGCCCCATGCCCAGCAACAGCGCCGCCGTCGCCAGCAGGCCGCTGCGCACCATGAAAGCCGGCCGCAACCGGATCGACGCGCACGACACGGCGCCGATGAAATAGCCGAGGTAGTTGAGCGAGGCCAGCACGCCGCCGGCCTGCAGGTCGAGCTTGCCCTCGTGCAGCATGATGGGAAGCATGGGCGTGAAGGCGAAGCGGCCCAGCCCCATCGCCACGGCCAGCGTGACCATGCACGCCAGCGCAGCACGCCACGCGTCCCGCCGGTCATTTCCGATAGTCGACATTCTTCCGGGTGTTTCTTGTTCTAATCGGCCACGGCGGCCGCCACCAACTTGCGGGTGTAGGGATGTTCGGGGGCGTCGAGCACGCGCTCGACCGGCCCGTGTTCGAGGATGGCCCCGTCCTTCATCACGATCACCTGGTGCGCCATCGCGGCGATGACCTCGATGTCGTGCGTGATCAGCAGGTAGCTCAGCCCACGCTCGCGCTGTAGCCGCTGCAACAGTCCGAGCACCTGTTTCTGAATGGTGACATCGAGCGCGCTGGTCGGCTCGTCGAGCACCAGCAGCGAGGGGTCGACGATCAGCGCACGCGCAATCGCCAGCCGCTGGCGCTGCCCGCCCGAGAACTCGTGCGGGTAGCGGTCGAGCAAGGCCGGGAACTGCGCCTCGCCCAGGCCGACGTCAGCCAGCGCCGCCAGCACGCGCACCCGGCGTGCGGCGCGGTCGAGTTCCGGCGAATGCACGGTCAGGCCCTCGCCCACGATCTGCTCGACCGTCATGCGCGGCGACAACGACGAGAACGGATCCTGGAAAACCACCTGCATGGTGCGCCGCAGCGCGCGGTCTTGCGTGCTGCCGGCGCCCCAGCGCTGGCCACCGATCTCGAGCGCGCCATCGTGTTTCAGCAGGCCCAGCGTCGCGAGCGCGAGGGTCGACTTGCCCGAGCCCGATTCGCCAACCACGCCCAGCGTCTCGCCAGGTGCGATCCGGAAATCGGCGCCCTGCACGGCCACGAAGGCGCCCGAACGAAACCAGCCGGCGATGCCGGGGCGCGGCACCGGGTAGCTCACCCGCAAGCCCTGCGCGGCCAGCACCGGCGGCGCATCGGCGGCCGGCGGCGGCACGACATCGCGCGTCGGCCGGCTGTCGATCAAGCGACGTGTGTAGGCATGCTGCGGCGCCCCGAAGACCTCGCTCACCGCGCCCTGCTCCACGATGTGGCCGCTCTCCATCACCGCCACGCCGTCGGCGAAGCGACGCACCAGGTTCAAGTCGTGCGTGATCAGCAGGACCGCCATGCCGTGCTTCTGCTGGAGGGCGCTCAGCAGGTCGAGGATCTGGCCGCGCACCGTGACATCCAGCGCCGTGGTCGGCTCGTCGGCCAACAGCAGGCGCGGCTTGCAGGCCAGCGCCATGGCGATCATGGCGCGCTGCCGCTGCCCGCCCGAGAGCTGGTGCGGGAACGCGCGGGAACGGCGTTCCGGCTCCGGGATGCCGGTGTCGGCGAGCAACTGGATCGCGGCCTCCTGCGCATCGCGTTTGGGCAGCCCCTCGTGCAGCTCGAGCACCTCGGCGATCTGGTCGCCCACCGTGTAGAGCGCATTCAGCGCGGTCATGGGCTCCTGGAAGATCATCGCGATCTCCTTGCCGCGGATGCCGCGCAACGCGTGCTCCGACAAGGACAGCAGGTCGCGCTCGCCGCCTGTGGCATCGGCAAAGCGTGCGCTGCCCTGGACCTCGGCGTTCTGGACGAGGCGCAGCAGGCTGAGCGCCGTCACGGTCTTGCCCGAGCCCGATTCGCCGACCAGCGCGAGCTTTTCGCCAACGCCGATGTGGAAGTCGATGCCGTGCACCACCGCCTTGCCGCCGAAGGCGACGCGCAGCCCTTGAACGTCAAGCAGCGGTGTCGTCATGTGTCCATCTTTCGGGGGTCGAGCGCATCGCGCAGCGCGTCGCCCATGAAGGTCAGCAGCATCAGCGTCACGACCAGCACGCCGAAGGTGGACAGCGAGATCCACCAGGCGTCGATGTTGGCCTTGCCCTGGCTCAGCAGTTCGCCCAGCGAGGGCGTGCCCGGCGGCACGCCCAGGCCGAGGAAGTCGAGCGAGGTCAACGCCAAAATCGCCGCGCTCATGCGAAACGGCAGGAAGGTGACGACCGGCGTCATGCTGTTGGGCAGGATGTGGCGCCGCATGATCTGCAGGTTCGACACGCCCAGCGCGCGCGCGGCCCGGACGTAGTCCATCTGGCGGTTGCGCAGGAACTCGGCGCGCACGTAGTCCGACAGCCCCATCCAGCCGAACAGGCTCAGCAGCACCAGCAGCAGCGCCACGCTGGGCGCGAAGATGGCGCTGAAGATGATGAGCAGGTAGAGCTCGGGCATCGAGCCCCAGATCTCGATGAAACGCTGGAAGGCCAGGTCGGTCTTGCCGCCGAAGAAGCCCTGGATGGCGCCGGTGATGACGCCCAGCACAACACCGATGAAGGTCAGCGCCAGCGCGAACAGCACGCTCACGCGGAACCCGTAGATCAGCTGCGCCAGCAGGTCGCGGCCGCGGTCGTCGCTGCCGAAGAAGTTCTCGCGCGACGGCGCAGCCGGGTTCGGCGAGGTCGCGAAGTAGTTCAGCGTCTTGGGGCCGTAGGGGTTGGGCGCGTAGACCGCCCAGTTGCGGCCTTGCGTGATGCGCTCGCGGATGAAGGGGTCGAGGTAGTCGGCCGGCGTCTCGAAGTCGCCCCCGAAGGTCTTTTCGGAGTAGTCGCGCAGCACCGGGAAGTACGTCGTGCCCTCGTAGCGAACGACCAGCGGCTTGTCGGTCGACAGCACCTCGGCGAACAGGCTCGCCACCACCAGCACGCTGAAGAGCACCAGGCTCCAGAAGCCCAGGCGGTTGCGCTTGAAGCGGCGCCAGGCGCGCCGGCCGGGGCTGGGTGAAACGGTCGGCACCGCCGGGCTAGTCAAATTTGACACGCGGGTCTACCCAGACATAGCAGAGGTCGCTGATCAGCTTGGTCACCAGCCCGATCAGCGTGAACAGATAGAGCGTGCCCAACACGACCGGGTAGTCGCGCCGGATGACGCTTTCGTAGCTCAACAGCCCGAGGCCGTCGAGCGAGAACAGGGTTTCGATCAGCAGCGCGCCGGTGAAGAAGGCGCCGATGAAAGCGGCCGGAAAGCCGGTGACGATCGGGATCAGCGCGTTGCGGAACACGTGCTTCCACAACACCTGCCGCTCGCTCAGCCCCTTGGCGCGGGCGGTCAACACGTACTGCTTGCGGATCTCTTCGAGAAAGGAGTTCTTGGTCAGCATGGCGGTGACGGCGAAGCTGCCGAGCACCATCGCCGTGATCGGCAGCGTGATGTGCCAGAGGTAGTCGACGATGCGTGCGCCCCACCCCATCGACTCCCAGTTGGGCGAGGTCAGCCCGCGCAGCGGGAACCACTGCAGCTGCCCGCCGAAGATCACCAGCAGCGCCACGCCCAGCACGAAGCCGGGGATGGCGTAACCGATCAGCACGATCAGCGTGGTGACGAAGTCGAAGCGCGACCCGGCGCGCACGGCCTTGGCCACGCCCAGCGGCACGGCGATCAGGTAGCTGATGAAGAAGGTCCAGAGGCCGAGGCTGATCGAGACCGGCAGCTTTTCCTTCACCAGTTGCCACACGTCCTTGCGCTGGTAGAAGCTGGTGCCGAGGTCAAAACGCGCGTAGCTCTTGAGCATCTGCCAGAAGCGCTCGGGCGCCGGTTTGTCGAAACCGTAGAGCTGCTTGATCTCTTCGATGCGCTTCTCGTCCAGGCCCTGCCGGCCGCGATAGCCGGCACCGCTGGACGCCGCGCGCTCGCCGCCCGAGTCGCGGCCCTGCAGCTGCGCGACCATCTGCTCCACCGGACCGCCCGGTACGAACTGGATCACGGCGAAGGTCAGCAGCAGCACGCCGAACAGCGTCGGCACCATGAGCAGCAGGCGTTTGAGGATGTAGCTGGTCATGCGCGGCGCCCGTTCACTTGTTCGTGGGCGAGGCCCACCAGGTGCTCATGGCCCAGGTGTCGGCCTGGTAGTACGGCGGGATGTCCGGCGGCAGCACGAAAGGCGCCGGCCGGTAGCCGATCAGGAAGGCGTCGCCGTAGTACTGCGGCACCGAGTAGTAGCCGTGCGACAGCACCCGGTCGAGCGCGCGCATGGCGGTGACCAGTTCGGGCCGGGTCTTCGACGCCACCACCTTCTGCAACAGTGCGTCGACCGCCGGGTCGGCGATGCCCCAGATGTTGGCCGAGCCGTTGGTGGACGCGGCCCGGGAGCCGAACAACTCGAGCAGTTCGCCACCCGGCGCGGTGCTGCCGGGCAGCCGGACCGTCGTCATCTCGAAATCGAAGCTGTCCATGCGCTGCTGCGACAGCGAGAAGTCGACCGTGCGGAAGCTCATCTGGATGCCCAGCTTCTGCAGCGCCGTCTGGAACGGCGTGGCGACGCGGATCAGCGAGGGCTGATCGTTCAGGAACTCGATGGTGAAGGGCTCGTTCTTCGCATTGCGCAGCGCGCCGTCGCGGTAGGTCCATCCGGCCTCCGCAAGCAACCCGCGTGCCTTGCGGAGGTTCTCGCGCAGGCTGCCGGGCGGCGCAGTGCGGGGCGACACCACGGCCGCACCGAAGACCTCGGGCCGCAACTGGCTGCGCAGCGGCTCGAGCAGCGCCAGCTCGTCGGGCTTGGGCAGGCCTTCGGCATGAAATTCGCTGTTGGGGTAGTAGCCCTCGACCCGCTTGTACAGGCCATAGAAGAGCTGCTTGTTGAGCCACTCAAAGTCCATCGCGAGCCCGATGGCCTGGCGCACGCGGATATCTTTGAATTTGTCCTTGCGCACGTTGAACACATAGCCCTGGAAGTCGCCAGGGTTCCTGTTCTCGAAGGCGCGCTTCGCGATCTCGCCCGAGGTGAACTGCTTGCCGGTGTACTGGCGCGCCCAGTTGCGCGAGGTGAATTCGCGCATGAAGTCGTACTCGCCCGCCTTGAGCCCCTCGAACTTCGAGGTGTCGTCGAGGTAGATCTTGAACGTGACGCGGTCGAAGTTGAACAGGCCCTTGCGCACCGGCAGGTCGGCCCCCCAATAGGCCGGGTCGCGCGTGTACGTGATGTCGCGCCCCATGCGCGGGCTGGCGATCTTGTAGGGGCCCGAGCCGATCGGCACCTCGGTCGTGATCTGGTCGAAGGGCGTGCCCTTGCCCCAGGCGCGGCTGAAGACGGCCATGCCACCCACCACCAGCGGCAGTTCGGGGTTCGGGCTGGCGAAGTCGAAGCGCACGGTGCGGGCGTCGACGGCGGTCACGTCCTTGACCTCGGCATAGATGGTCTTGAACTGTGGCGCCGCCTCCTTGCTCATCAGCATGCGGAAGGAATGCACCACGTCGGCCGCCTGCACCGGCGAGCCGTCGTGGAAGCGCGCCTTCGGGTTGAGCCGGAAGGTCGCGGAACGCTTGTCCTCGGCCACCTCGACGTCCTCGGCCAGCAGGCCGTAGGCCGTGGTCGGCTCCTCGGAATTGCCCGTGAGCAAGCTTTCGATCATGAGCGAGCCGATGCCGTAGGGTGCAGTGCCCTTGAGCGTGAACGGATTGAACTTGTCGAAATTGGTCGGCCGCGTGGGCGGCACCATACGGATCTCGCCGCCCTTCGGTGCCTGCGGGTTCACGTAGCTGAAGTTCGTGAAACCCGGCGGGTACTTGATGTCGCCGAACTGCGCGTAAGCATGGGCGGCCCACGAGGGGGCCGCCGAGAGCAACATCACCAGGAGCAGCCAACCACGCATGCGAGAATTCTGCCCAAGATTTTCACGAGGCAACTCCATGGGCTTTCTTTCGGGCAAAAAAATTCTGATCACCGGCGTGCTGAGCAACCGGTCGATCGCCTACGGCATCGCCAAGGCCTGTCATCAACAGGGCGCGGAGCTCGCCTTCAGCTATGTCGGCGAGCGATTCAAGGACCGTATCACCGAATTCGCCGCCGACTTCGATTCCAAGCTGATCTTCGACTGCGACGTGGGCGACGACGCGCAGATCGAGAAGCTCTTCGCCGACCTGTCGCAGACCTGGCCGCAGTTCGACGGCTTCGTGCACAGCATCGGCTTTGCGCCGCGCGAGGCGATCGCGGGCGACTTCCTCGAGGGTCTGTCGCGCGAAGGCTTCAAGATCGCGCACGACATCAGCGCCTACAGCTTCCCGGCGATGGCCAAGGCCGCCCTGCCCTACCTCAACGACAAGTCGGCCCTGCTCACGCTGACGTACCTCGGTGCCATACGCGCCCTGCCCAACTACAACACCATGGGACTGGCCAAGGCCAGCCTCGAAGCCTCGGTGCGCTACCTGGCGCAGTCGCTCGGCCCCAAGGGCATGCGGGTGAACGGCATCAGCGCCGGCCCGGTCAAGACGCTCGCGGCCAGCGGCATCAAGGGCTTCGGCAAGATCCTCTCGACCGTGGCCGCGGTGTCGCCGATCCGCCGCAACATCACGATCGAGGATGTCGGCAACGTGGCGGCCTTTCTGCTGAGCGACCTGGCCGGCGGCGTGACAGCCGAGATCACCTACGTGGACGGTGGCTTCAGCAACGTGGTGGGCGGCATCGACGAACCTGCTGCCTGATTGACAGCGCTCCGAACGGGAGAGTGACCTGGGAGGGTCGAGATGAAACGACGTCACTTTCTGATGGCGGCAGGCCTTGCAAGCGCCTTGCCCCTTCAGACCTTCGCCGCCGCGCCGGCTTTGATGCTGGCCGATGTGTACCGACCGGGCATGCCGCTCGACGGCTACTGGGTCAGCGAGAAGTACGACGGCGTGCGCGGCTACTGGGACGGCAAGCAGCTCTGGACGCGCGGCGGCACCCTGGTGGTGGCGCCCGCTTGGTTCACGGCACCTTTGCCCGCCGTACCGCTCGACGGCGAACTCTGGGCTGGCCGTGGCCGCTTCGAGCTGGCCACGTCGACGGTGCGCAGCCAGACGCCCAGCGACGCCGCCTGGCGAGAGATGCGCTACATGGTGTTCGATCTGCCCGCCCAGCCCGGCGATTTCGATGCGCGGCTGGCCGCGCTGCGCAAGCTGCTGCCGATCACCGCGGCACCGTGGGTGGTGCCGGTCGCGCAGCAGCGCGCCACCACGCAAGCCGAACTGCAAGCCCTGCTGAACAAGACCGTGAAGCTCGGCGGCGAAGGCCTGATGCTCCATCGCGGCAGCGCGCCCTACCGTGGCGAGCGCAACGCCGACCTTCTGAAGTTCAAGCCCTACGACGATGCCGAGGCGCGCGTCGTCGGCCACACGCCTGGCCAGGGCAAGCATGCCGGTCGCCTCGGCGCCCTGATCGTCGAGACGCCGCAGGGCCAGCGCTTCAAGCTGGGCGGCGGCTTCACCGATGCCCAGCGCAGCGACCCGCCTGCCATCGGCAGTTGGGTGACCTACCGCTACAACGGCACCAACCCGAGCGGCCTGCCACGCTTCGCGCGCTTCATGCGGGCGCGCAGCGACGCCGGCGGCTGAACCGGCTCAGGGCATCAGGCCCTGCTTGAGCTTCGCCTCGATGTCCTCGATCACGGGCATCAGGTCGGCCACGCTGTCGATCACGTAGTGCGCACCGGCCGCCTTCAGCTTGGCGGTCGCGACCTGACGCAGCAACTCCTGCTGCGCGGCGTCGAGCGCTTCCCATTGCGCGAGCGGCAGGCCCACCGCGTTGCCGCTGACGGCCAGGCCGACCGTCCAGGTGCCAGCATTCAGACCTTCCTCGATGCCGACGCCGGTGTCGTCGACCTTCACCACGCTGGAAGACGGCCACACGCCGATGTCGGCGAAGGTGCGGTACATCATCAACGGCGACGGGCGGCCGGCGGCCAGGTCACCGGCGCACACCAGGTTGTCGGGCACGTAGCCACCGGCCGCGGCGATCGGCGTCACGATGTCCATGATCGGACGGTTGTAGCCGGTGGTGGAGCCGATCTTCAGCCCGCGCGCGCGCAAGGCATCGACCATCGCCACGGCGCCGGGAATGAAGTCGGCGAAGTCGGCCACCACCGCCGCGTTCATCGGCGTGAAGACCTCGTAGAGATGGTCGACGTCGGCGTCGGTGAAGGGCTTGCCGTGCACCTGCTGCCACTGTGCGGCGATGCGGGGCAGTTGGCCGAGCGCGTGGATGTGGTCCCACTTGGCCATGCCCATGGGGCCGCGCGCTTCGTCGATGGTGAGTTCGACGCCGAACTTCTCGAACAAGCGCACGAAGGCGCCCATCGGTGCGCAGGAGCCGAAGTCGAGGATGGTGCCGGCCCAGTCGAAGACGACGGCGCCGAGGGTGGTGGGTGTGGAAGTCATGGCTTGAGGAATGAAGAGGGTTACCAACCGGCGAAGACTTCTTCGGCGATGCCGAAGGCGGTGCTGGCGCCGGTGCCGCTGGTGACGATCACCACCCGCGTGGCGTCGTCGGGGCGGTCGATGAGGCAGTCGGTGCTGGCCGACGAGGGATAGGTGCCGACCCAGCGCTGGGTCACGGTGGCCTGCTGCAGCTTGAGCGTCTCGCGCAGGTGCCGCAGGATCAGGTCGTCGACGCGCTGGTCGGCGAAGGGTTCGAGCACGGCGCCGTAGTGGTGCGAATCGCCCACCACCAGCGAGCCGTCGGCGCTCTGCACGACGATGAGGTGGATGCCGTGGGCCAGCGACTCGGCTTCCTCGCGTTCCATCTGCTCGATCAGCGGCGCCGCCTCGGGCAGGCGGCTGTAGCCGTGGTAGCGCACCAGGCTCAGGTCGGCCATCACGGCGCCCGGCAACTTGAAGCCGGGCTCGGGCTGGACGCGCAGCATGTGCAGCTGGCACAGCCGCAATTGGTGTGGCACCAGGCGTTCGGCGAACAGGCCGTTCAGGTCGGTGTTGGTGCAAACAGCCACACGCTCACCATGCAGCACGGCACGCGACGTGCGCACGCGCGGTGTCGACACCTCGAGCACCGCCTCGCCGAACCGGAACACCACGCCATGCGCCTCGGCCAGCCAGCGCGCCAGCAGGCCGATGGCAGTGCGCGATTCGACGCGCATCTCGTGCGGGCTGTAGAGCACGCCCTGCGCGCCGTCGAGTTGCAGCACCGGCGCGCGCTTAGCGGCTTCGTCGAGCTCGAGCAATTCGCAGCCCTCGCCCATCTCGGTGGCCATGAAGGCCTCGAGCACCTTGAGCGCCTGTGGGCGGAAGGCCGTGAGGTACAGGCCCTGGTGCACCGCCTCGATGCCGGCCTGCGGCGCGACCTCGCCCCAGATCTCGCGGGCGCGCCGGGCCCTGCGCCAGGTGTCGCCGGCGCCCTGCCCCGTGACGGTGATGAAGCCGAAGTTTCGGATGGACGCGCCCACGCAGGCCGCGTCGCGCTCCACCACGCACACGCGCAGGCCGCGTTGTGCGGCGACGTACGCGTGCGCCAGCCCGACGATGCCGGCGCCGACGACGATCAGGTCGAAATTCGTGTTGCTTGCAGTCATGGTTCGGAAGAGAAGGAATTGCGCGCGAGGCGCAGCACCGGCCAGTGTCGCGCTTGCGCCTCGGCCGCCAGGCGGGCGTCGGGGTCGACCGCTACGGGCTGTCCGACGGCCAGCAGCAGTGGCAAGTCGTTGATCGAGTCGCTGTAGAAGAAGGCGGTCCGCAGCAGCCCGTCGGAGGTCACGCCGCGCTCGGCCAGCCACGCGCGCAGGCGCGTCACCTTGCCTTCCCGCATGTTGAGCGTGCCGCGTGTACGCCCACTGAAGCGGCCGTTCGTCTCCTGCGCAAGCTCGGTGGCGATCAGGTGCTCGAAGCCCAGCTCGGCCGCCGTGCGCTCGACCAGGAAGCGGCTCGTGGCGCTCGTCAGCACCAGCATGTCTCCCTGGAGGACGTGCTGCTGCACCAGGTCGCGGGCCGCCGGCGGAATGCGCGGCCGGATCACCTGCGCCATGAAGGCCTCGCGCACCGGATGCCACTGCGCCGGGGTGCGGCCTTGCAGCGTGGCGGCGAAGAATTCGCAGAAGTCTGCCGGTGCAGCTTCGCCCGCGCGGTAGCGGCGGTCCATCTCGGCGTTGCGTGCGGCAACGCTGGCATCGAGCAGGCCCTGCGCGATCAGGAAATCCGCCCACAGCACTTCGCTGTCACCATCGAGCAAGGTGTTGTCGAGGTCGAACAAGGCCAGCGCGCTCATCGGCTCGGGGCCCGCCAGGCCTGGGTGCGCCGGTCGACCCATTTGCCCAGCGCCATGTACAGCAGGGTGACGACCGCCGAGGTCGCGGCGATCAGCACCGCCATGGCGGCGGCCGGGCCGGTGTCACCGGCTTCGTCGAGGTTCAGGATCGCGACCGAGGCGAGCTTGGTGTCGGGCGAGTACAGGAAAACGACCGCCGAGATCGTCGTCATCGCGTTGATGAAGAAGTAGCGCGACACGTCGAGCAGGGTCGGCAGGCAGATCGGCAGGGTGACGCGCCAGAAGGTCTTGTAGAACGGCACCTTGAGCGAGGCGGACACCGCTTCGAACTCGGCGTCCATCGACTTCAGCGCGGTCACCATCGTCAGGTGGCCGGTCGTGTAGAAATGGACGATCGTGCACAACACCATCAGGGGCAACGTCTGGTACAGGACGTTGAGCGGATTCGACGGCGCGTTGAAGAAGAAGATGTAACCCAGGCCAAGCACCAGGCCCGGCACCGCCATCGGCAGCATCGCGAGCAGGCGCACCAGATGGCGCGCCCCCTCCATGCCGTGGGTCTTCTCCAGCAGGTAGGCGCCGACAAACACCGCCGCCGTGCCGACCACGGCAGTGCAGGCCGCCAGCTTGAGGCTGTTGATCATCGCGTCGCCCAGTTCCGCGTCGACCAGTCCCGACACGTAGTGCGTCAGGCTCGGCGCCAGGTTGTAGGGCCAGAGCGTGGCGAAGGATGCGAACACCGCCATCAGGAACATCGCGAGCATCAGCGCGACGATCACGATGCAATAGAGCGTCATCGCGCCGTCGAAGCCGCGTGCGGGCTTCGGCACCAGCGCCACCGCACGCGCCGTGAGCGTGGAGGTCTGCTTGCGCTGCACGATATGGTCGATGGCGAAGGTCAGCGCCGCAGGCGTCAGCAGCAGCAAGGCCACCACCGCGCCGCGCTGGAAATCCTGCTGGCCGATGACCAGCTTGAACACGTCGGTCGCCAGCATGTTGAAGTTGCCGCCAACCACTTTCGGAATGCCGAAGTCGGTGATGACGAGCGTGAAGCTCACCAGCGCCGCCGAGATCAGCCCGTACTTCGCGCCGGGCAGCGTGATGGTGAAGAACTTGCGCACGGTGCCGGTGCCCAGCGCGTCGGCCGCTTCATAGAGCCGTGCATCGGCCAGCGTGAGCGCGGTGACGAGGATCATCAGCGCATGCGGGAAGGCCGCGAAGCATTCGGCCAGCACGATGCCGGGGGCGCCGTAGATGCTGTCGAACCCCAGTGCGCGCCAGAAATCTTTCGCGATGCCCTGGTTGCCGAACCAGTAGATCAGCGAAATGGCCGACAGCAGCGACGGTGCCAGCAGCGGCAGCAGCGTGATGGTGCGAAACAGCGGCTTGAAGGGCATGCAGCTGCGGGTCAGCGCGTAGGCAAAGGTGAAGGCCAGCGGCACGACGATGGCGGTCACCAGCAGCGATACCCACACGCTGTGCCACAGGCTCTGCAGCAGTGCCGGCGATGCGAGGTAGGCGGTGAAGGCGCTGGTGCCCGACGCAGCACCCTCCGGCGCATCGAGCGCCTTCGACAGGATGAGGAGCAGCGGCGCGAGCAGGCCGATGCACAGCAGCGCCACCGTGCCCAGCAGTGCGAAGTTCGCGAGCCGGTCGGTCCAGTGCACCTGCTGGCGCAGCGGCCGCGCCTTCACAGTGAGGTGAATGGCGGCCATCAATCGGACACCATGGGAAACACGCGCAGCCGGTCGGCCCGCAAGGCGAAGCGCACGCTCGCGCCCTCGTGCACGCCGAACTCGTCCATCTGGTTGAGCGAGTACTGCAGTTGCAGCGGCTGGCCCGGCATGCCCTGCACGTCGACCTCGGCCAGGCAGTTGCCGCCGAGGAACTCGATGTGGCGCACCGTGCCGTCGCAGCGCAGCGGGTCGTCGTCGCGCACGCCGGCGCCGACCACGCGGTCTTCGGGCCGCAGGTACAGCGCGACCTCGCGCCCGGTGCGGAAGTCGGCTCCGGCGCCCGGCGCGCACTGCAGCCGCTTGTCGCCGCAGCGGAACCAATGGTCGCCCTCGGCCACAGCGGTCAGCCGGTTCACCTTGCCGACGAAGTCGGCCACGAAGGGCGACGCCGGCTCGCGGTACACCTGCATCGGCGTGCCGACCTGCTCGATCACGCCATGGTTCATGACCACGATGCGGTCGGCCACCGACAGCGCCTCTTCCTGGTCGTGCGTGACCATCACGGTCGTCACGCCGAGCTCGCGCTGCAGCGAACGGATCTCGTTGCGCAGGTGGACGCGCACGATCGCGTCGAGCGCCGACAGCGGCTCGTCGAGCAGCAGCAGCCCCGGCGACGTGGCCAGCGCGCGCGCCAGCGCGATGCGTTGCTGCTGGCCGCCCGACAGTTGCGCCGGGTATTTGCCGCCGCTGCCCGGCAAGCCGACCAGCTTGAGCAGTTCGTCGACACGCGGCGCGACCTGCGCGCGCGACTGCTTGCGGTTGACCAGCCCATAGGCCACGTTCTGCGCGACCGTGAGGTTCGGGAACAGCGCGTACGACTGGAACATGATCCCGTAGTCGCGCCCGCCCGGCGGCAGCACCGAAATGTCGCGGCCGGCCTGCACAATGCGCCCGGCCGTCTGCGTCTCCAGGCCCGCGATGATGCGCAGCAGCGTGGTCTTGCCGCAGCCCGACGGCCCCAGGAAGCAGACGAATTCCCCGCGCCCGATCGACAGGTGAATGTCGTCGAGCGCGGTGAAGGCGCCGAAGCGCTTGTGGATGCCCTGCAGTTCGAGGTAGGCCTCTGTCACACGCGCTCCCGGCTTACTTCTTCGGCTCGCTCTTGGCGTCGTAGCGCTTGGACCATTCGGCCAGCGTGCGTTCGCGGCCGGCAGCGGCCTTGTCGAAGTCGAGCTTGATCAGCCGCGACTCGTAGTCGGCCGGAATGTTCGCCAGCTTGGGAGCCACGCCCGGCTGCGCGGTGATCGCGAAGTTCTTGCCGTACAGGATCATGGCGTCCTTCGACGAGGCCCAGTCGGCCAGCTTCTTGGCCGCCTCGAGCTTCTTGGTGCCCTTGTAGATGGCGAAGGCTTCCAGGTCCCAGCCCAGGCCTTCCTTCGGGAACACCAGCTCGATCGGGGCGCCCTTGGCCTTGTTGGTGTGGCCACGGTATTCGAAGGACACGCCAGCCACGTATTCGCCGGCCGCCGCCATGTTGCAGGGCTTGGAACCGGAGTGCGTGTACTGGCCGATGTTCTCGTGCAGCGCGTCCATGTACTTCCAGCCGCCGCCCTTGCCGCCGTCGTCGCCCCACAGCTGCAGCCACGAGACCACGTCGAGGTAGCCGGTGCCGGACGATGCCGGGTTCGGCATCACGACTTGGCCCCTGAACTCGGGCTTGGTCAGGTCCTTCCAGGTGGTCGGGATCGGGATGTTCTTCTTCTTGGCCTCGACAGTGTTGAAGCACACCACGGCGCCAAACACGTCCATGCCGAACCAGGCCGGCGGCGATTTCTTGTCGCGGTAGGCCGGCATGATCGCGTCGAGGTTCAACGGCGCATAGGGCTCGAGCATGCCGTTGCGCTCGAACAATGCGAGGCTGGTGGCGGCCACGCCCATGACGACGTCGGCTTGCGGGTTGGCCTTCTCTGCCAGCAGCTTGGCGGTGATCACGCCGGTCGAGTCACGCACCCACTTGATCTCGATATTGGGCTCGACCTTGTTGAAGGCCTCCTGGTAGGCCTTGAGCTGATCGGTCTCCAGCGCCGTGTAGACGATGAGCTGGGTTTTCTGGGCCAGCGCAGCGCCGGCGAATGCCAGGCCGATCAGGCCGGCGATGAGTGACTTGGCGAGAAACATCGAGAAGCTCCTTGTCGAAAAAGAAAGGGACTGTGCCGGCACGAAACGACATATTCGTGACACAGGCGCCAAGCAAAATCGGGGCCACATCGCTCATTTCGTCTATTGTCTTTTGCAGATCGTAGACAATCTACGACGGTGAAAGTAGGATGAACGCCATGGCCACCAAGATCTCCAGCAACCCCGCCATCGCGCAACTGCAATCGAATTCGCTTGCCAACCTGGTGCAGCGCGAGATCGAACGCATGATCCTGGACGGCACGCTCCCTTCCGGTGCCAAGCTCACCGAAGCCACGCTGGCCGACCAGATCGGCGTGTCGCGCGGCCCGGTGCGCGAGGCCTTCCGCATGCTCGAGGAAGCCGGCCTGGTGCGTACCGAGAAGAACCGCGGCGTGTTCGTGCGTGATGTGCCGATCGAGGAAGCGCTCGAGATCTTCGAGGTGCGCGCGGTGATGGACCTCTACGTGGGCCGCAAGCTGGCCCAGGGCATCACGCCCACCGAGGTGCGCGAGCTGCGTCAACTGGTGGACGCGATGGAACAGGCCGTCAAGAGCGACAACGCGCACGACTACCACCGCTTCAACCTCAAGTTCCACGACCGGCTGCTGGAACTGGCGGGCAACAGCAAGCTGCTCGCGACCTATCGGCGCCTGGTCAATGAGTTGTCGCTGTTCCGCCGACAGAACCTCACAACCGAATCCATGACGGTCTATTCGCGCGAGCACCGCCAGATCGTCAAGGCCATCGCCGCCGGCGACCCCGAAGCGGCCGGCCAGGCGATGTACCAGCATGTGATGAACAGCCGCGCGCGCACGCTGCACAACTACGAACAAAAGCAGGCGGCAGCCCGCGTGTCGGTGGGCAAGCCCGCTGCGGCCTTGGAGGCCTGACGCCATGGCATTGAGCCTGATCGACATCGAGGGGCTCTTCGCCCGCCACGGCGCCGCCCAGTACAGCGGCGAACCCGTCACCCAGCTCGAACACGCCCTGCAGACCGCGCTGCTCGCCGAACAGGCGGGCGCCGACGACGAACTGGTCACAGCCGCGCTGCTCCACGACCTGGGCCACCTGCTCAACGACCAGGGCGAGACGCCGACCCTGCGCGGGGTCGACGACGTGCACCAGTACTTCGCCCTTCCCTTCCTGCGCGGCGTGTTCGGCGAACGTGTGCTGGCCGCCATCCAGTGGCATGTCGACGCCAAGCGCTACCTGTGCGCGACGCGCACCGACTACTGGCAGCAACTGTCGGACGACTCCAAGCGCAGCCTCGAACTTCAGGGCGGCGTTTTCTCGCCCGAGCAGGCCGAGGCCTTCATTGCACAGACGCACGCGGCCGACGCGGTCGCGCTGCGCCTGTGGGACGACCAGGCCAAGTCACCCGACCGCCCGACGCCACCGCTCGCGCACTACCTGGCACGCGCACAACGCTGCATGCTGGTCCGCGCGTGAGCATCAGCGGCCCCGTCCTGCTGGCGGTGCTGTTCGGGGCGTTGCTGCACGCCGGCTGGAACGCGCTCATCAAGTCCGGCCGCGACACGCAGCTCGACACCGCGCTCATCCACAGCCTTGGGTTCTTCGTCGCGCTCCCGGTGCTGCTGTGGACCGGCCTGCCGGCGGCGGCGTCATGGCCCTACATCCTCACGTCGACCGTCATCCATCTGGGCTACTACATCGCGTTGGCGGGCGCCTACCGCCACGGGGACCTCGGCCTGACCTACCCCGTGATGCGCGGCAGCGCGCCGCTGCTCGTGGCCATCGGCAGCGTGGCCTTCATCGGTGAGCACCTGTCAGCGGTGTCCTGGCTGGGCGTGGCGGTGGTGTGCGCCGGCGTGCTCACGCTCGGGCTGTCGCGGTCGTCGCTGCATGCCGGCGACGAAGCGCAGCGGCGCAAGGCGCTGCGCTTTGCCTTCGGCAACGCCGCCATCATCGCGCTCTACACGGTGGTCGACGGCATCGGCGTGCGCGCGTCGGGCGATGCGCTGGCCTACGTGGCCGCGCTCTTCCTGTTCGACGGCATTCCCTACCTGCTGCTGGTGCTGTGGCAACGCGGCGACCGGCGCGGCGCCGCGATCCACTACATGGCGGCGCGCTGGAAAATCGCCGCCGTCGGTACGCTGGCCTCGCTGGGCAGCTACGCGATCGCGCTCTGGGCCATGACACGTGCACCGGTCGCCCTGGTGGCGGCGCTGCGCGAAACCTCGGTGCTGTTCGCCGCCGTCATCGGCGCGCTGTTGCTGCGTGAGCCTTTTGGCTGGCAGCGCGCCGCCGGCACCGCGGTGGTGGTGGCCGGCGTCATGGCGGTGCGCTTCGGCTGACACTCCCGCGCAACCGCGGCGCGTTCAAACAGCGCGCACGCAGTCGGCGTAGTAGCGCTTCTTGCCCGTCTCGTCGACGCGAGCCACCAGCCCGTGGATGTCGGTCTCGAAGCCCGGGCACTCCTTGTTGAACTCGCGCGCGAACTTCAGGTAGTCGACGATCTTCTTGTTGAAGACCTCGCCCGGGATCAGCAACGGGATGCCCGGCGGGTACGGCGTGATCAGGCTGGTGGTGATGCGGCCTTCGAGCTGGTCGATCTCCACGCGCTCGGTCTTGCGGTGCGCGATGTGGGCAAAGGCATCGCTCGGCTTCATCGCCGGCGTCAGGTCGCTCAGGTACATCTCGGTGGTCAGCCGCGCCACATCGTAGCGCGCATACAGCTTGTGGATGTGCTGGCACAGGTCGCGCAGGCCCAGCTTTTCGTAGCCCGGATGCTGCTGGCAGAACTCGGGCAGGATGCGCCACATCGGCTGGTTGCGCGCGTAGTCGTCCTTGAACTGCTGCAGCGCGGTCAACAGCGTGTTCCATCGGCCCTTGGTGATGCCGATGGTGAACATGATGAAGAAGCTGTAGAGCCCGGTCTTCTCCACGATCACGCCATGTTCGGCGAGGAACTTGGTGACCACGCTGGCGGGAATGCCGGTGTCGGAAAACTTGCCTTGAAGGTCCAGGCCCGGCGTGACGATGGTCGACTTGATCGGGTCGAGCATGTTGAAGCCGTCGGCCAGCTTGCCAAAGCCGTGCCAGTTGCGCTTGGCGCTTTTGGCCTTGCTGTCGGTGCTGCCCTCGCCCTTCATGATCCAGTCTTCGGCACGGCCGATGCCCTCTTCGACGAGCTTCTCGGGACCCCAGACCTTGAACCACCACTCGTCCTTGCCGAACTCTTCCTCGACCTTGCGCATGGCGCGGCGGAAATCCAGCGCTTCCAGGATGCTTTCTTCCACCAGCGCAGTGCCGCCCGGTGGCTCCATCATGGCGGCGGCCACGTCGCAGCTCGCGATGATCGCGTACTGCGGGCTGGTCGACGAATGCATCAGGTAGGCCTCGTTGAACAGGTCGCGGTCGAGCGCGCGGTTCTGCGAGTCCTGCACCAGCACGTGGCTGGCCTGGCTGATGCCGGCCAAGAGCTTGTGCGTGGATTGCGTGGCGAACACCAGCGACTCCTTCGGCCGTACGCGGCGCTTGCCCATCGCGTGGTAGGCGCCGTAGAACGGGTGGAAGGCCGCGTGCGGCAGCCAGGCCTCGTCGAAGTGCAGCGTGTCGACGTAGCCGTCGAGCATGTTCTTGATGGTCTCGGTGTTGTAGATCACACCGTCGTAGGTCGACTGCGTGAGCGTCATCACGCGTGGCTTGATCTTGTCGTGGTCGACGCCGGCCAGCAGCGGATTGGCCTTGATCTTGGCCTTGATCGCGCTCTGCTCGAACTCGCTCTTGGGGATCGGGCCGATGATGCCGAAGTGGTTGCGCGTGGGCTTCATGAAGACCGGAATCGCGCCGGTCATGATGATCGCATGCAGGATCGACTTGTGGCAGTTGCGGTCGACCACCACCACGTCGTCGGGCGCCACCGTGTGGTGCCACACCATCTTGTTGCTGGTGCTGGTGCCGTTGGTCACGAAGAAGCAATGGTCGGCATTGAAGATGCGCGCGGCATTGCGCTCACTGGCCGCCACCGGGCCGGTGTGGTCGAGCAACTGGCCCAGTTCTTCCACCGCGTTGCAGACGTCGGCGCGCAACATGTTCTCACCGAAGAACTGATGGAACATCTGGCCGACCGGACTCTTCAAGAAGGCCACGCCACCCGAATGCCCGGGGCAGTGCCAGGAGTACGAACCGTCCTCCGCGTAGTCGATCAGCGCCTTGAAGAACGGCGGCTGCACGCCTTCGAGGTAACTCTTGGCCTCGCGGATGATGTGGCGCGCCACGAACTCCGGCGTGTCCTCGAACATGTGGATGAAGCCGTGCAGCTCGCGCAGGATGTCGTTCGGGATGTGCCGCGAGGTGCGCGTCTCGCCGTAGATGTAGATCGGCACCTCGGCATTCTTGCGCCGCACCTGCTCGATGAAGCTGCGCAGGTTCAGCACGGCCGGATCGAGGTCGGGGCCGGGCGTGAATTCCTCGTCGTCGATCGAGAGGATGAAGGCACTGGCCCGGCTTTGCTGCTGGGCGAACTGCGACAGATCGCCGTAGCTCGTGACACCGAGCACTTCGAAGCCTTCGCTTTCAAAGGCCTGCGCGAGCGCGCGAATACCAAGCCCCGAGGTGTTCTCGGCGCGGAAGTCCTCGTCGATGATGACGATGGGAAAGCGGAATTTCATGCGGGGGGGCTCCGAAGACGCAAACAGGCAAAAGCGTAAAGAGGGGCGAAGTGTACGGAATTCGCATGAAAGCGCTGTGCACCTTTTGCCCGAGAATGGCGGCGCTTCAACAACCAGGAGATGACATGGCGGATTCCACCCTCTGGTGGCTCATCGCGAGCGGCGCCATCGTGCTGGAACTGCTCACCGGCACGGTCTACCTGCTGCTTCTGGGCACCGGCTTCGCGGCGGCAGCGCTTGCTGCGCACGCCGGCTTCGGGCTCACGATCCAATTGCTGGTTGCAGCAGTGGTCGGCGTGGGGGCCGTGCTGGCCTGGTACACCGTGCGCCGCCGTCAGCCGCCTGCCGCGCCGAGCCGTGCCAACCCCGACGTCAACCTCGACATCGGCGAGCGCATCCACATCGACCACTGGAACGAGGACGGCACGGCGCAGGTGCGCTACCGCGGCGCCCCGTGGACGGTGGTGCCGCGGCCCGGCCATACGCCCAGCCCCGGCGAGCACCGCGTGGCCGAAGTCGTCGGCAGCCGCCTCGTCGTCGACAAGATCTGAACCGAAAACCTGTACATCAAGGGAGCCTTCCATGGACTACGCCGTACCGCTCGTCATCCTCGTCATCGCCGTCATCTTCATCAGCCAGTCGGTCAAGTTCGTGCCGCAGCAGAACGCCTGGGTGCGCGAGCGTCTGGGCAAGTACCACAGCACGATGACGCCCGGCCCGAACTTCCTCATCCCCTTCATCGACAAGGTGGCCTACAAGCACAGCCTCAAGGAGATCCCGCTCGACGTGCCCAGCCAGATCTGCATCACGCGCGACAACACGCAGCTGCAGGTCGACGGCATCCTCTACTTCCAGGTGACCGACCCGATGCGCGCGAGCTACGGCTCGTCGAACTACATCGTGGCCGTGACCCAGCTGGCGCAAACCTCGCTGCGCAGCGTGATCGGCAAGCTCGAACTGGACAAGACCTTCGAGGAGCGTGACGTGATCAACGCCCAGGTGGTCGCCGCCATCGACGAAGCGGCGCTCAACTGGGGCGTGAAGGTGCTGCGCTACGAGATCAAGGACCTGACGCCGCCGAAGGAAATTCTGCTGGCCATGCAGGCGCAGATCACGGCCGAGCGCGGCAAGCGCGCACTGATCGCCGCGTCGGAAGGCCGACGGCAGGAGCAGATCAACATCGCCACCGGCGAACGTGAAGCCTTCATCGCCCGCTCCGAGGGCGAGAAGCAGGCGCAGATCAACAACGCCCAGGGCGAAGCCGCAGCCATCACCGCGGTCGCCACCGCCACGGCGGACGCCATCGAGCGCGTGGCCGCGGCCATCCGTCAGCCGGGCGGTGAACAGGCGGTGCAGCTCAAGGTAGCGGAGCGCGCGGTCGATGCCTATGGCAAGGTGGCGGCCGACGCGACCACCACGCTGATCGTGCCCAGCAACATGAGCGAGACGGCGGCACTCATCGCATCGGCGATGCGAATGGTGCAGGCCGGAAAAACCGGCTCATCTGCAGGTTAGAATCGCAGGCTGTTCGGAGCGGTGGATGAGCGGTTTAAGTCGCACGCCTGGAAAGCGTGTGAGGGTTAATAGCCCTCCGCGGGTTCGAATCCCGCCTGCTCCGCCAACAGATCAAGAAATACGCCCCTTCTGGGGCGTTTTTTCTTTGCGTTCCCACATAAGCGCCCACAAAGTCCCTCTCCCTTTTCTTTTGATGGGGCGCCGCATCGGAGTACTTAATGAACCTGAAGCATTTCGCCGCCCACATCGCTACGCTGAGCGACGAAGACTTGATTGATGCGCGACATGCATCTTTGGTCGAGCACAGGACCGCCGAGGATGGGGAGCGCGATATCGCGCTACAGAAGACGTTCATCACTGAGCGAGCGATGATCGCGCGCTTCGGTCTTGGCGAAGCGTACAAGCGGCTTGCCGCAAAGCATCCCCAGCCCCGGATCTAGGCGGCTACGCCGCGCGGCGGCTGTTCAAGCATTGGTGTCGCGCGCTCTTGCGCCTACAGGAACGAGCCCCCCCGCCCGCGGGCGCATGGCGACGGTAGGACTAAGGGTCATGAATCTGACTTGTCGAGATGCCTATACTCGCGGCGACGGCCGATCGCAGCGCTGGTAGAGGGCCTTGAAATGGGCAGCCCCTCACGACGTGAGGTCCTCGAAGCTGCGGGCCGTCACCATTTCAAATGCCGCAGTGATGTGCGCATCACTTTTCAGTTCACCGGTGCACAATCATTCGGCGCCGTCGAATTGAACGTCGAAATCACACCGCGCTTGGCGCTTCAGCGCTGGCGATCTGTTTCGTTTGTAGGTCGTCTACAGATCGAGCGCGACCTGCCCGCCGTCGACCGCCACCAGATATCCGGGTGCCCCAGCGACTTCCTCGATCGCCACGCCCATGAAATGCGTGTCGTGGATCTCGTTACCCGGATCGCGGCTGATGTTGCGCAGGCGCATAAATGCCCCGCGCTGTTCAGGCGACAGCACTAGCTTCTGTGGGTACTTCATGTCTTGCGCCTTCCAATGCGCCGAGATTGCCTTGGTGACAGCGTCGTAAATGTTGCTCATGGCCGCATTGTCGCGGGCGACATCGGCAGTAAGGCGTCATTCATCTCGCGCGGCTTGCACCACCAGACCTGAGTCACGTTCGGCGCTTGGTAGGCCTGCTGCTCCTCCTGCCCGAAGATCAGGATGCCGCCCCGGTCGATCTTCTTGACGTGCGCGTGCACCAGCGGTTCGATTACGTCGATCAGGATCTCTGGGGTTCGGAAGAGCCGCGCCGTGGTCTGCGTGTAGAACTTGCGCGAGTCTTGGCCCATGAACAGCCAGCCGACGACCGAGAGCTTGGGAACGACCTCGCGCGGCAACTTCATGCCGGCCTGGCGCAGCGCGTACACGGTGCAGAGCACGGCTAAAAGGGCACGTCGTCATGCGTGATGAACGCGCGGATGTCGACGGAGGCAGCATTGGTTGGATAGATGTCCTCGCGGTACTCGCCTGCCTCGGGGAACAGGCGCTGGGCCACATCGGCAGGGTGCTCATCCCCGTGCTTTGCCGCGACCGCCGCGCCGAAGACTTCGAACCCGGCCATGCACAGCGGCCTCTTTGTCTCAAGCTCGTCCCAGGTCAACGCGAAGACGTGAACCCAGGCGTCTATACCTGTGAGGTCGCGGCCAAGGAAGGAAATCGGTATTGGTGGTTGCCACATGGTCAGCTCCTGCGTGACCGTTCATCCTAGCAAAACAACTGTATGTTCATCCAGTATTCCGACGAACGGCGCCGGGCGGTGACGGTCATGTAGGGCATTTCTGAACACGAGCTGACTCGTATCGCTACAGGTACGCTGCGAGCCGGTGAATAGAAGGTGTCCCATGAACCGCCGACAGCAGCTCATCGACACCATCCAATCGCTTTCCCTAAATGAAGGCACTCGACAGCCGACCGCAGCCGCTTGGCTTGCTGACCAGGACGCAAAAGCGAAGCAACGCCGAGAAACAGATCCCGGTCAGCATGCGGGGCATGACTATCAGGACAACGCGCCCGGCTCGAACGACTGAGCGTGAAGCCCCGCTCAGATGAGCCCCCGCGTCTCGCCCTTCTTCGGTGCCGGCGGCTCCGGCGTGGCCAGCAGCCGATCAGCCGGGTACTGGCGCATGAAGTCGCTGGAGTTAGCCGCAGGTGCGTCGAGCCAGGCCTCGTACAGACCCTCCGGCAGGATCACCACCATGCGCTTGTCCTGCATCTCGGGCGGGCGTTTTGGGTCCGGCCGGTGCATGTGCTTCATCAGGTCGTGGTTGTCGGCGTTGAGGGTCAGCATCGTGAAGGTGTTGACCCATTCCCCCTCGGGCGATTTCCAAGGCTGCCACAGGCCGGCCACGCCGAGCGTGCCGCCGTCGGCCGCGGTGAACCTGGTCGGGATGTGCGTGCCAGTACGCCAGTCGGGCTCGTAGATCGCTTCGCAGGGCACGATGCAGTGCCGGGCCTTCGCCCATGCGTGCTTGAAGCTGGCCAGCGTCGCGACGGTCTCGGACCGGGCGTTGTATGTCCTCGTGCCGTACTTCACTTCGGTAGCGAAGCCGGGCAGCAGGCCAAAGCGCGCTTCCACCATCTCGACATCGGGCACGGCCTCGTCGCCTGACTCGCGCTCAGGCGGGCGGCGCACGATCGGCGCGAACTGGGTTGGGTAGATGTGGCTGCCACCGGGTGGCAGTTCCCAGTTGGACGGCAACTTGATGCCGAAGCGCTTCTCGTAAAAGTGCCGGCGCTTCTCAGCCTGGTAGTGGCTGCACATGGGTTTAACCTTCCCCCCACACTCCCCGAGGTCAGACGTGTGGCACCAAGTCGGAGCACAGAGAGACAAAACGGCTGACTTCAAATTCAACTACCGCGTCTGGCTTGTTGCTCCGGTCAACGCAGAACAGGAGATAGTGCTGCCCGTCGGGCAGAGTTCTGAAGTTCATCGCTCGCTCTATGCGATGCTTCACTTTTGAGAGCAATCCATCCAACGCAAGCGGTTCGACAAGCCTATGCGGCGGGAGCACTCCCCGTCCAGGCGCCAGGTCCGCAATGTACTCATGATCCTCACGTCGTGCTTTTTTGACGATCGACCCGGCTACTTTGTCTAAGCCTGCTTGCAACTTGGACCCAGAATACGAAGAAGCACTATGCATGTCGTCGCGCGACCTCAGGATCGCGCCAGCAATGTGGTCCAACATCACAAAAGCTTTCATGCTTACCGTGACCGCTGTCGCAACGTCGCCGACTTCCCAGGCTCTTACGAAAATCTGCGAGCACCTCCTGAGGTCCTCGATGCAGTCCTTCAGCGAGGGGTTCGGGTCCGAAGAATTGGTTAGAAAACTTGGCAGTCCCATCAGATGCTTCGGAGTAAAGCCTAGATTAGATCAGTGGTTTGCAGCAAGTGCCAGCGGGCTACGATGCCGATCCATAACGAGGAGTGAGACATGGCTTTTAACTGGACCTGTCCAACATGCGGACAGCCTACGACAATCACGTCGCCGAATCACGAAGTGCGGAACATGGACCTGCTCTGTGATGCGACCGAAAAAGCACAAGCGATTCAGCTCAAAGCGACGCTCATCGAATGCCCAAGTCAATCCTGCAAAGCCCAGAGCCTTGAGCTACGTCTTCGGTTTGGCGAGAACAAGAGGGACGACAGGGGCTACACGCGCGTCCATCCAGAGCTATCTCGCAAGGTTGGGGTCGGTGATCTCCGCATCTTGCCCACCACGCCGCAACCGCTGTCTTCACATGTGCCGGCCCACGTCTTGAATGACTACGATGAGGCATACCTCATTGCGGGCTTGAGTCCGAAGGCTTCAGCGACGCTGGCAAGACGCGCTTTGCAAGGAATGGTGCGTGACTTTTTCACGCTGCCCAAGCTCAAAACCCTGCATCAAGAACTCGAGGCAATCAAGGACAAGTGCGATCCTGATCTCTACGCAGCGATGATGGACGTGAAGAGCGTGGGCAACATCGGCGCTCACCCAGAGCAAGACGTGAGCTTGATCGTCGACGTCGAACCTGGCGAGCCGGAGACGCTGCTGAAGCTGATCCACCTCCTTGACAGAGAGTGGTATGTAGCCCGAGCGGACAAGCAAGCTCGAATTGCCAACGTCCGGTTACTAGCGGCGGCCAAGAAGCCTCCTGCTGCGCCGGCCAGCTGACCATCTGGACAGGCTGGCAGGCGACTCGCTACCGCGTCGTCACCCGCCCCAGCGTCGACAGCCTGCAGTCATCGCGCGTGACTTCGGCGAGCAGCAGCCGGCCACCGATTGGGCCGGCTGGGAGCATTGCGAGTGTCCTCTCGACCTGCTCGGCTGCGATAGCGTGGGCCTGGCCTGGCGAGCGTGCGTGGATGCCTTCTTGGCCCCACGACGCATCCCAGGGGGAGAGGTAGAGATCGGTGATTTCCTGAAAGCTGAAACCTGACTCATCCTTAGACTGCGCCACGATGCAGCACATGTGGCCACGGCTGCGCGAGTAGCCCACCACGGTGATCTCCTGCTGCAGGAGCGAACCGGGTTCACTCGGTGGCATCTGCGCCAGCAGACTGGTCACTCGCTTGAGTGCTTCCGGCATCGCGTCCTCGACCTCATCGAAGCCGGCAACGTTCCTGAGCGAGGAGAACAGGGCATGCAAAAAGATGTCGTGACCGCGGACTGCCATCACCACATTCGCGTGCGGCAGCGCGAGCATCTTGCTGATGTCGATGTACTTGCCGTGTTCGTCCTTGCCCTCGGTGTCGACCACCACCATGGCCTTCTGTGAGGTCATCCAAACATCAACGAGGCTCATGACGGCTTCCCCACCGTGAGAGAGCCCAGCACGGGGCTCACGGCCAGATAGGTGGCGTAAGCGGTGTAGACGTAGGACGCCGCTTGAAGAATGATCGGGATTGCTTGTGGCATCTGCTCTTCCTTGGTTGATTTATGCGGCATCGCCGGCATAGCTGCGGCTGCGGCGGAAACCGTTGGCCGTGCGCCGCTCAGAACTCTGTACTGCCTCGATAACCATGCTCTTGGTTGCCACGTCGCCGACGGTGAAGTTGTAGTGATAGGTGTCGCCTCCACCACCGCCGCCGAGCGCGTTGTTCGGGACGATGGAGCCAGAAGCGCCAGGCACGAACACCTCAGGCCCTTTCTCGCCCACCAAGTACGGCGTGCCGCCGCTGACTGGACCGCCGGACGCCTTAGCCTTGCCCGATGCACTCAGACCGCTGATGAAAGCCCCGAGCACGTCAGTACCACCACCGGACGCCGACGCGCCGCCACCGAAAAGGCTGAGCACGCCTTTCGCCAGTGGTCCGGTGATGGACTGTTGGACGGCGATGCGCACCAGGTCGGCAATGATGGAGTTCGCCAAGCTCGAAAAGCTCAGCTTGCCGGTGGTCGCGAATTGCACGATCGCGTCCTCTGCACCCTTGAACGAGTCGGCCAAAGTGCGGCCTGTGGAGCCGGCAACATCATCGACGTACTTCGCGTAGTCGGACAGAGCAGCGGTGGCGCCGAGCTTCCAATCGGCACGCGCTGCAGCCTCGTCGGCGTAGTACTTCTTCTGGGAAGCTAGTGCGTTGTCGAGGGACGCCTTGATCTTGGCAGTCGCCTCGACGTAGGCGTCGGAGCCCAGCATGTCCTTCTTGCCGAACTCGTCATCGACGCGCAACTGGTAGCGCCGGAACTCGTTCCGAATGGACTTTTCGGCTTCGACCATCTTTCGGGCCTGGTCGCCGAGACCGAGTGAGTCGATCATGCGGTCGTACTGCTCGGCTCGGCCAGAAGCGCCCGACGCGATCGAAGCCTCGATGCTCTCGACGGTGCGCCGCAGGGCTTCTGCGTCTGCGCCCGACTGCTTCACGATGTCAGCAATCTTCTCTTCGAATTTGATCTGACCGGAGAGCGCGGCATTCTTGGCGAGTTGGGCACCGATAGCGTCCTTGTTCGCCAGCAAGCTTTTCTGCTCTGCCGTCAGGATCTTCTTGTCCTTCAGGTCGGCGATCAGCTGCTGGAACTTGACCTGCTCGCGCTGCTCGGCGGTGATCTTCAGCTCGCCGGCAAGCTGGTCCTTCAGCGTCGATTCGGTCTGGCGCAGCGTCTCCAGGAACTTCGTGGCCGCGTCGTCCTGGAACGCCTTGGCGGCCGGTGTCTTCGGGTCTTTGTATTTCTCATTGATGTTAGAGACCAGCTTGTCGTACTCCGGCCCGCTGGTCGCCTTCCCGAGGGTCTGGTAGTCACGGTTCAGATCCGCAATCGCCTTCTTGCGCTTGTCGGCGTTGGTCTTCACTTCGTCGGTCAGCGTCTTGAGCCGATCGGACGAGGCGATCTTTGCGGCTTCGGAGCGCGCCCGTTCTCCTTCAGAGAAAGCGTTGTCTATCTCAAGAGACGACTTTCGGGAGAGACGAGCAACCTCACCCGACATCGTCTTAAGTTGCGCTTCGTAGTCGGCCTTCCCGGTCACCGGTCCACCAATCGGACCACCTTCCTTCAGATCGGAAAGCTTCTGCTTTGCCGCAGTGAGCGCCTCACCGGTGGTCTGCTGCCGGCCGAGACCCTGCATGGCGTCCCAGGCTTTCCCGGCATCGAGCGCGAGCGCACGCCACGCCTTCATCAGGACGCCGGCCTGCGCCTCCACGTCCTTCATGCGCTGCGTGGTGATCGTCGCCGCCGTCGACTGTGCGAGTGCGACCGCCTCTTCCTTGCGACCCTGCTCTTCGAGCGCACGGATGCGGTCGTAGGTCGTCTGGTTGAGGTAGTGCATCGTCTCGTTCAGCTTGGCCGATGCCTTTGCAGGCTCGTCGGATAGCTTGGCGAAGACGGCTGTAGCTTCGTCGACGGACGTGCCGAGGACGCGATTCATCGACACCACCGCGGCGCCGACATCGGTCATGGCGTCGGCGGCGATCTTCCCGCTCTGTGCGATCTTGGCGAGCGCTTCGGCGGCCTGGCCTTGGGTCCCGGTGGTCGACGCGATCTGGGCGGCCTGCTCCTTGAGCTGGTCGGTGGTCTTGCCCAGGTAGTTGCCGGTCAGGATCAGCGCCTTTGCGTAGGCCTGCGACTCCTGGCTGCCTTGGTACATCGCCACGGCCAGCGCGCCTACGGCAGTAGCCCCCAGAGTGAACGGCGTGATGATGCTCGCGACGTAGCCACCCAGAGCCCGAGCGGCAGGGCCAATGCCGCCGAAGAGATCCTTCAACTGCCCCCCTTGCTGGAGGAACACGGTCAGTGGTGCTTGGCCACCTTGCAAGCTGGTAATGATGTCCGTGAACTGGGCCGGCACGCCACGCATGGCCGCAGCCGTAGCCTTGGCGGACATGCCGAGATTCGTCATCGGCTGAGTAGCGGCCTCAATGCGGGCGATGAACGGTGCGGCGGCTTCCGATACGCCGGCCGTCTGCGCTCGCAGGGCGGCGTACTGAGCGGCGGTCATGGAAAGACGGTTGGCCTGGCCTTCCAACGACTTCAGCACCCGCTGTGCGTTGGCCGATACCTTGTCGCCTGCCGCAGTCGACGAGGTGCCCATGGCAGCCAAGCCATCCGCGGCCTTTTTGCCCTGCGTGGTGGCAGCGACGCCGAGATCAGCCAGCGAGCGCTTCGCCTTCCCGACGCCGGCCTCGACGCCGGTAGCGTCAGCGGTCAGGGAAATCTGTGCTTTGAGGTCTGCAGAAGACATGGACGGTCCTTATCGAGTGAGTTCGCCAGGGAAGATGTCGCCCAGGTCAATGCACATGAGGTAGACGCCCGGGCCGCGCAGCAACATGCCGACGCCGAACGGGGTGATGGAAATGCCGAGGTCAGAGCACAGGGCGCGGACTAGCTTGCGGCGGTCGCGGGCGGTCATCGGCTGGCCCTCTTCGGATCGATGCCGGTCTCCTTCCGCGCCATGGCGGTCAGCTCCGACAAGTGACCGCCGGTCGCGCCAGCAGTCCGACTAAGGAGGTTTCGCAACCGCTCGTCCGGCACCGTGCCGGGGTGGTCACTGAGCCAGATGTCCCAAAGGTCGGCCAGGACGTAGCGCCATGGCCAGGTGTACGCGTGAAACGAGAAATCCCGGTCACCCGCGAACCAGTCGGTGATTGGCTTCGGGATGGCGACATTGCTGCCGCTGCGCCGACGGCTGCGAAAGGTAGCCTTCGCGGCGGTCAATCTTCGGCCCCCGGTTCCAGCTTGAGCAGGCGCAGGGCGGAATGCATCTGCGTGCGGGCGTCACGCTCTACGCCGGCGGCAGGATGGGTCTTGCGCTGGCCCCAGCGGTCCGAGAACACGGCGCCTTCTTTGTCGAGCACCTTGCGGGCTTCCTGCAGCCGGTCGTAGGCCTCGCATGCCGACTGCAGCAGAAGAAGGCCGGCGGCGTCGTTCAGGCTGTAGTCGTTGAACAGGCCCTGCCACAGCTTTTTCGCCTCGACGCTGAGGTGCTTGGCGGGTGTTGGTTTAGCGCTCACGTCATGGCTCACTTTCTTTCAGGGATTTGCCCGGGCTTTCTGCGCGTGAGGAACCGGGTGGTGTCCGCTCCGACCCTCCTTTGAACAATCTCGCCCCCCCCGGGGGTAGATGGCGGCGTGCAGCCCGTCAGGGCGGTGAGCCTCCCCACAGCGCTCTCTACGCTGCCATGCACGCCCATGCGCGAGCGGGATGCGGACACCCCTGTTCAGGCCGGCGCCTCTATGGGCTGCTCTCTCGATGGCGGCGGCTTGGGTCATGGCAGTGGTGTCGGGGTCGGCCATCAGGCGGCCAGCGTGGCGACCTTCTTGCGACGTGCAGCGGTGTCGATGCGCTGTTTGATCGCGTCGCGCTCTTCCGCGGTCATGAGGTAGTCGGCGATGTCGGCATGCCAGGCGGGCACGTAGCCGCCGGTCATGTCGAAGGGGTCGAAGGAGCCGGCGTCTGGGTACTCGAAGCGGGTGCACGGGAGCTGCTGCGAGTAGCCCAGTGCGTCGATGGAGTGGCGGAGGCTGATCTCGGCCAGGTTCGCCGCATGCAGCTCGGCGATGGCGTCCTTGATGCGCTTGGTCCGCGCCTTGTGCTCCTCGCTGAAGCGCTGCGCTGCCTTCTGGCTCAATTCGAAGGCAACGCGATCGACAACGACCTGCTGCGCACCGATGGCACGGCGCAAGCCAGAGATCAACATCTCGGCGGCGCGGGTCTTCTCGCTGAGGCTCGATGGCACACGACCACCGAGCAGCATTTCGGCATGCTCGATGAGGACGACGCCCGGCTGATGGGCTTCGATTTCCTGAGCGCGGAACCAGTCGGCGCGCATCTGCACCAAGCTCTCTTCGGCCTTGTTCAGCTCGGTTTGAAAGCGGGACAGCTTCTCGAGTTCGACGGTGTACGCAGGGATCGTCGACAGCGCCGGGTATGCAAGTTCTTCAGTCATGGTTGCCTGATGTGTTTGGTTGGTTCAGTGATCTTCGATCGATCGATTGGGTAGAGCTAAGAGGCTTACCCAGAATCTTTCAGATCGCTTTGCGGATGGTCTCGGCCGCAGCTTTCGGGAGCCCGAGCCGGGCCGCAATCAGCTCGCCGCGTCGGCGGTCGCTGAGGGACTGCAGACTGGGGTCAGCCGCCAGTCGTTTCCAGAGCGCGATGTCCTCATCGGAGTACTTGCGACAAGCTGCAGCACCTCTTGCGCGCTGGCCTGCCTGAGCGACCGAGCGGCGGCGTTCGGCCTTGACGGCGGGCATGAGCTTTTCAGCAGCACGCCGGATCAGCATCAAGTACCGGACGATCTCCATGGCGTGCGCGAGATTGCCGGCCTTGTAGATCTCGAAGGCTCGCTGCCGGTCTGCGAGCGCATGCGCCCTGTCCTGATCCAGCAGGTCACCGGACGCGAGGAAGGCATCCAGCGTTGCGATGTCGAAGCCGTACTGGCTGTGGGAGAGCCAGGCAAAGCGATCCTCGAGGCTCTGCCAGGGGTGCGTCGCACTGAAGTCATCCTCTGGATGCGGTAGCACGTCAACAAGCGAGTCACATTCGCCGGCCGTCATTCGACGCACCTCACGCATGCGGACCCACGCAGACCACTACGTGTTGGCGGTCGGGTGGGGTTCATCCCGGAAGGTGAGGCTCGCGGGGCACTGTGGCGAACATGGTGAACATCTGGCTGACGTACCCAGTTCCACCGATTGCAGCAAGTTGTTTTGCCACCTATCCTGTCCGCCCCACCTCTGGAAGCAATATGACTGACACCATGCGCCTTAGCGGCCCCGTCGAAGTGAAGGCCGATGCCCATGAGCGGGTAGCTTTCGACCTCTTGACGTTGATCGATCGCCACGAGCAGGACGACAAGCACGAGAAAACTCGGGAGTACTTCTTGAAGCTCTACGAGCAGTGCTATTCGGTGACTATTGGTCGTACCGCCAAACGAGCGCTGGCGGGTGAATAGCACGGGTTGAGGAGCGTGCTGCTGGAGTCGGTCATTTCGAGCGATAGCGTTTCTCATGACCCGGTCCCGGTGGTGTGGATCAGACGCTCGCCTTCCTTCCCGATCTGCACGACCGTGAACACCGGCGCAGTGCCGTTGCTCCACATGCGCACCCGGACCTCGAAGGGCTGGCCAGCGGCGAACTCCGCGGCGATGCTCGCCCGGGTCAACTGATCGAGGTCGACAAGAGCGCGCTGGATGTAGGTCAGCGCATCCTTGCCGAGGTCGTACATCAGGATCTTGTCGGCGTTCATGGATGGCCTCCTGCTGTCGCTACTAGGAGCGTCTGCACCCTCGCGGGGTAGAGTGCGGACACCACAACACGGACCCGATGAGGGGCACACGAAATGGCTGACCAAGACGATATGAATGCGGCGACTTTTGCCGCGTTGATGGCTCTCACTGGAAGAGTGCGGGCGCTTGAAGTCATAAATGACGCCCTCCAGGCAACGCTACTGAAGTCGCTACCGCCGCTGATTGGCCCCTTTCGTACGAACCTGAACGACCTTGCAGGTCTAGGCGCTGCTGATTTGGCGCCCGAGTCAATGAATGCATATCGCGCAGCGCTCGATCTTCAATGGAGGCACCTCGACCTTCACCAAGAGCTTTGACGCAGGCATCTGACGATCCGGGCAACCTCATGCCTGCCTCCCATATTGCCCACGGAAGTACGCGAGCAGGTCGTGCTGAAGGTATGGGGGCGTGGCCAGGCAATCGGCTCGCATTTCGTCCCGTGCCGTCTCATCGTCGCCGTGGTGATCGCACGCCTGCATCGCTGCTTGGATAAGCTGGGCGGTCGTCTTATGCGCTGCATCTACGAAGGCGATCAACTCAGGCTTGTGCGCGACCAGCAGCTCGCGGAGCGCAGGGGTCAGGCGGTTGGACGGCTTTACGACCAGCACCTCGCCGTCGACGCGGAGCGAGATACCAGCCTCCGACGCAGTACGGCAGATGTCGAGCGGACTCATAGCTGCACCTCGTCAGCGCCAAGTTGCTCAGCTTCTTCACCCTTGAACACATGGGCAAGTTGAGCACCTTGAGCAACATGACCGATTTCATCTTGCTCAACATGCCCATGTTGTCCAACTTGCCCATGATTTTTTGTGAGCAAGTTGCCGCCTTTGCGCGCGTAGACGGGTAGCTGCCAGTACCAACCCGATTCACCCTTCTTCTTGAGCACATTGAGCGCATCGGACGCCCGGCGCACTGTCGACCAGGAATGGCCTGCTTCTTTTGCTTCGGCCTGCACGGTCTTGGTCGGTGTCGCGCAGATCAGCAGCTCGCGCAGAAAGTCCTCCGCCGACTGGCGAGCACCAGCAGCGTCAGTGCCCTCCTCCTCGGGTTCAGCCAGTAGGTCGCGAGCGTTGCCAGCGACGGCCTGGCCCCAGGTGACGATCGAAGTTGGGATGCCCTGGGCTTCGACCTGCTCGACGTGATACTCGAAGCCGCCATCGTCGGGGGCGATGTTGGCCTTGGCGCGCACCAGCATGCGCTTGTCGCCACCCTCCTCGTTCCTGACCTTGGCGGCCAGCAGCACGATGCGCGCGACCGCACTGAAGGCGATCGAACCTGTGACACGCTCTGTCGGGTCGCGGCCCACCGTGCCCTTGCTCAAGTGCGTGATGCCGACCACCGCGGCGCCAAGCTCGGCGCCCAGGTTGACCAGCGGCTGCAGGCCTTTCCGAACCTCAGCGTTCTTGTGAGAATCACCGCTCACTGCGGAGACTACCGGGTCGACGATGAGCAGCTTGATGTCGCCGATGCGCTGGGCCTCGATAGACAGCTCGAGCAATTCGCGCGCGGGGTCGAAGGGCAGCACCTCGTCGTCGACACGAGAGCCGGTGACGAAGTAGATGCGGTCCATGTTGGCGCCCATGCCGATCAGCCTAGGAACCAAGGTGTCGGCCGGATCGTCTTCGCCCGACCAGATCAGGACATTGCCCGGTTCACAGCGGACACCATCTGGCCAGCGCCCGCCGCTGGTGAGCGTGGCAGCCAGGCCGAGAGCGATCGTCGTCTTCCCAGCACCAGGAGCACCAGCCAGGATGTGCAGCTTGCCGCGTGCGAGCCAGTGATGCCAGAGCCAAGAGATCGGCACAGGTTCGATGTCGGAGCCGCGCGTCAGCACGATCCCATCGAGTTCCATCGGTGGCGGTAGTGCTTCCCACACGGGAGAGTGATCCTTCATGTGAGGGCCTTACTTGCCTGATTGAGGCGTTGCTTGGCGACCTGCTCCCGGTTGAGATCGGCGGCGCTGATTTGCCGGCCTGCTCTGCGGTCGAACTTGACGATAGCCAGCACCTGGCGCTCGAACTCTGCTGCGGCGCGCAGGGCGGTGCGCGTGACCCCGGGTGCTGGCGGAGGTGGGCGTGGGCGATCGGACGGCGGGAAGAGGTCGGCGACCGTCATGCCGATGGCAGCAGCGACATCTGCAGTGGCGCAGCCAGCAAAGCAGTGCATGAGCACCCGGCCGTCGTCGCCTTCCTTGATGGACAGCGACGGGCCGCGGTCAGCGTGCGCAGGGCACCGGGCGGTGAAGCCCTGGCCGGACTTGCGGACCTGTTCGAGTTGCAGCAGCACGTTCTCGATGGTGCTCATGCAGCACCGCCGATCTGGTTCAGAAAGCCCTGCAGGTCGTGCAGGGTGCTGAAGGTGCGGCTCTGGCCCCAGCGGCGCACCTCGTAGTACGTGACCTCACCCTTCTGGACGATCTGCAGTTCATGCCCTGCGCGAGCGAACTGCGCCCTAAGGGTCGAGATGTATTTGTGCTCGAAGGTGGTCATTTCGCCACCTTCTTCGAAGCCTCAAATTCTTCGATGGCGTCCATCCGCCAGTACGGCTTGGAGGGACCGAATGGGTACTCTGGCTGCGGCAAAACCCCTTCCCGCAGCTTCACATAAAACGTCGAGTTGGAGATGCCCCAGCGCTGGCGCAGTCGGGGGCCTTGGATCCAGACTGGCGAGGTTACCGGTCCGCTTCGAGTTTGCATCGCATCACTCCATCTTTGTTAGGACGGAATGACTGTCGAACTTGGCGGCCCTACGTTGATCCGGTTTGTTTCCCCATCAACGTAAGCTCGGCTTCCTTGGCCTTGATCGCCGCGTCGATGATGCGAGGGCCGCACGGTATCGAATAGTGAGAGCCAAGCTCCGACATAAAGGTCGCGAACCATGCCCCAGGGTCGGATGGCGGCAACCGCCCGAACCGCCCGTAGTAGACATCGACAATTCTGGCAGTCAGATGCTGAGCGTTGGCGTGATCAGGCTTGCTCTGGCGCGTGGGATTGAGGGCTGCGGCTGCCCGGCTTGAAAGCACCTCAAGCGCGTCAATGAAGTCCCATGCAATACCCTGCACGGTTCGGTCAAGCCCCTTCGAATCAACCACCGAATTCAGCACCGTCTCGGGAACACCTTCCCGGGCCGCATCCGAGTGCTTAACGAGTTCGCTTTGAAGCTGCAGCGCGTCCCTTGTTTGCCGTGTAGCAAGGGCCATCGATTGCAATAGTCGGTCCGCGTTGCCTGCAATCTTTAGGAGCTCTTCGCGCTGCTTACCCGGCCCAATCAGCCACTTGTCATCGATGGTCTGCTGGACCCATTCGCTGCAATCTTGCAAGAAGTAATCTGCGGAGACGGCATCAACTTCTTGTGCCGTCAAGATTCTGCGAAGGCGTGATCGAAGAGCGCCCGGCATGTAGTTGGGGTCGACCAACGCGCCGATGCCATCTCCGAGGTCGGGCTTGATTCGCCTCCTCATGGAACATCATTCGTCGGACGCTCCAAACGCTCTTGTCGCGCCTGCTCGTGCCTGAGCATTTCATCAGCCTGCTGGAACGCGATGTGTGCTGCCGAACGCACAGCATTGCTGTAAGCGGAGTCGACTGCATTCATAAGCCGCTCTCCTTGCGAGATCCAGATGCCGTTGAGGACAGCAATCGCGCACGCTCTGTGAAATTCCTTGTCGCTCGCGCTTAACCTACTTTTCATGATGGTGCTCCTAAGGTCATACCAGGCTCGACCTCAGGCGACCTCTTGGTGACACGGCCCTGCTCGATAGGCTGCGCCTTGGCCATAGCGCGTGCGTTGCGCGCCTCGAGGGCTATTTCCTCGTAGTACTTAACTAGGCACCCAAGCGTCGAGAGTGCCGCCTCTGGATCGTCTATGTAGATGCCGGCATGGCGCACATTGAAGTCGCCCCCCTCAAGGTCGGTCGCCGTCACGACGATCACGCCGGTAATCGGCTCATGAACAGTACGCGCAAAGGCGTTGGAGACCGCCCGCTGACAATCGTCGCGGTGTAGTGCAGCGGCTGCTTCGCATCGCTGCTTTTTGTTGGCTGCTGTCGCGATCTGCATGACGACAGCGGATGTGGTGCCTTTCTTCCTCCTGGCTACACGCTTAGACGTTGGGAAGGACAGCACGTTGCCCGCAATAACTTGATCGGCCTTCATCGCTCGCCACCTGTAGCGGACTTCATCGCGGACTTGATGACCCTTGTTGTAGCCCTACGCGCGCGCTGGTTGGCTTCGAGACCTGTCTTGTTCGTCGGCTCAAGCCTCTTGATAAGGTCGGTTGCATACTCTGCTCCCTCCGCGAACTTGGCTTCGTAATCGATCCGCCAGCTTGCAGCGACCAGGTGTTCCGCGAAATCAGACAGGATCGACTCGGCCGCCCACTTGCGTCCTGCCATGTCATCGTCTGAATGGATCATCTCACCAACATTGGCGAGCACCGCCTGCTGAAGCACTTCCCTAATCTTCGTCGCAGCGTCCTCCGGGTTGCGCGTCGCCAGAGACATCAAGTCCCTAACGACCCTGTGCCCCGTCAACATTCCCTCGCCAATACGTTCGCGGGGAACGTCTCTCCAATCTACGATTGGCGGCCGAGGTACATTCTTGGTAGCCATGATGTGCGGTCCTTTCAGGTTGTGCACGTTGTGGTTAGAGCCCTGTCGGTGTTGACGCACCTTCTGGGCTCGCTTTTCCTGCCTCAGCATCAAGATCGATCGCTTGATCTTGATCGCCCTGAGGCTCGGCGTTCATGCGTTGCGGGCCATTTGCACGACGTTGCCCTTCTTGACCGGCGTCTCGATGAAATCGGCCCACGCCTGCATCATCTGCAGCCGCTTGGCGAACATGTCGCCGCGCCGGTAGGCCGCCTCCACCTTTGATTCGATAACGTGCGCCAGAGCCATCTCGGCCAGGTCGCGCGGGAAGTTCGTCCGCTCTGCCGCCCAGTCTCGGAACGTCGACCGGAAGCCGTGCGGAACCTGCTCCATGCCCATGCTGCGCATCACCTTCAACAGCGACATGTCGCTCAGCGGCTGGCCCTTCACGCCGGGGAAGACGACGTCGGTGCCGTCTACCCTGGGCGTGGCCTTCAGCAGTGCGATCGCCTGCTTGGCCAACGGCACGCGGTGCTCGCGTTTGCCCTTCATCCGTTCGGGCGGGACAGTCCAGAGCTTGGCGTCAAGGTCGAACTCTGGCCACCGCGCGCCGCGAACCTCGCCCGAGCGCGCGGCGGTCAGGATCGCCAGCTCAAGGGCGCGGGCGCCGTTCCCATTCGCCACCTTGAGCTGAGTCCAGAAGGCCGCCATGTCGTCCAGCGCCACCGCGGCGTGGTGCTCGACCTTCGACACCTTGGATGGCTTCGGTAGCAGCTGCTCGAGGTGGCCTTTCCACCGCGCCGGGTTGTCGCCCTGGCGGTAGCCCCGCACAGTGGCCCAGTCGAGCACCGCCTCGATCCGGCCTCGCACGCGGGTAGCGGTTTCTGTCTTCGTCTTCCAGATCGGCTGCAGCACCTCGAGGATGTGGGCCAGCGTGATGTCGCGCACCAGCAGTTCGCCGATGTGTGGGTCTGCGTAGGTCTTGAGGGTGTTGATCCACTGCTGCCTGTGCTTCGGGTTGTCCCACTCGTCGCCCTTGGCGTCGATGAAGGCCTCGGCGCACTGGCTGAAGGTCTTGGCCGTGGCGTTCTCAGCCATCAGCAACGCCCTCGCCTGCTTGCGCTGCTCCACAGGGTCGATGCCTTGAACGATCTGATCGCGGGCACGCCGCGCCGCGTCGCGAGCACCAGCAAGGGTGACATCAGGAAAGCCGCCAAGGCCGATGTCTTTGCGCACCGGGCCGACGAGCACACGCAAGATCCAGGACTTCGCGCCGGTGGCCTTGATCCACAGGTGCAAGCCGGCCACGCCGCCGACTGCATGACGCCCGGGCATCTTCAGCCGGCTGACCTGCAGAGCACCTAACTCGACCGCCTTCTTTGGCATCCATCCATCCTAGTGGCAACCGTTACCACATTAGGCGCCGCATTGCGCGGGATTGTCAAGGATGGTTTTCGCGGCTTTTTACCGGTCTTTCCCTCTGGAAGATAGCGAAATCTGCATGCCTCAGGATCGCTCAGGACGCGGCATATGGGGACGCCTGCTCCGCCAACAGACCTACTCGAGGGCATCTCCACTGCCCTCGGAAGAACGCCCCGCTTGCCGGGGCTTTTTTTCGTCCTCTTCTCCCTTACAGATCGACATGCCGCGGCGCCCACGAAAAAGGGGCCCGAAGGCCCCTTGGGTCTGAACCGGCAGCGAGCCGCCGGTGTTCAGTCGGTCGCTCAGCGCACCACGGCGATCTGCGTGCGTGCACCACCCTTGTACGTATACAGCGTCAGGGCGCCGTTCTTGATGTCGCCCTTCTCGTCGAAGGTGATGGGGCCGGTCAGGCCCTTGTAGTCGACCTTGCTGACTTCCGGCAGGTACTTCTCCGGCTCGGCGGAACCGGCCTTGACCATTGCAGCGGCCAGCACGTTCACGGCGTCGTACACGTACGGTGCGTAGATCTGAACCTCGACGCCGTTCTTTTCCTTGAACTTGGTCTTCCAGGCTTCCAGCGGCGCCTTGAAGTCACCGTCGACGCCGCCGGCTTCGGCGCACACCACCATGTCTTCGCCGATCGCATCGCCAGCCAGCTTGGCCAGTTCGGCGGTACACAGGCCGTCGCCGCCCATGAACTTGACGTTCATGCCGAGCTGCTTGACCTGCTTGAGCATCGGGCCGCCGACGGCGTCCATGCCGCCGAAGAACAGCACGTCGGGCTTGGTGCCCTTGAGCTTGGTCAGGATGGCGTTGAAGTCGGTCGACTTGTCGGTGGTGAACTCGTGGCCGACGATGGTGGCGCCTGCCGCCTTGGCGGCCTTCTCGAATTCCTCGGCGACGCCCTGGCCGTAGGCCGTGCGGTCGTCGATCACGGCGATGTTCTTGCCCTTGAGCGTTTCGACGGCGTACTTGCCGAGCGTGCCGCCCAGTTGCGTGTCGTCGGCCACCACGCGGAACGTGGTCTTGAAGCCCTGGCGCGTGTACTTGGGGTTGGTCGCCGACGGCGAAACCTGCGGGATGCCGGCGTCGCTGTACAGCTTGGAGGCGGGGATGGTGGTGCCCGAATTCAGGTGACCGACCACGCCGTTGACCTTGCTGTCGACCAGCTTCTGGGCGACGGCCGTGCCTTGCTTCGGATCGGCGGCGTCGTCTTCGGCCAGCAGTTCGAACTTGGCGGTCTTGTCACCGATCTTCACGCCCTTGGCGTTCAGGTCTTCGATGGCCATCTTGGCGCCGAGTTCGTTGTCCTTGCCCAGGTGGGCGATGGCGCCGCTGGTCGGCGCAACGTGGCCGATCTTGACGACCAGGGTTTCGCCAGGAGGTGCAGCAGCGGGTGCAGCGGCCGTGGGTGCCGGCGCAGCGGCGGGTGCAGCGGCTTCTTCTTTTTTGCCGCAAGCCACTAGCGTGAGAGCAGCCAGTGCGACCGCAGTCCATTTCATTTGCATGAGAACCTCCAGAACATGATGGATAGAGTAAAAAAACCGGTCTCTTGAACCGGGTACGACAGCAGAGCAACTTCCGCGCCGGACCTTGTTTTCCAGCGCCCTCGCGCCGTCGAACCGGCCGCAGTTTAGCCCAACGTATGCCCGTTCCCGGGTGGGTTGGACCCGGGTTTTTCCTGCAGCTCCTGGGCCAGCGCCTCGGTCACCAGCGTGCGCAAAACATCCTCGATCTCATCGCGCAGGCGCGGCACCATCTGGTCGAGCTGGGCCTGCACGGCCGCCGCGACGACGTCGCTCAGACGCTCCTCGAGCTGCAGGTCGACACGCTGCATCACGCGGTGCAGCAACTGTTCTTCCAGCGCGAAGCGCTCCATCTCGCCGAAGCGCGTGGCGGGGTCGAGCGCGATGGCATGGCGCAGATCCGGCAGATTCGGCATGTCCCGCAACTCCGGCAGGTCCGGCGCGACGGGCAGCGAAGATGGCTCAACGGATGCCACGGGGACCGCACCCTCGGGCTCTGCAACGCTTTCAGCCTGCACAGGCATCACCGGCTCGCTCGGCACCAACGGCGCCAGGGGCTCGAGCACCGTGGTGAGCGTCGGCACGAAACGCGGCGGCGTTCGCGGCGCATTCATCGCGAAGCGCCGCCCTGGAACTGGTGCCGGGTGATGGCATAGCCCCGGTCGGCGTAATGCCGCCAGCGCGCGCGCGCCTCCTGCCGGTCCAGTTCGTCGTCGGTCACGATGTCGATCAGGCGCTCGAAGCGCTCGAAGCCGCTCGGCACCGGCGCATCGAGATTGAGCAGCACCTGCTGGTGCGGCAGCGCGGCATCGGCACCGTCCATCAGCACCACGGGCGAGCGTGCCAGCACCGACGGCTCGGCACTGGCCCGGCAATGCGCGATGAAGTCGACCGCCGATAACTGCCACAGCGCCGTGTCGACCGCCTCGATCGTCGACACATCGCCGACCACCACCACACGCGCCCCGCGCGCCGCCACGGCCTTTCGCAGCAGCCGACAGGCGTAGGCCACCTTGTCAGGCGTGTTGAAGTGGAAGTCGATCTCGGTCACGCGATGGACGAATCAGGGGGTCACACGTGCCTTGCGGGCGGCCTTGCGCGGTGCAGCCGGCGCGCTCGCGCCTTCCGCCGCGCGGGCCATCAGGTACGACAGCAGCAGGCCGACTGGCCGGCCGGTCGAGCCCTTGGCGCCGCCGCTTTTCCATGCCGTGCCGGCGATGTCGAGGTGGGCCCAGGGGAAATCGGCCGCGAAGCGCTGCAGGAACTTGGCGGCCGTGATGGCCCCGCCCGCGCGGCCCGCGATGTTGGCCACGTCGGCGAAGTTGCTCTTGAGCCCCTCGGCGTATTCGTCGTCCAGCGGCAGGCGCCAGCACAGGTCCTGCGCACGGTCGCCGGCAGCGCCGAGGGCGGCCGCCAGCGCTTCGTTGCTCGAGAACAGGCCGCTGCGCACGCCGCCCAGCGCGACCACGCAGGCACCGGTCAGTGTCGCGATGTCGATGACGGCGGTCGGCGAAAATCGCTTGGCGTAGGTCAGCGCATCGCACAGGATGAGCCGGCCTTCGGCGTCGGTGTTGAGCACCTCGATGGTCTGGCCGCTCATGCTGGTCACGACGTCGCCCGGCTTGAGCGCCTTGCCGTCGTTCATGTTCTCGGCCGCGGGGATCAGGCCGACGACGTTGATCGCGGGCTTGAGTTCGGCCAGCGCACGGAACACGCCCAGCACGCTGGCGGCGCCGCACATGTCGAATTTCATCTCGTCCATTTCGGCGGCGGGCTTGATCGACACACCGCCGGTGTCGAAGGTGATGCCCTTGCCCACCAGCACGACCGGCGCCTGGTCCTTCGCGGCGCCCTGGTAGCGCAGCACGATGAAGCGCAAGGGTTCGGACGAACCCTGCGCCACGGCCGCGAAGGAGCCCATGCCGAGCTTCGCGACTTCCTTGGGACCGAGCACTTCGCACTGGATGCGCGGCAAGGCGCCGAGCTCCTGGGCCGCACCCGCCAGCATCGTCGGCGTGCAGTGGTTGGCGGGCCGGTTGCCCCATTCCTTCGCCAGCTCGATGCCGGCGACCGTGGCGCTGCCCTCGGCGAAGGCCGCCTTCACGGCGGACGCGTCGGCGACGCCGAGCACCACCTGGCGGATGCTGCGCGCCTCGACCTTCGGCTTGGTGGTGGTGTAGACGTAGCTCGCGTCGGCCGCGGCAATGACGGCGGCACGCACGGCCAGGCCATCCATGCCCGGTGGCAGCAACAGCGTGACCCGCTTGGGGCCGGCCGCCTTCGCCGCCTGAATGGCCGCGCCGACCGCATTGCGTACCGCGCCGGCGGAGCCATCGCCCGCGCCGACCAGCAGCACGCGCGGGGCGGTCACCCCGGCCGGGCGATACAAGGCGAGCAGCTTGCCGGCCTTGGCCGGAAGGTCGCCGGCCTGGCGGACCGCATCGATGGCCGTGGCCAGTGCATCGGCCTTGGAAGGCGCCGCCGCCTTCGCACCATCGGCGACGAGCACGATCAGCGCGTCGGTCTTGTCGGTGGCCGCCTGGGCGGTGCTGAGGGTCTTGAGTTGAAAGTCCATAATCCTTTTCTTTCGCTCGACGATGTTATTCCATTCCTCTTTGCGCAAGGAGCTGTCGCGCAGCTTCGGAGCCACGCTGGTGGTGCTGATCACCATCGTGATGACCATGATGCTGATCCGCACGCTCGGCCTTGCTTCCAAGGGCAGCGTGAACCCCTCCGACGTGCTGCTCGTCATGGCCTACACGGTGCTCGGCTACATGCCGACCATTCTCAGCCTGAGCCTCTTCGTCGCCATCGTGGGCACGCTCTCGCGCATGTACCGCGACAGCGAGATGGTGATCTGGTTCTCCAGCGGCCGCGGCTTGGTCGACTTCGTGCAGCCGCTGTTCCGTTTCGCCTGGCCGGTGCTGCTGATGATCGCGGTGCTGGCCCTCGTGGGCTGGCCCTGGGCCAATTCGCAGACCCAGGGCATGCGCGCCCAGTACGAGCGTCGCGGCGACCTGGAGCGCATCGCGCCGGGCGAGTTCCGCGAATCGGCCGGCCGCAACCGCGTCTTCTTCATCGACAAGGACACGCCGGACGCCGCGACGGCCACCAACGTCTTCATTTCCTCGATCGAGCGCAACCTGCAGATCATCACGTCGGCGCGCAGCGGCCGCCTTGAAAGCGTGGGCGATACCCGCTACCTGATGCTGAGCAACGGCCAGCGGCTCGAGCGCTCGCTGGACGAGAAGACCCTCAAGATCAGCGAGTTCGACACCTACGGCACGAAGGTCGGGAGCGATGTGGCCGCGTCCACCGACGCGACGCCGCTGCGCGCCCGGCCGACCCTGAAGCTGATGATGGAACCATCGCCGCAGAACCTGGGCGAACTGGCCTGGCGCATCGGCCTGCTGTTCGCCGGCATCAACTTCGTGCTGCTGGCCCTGACGCTGTCGAACGTGAACCCGCGGGTGGGGCGCAGCGCCAACCTGCTGCTGGCCCTGTTCGCCTTCGTCGTCTACTTCAACCTGCTGAACCTCGGCCAGAACTGGATCGGCTCGGGCCGCGTCGGCATGGGCGCCTTCATGCTCGTGCTGCACGGCGGGATTCTCCTGCTCGCCGGTCTTTGGCTGCTCAAGCGCCACAACAACTGGGGACTGCGTCTGCATCGACCGGCCGCATCGCCCCGTCCCCAGGTGACCCGCGCGTGAAGACGATCCGTCGACTGATCTACACCGAGGTGCTCAAGGCCGTGGCCTTCGTCACGCTCGGCTTCCTGGCCCTCTTCTTCTTTTTCGACTTCGTCGACGAACTCAGCGACATCGGCCAGCCCGACAGCCTCGGCTACGGGGCACCACAGGCCCTGGCGTATGTGGCGCTGCTGGTGCCGAGCCATCTGTACGAACTGCTCCCGATCACGGTGCTGATCGGCACCATCTTCGTGATGGCACGACTGGCGCAGAGCTCGGAATACACCATCCTGCGCACCAGCGGGCTGGGGCCTTGGCGGGCCTTGCGCTCGCTCCTGCTGCTGGGCGCGGGCTTCGTGGTGCTGACCTTCGCGGTCGGCGACTACCTGGCGCCGGCGGCCGACCGGAGCGCCCAGGTGCTCAAGGCGCGCTTTCGCGGCGACGTGCTCGCCACCGTCGGCACCACCGGCGCGTGGCTGAAGGAAAAGCAGGGCGACATGTCCTATGCGGTCAACGTGGCGGCCATGGGCCGCGACGGCACCCTGACCAGCCCGCGCATCTTCGAATTCGACGGCAAGGGCTTCGTGGCCTCTCAGATCCAGGCCAGCACCGCACGCATCGTCGACGGGGCCTGGGTCCTGGGCAACGCCGAACACCAGAGCTACGACACCCGCGCGACGGACAAGGCCCAGGTGGTCACCACGCATGCGCCGGAATACCGCTGGCCGACCACGCTCACCAGCGAAATGGTGTCGGTCGCGCTGCTCAAGCCCGACCGCATGCGCACGCTCGACCTGTTCGAGTACATCCAGCACCTCGAGGCCAACGGCCAGACCGCCCAGCGCTACGAGATCCAGTTCTGGCGCAAGGTGTTCTATCCCCTGTCCTGCCTGGTGATGGTGGTGCTGGCCCTGCCCTTCGCCTACCTGCACTTCCGCCAGAGCGGCGTGACGACCTATGTCTTCGGCGGCGTGCTGATCGGCATCAGCTTCTTCCTGCTCAACAACGTGTTCGGCTACATCGGCAACCTGAGCAACTGGATGCCCTGGCTCACGGCGGCGGCGCCCGGGCTGATTTACACCATCCTGTCGCTGGGCGCCTTCGGGTGGCTGGTGCTGAGGCGTTAGCGGCATGAACGACATGAAAAGCGCGGTCGTCCTGTTCGCCCATGGTTCGCGCGATGCGCGCTGGCGCGAGCCGGTCGAGGCCGTCGCGCGCCGCATGACGACGCGCCGGCCGGAGGTACCCGTCGCCTGCGCCTACCTCGAGCTGGTCGAACCGGATCTGCCCACCGCGGCCGGGCGACTGATCGCCGACGGCGCACGTGCCTTGCGCGTGGTGCCGCTGTTCCTGGGCATGGGCAAGCATGTGCGCGAGGATCTGCCGCGGTTGGTCGAGGCCCTGCGCGCCGCGCACCCGGAGGTCGTGTTCTCCCTGGCGCCGGCTGTGGGCGAAACGGCCGAGGTCATCGATTTGCTGGCGGATATTGCGTTGCGCAGCTGAGCTTCAGGCAGATCGATAGACCGAGAAGGCATAATGAAGTCTGCAATAAGACGGAATTTGTTATGAATCTCCACCAGTTCAAGTTCGTGCAGGAAGCGGTGCGGCGGAACCTGAATCTCACCGAAGCCGCCAAGGCGCTTCACACCTCCCAGCCCGGCGTGTCCAAGGCGATCATCGAGCTCGAGGAAGAGCTCGGCGTCGAGATCTTCGCCCGCCATGGCAAGCGCCTCAAGCGCGTGACCGAGCCCGGCCAGCACGTCATCGCCAGCATCGAACTGATCATGCGCGAGGTGGGCAACCTCAAGCGCATCGGCGAGCAGTTCAGCGCCCAGGACAGCGGCACGCTGTCGATCGCCACCACCCACACGCAGGCGCGCTACGTGCTGCCGGTGCCGGTGGCCAAGCTGCGCGAGGCCTACCCGAAGGTCAATGTGAGCCTGCACCAGGGCTCGCCGGACCAGGTGGCGCGCATGCTGATCGACGAGGTCGCCGAGATCGGCATCGCCACCGAATCGCTCGCGGACTACGCCGAGCTGGTCACCCTGCCCTGCTACGAATGGCAGCACGTGCTGGTGCTGCCCAAGGACCACCCGCTGGCGGGCAAGGAGCGGGTGTCGCTGGAAGACCTGGCGGCCGAGCCGATCATCACCTATCACCCGTCCTTCACGGGGCGCACGCGCATCGACCACGCCTTCGCACAGAAAAAGCTCACGCCGCGCATCGCGCTGGAAGCGATCGACTCGGACGTGATCAAGACCTACGTGCGCCTCGGCCTGGGCGTCGGCATCGTGGCCGAGATGGCGGTGCGCGACAGCACCAACGACGACCTGGTGGTCAAGCCCATGGGCCACATCTTCGGCCAGAACATCGCCCGCATCGCCTTCAAGCGCAGCGCCTACCTGCGCAACTTCGTCTTCAAGTTCGCGGAGCTGCTGAGCGACCGGCTCGACCGCAACCTGATCGCCAAGGCCTTGAGCGGCCAGCAACAGGACTACGAGCTGTAATCCCTTTTTCGTCCCGCGCATTTCGACTTCCCATGAGCACCGCAGACATCTCCCCCCGCACGCCCGCCATCGGAACCAAGTTCCCCGCGATGGGCACGACCATCTTCACCGTCATGTCGGCGCTCGCCGCCGAGGCGAACGCGGTGAACCTCGGCCAGGGCTTCCCCGATTTCAACTGCGACCCGAAGCTGCTGGACGACGTGACCGCGGCGATGGCCGCCGGCCACAACCAGTACCCGCCGATGCCCGGCGTGCTGCCGTTGCGCCAGGCCATGGCCGCCAAGATCGAGGCGCTGTACGGCCGGCGCTACGACGCCGGCAGCGAGATCACCGTGACCGCCGGCGCCACGCAGGCCATCATCACCGCGGTGCTCGCCATCGTGCGGCCGGGCGACGAGGTGATCGTGCTCGAGCCCTGCTACGACAGCTACGTGCCCAACATCGAGCTCGCCGGCGGCGTCGTGGTGCGCGTGCCGCTCACGCCGGGTACCTTTCGCCCCGACTTCGCGAAGATCGGCGCGGCGATCACGCCGAAGACGCGCGCGATCATCGTCAACACGCCGCACAACCCCAGTGCCACGGTATGGACCGCCGCGGAAATGCGCGCCCTCGAGGAATTGCTGGCCCCCACCGACGTGCTGGTGATCAGCGACGAGGTCTACGAGCACATGGTGTTCGACGGCGCCGCGCACGAAAGCGCGGCCCGCTACCCCGGGCTGGCGGCACGCAGCTTCATCGTGAGCAGCTTCGGCAAGACCTACCACGTGACCGGTTGGAAGGTCGGCACCGTGGCCGCACCCGCCGCGCTGACGGCCGAGTTCCGCAAGGTGCACCAGTTCAACGTGTTCACCGTCAACACGCCGATGCAGCATGCGCTGGCCAGTTACATGGCCGACCCGGCGCCCTATCGGGAGCTGCCCGGCTTCTACCAGCGCAAGCGCGACCTGTTCGCGGCCGGTCTGGCCAAGACCCGCTTCAAGCTGCTGCCGAGCGCCGGCACCTACTTCCAGTGCGTCGACATCACGGCCGTGAGCGACCTGGGCGAAGCGGATTTCTGCCAGTGGCTGACCCGCGAGATCGGCGTTGCGGCCATCCCGCTGTCGGCCTTCTACGGCAGCGGTTTCGACCAGCGGGTGGTGCGCTTTTGCTTCGCCAAGAAGGACGAAACCCTGAACCACGCGCTGGAGCGACTGGCGAAGCTCTGACAGCGCGCGTCGGCATGACCTGACCGCCGAAGGCGCCGCTTTCCCTAGTCGCTCGCCCGCCGGCCGGCGACGATGAGGCTTCATTTGAACGCCTGAGGGCCTTAGGAGAAATTCATGTCGACGATTCTGCTGGTCATCCTGATTCTGTTGCTGATCGGCGCGCTGCCGACCTGGGGCCACAGCCGCAGCTGGGGCTATGGCCCGAGCGGTGGCCTGGGCCTCGTGCTGATCGTGGTCATCGTGCTGCTGGTGATGGGCCGCATATAGGCGCCGGCCGCGTTATCGGAAGAACCCGCCTCGGCGGGTTTTTTCATGCCTGAAGCTGTGCCCAGGCCTTGTCGAGCCGCTTTGCGCTCACCGGCTGCGGCGTGCGCAGCTCCTGCGCAAAGAAGCTGACGCGCAGCTCTTCCAGCAGCCAGCGGAATTCGAGCATTCGCTCGTCCACCACGCCCTTGCGCTCGGCGACCAGCCGCCAGTAGCGCTGCTCCTGCGGCCGCAGCTCGGTCAGCTTGGCGGCGTCTCGGGCCGGATCGGCGCGCAGCTTGTCGAGCCGCGCCGTGATCGCCTTCAGGTAGCGCGCGAAATGTTGCAGCTGCGGCCACGGCGTGTCGGCAATGAATCGCTTGCCGACGAGGCGCTGCAGCTGCTGCGACGCATCGGCCGTGGCGTCGGGCTGGATCTTCGTGTCCTTGATCTTGCGCACCGCGACGGCGTAGTCCACCAGGATCAGCCCGGCCAGCCGCGCCACCTCGTTGGCGATCAAGGTGAGCCGCCCGCGGCCCTCCTCGATGCGCTTCTTGAAAGCGAACTCGTCGGTCGGCAGCGGGTCTTGCAGGAAGGCGCGGTCGAGCGCGACATCGACGATCTGCGTGCGCAGTTCGTCGGCAGTGCCCAGCGGCATGTACGCCACGGCCATCTTCTGAAGATCCGGGATGTTCTTCTCCAGGTACTTCAGCGCGTCCTTGATCTGCAGCGCGAACAGGCGGCGCAGGCCCGCGCGGTGCTTGGCGGCCGCCACGGCCGGCTCGTCGAAGACCTCGATGCTCACGGCATCGCCGCCGTCGACCAGCGCCGGGAAGCCGATGAGCGACTGGGCGCCGCGGCGCACCTCCATCAGCTCGGGCAGCTCGCCGAAGGTCCATGCGGTGTAACGGGCGCCCGCCGGCAACGCGGGTGCCGATGGCGCGGCCGGTGCGGGGCGCGGTGCATTCGCGGCTTTGGGCGCATCGGCCGCAGCCGCCGGCGCTGGCGCTGCCCGCACATTGAGCCCCGCCAGCGCCTGGAAGGCGCCGCGCGCCTGCGTGCCGAGCTCCGCTTTCAGCGCGCCGAGATTGCGGCCCATGCCAAGCTGACGACCGTTCTCATCCACCACGCGCAGGTTCATGAACAGGTGGGGCGGCAGCATGTCGAGCTTGAGATCGGCGCGCAGCACGTCGATGCTGGTCTGCGCGCGCACGCGCTTCTGCAACACGTCGGTCAGCGAGCCGGCACCGAAGAGCTCTGGCGCCGACAACGCTTGCGCCAGTTTCGACGCGGATTCCGGCAGCGGCACCAGCCGCGAGCGCGGGCGCTGCGGCAGGCTTTTCAGCAGCGCCTGGATCTTGTCCTTGAGCATGCCGGTCACCAGCCACTCGCAGCGCTCCTCGCTCACCTGGTTGAGCACGAAGAGCGGCACGGTGACGGTGAGGCCGTCCTTCGCGTCGCCGGGCTCGTGCAGGTAGGTGGCGATGCAATCGACGCCGCCCAGCCGAACGGTCGGCGGAAACGACTGCGTCGTGATGCCCGCCGCCTGGTGGCGCATCAGCTCCTCGCGCGTGAGGTACAGCAACCGCGGCTGGCCGCGGGACTGTTCCTTGTACCAATGCTCGAAGGCGGCGCCACTCGCCGCGTCGGGCGGCAACTGGGCGTCGTAGAAGGCATAGATCAGCTCGTCGTCGACCAGCACGTCCTGGCGACGGGCCTTGTGTTCCAGCCCCTCGACTTCCTTGACCAGCTTGCGGTTGGCCGCGAGGAAGGGGAACTTGCTCTCCCACTGCCCGCCGACCAGCGCTTCGCGGATGAAGATCTCGCGCGCCGCCACCGGGTCGACCTTGGTGAAGTCGACGCGGCGACCGCTGTAGACGACCAGCCCGTAGAGCGTCGCGCGCTCCAGCGCCGTGACCTGCGCGCCCTTCTTCTCCCAGTGCGGGTCGAGCAGTTGCTTCTTCAGCAGATGGCCGGCGACCTCTTCCAGGCACTGCGGCTCGATGTTGGCGATGCCGCGCCCGAACAGCCGCGTGGTCTCGACCAATTCGGCCGCGACGATCCAGCGGCCCGGCTTCTTGCGCAGGTGTGCGCCCGGGTGCCGGTAGAACTTGATGCCGCGCGCGCCGAGGTAGGCCTCGTCGTCTTCCATCTTCCAGCCGACGTTGCCCAGCAGGCCGGCGAGCATCGACAGATGCAGCGCCTCGTAGCTGGCCGGTTGGCGGTTGAGTTGCCACTTGTGCTCGGTCACCACCGTGAGCAGCTGCGAATGGATGTCGCGCCATTCGCGCAGCCGGCGCACGTTGATGAAGTTCTGCCGCAGCAGCTGCTCGTACTGGCGGTTGCTGATCTTGTGCGTCGGCAGCGATTCGGCCACGGGTTCCGGCGCCGCCGCGACCGTGCGCTGGGCGATCGGCAGGAAGGCGGCGCTCGCGCGCTTCTTCGGGTCGCCATGCAGCTCGCGCCGGGTCTGTGGCGCATTGCCGCCACGCGCGTCGGCGATCCATTTCCACAACGTCAGGTAGCCGCTGAACTCGCTCTTGTCGTCGTCGAACTTGGCATGCGCCTGGTCGGCCTGCTGCTGCGCTTCCATCGGCCGGTCACGCACGTCCTGTACCGACAGCGCCGACGCGATGACCAGCACCTCTTCCAGCGCGCCACGCGAGCGTGCTTCCAGGATCATCCGGCCGACGCGCGGGTCGAGCGGCAGCTTGGCGAGTTCCTGGCCGATCGCCGTCAGCTCGTTGGCATCGTCGACCGCGCCCAGTTCGTTGAGCAGCTGGTAGCCGTCGGCGATCGCGCGCGGCGCAGGCGCTTCCAGAAACGGGAAGCGCGCGACATCGCCCAAATGCAGCGACTTCATCCGCAGGATGACGCCGGCCAGCGACGAGCGCAGGATCTCCGGGTCGGTGAAGCGCGGCCGCCCGAGGAAATCTTTCTCGTCGTAGAGCCGGATGCAGATGCCGTTCGCCACCCGCCCACAACGGCCCGCGCGCTGGTTGGCGGCCGCCTGGCTGATCGGCTCGACCAGCAGCTGCTCGACCTTGCTGCGGAAGGAATAGCGCTTGACGCGCGCCGTGCCGGTGTCGATCACGTAGCGCGTGCCGGGCACCGTCAGCGAGGTCTCGGCCACGTTGGTGGCGAGCACCACGCGGCGGCCGGTGTGGCCTTCGAAGATGCGGTCCTGCTCGGCCGGCGACAGCCGTGCGAAAAGGGGCAGCACCTCGGCATTGCGCATCACCGGTTGCTGCGCCAGGTGCTTGCGCAGGTGGTCGGCGGCTTCGCGGATCTCGCGCTCGCCGGGCAGGAAGACCAGGATGTCACCGCCGTTGTGCGGGTCGCGCCAGAGTTCGTCGACGCCGTCGGCGATGGCGTCGTTCAGGTCGTGCTCGCGCGATTCCTCGAAGGGCCGGTAGCGCTGCTCAACCGGGAAGGTCCGGCCCGACACATAGATGATGGGCGCAGGGCCGTTGCGCGAAGCGAAGTGCGTGGCGAAGCGATCGGCATCGATGGTCGCCGAGGTCACGATCACCTTCAGGTCCGGCCGGCGCGGCAGGATCTCGCGCAGGTAGCCCAGCAGGAAGTCGATGTTCAGCGAGCGCTCGTGGGCCTCGTCGATGATGATCGTGTCGTAGGCCTTGAGCAAAGGGTCGGTCTGCGTCTCGGCCAGCAGGATGCCGTCGGTCATCAGCTTGACCGAGGCGTCACGGCTCAGCCGGTCTTGAAACCGCACCTTGAAGCCGACCACCTCGCCCAGCGGCGTCTTCAGCTCCTCGGCAATGCGCTTGGCGACCGAACTCGCGGCGATACGCCGCGGCTGCGTGTGGCCGATCAGCTTGCCCTGCCCCGGCGGCTTGTTCAGCTTGCCGCGGCCCAGCAACAGCGCGATCTTGGGCAACTGCGTGGTCTTGCCCGAGCCGGTTTCGCCGCAGACGATGACGACCTGGTTCGCCGAAATGGCCTCGGCGATCTCGTCGCGCCGCGCGGAAACGGGCAGCGACTCGGGGAATTCGATCTTCAGCGCGATCAGGGGCGGCGTGGGGTGGTCGGTAGCGGACAAGACAGGCGGTCGGGCACGGGGCACATCGGAGAGAATCGGGAATTATCCCCGCCCGACCCCACCGGCGCGCCGCCCGACCCCTGCCACCCTGCCCGCATGTCCACTGTCTTCAACTTCACCTTCGTTCCCTGGTTCCGTTCGGTTGCGCCGTACATCCACACGCACCGCGGCAAGACCTTCGTGGTGGGGCTGACCGGCGAGGCGATCGCCGCGGGCAAGCTGCAGAACATCGCTCAGGACCTGGCGCTGATCCAGTCGATGGGCGTCAAGGTGGTGCTGGTGCACGGCTTCCGCCCGCAGGTGAACGAACAGCTGCGCGCCAAGGGCCACGAGGCGAAGTACTCGCACGGCATGCGCATCACCGACGAAGTGGCGCTGGACTCGGCGCAGGAAGCCGCGGGCCAGCTGCGCTACGAGATCGAAGCCGCCTTCAGCCAGGGCCTGCCAAACACGCCGATGGCCGGCTCGACGGTGCGCATGATTTCCGGCAACTTCATCACCGCCCGCCCGGTGGGCGTGATCGACGGCGTCGACTTCAAGCATTCGGGCCTGGTGCGCAAGGTCGATGCCTCGGGCATCCGCCGGACGCTCGACTTCGGCGCCATGGTGCTGATGTCGCCCTTCGGCTTCTCGCCGACCGGCGAGGCCTTCAACCTGACGATGGAGGAAGTCGCGACCAGCGTGGCGATCTCGATCCAGGCGGACAAGCTGATCTTCCTGACCGAGATCCCGGGCATCCGCATGGACAGCGAGCTGCCCGAGAGCGAGGACAACCCGATCGACACCGAGCTGCCGCTGGACGCCGCGCGCAAGCTGCTCGCCACCCTGCCCCCGGCCCAGCGTCCGACCGACACCGCTTTCTACCTGCAGCACTGCGTGAAGGCCTGCGAAGCCGGCGTGGAGCGCAACCACATCCTGCCCTTCGCGGTCGACGGTTCGCTGCTGCTGGAGGTGTATGTGCACGACGGCATCGGCACCATGGTGATCGACGAGAAGCTCGAGTCGCTGCGCGAGGCGACGGCCGACGACATCGGCGGCATCTTGCAGCTGATCGAGCCCTTCGAGCGCGACGGCACGCTGGTCAAACGCAGCCGCACCGAGATCGAGCGCGACGTCGCCCAGTACACCGTGATCGAGCACGACGGCGTGATCTTCGGCTGCGCGGCGCTCTACCCGTACCCTGAGGCGAAGACGGCCGAGATGGCCGCGCTGACGGTGTCGCCGCATTCGCAGGCGCAGGGCGATGGCGAGCGCATCCTCAAACGCGTGGAGCAGCGCGCCCGCGCGATGGGCCTGGACAGCATCTTCGTGTTGACCACCCGCACCATGCACTGGTTCATCAAGCGCGGCTTCGTGCTGGTCGACCCCGACTGGCTGCCCGAGGCGCGCAAGAAAAAGTACAACTGGGACCGCAAGAGCCAGGTCCTGGTCAAGAAGTTCAAGTAGGTCCCGATGAATCCGCTCCTCGCCAAGCTGCAGCCCTACCCCTTCGAGCGGCTGCGCAAGCTCTTCGCGGGCGTCACGCCCAACGCCGACTTCACCCCGATCAGCCTGGGCATCGGTGAACCGAAGCACCCGACGCCGGCGTTCATCCGGCAGGCGCTGACCGACGGCCTTGCGGGCCTGGAGGCGTACCCCGCGACCGCCGGCGACGTCAAGTTGCGTGAAGCCTTCACCGGCTGGCTGCAGCGCCGCTACGGCGTGGCGGTCGACGCCGCCACGCAGGTGCTGCCGGTCAACGGGTCGCGCGAGGCGCTGTTCGCGCTGACGCAGACGGTGGTCGACCCGAACGGGCCGGTGAAGCCGGTGGTGATCTCGCCCGATCCGTTCTATCAAATCTACGAAGGCTCCACGCTGCTGGCGGGCGCCGAGATCGTCTACGTGCCCAGCGTGCCCGAGCGCAACTTCGCGGTCGACTGGGACAGCGTGCCCGAAGCCGTCTGGGCCCGCACGCAACTCATCTTCGTCTGCTCGCCGGGCAACCCGACCGGCGCCGTGATGCCGCTGGACGAATGGCGCAAGCTGTTCGCGCTATCGGACCGCTACGGCTTCGTCATTGCCTCGGACGAGTGCTACAGCGAGATCTACTTCCGCGACGAGCCGCCGCTGGGCGGCCTGGAAGCCGCGGCCAAGCTGGGCCGCGCCGATTTCAAGAACCTGGTCATGCTGACCTCGCTGTCCAAGCGCAGCAACGTGCCGGGGCTGCGCAGCGGCTTCGTCGCCGGTGACGCGGACATCATCAAGGCCTTCCTGCTCTACCGAACCTACCACGGCAGCGCCATGGGCGGCGCGGTGGCGGCCGCCAGCATCGCGGCCTGGGGCGACGAGGCGCACGTGGTCGAAAACCGGGCGATGTACCGCGCCAAGTTCGCGGCCGTCACGCCGATGCTCGAGGCCGTGATGAACGTGCGCCTGCCCGACGCGGCTTTCTACCTGTGGGCCGGCGTGCCCGCGGCCTGGAACGGCGACGACCCCGCCTTCGCCCGCGCGCTCTACGCTCAATACAATGTGACGGTGCTGCCCGGCAGCTTCCTGGCACGCGAGGTGGGCGGTGCGAACCCAGGCCGTGGCCGCGTCCGCATGGCCCTCGTGGCCGGCACCGACGAGTGCACCGAAGCCGCCCGCCGCATCGTTGATTTCATCCAGAACCGAGCCCTTTCATGACCCAACAACTCCAGCAGACCATCGACGCCGCGTGGGAAGACCGCGCCAACCTCTCGCCCGCCCAGGCCTCCGCCGAAGTGCGCGAAGCGGTCGAGCACGTGATCTCCGAACTCAACAACGGCAAGCTGCGCGTGGCCACCCGCGAATCGGTCGGCCAGTGGACCGTGCACCAGTGGATCAAGAAGGCGGTGCTGCTGTCCTTCCGCCTGAAGGACAACGAGCAGATCCAGGCCGGCTCGCTCGGCTTCTACGACAAGGTGCAGACCAAGTTCTCGCACCTGTCGGCCGCCGAACTGAAGGAAGCCGGCGTGCGCATCGTGCCGCCGGCCGTGGCGCGCCGCGGCAGCTACATCGCCAAGGGCGCGATCCTGATGCCCAGCTACGTGAACATCGGCGCCTACGTCGGCGAAGGCACCATGGTCGACACCTGGGCCACCGTGGGCTCGTGCGCGCAGATCGGCGCCAACTGCCATCTGTCGGGTGGCGTCGGCATCGGCGGCGTGCTCGAGCCGCTGCAGGCCGGCCCGACCATCATCGAAGACAACTGCTTCATCGGCGCCCGCTCCGAAGTGGTCGAAGGCGTGGTGGTCGAAGAGAACTCGGTGCTGTCGATGGGCGTGTTCATCGGCCAGAGCACCCCGATCTACGACCGCGCCACCGACAGCGTGAGCTACGGCCGCGTGCCCGCCGGCTCGGTGGTGGTGGCCGGCAACCTGCCCAAGCCGGGCGGCAAGTACAGCACCTACGCAGCCATCATCATGAAGAAGGTCGACGCCAAGACGCGCTCGACCACCAGCCTGAACGACCTGCTGCGCGACTGATCCCGCCCCGACCGCCGCCAGGCGGTCTTTTTTTCAGCATCAGAACAGCCCGAGGAGTGAGAGAACGATGAGCACGATGGAACGCATCCTTCGACTGATGGCCGAGCGCAAGGCGTCCGACATCTACCTCTCGGCCCATTCCCCGGCGCTGATCCGCATCAACGGCAACTGCCTGCCGATCAATGCGCAGGTGCTGCCGCCGGAGGCGCCGCTGGGCCTGCTGGGTGAAGTGGTGCATCAGAGCCGCATCGCCGAGCTCGAGCGCACCGGTGAGCTCAACATGGCGATCCAGCTCGAGGGCGCCGGCAACTTCCGCATCAGCGCGATGCGCCAGCGCGGGAGCTACGCGGTGGTGGTCCGGCACATCGCGCTGACCATCCCGTCCTTCGACGACCTGCACCTGCCGGACATCCTGAAGACACTCATCATGGAGCGGCGCGGGCTGATCCTGATGGTGGGCGCCACCGGCGTCGGCAAGTCGACCACGCTCGCGTCGATGCTCGACTACCGCAACGAGAACGCGTCGGGCCATATCCTCACCGTCGAGGAGCCGATCGAGTTCACCTACACCAACAAGAAGTCGATGGTGAACCAGCGCGACGTGGGCAGCGACACGCAGTCGCTGCAGGTCGCCCTGAAGAACGCGCTGCGCCAGGCGCCCGACGTGATCCAGATCGGCGAAATCCGCGACCGCGAGACCATGACGGCCGCCATCGCCTATGCGCAGTCGGGCCACCTGTGCGTGGCCACGCTGCACGCCAACAACAGCTACCGCGCGCTCAACCGCATCCTGAGCTTCTACCCGGTCGAAGTGCGGCCCACGCTGCTGGGCGACCTGGCCGGCGCGTTGCGCGCCATCGTCGCGCAGCGCCTGCTGCGCACGCCCAAGGGCGAACGCTGGCCGGCGATGGAGGTGCTGCTGAACACAGCACTCATCGCCGAGATGATCGAGAAGGGCGACTTCTCCGCGGTCAAGGAAGCCATGGAGCAGTCGATGGCCGAGGGTTCGCAGACCTTCGAGGAAGACATTGCCCAGCTCGTGACCGAAGGCCGCGTCACCCGCGAGGAAGGCTTGTCGCAGGCCGATTCGCCCACCAACCTGATGTGGCGCCTGCAGAACCGCCAGGCGGCACCCACCAAGCGCGACGAAGAGCGCGCGCTGATGGCGCAGGAAGAAGAACCCAGCTTCACGGACATCACGCTCGACGTCCGTCATTGATTTCGAAGATGTCCCGAACCCTTCAGCTCGCCGAACACCTCATCTCCCGCCCGTCGGTCACGCCCGACGACGCCGGCTGCCAGCAGATCCTCGGTGAACGCCTCGCCGCGCTGGGCTTCCGCCTCGCGACCATCGAGAGCGGCCCGGCCGATTTCCGCGTGACCAACCTGTGGGCGGTGCGCCCCGGCACGGCTGGTGGCAAGACGCTGGCCTTCGCCGGCCACACCGACGTGGTGCCGACCGGCCCGCTCGACCAGTGGACCAGCCCGCCCTTCACCCCCACGCACCGCGGCGGCAGGCTCTACGGCCGCGGCGCCTGCGACATGAAGACCTCGATCGCCGCCTTCGTCGTGGCCATCGAGGAGTTCCTGGCGGCCACGCCCGACCCGAAGCTCACGCTGGCGCTGCTGCTGACCAGCGACGAGGAAGGTCCCGGCGTCGACGGCACCGTCGTCGTGTGCAACACGTTGGCCGCACGCGGCGAGGCGATCGACTACTGCATCGTCGGCGAGCCGACCTCGGTCGAGCGCTGCGGCGACATGATCAAGAACGGCCGCCGCGGCACGATGAGCGGCAGGCTCACGGTCCACGGCGTGCAGGGCCATATCGCCTATCCGCATCTCGCGAAGAACCCGGTGCACGCCTTCGCGCCAGCGCTGGCCGAACTGGTCGCCATCAACGCGGCTGGCGGCTGGGACGCGGGCAATGCCTTCTTCCAGCCGACCAGCTGGCAGATCAGCAACATCCACGCGGGCACGGGCGCCAGCAACGTGATCCCGGGCAGCGCGGTGGTCGACTTCAACTTCCGCTTCTCGACCGAATCCACGCCCGAATCGCTGCAGCAGCGCGTGAAGGCGGTGCTCGATGCGCACGGGCTCGACCACACGCTGACCTGGACCATCGGCGGCCTGCCCTTCCTCACGCAGCCCGCCGAGCTGGTCGATGCGGTGCAGCAGGCCATCCAGGCCGAAACGGGCATCACGACCGAACTCTCGACCAGCGGCGGCACCAGCGATGCGCGCTTCATCGCGAAGATCTGCCGGCAGGTGATCGAGCTCGGCCCGGTCAACGCCAGCATCCACAAGATCGACGAGCACATCGACGTCGATGCGATCGACACGCTGAAGAACATCTACCGGCGCGCGATCGCAGCGCTCGAATCCCGGCAGACGGCACGGGCGGCGGCATGAGCACGGCCAGCGACGAGACCCGCACCGTCATCCAACTCATCGACGCCGGCGCCAAACAACTGACCGAGGCCGGCGTCGCCTTCGGCCACGGCACCGACAACGCCTTCGACGAAGCCGTCTGGCTGGTGCTGTGGCAACTGCGCCTGCCGCTCGACGACCTCGACGCCGTGGCCGATCGGCCGGTGTCCTTCGGCGACCAGGCGCGGGTCGACGCGCTGATCGCCACCCGCATCCTGACCCGCAAGCCGGCCGCCTATCTCACCAAGGAAGCCTGGCTGCAGGGCGTGCCTTTCTACGTCGACGAGCGCGCCATCGTGCCGCGCAGCTTCATCGCCGAGCTGTTGGTCGACGGCAGCATCGACTACTGGCTGGGCGAGCACACGCGCCAGGTGCTCGACCTGTGCACCGGCAACGGCAGCCTGGCCGTGCTGGCGGCCATGACCTATCCGGATGTCACCGTGACGGCCGCCGACATCTCGACCGAAGCGCTCGAAGTGGCGGCCATCAACGTCACGCGGCACACGCTCGACAGCCGCATCACGCTGGTCGCATCCGACGGCCTGGCCGCCCTGCCCGGCCCGTGGGACCTCATCCTCTGCAACCCGCCCTACGTGAATGCCCAGAGCATGTCGGCGCTGCCAGCCGAATACCGCGCCGAGCCGGAACTCGCGCTGGTCGGCGGCAGCGACGGCATGGATTTCATCCGCTCGCTTCTGCGCGACGCGCCGGCCGCGATGAACGAGCGCGGCGTGCTCGTGCTGGAAATCGGCAACGAACGCGATTACTTCGAAGCCGCATTCCCGTTGCTGGAAGTCGTCTGGCTCGAAACATCGGCCGGTGAGGACCAGGTTTTGCTGGTCACGCGCGAGGCGCTGACGGGACTCGAATCCGCCTGACTTTCGGTTCGCCACGGCGGCCTTGGCACGCGACTTGCGCGACATTGGCGCACGCGCGTGCTCCGACATAGGTTCGGTGCCGCATGCACCTCCACAACGAGACGTACTTTTGCCATCCAGTTTTCCTCAAGTCCCGTGCACGTCCGATGCGCTGCCCGCACCGCTGCTGTCGGTCCGCAACCTGAGCGTCGAGTTCGACACGCCGCAAGGCGTCTTTCGCGCGGTCGATGACCTGAGCTTCGACGTCTGTGCCGGCCGCACGCTGGCCATCGTCGGCGAATCGGGCTCCGGCAAGTCGGTGACGTCAATGGCGATCATGCGGCTCACTGACTACAACCGTGGCCGCATCGCCAGCGGCCAGGTGATGTTCAGGTCGCGCGATGGCACCGTGCTCGACATGACGCAGGCCGAACCGGCAACGCTGCTGCGCATGCGCGGCAACGAGATGTCGATGATCTTCCAGGAGCCGATGACATCGCTGAACCCGGTGTTCACCGTCGGCAACCAGATCGTCGAAGCGCTGCGGCTGCACCGCGGCTTACGCACCCGCGAGGCGCGCACCGAGGCGCTGGCGCTGCTGCGCAAGGTGCGCCTGCCCGATGCCGAGCGCCTGCTCGATGCGTACCCGCACCAGCTGTCGGGCGGCATGCGCCAGCGCGCGATGATCGCGATGGCGCTCTCGTGCCGGCCGACGCTGCTGATCGCCGACGAGCCGACGACCGCCCTCGACGTCACGATCCAGGCGCAGATCCTCAACACCATCCGTGAACTCCAGCGCGACTTCGGCACCGCCGTCGTCTTCATCACGCACGACATGGGCGTGGTCGCCGAGATGGCCGACGACGTGGTGGTGATGTGGCGCGGGCGCAAGGTCGAGCAGGGTCCGGTCGAACGGATCTTCAACGCACCGGCGCATCCGTACACGCAGACATTGCTGGCCGCCGTGCCGCGTCTTGGCAGCCTGACCGGCCAGCCTTTTCCGCTGCGCACGCCGCTCGAGGTGCTGGACGGCGGCGTACGCCGCACGGTCGGCAAGACGCAGGTGCAGGCGACCGCGCGCTACGACGCGCCGCTGCTGCAGGTCGAGAAGCTGACCACACGCTTCGACGTCAAGCGCAACTGGCTCGGCCGCGCGACGCACCGTGTGCATGCCGTCGAGAGCGTGAGCCTGGAGATCTATCCCGGCGAAACGCTGGCGCTAGTCGGCGAATCGGGCAGCGGCAAATCGACCATCGGCAAGACGCTGCAGCAGCTGGTGGCGCCGACCAGCGGCACCATCCGTTTCGACGGCCAGGACATCGACATGCTCGACGCCGCCGGGCGCCGCAAGCTGCGGCAGGACATCCAGTACATCTTCCAGGATCCGTATGCATCGCTCGATCCGCGAAAACGCGTCGGCTTCAGCATCGCGGAGCCGATCCGCACGCACGGGCTGCTGACCGACGACAAGGCCATCGAAGGTCGCGTCGCCGAACTGCTCGTCGACGTCGGCCTCAAGCCCGAGCACGCCAACCGCTTTCCGCATGAGTTCTCCGGCGGGCAGCGCCAGCGTGTGTGCATCGCGCGCGCGCTGTCGTGCAACCCGAAGCTCATCATCGCGGACGAGTCGGTGTCGGCGCTGGACGTGTCGATCCAGGCGCAGATCATCGACCTGTTGATGGCGCTGCAGGCCGAGCGCGGGCTGTCTTATCTGTTCATCACGCACGACATGGCGGTGGTCGAGAAGATCAGCCATCGCGTCGCCGTGATGTACCTCGGGCAGATCGTCGAGATCGGCACGCGGCAGGCGGTCTTCGAGACGCCGGCCCATGCGTACACACGCAAGCTGCTGGCCGCCGTGCCCGTGGCCGAACCTGGTCGCCACAAGGACACGTCACTGATCGAAGGCGAGATTCCGAGCCCGATGCGCGCGGTCGGCGACGAGCCGGCGATCCTGCGGCTGGTCGAGGTTTCGCGCGATCACCGCGTGGCACAGGCCGTGGCCTGACGTGCGCTACCCACCCGTCTTTACTCCGTCTTCAAATCCGTTCCCCTCACCGAAAGAGCTGACCATGACCCGAACCCTCAAGCGCACCTTGCTCGCCTCCAGCCTCGCGCTGGCCGCACTTTGCAGCCCGCTCGCCATGACGCAGGCGCAAGCCGCCGGCACGCTGACCGTCGCCCTGCACCAGGACCCGGGAAACTGGGACCCGATCGCGACCTTCCTCGTCGCCTGGGGCGCAGTCGGCGGCCAGGTGTTCGACGGCCTGATCATGCGCACGCCCGACATGAAGCTGGTTCCGGGACTCGCCACCAAGTGGGAGCTCCTGGAGAACAACACCAAGATCCGCTTCACGCTGCGCCCGAACGTCAAGTTCCACAACGGCGAGCCCTTCGATGCCGAAGCCGTCAAGTTCACCTTCGATCGCCTGCTCGGCGAAGAAGGCAAGAAGGGACCGCAGCAGTCGAACTATGCGTCGATCGACAGGGTCGTGGTGGTGAATCCGCTGACCGTCGACATGTTCCTCAAGTCGCCCGACCCGGTGCTGCTGACCAAGCTGGCCGGCTACGGCGCGATGATCGTGCCGCCGAAGTACATCAAGGAAAAAGGCAGTCAGTTCTTCGGCATGAACCCGGTCGGAACCGGCCCGTTCAAGTTCGCCGACTACAAGCCGAAGGTCAGCCTGTCGTTCGCGAAGAACGCCGAGTACTGGGGCGGCGCGCCGAAGGTGGATGCGCTGGTCTACCGCTTCATCGCCGAGCCGGCCACGCAGGCCGCCGAGCTGCAGGCCGGTCGCATCGACGTCGCCAACCAGGTGCCGCTGGCGCTGATCGACACGCTCAAGAAAGACCCCAAGCTGGAGGTCGTCAGCATGGGCGGCCCGGTGGCGCTGGCGCTGCGCTACAACACGCAGCGCGGCATCATGAAGGATGTGCAGGTACGCAAGGCGCTCACGATGGCGGTCGACCGCGACGCGATCATCAAGACGATCCTGCTCGGCCAGGCCAAGTCGATCGCCAGCTTCCAGGGCGAACTGTCCTTCGGCTACGACCCGGCACTCAAGCCGCTGCCGTTCAACCCGACGCAGGCCAAGGCCATGCTGGCGAAGGCCGGCGTCAAGCCGGGTACGCAGATCCAGCTCGATTTCCGCGGGCCGGACAGCAACTTCCGCGAGGTGTCCCAAGCCGTGGCGGCTTACCTGTCGGCCGTGGGCCTGCAGGTGTCGCTCAAGCCGTACGAAACCAACGTGCTGCTCAACGACATCATCCCGAACGGCAAGACCGGCGAGATGTGGCAGAACCAGTGGGGCGGCTGGACCTTCGACTACGACAACACCGCCTATGCAATGTATTACACGAAGCAGCGCTGGAACCCGTTCGACGACGACGCCAAGCTCAACGCGCTGCTGCATACGCAGCGCAACACCTGGGACCAGGCCGCGCGCAAGGTCACGCTGCAGGAAATCGGCCGCTATGTGGCCGACCAGGCGCTCGAAATGCCGCTCTACAGCCTGAACACGGTGTACGGCATCAACAAGCGCGCCAAGAACCTGGCGCTGCCGGCCGACGGCCGCTTCCGCTTCGTCGAAGCCACGGTCGAATAAAAGCCAAGAACAGGTTCCATGCTCGGTTTTCTTTTCAAGCGGCTGCTGCAGGCCGCGTTCGTGATTCTGGTCGTCACGCTGTTCGTTTCCTATGCGGTGCGGCTGTCGGGCGATCCGGCCATCATGCTGGCCCAGGGCGCCGGCAGCGTGACGGAGGAAGACCTGCAGAACATCCGCACCGGTCTCGGACTGGACCGGCCCTTTCCGGTGCAGTACGCGGAGTTCCTCAAGGGCATGGTGGTGGGCGATTTCGGCCGCAGCTTCCTGGGCGGCACGCCCGTGTCGCAGCTGATCGGCGATGCGTTGCCGGCCACGCTGGCGCTGGCCGGCGCCTCGCTGCTGGTGTCGCTGCTGATATCGATTCCGCTCGGCATCCAGGCTGCCGTGCACCAGGGCCGCGGCATCGACCAGGTGATCCGCATCGGGTCGCTGGTCGGGCTGTCGTTCCCGAATTTCTGGCTGGCGATCATGCTGGTGCTGCTGCTGTCGATCACCTTCCCGCTGCTGCCGCCCTCGGGCTGGGACGGGCCGATCAGCCTCATCATGCCGACGCTGACGATGGCGATCATCTTCTCGGCCACCAACGTGCGGCTGGTGCGCACCTCGATGCTGGAGACGCTGGGCGCGCAATACATCATGGTCGCGCGCGCCAAGGGGCTGAAAAACAGCGTGGTGCTCTACAAACACGCGCTGCGCAATTGCGCGATTCCGCTGATCACCTACATCGGGCTGCAGTTCGGCAAGATGATCGGCGGGCTCGTGGTGGTCGAGAAAGTCTTCAACTGGCCCGGCATGGGCACGCTGGCTTTCGACGCGATCTCGGCACGCGACTATCCGGTGCTGCAAGGCGCGGTCACGGTGCTGGCGCTGCTGGTGGTGTTCGCCAACCTGCTGGTCGACGTGGCCTACGGCCTGGTCGATCCGCGGATTCGAAACGGTTGAGGGAGCCGCCCCCATGTCCACCTCGTCCACCCCCATCTCTGTCGCCGCTCCGGTTCCCGAAACCGGGTCGCTGCCGAACCGCTGGCGCCATCTGCGCTCGCTCGAATTCATCGTCGGCGTGCTGCTCGTGGGCACGATGCTCACGCTGGCACTGATTTCTCCGCTGATCTTTCCCGACCTCGGCACGCGCATGGACCTGGCTGCGCGCCTGACCGCGCCGTTCACCGAATGGCGCCATCTGCTGGGCACCGATCCGCTGGGCCGCGACGTGCTGGAACGCGTGCTGCTCGGTGGGCGCGTCTCGCTCTTCGTCGGCTTCGTCTCGGTGGCGGGATCGGTGACGGTCGGCGTCATCGTCGGGCTGATCGCCGGCTACTACCGCGGCTTCTGGGACATGTTCCTGATGCGCTGTGTCGACGTGCAACTCGCCCTGCCCTTCATCCTGATCGCGCTGACCTTCATCTCGATCCTGGGCGGCGGGCTGGGCAACATCATCCTGTTCATGATCCTGTCGCAATGGGTGCAGTACGCCCGGCTGGTGCGCGGGCTGGTGCTGTCGCTGCGCGAGCGCGAGTTCGTCCAGGCGGCACGCGCTTTCGGCGTGCGCGACCTGTCGATGGTGCGACACCACATCCTTCCGAACGTGCTCGGACCGGTGGTGATCCTGATGACCCTCAACGTCGCGGAAAACATCCTGCTCGAAAGCAGCCTGACCTTCCTCGGGCTCGGTGTCGATCCGCAGATTCCGACCTGGGGCGGCATGTTGGCCGACGGACGCAACTACCTGCAGACCGCGTGGTGGGTCAGCGTGTTTCCCGGGTTGGCGATCATGCTGACGGTGCTTGGGCTGAACCTGCTGGGCGACTGGCTGCGCGACCGGCTCGATCCGCTCGGAAAGGTGTGACGATGACGCTGCTGCTGGACAAGAAACTGCCGCGTACGCTCGATGCGTGGGTGACCGAACTCCTGAACGGAGGCGCCAGCGCTTCGCCCGTCGAAGCCTGGCTCTTCGAAGGGGCGACTGCCCGGCGCGCGGCCGAAAAGCGACTCGCCGGCGCCGGCATTCATGCGCGCTTTCGCAGCGCCTACAAGCCGCTCATTCATCACTTCGAGGAAGCAGTCGACATCGGCGGGCTCGCGCGTGTCACGGTGCGCTATCCGGTGCATCCGAAAGCATCGCCACGCCGCTTCGCATTGGAAACCTATCCGCTGGCGGACATGCTCGCCGGCGTCGCGCTGCAGCTCCAAGCGCAGCCCGAATCGGACGCCATGCCGCGTTACGAGGTCGAACTGCACTGGCGCAACGGGCAGCATCGCATCGACAGCGTCTTCGCGCCGAACCGCTTTCACGACGACCTGCTCGGCAACGCGATGCTGTCGCCCTGCGGCTGGTTCGACGATGCGCCGCGCAGCACCGATTTCGAAGCAGTCTTCCAGCTTGCGATGCACACCCTGCACCACCACGCCTGGCCGACGACCGAGCCGTATTTCGAGCGGCTCGACATCCGCATCGACCTGCCGGCTTCGCCGCGCCCGCCCGGCAGCGCCTGGATCGACCTGCATGAGGCGATGCACGAAGACCTGTATTTTTCGCTGCTCGAAACCTTCCAGCAGCGCAGCGGACGACCGCCGGGGGACCGGCGGCTGCAGCCGGGCCAGATCGTGCCGGACGTTCGGGCGAGCATCGACGGGAGCGTGTCGGTACGGATCGGGCTGCGTGCGTATCCCACGCCAGTTGCCGACACCGAATCGCCGGAGCGCATCGACACGACACCACTCGCCCATGTGAGTTCGCCCTTGTCGTCCGCGCGCGTCACACGCGAGATGGCGGCGATTGGCGGTGTACGTTTCGAGGCGATCAGCCGGCAAGGCCGACGCGTGCTGGGCGTCCATCATGTTGCGGGCCAGCCAGTTCCGGCCGTGATCGTCAGCGGCGGCCAGCACGCCAACGAGACCTCCGGCGTCGTCGGCGCACTGCGTGCGGCGCACACACTGGCGGCGCGCGCAGACGCCAACTTCGCGCTCATCGCGCTCGAAAACCCCGACGGCTACGCCCTGCGCCACGAACTCTGCGCCCACGGCCCGGCGCAGCGCGAGCACATGCAGCACGCCGCGCGCTACACCGCGCTCGGCGACGACCTCGAATACCGGGAGCGGCAGCCGTTCTACGAGCGCGAGGCGCGTCACCAAGCGCTGGCGTTGTCCGGCGCGACGTTGCACGTCAACCTGCACGGCTACCCGGCGCACGAATGGACGCGGCCGATGAGCGGCTACATCCCGCGCGGTTTCGACCTCTGGACGGTGCCGAAAGGTTTTTTCCTGATCCTGCGCCACCTTCCCGGCTGGGCCGATCAGGCGAAGCAGCTTGCCGACCATGTCTGCCGACGACTCGCCGACAGGGCCGATCTCATGGCTTTCAACGCGGCGCAGCGCGCCACTTACAATAGGCACGCTGGCGAGCTTCCTTTCGAAGTCATTCACGGCACGGCCTGCACCATCAGCGAGGTCGACCGCCCCGGACCCGCCCTGACCCTGATCACCGAGTTTCCCGACGAAACTGTCCACGGTGGTCCTTTTATCCTGGCCCACGACACGCAGACCGCAACGGTCCTGGCTGCGGTCGAAGCCTTGAGTCTCCTTCCGCCAACAGCGTCGATACCGCCGAGCCCATGATCACTCTCAAGAACGTCGTCCTGCGCCGCAGCGCCAAGCTGCTGCTCGACGGTGCCAACGCCACCATCAACCCCGGCGAACGGGTCGGCCTGGTGGGCCGCAACGGCGCCGGCAAGTCGACGCTCTTCGCATTGTTCAACCGCACGCTGCACGAAGACGGCGGCGATTTCTTCCTGCCCAAGCAATGGCGCATGTCGCAGGTCGCGCAGGACATGCCCGAAACCGACGAAGGCGCATCCGACTTCGTGGTCGGCGGCGACACCCGGCTGGTCGAACTGCGCGAAGCGCTCGCCAAGATCGAAGCCGCCTACACCGAAAACCCCGACGATGCCGACCTCGGCATGGCGCTGGCCCATGCCTACACCGACCTGGCCGATGCGGGCGAGCACGACGCCGCGCCGCGCGCGCAGGCGCTGATCCTGGGCCTCGGCTTCAAGAGCCACGAGCTCGACGCACCGGTCAGCAGCTTCTCCGGCGGCTGGCGCATGCGCCTGCAGCTGGCCCGCGCCCTGATGTGCCCGAGCGACCTGCTGCTGCTCGACGAACCCACCAACCACCTGGACCTGGACGCGCTCGTCTGGCTCGAAGCCTGGCTGCAGAAGTACGAAGGCACGATGATCGTCATCAGCCATGACCGCGAATTTCTCGACGCGGTGACCAACGTCACGCTGCATGTCGCCAACGCCCAGCTCACGCGCTACGGCGGCAACTACAGCAAGTTCGAAGAAATGCGCGCGCTGCAGATGGAGCAGCAGCAGGCCGCCTTCGGCAAGCAGCAGGAGAAGATCGCCCACCTGCAGAAGTTCATCGACCGCTTCAAGGCCAAGGCCAGCAAGGCCAAGCAGGCACAGAGCCGCGTGAAGGCGCTCGAGCGCATGGAAAAGGTCGCGCCGCTGCTGGCCGAGGCCGACTTCACCTTCGAGTTCAAGGAACCGGGCAACATCCCGAACCCGATGCTGTCGATCACCCAGGCGAGCTTCGGCTACATGGTCGACGATGTGCCCAAGACCATCCTGACCAACGTGAGCAAGTCGGTGCAGGCGGGCCAGCGCATCGGCATCCTGGGCGCCAACGGCCAGGGCAAGTCGACGCTGGTGAAGACCATCGCCCGCGAAATGGGCGCGCTGGCCGGGACCGTGACCGAAGGCAAGGGCCTGAACATCGGCTACTTCGCGCAGCAGGAACTGGACGTGCTGCGCCCGCAGGACAATCCGCTGGAGCACATGGTGCGCATGGCACGCGAACTGGGTGCTTCTGCCAAGGAGCCGACCGGCGAGCAGGCCCTGCGCGGTTTCCTCGGCAGCTTCAATTTCAACGGCGACATGGTCAAGCAGCCGGTCGGCACCATGAGCGGCGGCGAAAAGGCGCGGCTCGTGCTGGCCATGATGGTCTGGCAGCGCCCCAACCTGCTGCTGCTGGACGAGCCCACCAACCACCTGGACCTCGCCACCCGCGAGGCCCTGGCCGTGGCCCTGAACGAATTCGAGGGCACGCTGATGCTGGTAAGCCACGACCGCGCCCTGCTCCGCTCCGTCTGCGACGAATTCTGGATGGTCGGCCGTGGCGGCGTGACCGACTTCGACGGCGACCTCGACGACTACCAGCGCTACCTGCTCGAGGAGGCCAAGCGCCTGCGCGAGGAGGCCAAGGAGGCCGTGCGCAAGGCGAGCGAACCCGTCGCGGCGCCCGCACCGGCCGTCGCCAAGCAGGACGCGGCGCAAGGCCGCCAGCAGCGCAGCGAGCAAGCCAGGCCGCTCAAGCGCGAGATCGCGCAGATCGACGAGCGCCTGGCCGAGGCCGGCACGGCGAAGGCCGCCATCGAGGCCCGGCTGGCGCAGGCCCTGCCCGCCGCCGAGATCGCCGAAGCCGGCAAGCGTCTGAAGGCGCTCAACGAGGAGATCGAACGGCTCGAGGAACGCTGGATGACGATCTCGGGTCAACTGGAAGCGCTCACCGCCTGAAATGAAACCCACCCCCGATGCGCCTGCGGCCCCTCAAGGGGGCGCACCCAGCGGCCTGGCAAAGCCAGTTCCACGGGTGCCCTGGGCTCGGCCGGCAGGTTTCATCGGCTTCGGGCGCGTAGCGCAATGGATCACTGACTCGGCCTGACATCGCCCACCGACAGGAGTACCACCCCATGCCGTCCGCCATCGAACTTGCCCAGGGTGACCCGGCGCTGATCGCAGCGGTGCGGCGCAGTCGCAAGCTCGTCGCGCGCAAGGCGCTGCTGGCGGCAGCCGCCAGCGCGGTGCCCCTGCCGGGCATCGACTGGGCCGCCGATGCCGCACTGCTGTCGCGGCTGGTCCCCCAGATCAGCGCCGAGTTCGGGCTGTCGGTCACCCAGGTCGAAACCATGGCGCCGCAGCAGCGGGAACGCATCCAGAAGGCCGCCACCACCGTGGGCGCGCTGCTGGTGGGTCGGCTGGTCACGCGCGACCTGCTGATGATGCTGGCCAGGCATGCCGGCCTGCGGCTCACCACCAAACAGGCCACGAAGTACGTGCCGGTGGCCGGCCAGATCGTCTCGGCCGGCCTGGGCTACGCCGCGTTGCGGGCGCTCGGCGAACAGCACATCAAGGACTGCGTGAAGGTGGCCCGGGCGGTTCAATTCGCCTTGCCCTCCACGCCCGGCAAAACGCCAATTGCCAGTGAAAACCCTGAGACCAAAAGACCTCCATTCTGGAAGCGCCTCGGATTACCTCATCAAAAGTAATGCATTGGCGCTCGCGGCATTCGGCCCATGACCGCTTTTGTGGATCTTGTATGACGAAGTTGTCCACCCGTTAATTCCTCCCGTGCTACCCTGCATCACAGTCCCCGGGAAGATGCTGCGCCGGCAGCCACGCGGACAAGAATTGGCGGAGGAAACGGATGAACGATGCAGACCTTGCCGCCTCCATCGAGCGGTTGATGGCCCGGGTCGACTATTACTTGCATTGCGAATTGGACGAGGAATACGACCATGACCGGCCGGATTCCGCGCGCATGCAATTGGAAGTCGCCCTCCGGGAGGAACTGCTTCGCGCGAGCGCCATCGGCCTCGTGAGTTCCGTCGTGTCCACCACCCGTGCGGGCTTCGGCGGTGCCGACCTCGCGTCCTGAGCTTCCTTCCTCTTCTTCCGGATCGCACTGAAGAGCGCCCGGCGACCTCGCCGTCACCGATCGTTCAAATGAGCTTCCACCCCGGAGCGCGCACCAGTGCTCGCAGCATCGGCGCGGCCGTGCTGGGGTCCGCGGCGTAGAGGTCGAGCCGGGCGTCGGGCGAGAAGCTGCGGAAGATCGCGCGCGTGTTGTCGTTCCAATCCAGCAGTGCCATCGACCACTCCGGAAATGCCCGCTTGGCAATGGCGCGCCGCTCGAGCGGGGTCACGCCCTGATGGCGCTCGTCGGTTTGAATGCGCTTGAACAAGGCATCTACTGCGCTTTCTTCACCTTCCAGATACTGCATGTAGACGCCATCCAGATAGCAGAGCACCCCGGTGACTCCGAGGTCGGGATTGACGCGACGGGACCATTCGAGAATGGCCGGCAGATCCTGGGCGGACTGGTTGTGGCTTCGGCTGGCGTAGACAAGGCGAATGAGCATCCGGCATGGTACCCACTGACCGCCAACCCCAACGCGCGGCCTATTTCGCGCCAGGGTGCAGCCCCAGCACATTGGCGCCGATCGCGGGGTCGACGAAACGTTCCAGCTTGTGCGGGTGCAGGATCACCGTGATCTCGCACGATCCCGTGCCCACCGTCATTCCCAGGAAGTGGCCACCCGCGCCGATGAAGGTGCCGTCGGTCACGATGCCGTGGGCGTGGATCGACGGCTTGCCTTCCTTCCACGCGATGCTGCCCGTGAGGTTGGCCAGCTCGACGTCCTTGAAGGTCTTGGGGTCGAAGACCTTCCGCGAGAAGTCGTAGAAGCCGAAGGTCGCCTCGCGCATGAAGCCGATGCCGAAGATGCTGGCACTCTGGATCTGCTCGACCATGGTGAGCCGCTCGATGTGCGCGATGACGTCGTCGCCGTTGCGCAGCACCATGAGGTAGCCGGTCGGCGTGCGCGTGACCTTGCCGGTCAGGTCCTGGGCCTGCGCCGCGCCACCGAAGGCCAGCGCCGCGAGCACTGCGATCCACAGGGAGGTGAGCGTCTTGATGAACATGGTTTGTCTCGTTTCTTGGTGATGGTTCGATGGCGTCGCGACGCGACGTTGACGGCATGCACGGCGCCTGCGGGCACCGGGCGGGCGCCAGTCTAGGAAGGCACCCTGCCTCTGGGCAAACGAGTTTTTCTAGGGCGAATGCCGAGAAAATATTGAAGGCTTTTGACGCACACTCGACGCTTCCGGCCTGCCACTCGAACGCCGGCCATCCCAAGGAAACATCGTGTCGCGCCCCATCCCGCCGCTCAATCCCCTGAGGGCTTTCGAAGTCGCCGCCCGGCACCTGAGCTTCACGCGCGCCGCGGAAGAACTGTTCGTCACGCCTTCGGCCGTGAGCCACCAGATCAAGACGCTGGAGGAAAGCCTGGGCATCGCGCTCTTCACGCGCGACGCCAAGGCCCTGTCGCTCACCGCCGCCGGCAAGGCCTACCTGCCAGGCGTGCAGCAGGCCTTCAAGCAACTGGCGCACGCCACCCACCAGTTGCAGACGCACGGCATGCCCGCGCTGAAGATCAACATCCCGCCGACCTTCGCGGTTAAGTGGCTCATCCCGCGCATGGACCGCTTCATGAAGGCGCACCCCGAGATCGACCTGAAGGTGTCGACCTCCAACCACACGGTCGACTTCTCGCGCGAGGATTTCGACCTGTCGGTGCGCTACGGCCGCGGCCACTACCCCGGCCTGCATTCGGAGCTCTGCCTGCCGGTGGAAGTGTTCCCCGTGTGCAGCCCCGCGCTGATGCGTGGCGAGCACCCGCTGCTCACGCCGGCCGACCTGAAGCACCACACGCTGCTGCACGACGACAGCACCTACACCGACGTGAGCAACCCCAACTGGGCGATGTGGCTCGAGCACGCCGGCGTGACGGGCATCAACGCGACGCGCGGCCCGTCGTTCTGGCCCAGCCACCTGGTCATCAATGCGGCGGCCGACGGCCTGGGCGTGGCGCTCGCCAAGAAGAACTGGGTGGTGAAGGACCTGGCCGACGGCCTGCTCGTGCGCCCCTTCGACATCAGCCTGCCGGTGGAGTTTTCCTACTTCATCGTCTACCCGGAAGAACGCGTGGAGGACCGGCGCATCGCCGCCTTCGTCGACTGGGTGCGCCAGGAGGTGGCGGGCGACCAGGCCGCGGCATCGGCGGATACGGCCGCGATGAGCGCGCTCATCGCCTGAGCGGGCGGCACCGAGCATGCCGAACTACTGGCTGATGAAGTCCGAGCCCGACGAGTGCTCGATCGACGATGCGCTGGCCGCACCGGACGCCACCGTGCCCTGGACCGGCGTGCGCAACTACCAGGCGCGCAACTTCATGCGCGACGCGATGCAGGTCGGCGACGGCGTGCTCTTCTATCACTCGGGCTGCGCCGAGCCGGGGATTGTCGGCATCGCGCGCGTGGCCTCGGGCACGCGGGTCGACCCGACGCAGTTCGACCCGGCGTCGCCGTACCACGACGCGGCGTCGAAGCCCGACAACCCGCGCTGGCTGCTGCTCGACGTGCAGGCGCTGCGAAAGACCCGGCTGCTCGGCCTGCCCGAACTGCGCGCCACGCCCGAGCTGGCGGACCTGGTGGTGCTCAAGCGCGGCAACCGGCTGTCGATCACGCCGGTCGTGCCGACGCACTGGCACCGCATCGCCGACGGGCTGCTGGCCTGATCCCTCAGTCCAGCCGATAGAGCCGCACCGCGTTGTCGTGCAGCAGCGCGCGGCGCTCGGCCGCCGGCCGGTCGGCGATGGCCGCCATGAAGCCGGCGACGATCGTGCCGTAGTCCGCCACCAGGCTGTCGACCGGAAAGTTGCTCGCGAACAAGCAACGCGACGCGCCGAAGATGGCGACGGCATCGCGGATCACCGGCCCGTTGTCGGCCTGCGTCCAGGGCTTGCCGCGTTGCCCCAATCCGGAAATCTTGATGGCCGTGTTCGGCTGTGCGGCGAGCGTTTCCAGCGCGCGGCGCCAGCCGGCAAGGCCGGTCTCGCTGCGGTCCACGGGCAGACCGGTGTGGTTGAGGATCAGCGTCGTCTGCGGAAAGTCGCGCGCCAGGTCCGCCGCCTGGTCCAGGTTCCACCACGGCGCCTGCAGGTCGAAGGACAGGCCTTGAGGCTGCAGCAGCGCGTAGCCGCGGCGCCAGCGCGCATCGTCCATCGAGCCCGCCAGCCCGCGCCTGGCCTGCGCCGCCGTCGTGCTGGTCACCGGCTTGTGGCGGATGCCGCGCACCAGCGGGAAGGCGGCCTGCGCCGCCAGCACTTCGGCCACGTCGTCGCGGTCGAGCGCCGCGTGCGCAACGATCGCCGAAGGCCGGCCGTGCGCGCGCGCCAGTTGCGACAGCCAGCGGGTCTCTGCCACCGGGTCGTCTCGTGCCCACTCGGCCTCGATGTGCACGGTGCGCGCCGGCGCGAAGCCGCGCGTGTCGCGGGCCAGGTCGGCCGGCAGGTAGTTGCGCTTGAGCGCCGAATAGTCGCCGTAGCGGAAGTTCGGCACCGTCTCGCCCTGCAGCCACGGGTAGGGGTTCCTGTCGAGGTCCCAGAAGTGCTGGTGCGCGTCGACGAAGGGCGCGCTGGTTTCGACATCCATCGTGCAGCGCCCGCCTTCAGTTCGACAGCTTGAGCTTGCTCGCCAGGTCCTTGAAGAAGGCGCTTTCCTTCGTCATCACCGCTTCGAGCGTCGCGTCGTCGGCGTAGGTGTCGGTGCTGAAGTGCAGCTTGGTCAGCGCGTCGATCCAGACTGGCTCCTTGACCGCCTTCGCCGTGGCTGCCTTCAACACGGCCATCACGTCGTCGGGCGTGTGGCGCGGGGCCGAGAGGCCGCGCCAGATGCCGATCGACAGGTCGATGTGGCGTTCCTTCAGCGTGGGGATCTTCTCGAAGCCGTCGGCCACGCGCTTGTCGGCCATCACCGCCAGCGCCTTGAGCTTGCCGGCCGCCACGTAGGTCGACACCTCGGCCGTGCTCACCGTCACCGCGTCGATGTGGCCGCCCAGCAGCGCCAGCACCGCGGGCGCACCGCCGGCGTAGGGGATGTGGTTGAAGCGGGCGCCGGTCTTCTCGGCCAGCGCCGCGGCTGCCATGTGCCAGGTCGAGCCGTGGCCGGCATTGCCCACGCGGATGTTCGAGTCGGCCTTGCGCGACGCATCGAGGAACTGCTCGAGCGAGGTCCAGGGCGCGTCGGCGCGCACCACCACCGCGGCCGGGTCGGCGTTGAGCCGAGCGATCGGCCGCAGGTCGCTGTACGAGAACTTCGCCAGGCCCAGGTGGTTGAGGAAGGTGAGTTCGGTCGACGACAGCACGATCTTGTAGCCGTCGGGCTTGGCGTTGACCACCTCGCCCAGGCCCAGGGCGCCGCTGGCGCCCGGCCGATTGATGACCACCACCGGCTGCGGCAGGTGCTTGGCCACGGCCGCGCCGAAGGAGCGCCCGACCACGTCGGCGCCGCCGCCGGCCTGCCAGGGCACGACCAGTTCGATCGGCTTGCTCGGGTAGGCGCCGGATTGCGCCCAGGCCGGCGCAGCCAGCGCGGCGCCGAGCAGCAACGCGGCGCGCAGGCCGTGTCGTCGCGCGCCGTCGAAGGAATTGCGTGTCATGTCTCTTGTCTCCGTCTTGTTGTATTTGTTCGGTCGGCGGCGCGCTAGCCCGCCGCCGCGACGCCGACCTTCGGGCTGCCGAAGGCGCCGGCCTGGCGCATCGCGTCGATGGCCTCGGCCGACAGGCCGATCTCGCCCAGGATCTCGTCCGTGTGCTGGCCCAGCAGCGGCGCGGGGTGGCGCACCTGCTGCGGCGTGGCGCTGAGTTTCACCGGAAAGCCGAGGGCTCGCGTCTCGCCCTCGACCGGGTGCTGGATCTTCAGCACCATCTCGCGCGCCACCGCCTGTTCGCTGTTCAGCGCCTCGGCGTAGTTGTAGATCGGCCCGGCCGGCACGCCGACGGCAAGCAATGCGTCGACCCATTCGTCGGCGGTGCGGTGGGCGAATTCGCGCTCCAGTTCCTCGATCAGCACGCCGCGGTTGCGGATGCGCAGCACGTTGTCGGTGAAGCGCGGATCTTTCAACAGGTCTTCGCGCCCGATCACGCCGCACAGCGCCGACCACAGCTTGGGGTTGGCCGCGCCGATGACGAAGTGCCGGTCGGACGCCCGCACCGCCTGGTAGGGCGCGCTCATGCGGTTGGCGCTGCCGATGGGCGTGGGCACCTCGCCCGTGCCCCAGTACTCGGCCGACTCCCACACCGACAGGCTCATCGCCGTCTCGAACAGCGAGGCGTCGACGAACTGGCCTTCGCCGGTGATGCCGCGGCCGATCACCGCGCTCAGGATGCCGTAGGCCGCGAACAGCCCGGCGCCCAGGTCGGCCAGCGGGATGGCGGACTTCACCGGCGCCTCGCCCGGGTGGCCCATCACGCTCATCACACCGGTCATGGCCTGCGCGATCAGGTCGAGGCCGGGCCGCCGCGACCACGGGCCGGTCTGGCCGAAGCCCGAGATGCTGGCGTACACCAGGCGCGGGTTGATGGCGCGCAGCGTGGCGTAGTCGATCTTCAGCCGCGCCGCGACGCCGGGCCGGTTGTTCTCGACCAGCACATCGGCCTCCTTCACCAGCGCGTAGAAGGCTTCGAGGCCCGCCGGGTTCTTCAGGTCGATCTCGACGCTGCGCTTGTTGCGGTTGAGCGCCAGGAAGCCGCCGCTGTCGGCGCCCTTCAGGCGAAAGCCCATCGACTTGCGGGTCTGGTCGCCGATGCCGGGCGTCTCGACCTTGATGACGTCGGCGCCCATGTCGCCGAGCAGCATGCAGCAGAAGGGGCCGGCCATGATCTGGCTGACGTCGAGGACCTTGATGCGGGAAAGAGGAAGGGTCACGCGGTGGCTCCGTGGAATGTCGTGAAGGACCGCGTTCAGCGGCCGGTGAAGACCGGCTTGGTCTTGTCGAGGAAGGCCTGGAAGCCGATGCGGAAGTCCTCGGTGTCGAAGCAGGCGTAGGCCTCGTCGGCCTCCTCCTTCGTGAGCGGGCGCGGCTCGGCCAGGCGCCGCACGAACTTCTTGTGCCAGCGCGCCACCAGCGGTGCGCCGTTGGCGATGCGGTGCGCAGTGGCATAGCCCTGCGACACCACCTCGGCGTCGTCGACCACACGGTTGACCAGGCGCTTCTCGAAGGCTTCCCTGGCATCGAACACGCGGCCTTCGAGCACGATCTCCAGCGCGGTGGCACGGCCGACCAGGTCGACCAGGCCACCCAGTTCGCCGTACGACATCACCAGACCCAGCTTGTTGACCGGCACGCCGAAGCGGCTCGATGTGCCGCAGATGCGCATGTCGCAGACCGATGCGATCTCCAGCCCGCCGCCCACGCAGGCGCCTTCGATGACGGCCAGCGTCGGGTGCTTGCTGGTCGCGATGGCCTGCATCGCGTGGTGCGTGACCTGTGCGTACTCCCCGGCCTGCGTCGCGCTGCCGCGGCTGCGCTTGAATTCCTCGATGTCGGCGCCGGCCGAGAAGGCCTTGCCGCCCGCGCCCTTGAGCACCACGCAGCGCAGCTCGTCGTCGGCCGAGAGTTCGGCGAAAGCGTCGGTGATGCCCTGCCACATGCCCAGGTCCATGGCATTCATCTTGTCGGGCTTGTTGAGGGTGACGGTGGCGATGCGCTCTGCGCGCTCGACGAGGATGAGCGAGGTCATGGTCGGGGTCGTCTCTTTCGTTGGTGCGCCGCGCCGAGGCGGTGCGGGTGATGGGCAGGGATGCGGGTGTGCAGACCGGCCGAAGTCTAGGGACGGCATCGCCCGCGGCCAAACGAAAAAAACTGGGCCGGTCTTCAAGAAAAACTCGGGTCGCGGCCCTGTGAGTTTTTCTCGGCAGGGCTTCAAGTTATTCCACGTTGCCCTGCCCGGGCACCGTTCCTAGACTCGCGGCCCACGACGGTCGACCTCGGCCCGACACCCCATCGCGAGACAACGGAGACAAGCTTGGCGCTCATCAACTACATCACCCAGATCCAGATCGACTTCGGCTCGGTGCAACTGCTCGCGCAGGAATGCGAACGCATCGGCATCCGACGCCCGATGGTCGTGACCGACGCCGGCGTGCGCGCGGCCGGCGTGCTCGACCGCGTGACCGCGCACCTCGGCGGGCGCGAGTTCGTCGTGTTCGACGGCACGCCCTCCAACCCGACCGAGCGCGCCATGCGTGCCGCCGTCGCCATGTACCTGGAGAACCGATGCGACGGCATCGTCGCGGTCGGCGGCGGCTCGCCGATCGACCTGGCCAAGGGCGTGGCGGTGTGCGCCACGCACGAGGGCCCGCTCAAGTCCTTCGCGGCCATCGAGGGCGGTGCGGCACGCATCACCGCGGCCACGGCGCCGGTGATCGCCGTGCCGACCACGGCCGGCACCGGCAGCGAGGTCGGGCGCGGTGCCGTGCTGATCCTGGACGACGGGCGCAAGGTGGGCGTGCTCTCGCCCTTCCTGGTGCCGCGCGTCGCGCTGTGCGACCCCGAACTGACGCTCGGACTGCCGCCCTTCCTCACGGCCGCGACCGGCATGGACGCCATCGCGCATTGCATGGAGACCTTCATGGCGCCGGCCTTCAACCCGCCGGCCGATGGCATCGCGCTCGACGGCCTGCGCCGCGCCTGGAAGCACATCGAGACGGCCACGTCGACGCCCGGCGACCGCGAGGCGCGGCTCAACATGATGAGCGCATCGATGCAGGGCGCGCTGGCCTTCCAGAAGGGCCTGGGCTGCGTGCACAGCCTGAGCCATTCGATGGGCGGCCTGAGCCCGCGCCTGCACCACGGCACGCTCAACGCCATCCTGCTGCCGGCCGTGATCCGCTTCAACGCCTCGGCGCCGTCGATGCTGAAGGACGAGCGGCTCGCGCGCATGGCGCAGGCCATGGACGTGGGCGGGGCCGACGACGTGGCGCCGGCCGTGACGGCGATGAACCGCCGGCTCGGTCTGCCCACCGGCCTGCGCGACATCGACGTGTCGCCCGAGATCTTCCCGCGCGTGATCGAGGGCGCGCTGAAGGACCACTGCCACAAGACCAACCCGCGCGAGGCCAGTCCCGAGGACTACCAGGCGATGTTGATGACATCCATGTAGAAGCTTTCCCCAAAAACAGACGGAGACAAAGACACCATGCAAAGACGCCACTTCATCGCATCCACCCTCGCGGCCTGCAGCCTGCCGCTGGTCCATGCGCAATCGCCGCTGCCCAGCGGCCCCATCCGCATCGTGGTGGGCTTCCCGCCCGGCGGCGGCACCGACGTGATGGCCCGCGTGATGGGCCAGAAGCTGTCGGTGATGTGGAACACGCCGGTCACGGTCGAGAACAAGGCCGGCGCCGGCGGCGTGATCGCGGCCGAGTACGTGGCCAAGGCCGCGAACGACGGCACCACGCTCCTGATGACCAACATCAGCAACCACGCGATCGCGCCGGCGCTCTACCCGTCGCTGCCCTACGTGGTCGAGCGCGACTTCACGCCGCTGATGCTGGTGGGCGTGACGCCCAACCTGCTGATCTGCAACCCGAGCCAGCCGGCCCGCACGCTGAAGGACATCGTCGAGCTGTGCCGCGCCAAGCCGGGCACCGTCACCTTCGGCTCGTCGGGCGCCGGTGCCTCGCAGCACCTGGCGATCGAACTCTTCAAGCTGCGCGCCAACATCGACGCGCTGCACGTGCCCTACCGCGGCTCCGCGCCGATGCTGACCGACCTGATCGGCGGTCAGATCAACTACAGCTTCGAGACCATGACCTCGGCCACGCCGCAGGTGGCCAGCGGCAAGCTGATCGCCATCGCCCAGACGCGACCGCAGCGCTCGAAGGCGCAGCCCACCGTGCCGACCGTGGCCGAGCTGGGCTACCCCGGCTTCGACGCGAGCACCTGGTACGGCCTGGCCGGCCCGGCGCGCATGGCGCCGGCGATGGTGCAGCGCATGAACGAGGACTTCAACAAGGTGCTGGCGATGCCCGACGTGGCCGAGAAGCTGGCCGGCTACGGCGCCGAGGACGGCGGCGGCTCGGCCGCGAAGTTCGTCGACTTCATCGCGGTCGAGAAGGACAAGTGGGCCAAGGTGGTGAAGGAGGCCAAGGTCACCGTCTGAACCCGGGCACGCCGGCGCCCGCGTGCCGGCCGCAGATCACAACGACAGGAGACAAGCCATGCAGAACAACACCCGACAATTCGCAGGCGGCATGCTCGCGGCATCGATCGCCCTGGCCTTCGCGCTCGGCGCCGGCACGGCCGCGGCGCAGACGCCCGTCAAGCTGCGCTTCAGCCACACCGTGCCGGAGAGCGACTCGCAGCACAAGGCCGCGCTGGAATTCAGCAAGCGCGTGAAGGAGCGCACCCACGACGGCGTGGAGATCCAGGTCTTCGCCAACAGCCAGCTGGGCAACGACGTGACGCTGGTGACCGGCGTGCGCAGCGGCACCATCGACATCGGCGCCACCGGCAACCCCTTCGTGACCGGCCTGGCGCCCAAGCTCAACGCGCTCGACCTGCCCTACCAGTTCGCCGATGCGCAGCAGGCCTACCGCACGCTCGACGGCGCGGTCGGCCGGTCGCTGCTCGACGAGCTGGGCGCGCACCAGATCAAGGGCCTGGCCTTCTGGGAGATCGGCTTTCGCAGCCTGGGCAACAACAAGCGGCCGATCAACACCGCCGCCGACATCAAGGGCCTGAAGATCCGCACCACGCCGAACCCGTCGCACCTGAAGGCCTTCCAGCTGCTGGGCGCCAACCCGCAGCCGATGCCCTTCGCGGAAGTCTTCGGCGCGCTCGAGTCGGGCGCGGTCGACGGCCAGGAGAACCCGCCGACGCTGATGCTCTCGTCGAAGATGTACGAGGTGCAGAAGTACCTGTCGCTCACCCGCCATGCCTACACGCCGCTGGTGGTGATCATGAACAAGGCGCGCTTCGAGTCGCTCAAGCCGGAGTTCCAGAAGGTCATCCTCGACGAGGCATCGACCGCCGCGAACTTCCAGCGCAAGCTGAACAACGACGGCGAGAAGGCGGCCATCGCCGAACTGCGCGCCAAGGGCATGCAGATCAACGAGACGCCCGACGTCGAGAGCATCCGCAGGATCGTGCGCGACGAGACCCGCAAGCTCTACGTCGAGAAGAACGGCGACGCCGTGCTCAAGGCGATGGACGCACAGCCCTAAGCCACCGCATGAGCACCCTGCCCCGCGCGATCGTCGACGCGCACCACCACCTGTGGCACCTCTCGGAGGGCCATTTCCCCTGGCTGCAGGACGGCTACGACGCCACCGCCTTCTTCCTGGGCGACTACAGCACGCTGCGCCACAACTTCGGCGTGGCCGACTACCGCGCGGTGACGGCAGGCCTGCCCATCGTCGCGACCGTGCACGTCGAGGCCGAGCGCTCGCGTGCCGAGTCGCTGGCCGAGACGCGCTGGCTGCACGCCATCCACGCGCAGCACAACTTTCCGAACGCGGTGGTCGCCAACGTCGAGTTCCTGGCACCGGATGCGCAGGCGCAGATGGCGGCGCAGGCCGAGTGGCCGCTGGTGCGCGGCGTGCGCTGCAAGCCGCGCATTGCGCGCAGCCCAAGCGACAGCGTGCGCGGCCAGCCGGGCACGCTGCAGGACGAAGCCTTTCTCGCCGGACTCGGCCTGCTGCGCGCGCACGACCTGCTGTGGGACGTGCGGGTGCCCTATTGGCATCTGGAAGAAGCGGCCGAGGCCATCGCGCGCTTTCCCGGCCTGCGCGTGGCGATCGAGCACGCCGGCCTGCCATGGGACCGCAGCGACGACGGGCTGGCGCACTGGCGTCGGGGCATGACGGCGCTGGCCGCGCTGCCCGACGTCTGCGTCAAGCTCTCGGAGTTCGGTCTGCCCGACGCTCCCTGGGACGCCGAGAGCACGGTGCGCGTGATTCGCCAGACGGTCGAGATCTTCGGCTGGCAGCGCTGCCTGTTCGCCAGCAACCTGCCGGTGTCGGGCCTGCGCGCGCCCATGAGCGAGGTGGTGCGCACCGTGGCCGAGGCGCTCGAGCCGCTCGACGTGGACGCACGCGACGCCATCTGGTGCGGCAACGCGCTGCGCTTCTACCGCATCGCGCTCCCCACCCGCTGACGCCGACGCATTCCACATCCACAACAACAGGAAACCCGTCATGCTGTCCCGCCTCTTCGAGCGCGTGGCCAACGTGCTGATGATCACGATGATGGCCGTCATGGTCGCGCTCGTGTTCGGCAACGTCGTGCTGCGCTACGCCTTTAACTCCGGCATCGTCTTCTCCGAGGAAGCCTCGCGCTTCGTCTTCATGTGGCTCACGCTCATCGGCGCGCTGCTGGTGATGAAGGACAACATGCACCTGGGCATGTCGACCCTCGTCGCGCGCCTGGGCGAGCGTGGCCAGCGCTTCTGCAAGCTGGTCGCGGATGTCGGCGCGCTGGCCTGTTGCCTGTTGCTGGTGCATGGCAGCTGGAAGCTGGTGGTGATCGGCATGGACGACCGCGCCCCTGTGACCGGCGTGCCCATCGGCCTGGTCTACGCCTGCCTGCCGGTGGCCAGCGCCGGCATGGCGCTGATCCTGGTGCGCTCGCTGTGGCGGCTGCTCAGCGGCCGCATGCGGCGCGACGAGCTGGTCAACGACACCGGCACAGCCGGCGAATGACGGCCTCCGAGAACACCGCATGACCATCTTCGTCTTCATCTCTTCTCTGCTGGGCGCCATGGCCTTCGGCATGCCCATCGCCTTTGCGCTGCTCGTCTGCGGCGTCGCGCTGATGGTGCACCTGGGCAGCTTCGACACGCAGATCCTCGCGCAGAACATGCTCGAGGGCGTCAACAACTACCCGCTGATGGCGGTGCCCTTCTTCATGCTCGCCGGCGAACTGATGAATGCGGGCGGGCTCTCGTCGCGCATCGTCAAAGTGGCCGACGCGATGGTCGGCCACGTGCGCGGCGGGCTCGGCTACGTGGCGATCATCGCGGCCACGGTGGTGGCGAGCATCTCGGGCTCGGCGGTGGCCGACACCGCGGCGGTCGCGGCGCTGCTCATTCCGATGATGCGCAACGCCGGCTACAACGTGCCGCGCGCCGCGGGGCTCATCGCCGCGGGCGGCATCATCGCGCCGGTGATCCCGCCGTCGATCGCCATCGTGGTGTTCGGCGTGGTGGCGCAGGTGTCGATCACCAAGTTGTTCCTGGCCGGCCTGTTCCCCGGGATCATGATGGCGCTGACGCTCACCGCCACCTGGTGGCTGTGTGCCAAGAAGGAGAAGAACGTGGCGGTGCGCCACTTCAGCGGGCGCGAACTGGGCCGCGCGCTGCTGGACGGCCTCTGGGCGCTGGTGCTGCCGGTGGTGATCATCGGCGGCATGAAGTTCGGCGTGTTCACGCCGACCGAAGCCGCGGTGGTGGCCGTGGTGTATGCCTTCGTGGTCGGCAAGCTCGTCTACGGAGAACTCAGGATGGCGCGCATGCCCGAGCTGGTGCTCAGCGCCGCCAAGACGTCGAGCACGGTGCTCTTCCTGGTGGCCTGCGCGCTGGTGTCGGCCTGGCTCATCACCATCGCCAACATCCCGGCGCAGGTGAGCGAACTGCTCGAGCCCTTCGTCGACAACAAGGTGCTGCTGATGTTCGTCATCATGGTGCTGGTGATCATCGTGGGCACCGCGCTCGACCTGATGCCCACCGTGCTCATCATGACGCCCATCCTGATGCCGGTGATCACCAAGGCCGGCATCGACCCGGTGTACTTCGGCGTGATGTTCATCATGAACAACGCCATCGGCCTGCTGACGCCGCCGGTGGGCACGGTGCTGAACGTGGTGGCCGGCACGGCGCGCGTCAGCCTCGACAGCGTGATCTCGGGCGTGTGGCCCTTCCTGCTGTCGCTGACCGCGCTGATGTTCCTCTTCGTGCTGTTCCCGCAGCTCATTCTCGTGCCGGCCAGCTGGCTGCGCTGATCTTCTCTCGCCCGTTCTTTCTCATGCCTCTCGTCACCAACATCGAAGACCTTCGCGTGCTCGCGAAGCGCCGTGTGCCGCGCATGTTCTACGAGTACGCCGACGCCGGCTCGTGGACCGAAAGCACCTACCGCGCCAACGAAGCCGACTTCCAGCGCATCCTGCTGCGCCAGCGCGTGGCGGTGGACATCGGCGCACGCAGCACCCGCACTCAAATGCTCGGCCAGGACGTGGCGATGCCGGTCGCCATTGCGCCGACCGGGCTGACCGGCATGCAGCATGCCGACGGCGAGATCCTGGCAGCGCGCGCGGCCAAGGCCTTCGGCGTGCCGTTCACGCTGTCGACCGTGAGCATCTGTTCGATCGAGGATGTCGCCGAGGCCACCGACGGTCACCCCTTCTGGTTCCAGCTGTACGTGATGCGCGACCGCGCCTTCGTCGAACGCCTGATGGCCCGCGCGCACGCGGCCAACTGCACGGCGCTGGTCCTCACGCTCGACCTGCAGATCAGCGGCCAACGCCACAAGGACTTGCGCAACGGCCTGTCGGCCCCGCCGCGCCTCACGCTGCGCAATCTGCTGAACATGGCGAGCAAGCCGCGCTGGTGTGCCGGCATGCTGGGCACCAGGCGTCGCAGCTTCGGCAACATCGTCGGCCATGTGGAGGGTATCGAGACGATGACGTCGCTGGCCGACTGGACTTCGAAGCAGTACGACCCGACGCTCAACTGGAAGGACGTCGCCTGGATCCGCAAGCAGTGGCCGGGCCAGCTGATCCTCAAGGGCATCCAGGACGTGGAAGACGCCAAGCTCGCCGCCGACAGCGGTGCCGATGCGCTGATCGTGTCGAACCACGGCGGGCGGCAGCTCGACGGCGCGCCGTCGTCCATCCGGGCGCTGCCGCGCATCGCCGAAGCGGTCGGCCACCGCATCGAGGTGCACATGGACGGCGGCATCCGCTCCGGGCAGGACGTGCTGAAGGCGATGGCACTCGGCGCCAAGGGCACCTACATCGGCCGCGCCATGCTCTACGGTCTCGGGGCCATGGGCGAGGCGGGCGTGACGCGCGCACTCCAGGTGATTCACAAGGAGCTCGACCTCACGATGGCCTTTTGCGGCCGCACCGACGTTCGCGATGTCGACCGCAGCGTGTTGCTCGACGAACCGGCATCACCTGTGGGGTTCCCGGCGTTCTGAGCACAACGCGCGCGCTCGCAGCGCTCGCGGCTCCTCGATGGCGTTCGAAGGTGACCTGGATCGTGATTGAATCTGCACGCTCCGCAAAAACAAAAAGCCTGCTATCGTTTCCGAAGCAGGCTTTCAAGCATTCACGCGGTGTTGGGTGGTGGGACGTGCGGGGGTCGAACCCACGACAAACGGATTAAAAGTCCGCTGCTCTACCAACTGAGCTAACGTCCCGGATCGATCTTGTTGTCGATGTTCCTGGGTCTTGCCGGTGTCTCGACGCCGGCAAAGCCTACGATTATAGCGTGGCGCGAAGGGCGATCTTGTCCAGCACCCAGCCGGCGGCGCATTGTCCGAAGGTGGCCGTCACGCTCACCACCGAGCCGTAGCCGTGGCAGTTGAGCGAGCCGTCGCCTTCGATGGCGCACGAGGCGTCCGGTGGCGCGACGCTCTCTCGGCTGAAGACGCAGGCCACGCCGATCTTCTTGCCGTCGCGCGGGGCGGCGTGCAGCTTGCGCAGCCGGTTGCGCACCTGCGCCAGCAAAGGATCGTGCGTGGTGAGGGCGAGATCGTCGATCTCGACCTTGTGCGCCAGGCGCTTGCCGCCCGCGGCCCCGACGGTGACAAAAGGCGTGCGTGTTGACCGTGCCCAGGCGGCCATCGTCACCTTGGCGCGGACCTGGTCGCAGGCGTCGATGACGGCCGTGAGCGGCCCGTTCGCGCCTTCGGCCACGGCCACCTGGCCGAGCCAGTGGTCGGGCTCGACGAAGTCATCGATGGCCAGCACCTGGCAACCGGGGTTGATCTGCGCGATGCGCTCGCGCATCGCTTCGACCTTGGCCTGGCCGACGGTCGATTCGAGCGCGTGGATTTGGCGATTGATGTTGGATTCGGCGATGTGGTCCAGATCGACCAGCGTGAGTCGCCCCACCCCGCTGCGGGCCAGAGCCTCGACGGCCCAGGAGCCGACGCCACCAATGCCCGCGATCAGCACGTGCGCGCTGCGGATGGCTTGCGCCCCCGCCACGCCATAAAGGCGTTCGAGCCCGCCGAAGCGGCGTGCCAGGTCAGGCTCGGGAACGGATGGCGCGAGCGCCACGGCATCCATGGGCGCAACGCCTCGCGGTTACTTCAGGCGCGAGAGCCGCTCGCGGCCTGCCTGTGCGGCTTCGGACTGCGGATAGGCCTTGGTCAGGTCTTCCAGCGTGCGGCGGGCCGCGCGCGTGTCCTTGAGCTCGATCTGGCAGTTCGCGATCGACAGCACCGCTTCGGGCGCCTTCGCGTGATCGGGCGCCAGCGACAGCATCGACCGGAAATTGGCGATCGCTTCGTTGTAGTTGCGTGTCGCATACTGGGCATTGCCCAGCCAGAACAGCGCCGAGGGCGTGTAGCCGCTTTGCGGGTAACGCTTCACGAATTCGGCAAAGGCGGTCTGCGCCTGCGCGAACTGACCACTGCGGAACACACCGAGCGCCGCATCGAAGTCGGCCTTCTCGCGCGGGTCGGCGGTGAACTCGCGTCCATCGACCGCCACCTTGGCCGGCTCGTTCTTCTTGAGCCGATCGTCGATGTCGGTCTGGCGCTGCTGCAGTTCAGACACCGTGCGCGCGAGCTGCTCGTTCTGCCCCGTCATGCGCTGCATATCGCCGCGCATTGTTTCGATCTGGTTCTGCAGGTCGAGCAGGCTGCGGCGCAGCTGGCCGTTCTCGTCGGTCAGCCGCTGTTCGCTCTGCGTGCGCATCGCCTCGACGCGCTGGCGAAGCTCGAGGATGGCGCGGCGCGCCTCGTCATCCTCGAACAGCGCCGCATTGGCGCCGGCCGACATGCAGACCAGCAGCGCTGCGAGCGCCGCGTGGCGCAAATCGAATGCGCGTGTCATCAACGGTAGGTGATCTCGGCGCGACGGTTCTGGGCCCAGACGGATTCACCGCTGCCCGTCACTGCCGGCTTTTCCTTGCCGAAGCTCACGGCTTCGACCTGGTTGTCGCTGATGCCCAGCAGGTTCAGCGCACGGCGAACGGCTTCCGAACGCTTCTGGCCGAGAGCCAGGTTGTATTCGCGGCCGCCGCGTTCGTCGGTGTGACCTTCGATCGAGATGCGGCGCTGCGGATTGGCCTTCAGGAAGCGGGCGTGACCGTCGATGAGCGACTGGTACTCGGGCTTCAGGGTGTAGCTGTCGTAGTCGAAGTACACGATGCGTGCAACGCCGACGGGACCTTGTGCCGTGGCGGCGTTCGGGTCGATGGTGACGGGTGCCACGCCGCTGGCGGCGCCGCTGCTGCCCTGGCCGGCGCCGCCCGAACGGTCCACCACGGGGGTGTCGTTCAGCTTGGTACCGGACGAGCAACCGGCGATCAGGGCCACGATGGCCAGCGAATAAATCGTGCGTTTCAACATTACAGACTCCTCAAGTTAATCTAATCATTGCTTTTGAAACGGACCCCAGTCCGGTTCACGGATATCTCCGGCCTGCCCGGCCAACCGCGCCTTGATCTTGCCGTCGAGCGTGGTGGTCATCAGTGCTTCGCGCCCTCCAAGCTGCGTGGCATAGACGATCAGCTTGCTGTTGGGGGCAAAACTGGGGTTCTCGTCGGCAGTGGTGTCGGTGATCGCGGTCACATTGCCGCTCGCCAACTCCATCACGTGCAGTTTGAAGGCTCCCCCTACGCGGGAAATGTAGGCCAACCACCGGCCGTCCCCGCTGACAGAAGGTGAAATGTTGTAAGAGCCGCTGAAGGTGACGCGCGTCGGCGAGCCGCCGTTGGCGCCCATCTTGTAGATCTGCGGCGCACCGCCGCGGTCGCTCACGAAGTAGATCGTGCTGCCGTCGGCCGAGTAGGTCGGCTCGGTGTCGATGCTGCTGCTCTGCGTGAGCCGGCGCGGCTCGCCACCGCTCGCGGCGATGGTGTAGAGCTGGGAGCCGCCGTCGCGGCTGAGCGTGACGGCCAGCGAATTGCCGTCGGGCGCCCAGGCCGGTGCGCTGTTGGAGCCGCGGAAGTTCGCCAGCAGGCGACGCTGGCCGCTGGCCACGTTGTGCACGTAGACCACCGGCTTGCGCGACTCGAAAGACACATAAGCCAGCTGCGAGCCGTTGGACGACCAGACCGGCGAAATGATGGGTTCCGGGCTGGCCAGCGCGGCCTGCGCGTTCTCGCCATCGGCGTCGGCCACCCACAGGCTGTAGCGGCTGCCGCCCTTGGTGACGTAGGCGATGCGGGTCGAGAAGATGCCCTTCTCGCCGGTCAGCTTTTCGTACACATAGTCGGCGATGCGGTGCGATGCGAGGCGCAGGTCGGCCTGGGGCACGGTGTAGCTCTGGCCGCCGAGGTCTTGCCCGCGCACCACGTCCCACAGGCGAAAGCGCACGTCGAAGCGGCCATCGGCCAGCTTGGTGACACTGCCCACCACGAGCGAGTCGGCGGTGCGCTGACGCCACAGCGTGAGGTCGGGCCGCGACGCCTCGTCGAGGGCTTGCCCGGACGCATCGACGCCACGGAACTGGCCGCTGCGTTCGAGGTCGGCCTGGACGATCGCCGAGATCTTCTGGGGCGAGGCATCCTGCCCCTTGAAGGGAGCCAGCGCGATCGGCAGCTGCGTCAGGCCCACGCCCGACACCTCCACCCGGAATTGGGCGAGCGCGGGAACCAGGGGAGAGGCAGCCATGGCCGCGACGAGCGCACGGCGGGCGTTGAACGATGAAGAAGAAGGCAAGGGAAATGCGGACAACGGCTTTTTCATGCAGTTCGGAGAGTTTCGCGGCGACAAAGTTTCATGGATCGATCACTGATGTCGGCAACCCGCGATGGTACACATTGCCAAACCGCAATTCGTGACGGGGCCGCAATACATCAGCATGGTCCTACAAAGAAGCGGTGGAAACACCCACCCGATACCCGCCCGTAGAATCCGCCGCCATGCAGCCTTCCCCCTCCGGCGATATCGCGCGGCCCCCCTTGACGCGCCGCCTCGCCCGACTGATGTCCTGGTTCGGTGGCTCGCTGCGGTGGTGGTCGCTGGCCATCGGCGCGGCCTTGGTCGCCGCTCTCACCGAACCCCTGATGCCGGCGCTGTTGAAGCCCCTGCTCGACCGGGGATTCACCCGCGGGCAACTCGCGCTGTGGATGGTGCCGGCCGCCATCATCCTGCTGTTCGCGGTGCGCGGGCTGGCGCAGTTCGTCTCGCAGTACGCGCTCGCGCGCATCGCCAACGAGGGCATGCAGCGCCTGCGGCGCGTGCTCTTCCAGCGCCTGCTCGCAGCCGAGCTCACCCTGTTCTCGCGGCAGTCAGCCAGCACCTTGTCGAACACCATCGTCTACGAGGTGCAGACCGGCTCCATGCTGCTGGTGCAGGCCTTGCTCGGGCTCACGCGCGACGGCTTCACGCTGGTCGCCCTGCTCTTCTACCTCGTCTACCTCAACTGGAAGCTCACGCTCATCGTCGGCGTGCTGGTGCCCGGCGTGGCGTGGATCATGAAGGTGCTCTCCAAGCGGCTCTACCACCTCACGCGCCTGGGCCAGACCGCCACGGATGACCTGGCCTACGTGGTCGAAGAGAACGTGCTGGCGCACCGCATGGTGCGGCTGCACGGCGCGGAGGCCGGCCAGACGGATCGCTTCGACCGGCTCAGCCAGACCCTCAACCGCCTCGCCGTGAAGTCGACCATCGCCTCTGCCGCGATGACACCGCTGACCCAGCTGCTGGCCGCCGTCGCGCTGTCGGTGGTCGTGATGATCGCGCTGTGGCAGAGCAGCGAACAAGGCCTGACGGTCGGCAGCTTCGTGGCCTACATCACGGCGATGCTCATGCTGATCGCGCCGATCCGCCGGCTCGCCGACATGGCCAACCCGATCACCCGCGGGCTGGCCGCGCTGGAGCGCGGCGTGGCGCTGATCGACGACGTGGCGTCGGAGGCGCAAGGCGGCTTCTCGCTGCCGCGCGCCGAAGGCCGCATCGAACTGCGCGAGGTCGAGGTGCGCTACCGCGGCGAGGACGAGGCGCCGGCGCTGGACCGTGTCAGCCTCTCGATCGCACCGGGCGAGGTGGTCGCCTTCGTCGGACCCTCGGGCTCGGGCAAGACCACGCTGGTCAACCTGCTGCCGCGCTTCGTGCTGCCCACCGCGGGCCAGGTGTCGGTCGACGGCCACGAGGTCGGCAGCTGGCAACTGGCCAGCCTGCGCAGCCAGTTCGCGATGGTCAGCCAGGACGTGGTGATGCTCAACGACACGCTCGCCGCCAACGTGGCGCTCGGTGCCGACATCGATCGCGATCGCGTGCAGGCCTGCGTGGCCGCGGCCAACCTGTCGGAGCATGTGAAGGGTCTGCCGCAAGGCTTCGACACGGTGCTCGGCCACAACGCGACGCAGTTGTCGGGTGGCCAGCGGCAGCGGTTGGCCATTGCGCGCGCTCTCTACAAGGACGCGCCGGTGCTGTTGCTCGACGAGGCCACCTCCGCACTCGACACCGAATCGGAACGGCTGGTGCAAGACGCCCTTCAGCGCCTGATGCAAGGGCGCACCACGCTGATCGTGGCGCACCGCCTCTCGACCATCCAGCACGCGGACCGCATCGTCGTGATGGAGCGCGGTCGCATCGCGGAACAAGGCAGCCATGCGCAGCTGATGGCGCTCGATGGGCTCTATGCGCGGTTGCAGACGCGGGCTGTCAGCACTGCGGCACCTGGTCAGCCCCCTACCCTCTGATTCGGCGCCTGGCGCCATGTCTGTTCGCGAAACACCGCGGAACCGGCTTTGCCGGGCCGCTGGTGTTGCCCCTCCAGGGGAAGGCGGCTACACGAAGTGAGCCGACATCGGGGTGGTCACAGCAGGACGATATCGAACTGGCCTTGGCCCATTGCGGGCTCGGCCTGCAGCGAGATCGGCTTGCCGATGAAGTCGCTCAGCCCGGCCAGATGCTGGCTCTCTTCGTCGAGCAGCAGTTCGATCACCTGCGGTGCCGCGACGATGCGGAACTCGCGCGGCGTGAACTGGCGCGCTTCGCGCAGGATCTCGCGCATCACGTCGTAGGCCGCAGTGCGCGCGGTCTTCACGATGCCCTGCCCGCCGCAGGCCGCGCAGGGTTCGCACAGCAGGTGGGCCAGCGATTCGCGGGTGCGCTTGCGGGTCATCTCGACCAGGCCCAGCGGCGAGAACGCGCCGGCGCTGGTCTTCACGCGGTCGCGCGCGAGCTGCTTACGGAACTCGGCCAGCACCTGCGCGCGGTGGTCGTCGCGCGCCATGTCGATGAAGTCGACGATGACGATGCCGCCCAGGTTGCGCAGCCGCAGCTGGCGCGCGATGGCCTGCGCGGCTTCGAGGTTGGTCTTGAAGATGGTGTCGTCGAAGTTGCGGGCGCCGACGAAACCGCCGGTGTTCACGTCGACGGTGGTCAGCGCCTCGGTCTGGTCGACCACCAGGTAGCCGCCCGACTTGAGGTCGACACGGCGGCCCAGGGCCTTGGCGATCTCCTCGTCGATGGAATACAGGTCGAAGATCGGCCGCTCGCCCTTGTAGTGCTGCAGCTTGCCGGCGGCCTGCGGCATGAACTCGAGGCCGAACTTGAGCAGCACGTCGAACTGCTCGCGCGAATCGATGCGGATGGTCTGCGTCTCTTCGCTGGTCATGTCACGCAGCACGCGCTGCAGCAGGCTCAGGTCCTGGTGCAGCAGCGACATCGGCGGCTGCCGGGTCGACATGTCGCGGATGCGCGTCCATGTCTTGCGCAGGTAGGCAATGTCCTCGGCCAGTTCGGCGTCGGCCGAGTCTTCGCCGTTGGTGCGCAGGATGAAGCCGCCGGTGTTGGCCGGCACCGCACCGCCGCTGTCGGCGGCCGCGGCGGCATCGATCAGCGTCTGCATGCGCTTGCGCAGGCTCTCGCGCTGGTCGAGCGGGATCTTCTGCGACACGCCCACGTGGTTGTCCTGCGGCAGAAAGACCAGCAGCCGCCCGGCGATGCTGATCTGCGTCGACAGCCGCGCACCCTTGGTGCCGATCGGGTCCTTGATCACCTGGACCAGCAGCGACTGGCCTTCGAACACCTGCTTCTCGATCGGCACGATCGCACCGCCGTTGCGGTGGTCGCGGTCCGGTGCCTGCATGGTGGGGCGCGAGCCCGGCGTGAACGGCGCGACGATGTCGGCCACATGCAGGAACGCCGTGCGCTCCAGCCCGATGTCGATGAACGCCGACTGCATGCCCGGCAGCACGCGCGACACCTTGCCGAGGTACACGTTGCCGACCAGGCCGCGCTCGAGCGTGCGTTCGACGTGCAGTTCCTGCACCGCACCGTGCTCGACGAGGGCGACCCTCGTCTCTTGCGGCGACCAGTTGATCAGGATGTCCTGCATGGGTTGTTCTTTTGCCTAGAGCTTCATACCGGCCTGCCGCAGCAGCATGGCCGTCTCGAACAGGGGGAGACCCATGATGCCCGAATAGGAGCCACCGATGTGTTCGACGAAGGCCGCGGCCGTGCCCTGGATGCCGTAGGCGCCGGCTTTGCCGAGCGGCTCGCCGCTGGCGGCGTAGCGGGCGATCTGCGCGCGAGTCATCGGCGCGAAGCGCACACGCGACACGCTCAGGGCCGCGTGCCGGCGGCGGCCCTGTTGCAGGGCCACGGCGGTCAACACGCGGTGCGTCTGGCCCGCAAGCTGCGTGAGCATGCGCTCGGCGTCGCGCGCGTCCTCCGGCTTGCCGAAAATCGTGCGGCCGAAGGCCACCGTCGTGTCAGCGCAGAGGATCGGGCCAACAGGGAGTTTCAAACGGCGGTGTCTCGCGACGGCGGCATCGAGCTTGAGCCCGGTCACGCGCTGCACGTAGGCCGACGGCGACTCGCCGGGCCGCACCGCTTCGAGCGCTTCCGCGTCCTCGTCGGGCCCGGCTAGAAGCAGTTCATGACGCACGTCCAATTGCCCCAGCAACTGGGCGCGACGCGGACTCTGCGACGCCAGATAAAGAAACAGCTCGCTCATTCGCGGTGGTACGGATGGCCGGCGTTGACCGACCAGGCGCGGTAGAGCTGCTCGACCAGCAGCACGCGCGCCATGGCATGCGGCAGCGTGAGGTCGGACAGGCGGATGCGTTCGTGCGCGGCGGCCTTGAAGGCCGGGTCGAGCCCGTCGGGCCCGCCGATGACCAGCGCCACGTCGTCGCCTTCGAGTTGCCAGTTCTGCAGCCGCACGGCCAGCGCCTTGGTGGTGAGCGCGGTGCCGCGCTCGTCGAGCGCCACGATGCGCATGCCCTTGGCGATCGCGGCCTCGATGCGCTCGCGCTCGGCCGCGTAGAGCGTGTCGAGCGTCTTCGAGCCGCGCGGCTCGGTCTTGACGGCCCGCAGTTCGAGCTTGAGCTCGGGCGGGAAGCGCTTGGCGTAGTCGTCCCAGGCGGTCTGTGCCCAGTCGGGCATGCGTTGCCCGACCGCGACCACCAGCAGCTTCATTTGCTGCGCGGAGCGGCGCTCTTGCGCGCGGGCGCCTTCTTGGCGACAACCTTCTTCAGCGGCGCGCCGATCTTCTTCACCGGGATCTTCTTGGCGGGCGCTGCACCCGAGGCCGACGTCTTGCGTGACGGTGCGCGGCTGGTCTTTCGCGCCGGCTTGGCTTGCAGCTTCTCGGCCTTGGCCTCCTGCTCCGCCGCGCGGATCGCGGTCTTGGCGGCGCTCGAACGGCGCAGTGTCGGCTCCGCCTTCTTCGCGGCCGGCGCAGCATCGATCGAAGCGGCCTTGGCGCTCACCGGCTTCGCCGCGCCGAGCTTGAGCCGCACCGGCTTGTCGCCCCAGATTTCCTCGAGGTGGTAGTACTGGCGGATGGCCGGCTGCATGATGTGCGCGACCGCGGCGCCGCAGTCCACGATGATCCACTCGCCGTTGTCCTCGCCCTCGATGCGCGGCTTGGGAAAGCCCGCCTCGCGCACCGCGTCGCGCACGCTGGAAGCGAGCGCCTTGGTCTGGCGGTTCGACGTGCCCGACGCGACGATCACGCGCTCGAACAGCGGCGAGAGATGCTCGGTGTCGAAAACCTGGATGTCCTGCGCCTTGACGTCTTCGAGCCCATCGATGATGGCTCGCTGGAGTTTCTGGGTGTCTTTCTTGGCGGCGGCTTCAGTGGTCATCAGGCGGAGGCGTAGAGGTGGTGTTGGTCAATATAGCGCGCAACGGCAGGAGGAACCAGCGCAGCGATGTCCTCCCCGCGGGCAACGCGGGCACGGATGTCCGTCGCACTGGTGTCCATCGGGGGAAGTTCGAGCGTTTCGAAGCGCGCGCCGGCCGGCAGGCCGGGCAGCGTCCGCGGATCGAAGCGAGTCGCCGATCCGTCGGAGCGGGAGGATTCTAACCGCTCAGCTATGGAAACAATAGCAATGGCCAGGATCTCCTGCCAACCGTGCCAAGTCGGCAGGGCTGCCGCCTGGTCGCTGCCCATGATGAGCACCGGTTGGGCGTGGGGGAATTCGCGCGTCAGTTCGCGCAGCGTGTCGAGCGTGTAGGTCGGGCCGGCACGCTGCACTTCGCGCGGGTCGACCACCACGCGCGGAATGCCGCCGAAGGCCAGCTGAGCCATCGCCAATCGGTCGGCCGCGGGGCTGAGCGCACGCACCTTGTGCCAGGCAGCGCCGGTCGGGAAGATGCGCAGTTCGTCGAGCCGCAGCTGTGCCAATGCGGCCTCCACCAGCGCGACATGCGTGCGGTGCGGCGGGTCGAAGGCGCCGCCGAAGACACCCAGCCGCACGGGCGTCAGAGCCATTCGCGGCGCACGATGAAGTCGCTGTACAGCGCCGCCTCGGGCGTGCCCGGCGCGGGCACCTGCTGGTAGGCCCAGCTCGCCTGCGGCGGCATCGACAGCAGGATCGATTCGGTGCGCCCGCCCGACTGCAGGCCGAAATGCGTGCCGCGGTCCCACACGAGGTTGAACTCGACGTAGCGGCCGCGCCGGTACAACTGGAAGGCGCGCTCGCGCTCGCCGTATGGCGTGTCGCGCCGGCGCTCGACGATCGGCAGGTAAGCGGGCAGGAAGCCGTCGCCCACCGCGCGCAGCATCGCGAAGCTGTCGTCGAAGCCCAGTTCGGAGAAGTCGTCGAAGAAGACGCCGCCGATGCCGCGCTGCTCGTTGCGATGCTTGAGAAAGAAATACGCGTCGCACCAGGTCTTGAAGCGCGGGTACTTGTCGTCGCCGAAGGGTGCCAGGGCATCGCGGCAGGTGCGGTGGAAGTGCACCGCGTCGTCCTCGAAGCCGTAGATCGGCGTGAGGTCCATGCCGCCGCCGAACCAGCAGACCGGCACGCCGCCTTCGGGCAGCGCCGCGATCATGCGCACGTTCATGTGGACGGTCGGCACGTAGGGGTTGCGTGGGTGGAACACCAGCGACACGCCCATGGCCTCGAAGGGCGCGCCAGCCAGTTCGGGCCGGTGCTGCGTGGCCGAGGGCGGCAGCTTGGGGCCACGCACCTGCGAGAAGCCGCAGCCGGCGCGCTCGAACAAGGCGCCGCCTTCCAGGATGCCGGTGAGGCCGCTGCCCTGCAGCGTCTCGCCCGGCGCCTTGTGCCAGGCGTCGCGCACTGCCGTGCCGCCATCCGCCGCCTCGACGGCCGCCATGATGCGCCCTTGCAGGCCGCGCAGGTAGTCGCCGACGACGGCCGGATCGACCTGCATCAGCCGTTGCGCGCACTCAGCGCGCGGTAGCCGATGTCCTTGCGGTACTGCACGCCGTCGAAGCGCACCTGCGCCGCGACCTCGTAGGCGCGCTGTTGCGCCAGCTTCACGCTGTCGGCCAGCACGGTGACGCACAGCACGCGGCCGCCGCTGGTCGTGAGTTCGCCGCCGTCGAGCGTCGTGCCCGCGTGGAACACCATCGCGTCCGGCGCTTCGGCCGGGATGCCGGCGATGCGGTCGCCCTTGCGTGGCGATTCGGGATAGCCGTGCGCGGCAAGCACCACACCCAGCGCAACGCGCCGGTCCCACTGCAGCTCGACTTGGTCCAGCGTGCCGTCGGTGGCGTGCCAGAAGACCTCGAACAGGTCGGACTTGAGCCGCATCATGATCGGCTGCGTCTCGGGATCGCCCATGCGGCAGTTGAATTCGAGCGTCTTGGGCTGGCCGGCCGCGTCGATCATCAGGCCGGCGTACAGGAAGCCGGTGAACGGAATGCCGTCCTTTTCCATGCCGCGGATGGTCGGCAGGATGATCTCGCGCATCGCCTTGGCGTGCACCTCGGCCGTGACCACCGGGGCTGGCGAATAGGCGCCCATGCCGCCGGTGTTGGGGCCTTGGTCGTTGTCGAGCAGGCGCTTGTGGTCCTGGCTGGTGGCCAGGGCCGCGACGTTCTTGCCGTCGCACATGACGATGAAGCTGGCTTCTTCGCCCTGCAGGAATTCCTCGATGACCACCCGCGCGCCGCCCGCGTTGTGGGCCACGCCGAACTTGTTGTCGACCAGCATGAAGTCGATGGCGTCGTGCGCCTCCTGCACCGTCGTCGCCACGACCACGCCCTTGCCGGCGGCCAGGCCGTCGGCCTTGACGACGATCGGCGCGCCCTTGGCGTCGACATAGGCATGGGCGGCGGCCGCGTCGGTGAACGCCTCGTACTCGGCCGTCGGGATCCTGTGGCGCTTCATGAAGGCCTTGGAGAAGGCCTTGGAGCTCTCGAGCTGCGCCGCCGCCTGCGTCGGGCCGAAGATGCGCAGGCCGTGGGCGCGGAACTCGTCGACCACGCCGGCCGCCAGCGGGCCTTCGGGGCCGACCACCGTCAGCGCGATCTTTTCCTTCTGGGCCCACTCGCGCAGCGCCACCGGGTCGGTGAGGTTCACTGTCTCGAAACGCCGGTCCGTCGCCGTGCCGCCGTTGCCCGGCGCCACATACAGTTTGGAGACGCGTTCCGACTGGGCCAGCCGCCAGGCCAGGGCATGTTCGCGGCCGCCGCCGCCGATCACAAGGGTCTTCATTCGGAGATCACCGCGTTGTGGAACACGTCCTGCACGTCGTCGAGGTCCTCGATGATGTCCAGCAGCTTCTGCATCTTCGCGCCCTCCTCGCCCGACAACTCGATGGTGTTCTCGGCCCGCATCGTGACCTCGGCCATGTCCGGCGTCAGGCCGGCGGCCTCGAGCGCGTTCTTGACGGCCTCGAAGTCGGCGACCGCGGTGAGCACCTCGATGGCGCCGTCCTCGTCGGTCACCACGTCCTCGGCGCCGGCCTCGAGTGCGATCTCCATCACCTTGTCTTCGTCCGTTCCCGGCGCGAAGACGAACTGCCCGCAGTGCTTGAACTGGAAGGACACCGAGTTCTCGGTGCCCATGTTGCCGCCGTACTTGGAGAAGGCATGACGCACCTCGGCCACCGTCCGCACCCGGTTGTCGGTCATGGTGTCGACGATGATCGCCGCGCCGCCGATGCCGTAGCCCTCATAGCGGATCTCCTCGTAGCTCACGCCTTCGAGGTTGCCGGTCGCCTTGTCGATGTTGCGCTTGACCGTATCGATCGGCAAATTGACCGCTTTGGCCTTCTCGACCGCCAAGCGCAGGCGTGGATTGGTCGTCAGATCGCCGCCGCCCAGTCGTGCGGCCACGGTGATTTCACGGATTGCACGGGTCCAGAGCTTGCCGCGCTTCTCGTCCTGCCGACCCTTCCTGTGCTGAATGTTCGCCCATTTGCTGTGTCCGGCCATGGCTTTCTTCTCTCGCTGTCGTGTGTTGTCAGAGCAGCTGCGAGTTTACTGTCCGGCGCACACAACGCCCGGCCACATCGGGCCGGGTGCACGCATGCTTTTGGGGATAATCCGCCGATGACGCCAATGCCCTCGACCACCCCCGCCGACCCGGCACTGCTCCCGCCCCACGCGCCACTGCCGCTCTATTACGGGAACGAGGACGAACACCAGGCCTTCCTGCGTCGCATCTTCGACGACACCGCACCCGACTACGACCGCATCGAGCGGGTGCTGGCCTTCGGTTCCGGTCCCTGGTACCGCCGCAGCGCCCTGCAGCGCGCCGGCCTGCGCACGGGTGCCGAGGTGCTCGACGTGGGCATCGGCACCGGCCTGGTGGCACGCGAGGCGCTGCGCCTCGTCGGGCCGTCCGGCCGCCTGGTCGGCGTCGACCCGAGCGCCGGCATGATGAAGGAAATCGACCTGCCCGGCGTCGAACTGGTCCAGGGCAAGGCCGAAGCCCTGCCGCGGCCCGACGCCAGCAGCGATTTCGTCAGCATGGGCTACGCACTGCGGCACATCAGCGACGTGGCGGCTGCCTTCGGCGAATTCCACCGCGTGCTGCGCCCGGGTGGCCGGGTGCTGGTGCTCGAGATCAGCAAACCGCGCGGCCGCATCGGCACCGCCCTGCTCAAGGCCTACATGCGCGCCGTGGTGCCGCTCATCGCCCGCTTCATCGGCCAGCGCAACGACACGGCCGAGCTGTGGCGCTACTACTGGGACACGATCGAGGCCTGCATTCCGCCCGATCAGGTCATGCAGGCGCTGCGCGACGCCGGCTTCAGCGACGTGCGCCGGCATGTCGAACTGGGCGTGTTCTCCGAGTACACCGCCGTCAAGACCGCATGAATCCCGCAGCATCCGTGACCTCGGCCTCTCGGCCCGCGAGAACATCCAGGAGCCCCCATGAGCGCGCGTGAATTGCTGAAGGTCCCCCCGCTGCGCGTCGAGCGTCTCACCCTGCCGCAAGGGTTGGCCATGGCCGCCGGTGGCCGCTCGCCCTTCGGCGGCCTGGGCTACGGCACGCCCGACAACCTCGCCTGGATGCCGACGGTGAACGCCCAGGTGCTGTCCGAGGGCGGGCCGATGGCCGACGTCTGGCAGGCCAGCGGCGAGATCCGCTCCGGCACCACCGGCGTGGCGCGCTGGCGCACCGACGGCCACTGGGTGCTGGGCGCCATCGACCTCGACGAGGCCGTCGAGCAACAGGGCGTCGCCAAGCTGGCCGAGCGCGCCTATGCCGACCTGTTCCGCGCGCTGGCCGACAGCGGCTGCCCGCACCTCTTGCGCATCTGGAACTACCTGCCGCAGATCAACGGCGACGGCGGTGGGCTCGAGCGCTACCGCCAGTTCAACATGGGCCGGCAGCAGGCCTTCCTCGATGCCGGCCAGGCCGCCTTCGACGGTGCGCCGGCCGCCTGCGCGCTGGGCATCCGCCAGGGCTCGCTGTGCATCCGCTTCCTCGCCGGGCAGATCGCGCCACTGCCGGTCGAAAACCCGCGGCAGGTCTCGGCCTACCGCTACCCCGAAACGTATGGCCCGCGCTCGCCGACCTTCTCGCGCGCCGCGCTGGCCGACCTCGGCGGCGGCGACGTGGCGCTCTTCATTTCCGGCACCGCGAGCATCATCGGCCACGAAACGGTGCACCTCGGTGACGTGCGGGCGCAAACCGCGGAAACCCTGCGCAACCTGACGGCCGTCATCGACGCGGCGAACGCACGCACCAGCGCCCGCTTCACCCTCCCGAAGCTCGAAGCCGTGGTGTACGTGCGCCACGTGGCCGATGCGCCGGTGGTCCGCCAGGTGCTGGTCGACGCGCTCGGCGCCGACGCGCCCACCGTGCGCCAGGCGGTCTACCTCGAGGCCGACATCTGCCGCCAGGACCTGCTGGTCGAGATCGAGGCGCACGCCGTGGCGCCAGGGGCCATCCGCGCGTGACGAAGGCGGGCTCGCGATGAAGACGCTGCTGCGCCGGGCTCTGTCGATCGCCCTCGCGCCGCCGCTCTACGCCCTGCTGCTGGGCCTCGGCCTGGTGTCGCTCGGCTGGAACCTGATCGCGATGCTGCTGTACCCGGTGCTGCCGCCGGACACGGCCAGGCCGCTCGGCCGCCGCGTCATCGCCGGTGCCTACCGCCTGTTCTGGGCTGTCGCATCGGTCACCGGCATGATGCGCATCGACGCGCGCTGCCTCGACGCGCTGCGCGACGAACGCGGCCTCATCCTCGCAGCCAACCACCCGACCATGCTCGACGCGTTGCTGCTGGTGGCGCGGCTGCCACGCAGCGCCTGCATCATGAAGGCCGGGCTGATGAAGAACGTCTTCCTGGGCGCCGGCGCACGGCTGGCGCACTACATCCGCAACGACTCGGCCCACACCATGGTGCGGCTCGCAGTGCACGACCTGCGGCGCGGCGGCCAGCTGGTGATCTTCCCCGAAGGCACGCGCACCGTGACGCCACCACTCAACCCCTTCTGTTCCGGCGTGACGCTGATCGCCAAGCTGGCGCAGGCGCCGATCCAGACCGTCTTCATCGACACCGACTCGCCGTACCTCGGCAAGGGCTGGCCGCTGTGGCGCGTGCCGCCGCTGCCGCTGGTCTTCACGCTGCGCCTGGGCGAGCGCTTTGCGCCGTCGCCGAACAGCGCCGCCCTGCTGCTGCAGATCGAACAGTACTTTCGCCACGCCATGACACAGAGCGCCACCGAGGCGCCGACCGAATGCAAGAACCTTCGCGCACCCATCTCGTCCTGATCCCCAGCTACAACACGGGCGAACGCCTGTTCTCCACGGTGGCGGCCGCACGTGCGCAATGGAACCCCGTCTGGGTGGTGATCGACGGCAGCACCGACGGCACCGGCGAACGCCTGCAGCAGCTCGCCGCCACCGACCCCGGCCTGCGCGTGTGGCAATTGCCCGAGAACCAGGGCAAGGGCGCCGCCGTGCTGCGCGGCCTCGAGGCGGCGCGCGAAGCCGGCTTCACCCACGCGCTGGCGATGGATTCCGACGGCCAGCACCCGGCCGACCTCATTCCGGCCTTCATGCAGGCCTCGCAGGCGCGGCCCGACACCCTGGTGCTTGGCCGCCCGATCTTCGACGCCAGTGCGCCCCGGATCCGCGTGTGGGGGCGCAAGCTCTCCAACGGCTGGACCCACATCGAGACCCTCTGGGCCGGCGTCGGCGATTCGCTCTACGGCTTTCGCATCTACCCCGTGAACGCGCTGATCGAGGTGATGCGTGCCCAGCCCTGGATGCGCCGCTTCGACTTCGACACCGAAGCCGTGGTGCGGCTGGTCTGGAACGGCGTCAAGCCGATCAACGTCGACGCGCCGGTGAAATACCTCAGCGCGGCCGAAGGCGGCGTCTCGCACTTCAACTACGTGCGCGACAACCTGCTGCTGTCGTGGATGCATGCGCGCCTGATGGGCGAGTTCCTGCTGCGTCTGCCGTCGCTGTTCATGAAGCGACTGCGCGGCCTGCCGCCCTTCCAGCCTTGAAGCACCTGCAGCCCCTCTCGCCGTGGACCGCCGAGATCGGCTACCGCATGCGCAAGCTGCTGTGGCTGAAGCTGCTCGGCACCACGGTCGTGACCTCGGCCTTCTTCATCGGCTACTTCTACGTGCTGCGCAACCCGGTGTTCCCGGTGGTCGTGATGCCCGAGACAGCGCTGGACCGCTGGATCGGCTTCCAGCCGGAAGCGCTCTTCATCTACCTGAGCCTGTGGTTCTACATCGGCGTCGGACCGGGCCTGCAGCGCGGCTTTTGGGAGCTCGTGGTCTATGGTCTCTGGCTTGCCGCCTTGAGCCTCACCGGGCTCCTGCTGTTCTACCTCTGGCCGACCGCCGTGCCGCCGCTGGGCTTCGACGCGTCGGGCTACCCGGGCTTCGCGCTGCTGCAGGGCGTCGACGCGCCCGGCAACGCCTGCCCGTCGCTGCACGTGGCCACCGCGATGTTCACCGCCATCCGGATCGAGCAGGTGCTGCGCGATGCCGTCGTGCCGCGCTGGCTGCGCGTGGGCAACGCACTGTGGTTCATCGCGATCGCCTGGTCGACCCTGGCCGTCAAGCAGCACGTGGCGCTCGACGCCTTGGCCGGTGCCGCGCTCGGCATCGCCTTCGCACTGCCCTCGATGCGCTGGAGGCCCGGGGCCCAGCAGCTATCATCGACCACGACTCGAAGAGCGGAAAACACACCATGAGTTCGTTGAAGGAATTGCAGGACCTGATCCAGGAGAAATACGGCATCCCGTCGTCCGAACTGGACCCCCACGCCTCCATGCGCGAGAAGGGTCTCGACTCGCTGGCCCTGGCCGAATTCATCTTCGAGATCGAGGACAAATTCGGCATCGAAGTGCCCGACGACAACCCGAACATCGACACGCTGGCCGAGCTCGCTGTGCTGGTCGACAAGATGCGCGCCGCGAAGGTCGCCTGAAGTCCTCCCAGACGATGAGCGCCGTTGTCGTCACGGGTCTGGGCGTCGTTGCACCGCACGGCGACGACCCGCACGCCCTTTTCGCCGCACTGATGCGGGGCGAATCCGCGATTCGCGCGGTCTTTCCCGAGTTGCCCAAACCGGCCGCCGCCGCCACGGTCGACGTCGACGCCGCCCGCTGGTTCACCAAGCTGCAGCTCGCCGGCGTCGACCGGGTCAGCCAGCTCGCCGTCGCCGCGGCCGACCTGGCCTGGCGCGATGCCGCACTGGCGGCCGATGCGGTCGCCCCGGAACGCATCGGTGTCTTCGCCGGCTGCGGCATGGGCGGCGCCGCCGCGCTGGAAGCCGCCTACCGCAGCAGCAACGGACGCGTTCCGCCGCTCACCATTCCGGCCTTCATGCCGAACGCACCGGCCTCGCACGTGGCGATGCGCCAGCACGCCCAGGGTCCGGTGCTCACCTACTCCGTCGCCTGCGCCTCGTCGTCCCTGGCCATCGCCGAGGCGGCCAAGGCGGTGCGGCATGGCGAGGTCGACGTGGCCATCGCCGGCGGCAGCGAATCGCTGATCGTCCCGGGCGTGGTGCTGGCCTGGCAGGCCATGCAGACGTTGGCCCACTTCCAGCCTGGCGAGGCGGCCACCGCGGTGAAGCCCTTCGCCGCCGACCGCAGTGGCTTCGCGCTGGGCGAAGGGGCGGCCTTCCTGATCCTCGAGTCGGAAGCGCACGCGCGCCGCCGTGGCGCCACACCGCACGCCACGCTGGCCGGCTGGGGCAGCAGCTGCGACGCCACCCACCTCACCAAGCCCGACGTCGAGGGCCAGGCCCGCGCACTGCGCGCCGCCCTGCGCCAGGCCGGCCTCTCACCGCGCGACGTCGGCTACTGCAACGCGCACGGCACGGCCACGCGCATCGGCGATGCGGTCGAGCGCGATGCGCTGGCCGCCGTGTGGGGCGATGCGCTCGACGACCTGCGCGTGAGTTCGACCAAGGCGCTGCACGGCCACCTGCTCGGCGGCGCCGGCGCGCTGGAGGCGGTGATCACCGTGATGGCGCTGCGCGAGCAGCAACTGCCGCCAAATGCAAACGGCGACGCGATCGACCCCGCCTGCGCGCTGAACCTGGTGCGCGATGCCGGCACCCAGGCCTCGCAGTTGCACGCTGCCATCAGCAGCTCCTTCGCCTTCGGCGGCACGAACTCGGTCCTGCTGTTCACCCGCTGAACCGGCGGGCGGGCTAAGCCGCCACGAACGCCCCGTGCAGTCCCAGCGGCAGTGCATAGGGCAAGGTGGCCTGCGCCACCGGCCCATCGGCCAGCGCGTCGGCGGCGAAGCACGACAGCACCGTCCGCCCCTTCGCGTAGTCGAGTGCGGTGCCGAGCACCCAGCCCGGGCGCTCGCCATCGGGCACGAACACATGCTCCTCGACCAGCGCCTGCGGCCCGTAGCAAAAGCGTTGCGACGCCCCCGATTCGACATCGGTACGCGCGACCGCGCTCCACAGCGGCCGGCCATCGATCGGCTCGGCGGCATGGATCACGTGCCCGTGCCGCAGGCCGACCCGGCGCGGATCGATGCGCGGGAATTCGGCCTCCAGGGGCCACTCGACCTGTGTCGCCCGGCCCGCGCCGAGGTCCAGGCGGACCACCGTCAGCTTGGCGTGCGGGCCGTGCACGTAGCGTCCCCGCATGAGTTCGCGGGTGCTCGTGAAGAGGCTCGACGCATCGGGCGCACGCACGTAGTCGACATGGATCACCGTGCCGCCGGCGCTCTGCTCTTCCCAGGCGTTGCCGAGGTGGAACAGGAAGCCGGCCGGCAGCGCGAGCATCTGCTGGCGCTTCCAGTCCTTCTTGTCGATCACCAGCGCACGCATGCCGAGTTCGGGCCGCCACACATGCGCGTCGAGAAAGCTCGCGCCCGCCTCCTTGCGCGCGGCGTCATACACCAGGGGCGGCATCAGGAAGACGAGGTGCCTGTCGGTCACCGCGAAGTCGTGAATCATCGGCAGGTTGCTCACGGACCGCGCGTCGGCGCGGCGCAGTGCGCCGTCGGGCGCGATCTCGTAGAGGACCAGCAGGCCGTTGCTCGCGCTGACGCCGAAGTTCCAGACCGTTCCGTCCGGATCGATCTTCGGATGGGCGGAGAACGGCACGCCGGCCAGATCGGCCCGCCAGGTCTTCAGCCCACGCGTGGCCAGCGTCTGGGGGTCGAGCCGCGTGGCAGACCCGCCTTCCCACAGCGCGAGGAGGTCGCCGCCGATCGGCAGCATGCTGATGTTGGCGACGTTCATGTCGTCGGGCGAAGTCAGAGGCGTGCTGCCCGCGAACGCCGTGCCGAAACCCTCGATCAGGCGGTGGCCGGCGCGCGCTTCGCGCAATCGCTTGGCGGTCGCGACATAGCGGCCCTGGTGGCGGACCTCGCGGCCCTCGATCACGAAGCGGTGCGCCATGCCGTCGCCGTCGAACCAGTGGTGGTAGCGCTGGCCACCGACCTCGTGGCCGGCGGGGCCGGCGCGGTAGAGCGTGCCGATGACCGCGTCGGGAAAGCGCCCGCGCACCGTGGCGGCCGTCAGTGGCAGATCGCCGGGCACCGCCGCAAAGCCCGACTTCCAGGGCGCGGTCGACGCCCCGAACGCAGCCTTCCAGCCGTCGGGGGCGTCGGTGATGCCGGCGTGGGCAGCCAGCGGCAGAAGGAAAGGCGCGCTGCCAGCCGCAGCCAGCCGACGAAGAAGTTCCCGGCGGTCCATGGTGCGAGGCTCCTCAGTGGAGACGAAGAGCGATGCTGCTGTCGGCGGCCTCGAGTGGCACGGCGGCCGCGTCGAAGGCGGGCGGACCCATGCGGCCCCTGGCATCGTTCGAGAAGCCGTAGCGTTCGATCGGCACCCCGACCAGGTTCGCATCGAGCTTGCCGTTGCCGTTTTCGTCGGCGAAGGACTTGAGCACATAGCGTCCGAGTGGCAGGCCGACAAACACCAGCTGCGCCTTGCCGTCGCGCATCGGCAGGGTCTGCGCGGCCAGCGCCTTGTCCGCCGTCAGCGCATCGGCCGAGTCGAACAGCGCCACATAGAGCGTGGCCGGAACCGCCGGCCCGTCGCTCACCGCGACACGGAGATCGGCCGCGCTTGCGGCCAGGGGAATGGCGATCATCGCCCCGATGGCGGCAAGGAAAGACAGGGTGCGAAAGGGCTGCATGTCGAGACTCCGTCGAAAGTGGAGCCCTGACGATCGCGCGTCATGCGCGCCCTCGCCAGCACGATGCGACGAAACGCGCCGGCCGGTCGCGAAACGTCCGAAAGACGGCGTTTCGGTGAACAGCCCTAGCGCAGCGCCGGCAGCAGCCAGGTCCACACCAACCCTGCGGCAGCACACACACCGAGCAGTGGCAGCACGCCGACCTTGAAGCGGAACAGCGCCACGGCGGCAGCGATCGCGATCACGGCAGAGGCGCCATCGAAACGACCGCCGAAGCCCTGCGGCCACAGCACGTGGTACGCGAAGAAGAGCGCGAGGTTGAGGATGACCCCGACCACGGCCGCCGTGATGGCCGACAGCGGCGCGGTGAAGCCCAGCCGACCGTGCGTCGCCTCGATCACCGGTCCACCGGCGAGGATGAACACGAAGGACGGCAGGAAGGTGAAGAAGGTGACGACCGATGCCGCCAGGGCCGCGCCCGCAAACACCGCGTCGGGGCCGAGCATTGGATGCAGCCAGCCGCCGACAAATCCGACGAAGGCCACCACCATGATCAACGGGCCCGGCGTGGTCTCGCCCAGCGCCAGCCCGTCGATCATCTGCGCGCCGGACAGCCAGTGGTGCTGCTCGACGGCGCCCTGGTAAACATAGGGCAGCACCGCGTAGGCGCCGCCGAAGGTCAGCAGCGCGGCCTTGGTGAAGAACCAGCCCATCTGCGTCAGCGTGCCCTGCAGACCCTGGGTGGCGACCAGGGCTGCCATGGCCAGCGCCCACAGCCCCAGCCCGACGCCCAGGACCTGCGCCAGTCGCACACGCGAGAAGCGCGCATGCGGCGGCGTCGGCGTGTCGTCGTCGATCAGCGCCGGTCCGTGGCCCGACGCGGCGTGGCCTGGCGCCCCGCCGATCGTGAACACGGCGGGCGCACGGCGCGCGCCGAAGTGCCCGACGAGCGCCGCGGCGACGACGATCGCCGGGAATGGCGTGTCGAAGGCAAAGATCGCCAGGAACGACGCCGCCGCGATGCCCCACATCCAGCGGTTGCGCAGCGCCCGCGCGCCGATGCGGTGCGCCGCGTGCAGCACGATGGCCGTGACGGCCGGCTTGATGCCGTAGAAGATGCCCGCCACCACCGGCACATGGCCGAAGCGCAGGTAGACCCATGAGAGGCCGATCAGGATGAACAGCGACGGCAGCACGAACAGCAGGCCCGCCACGAGGCCGCCCCGCGTCCGGTGCAGCAGCCAGCCGATGTAGGTCGCGAGCTGCTGCGCTTCGGGGCCCGGCAGCAGCATGCAGTAGTTGAGCGCATGCAGAAAGCGCTTCTCACTGATCCAGCGCCGGCGCTCGACCAGCTCGGTGTGCATGACCGCGATCTGCCCGGCTGGGCCGCCGAAGCTGACGAAGCCCAGCTTGAGCCAGAAGCGGAAGGCCTCCCAGAAGCTCACGGCGACTGGTGCCACCGATGGGGCCGCGCCACGCCGCGTCTCATCGAGCGGCGCGCCGGCCACTAGATCATCCCGCCGTTGATCGAGATGACCTGCCCCGTGATGTACGCCGCGTCGGAGCTGGCCAGGAAGCCGGCCAGCGCGGCCACTTCGTCGGGCGTGCCGGCGCGCTTGACCGGCACCATCTGCTGGATGATCGCCGGGTCGAACACGGCGTCGGCCATCGGCGACGCGATGATGCCGGGCGCGATGGCGTTGACCGTCACGCCGCGCGCCGCCACTTCGAGCGACAGCGCCTTGGTCGCGCTGTTGAGCGCACCCTTGGCCGCGGCGTAGTTGACCTGGCCGCGGTTGCCGGTGAGCGAGGCCACCGACGAGATGTTCAGGATGCGGCCCCAGCGGGTGCGCAGCATCGGCAGCAGCAGCGGCTGCGTGACGCGGAAGAAGCCGTTGAGCGACACGTCGATCACCTTGTGCCACTGCTCGGGCCGCATGCCCGGCAGCACCGCGTCGTCGTGCACGCCCGCGTTGTTCACCAGGATCTGCACCGGCCCGCCGACCAGCATCGCGGCGCAACCGGCGGCCGTCGCCTCGTCGCTGCGCAGGTCGAAGACGTGGCATTCGGCCGTGCCGCCCGCGGCGGTGATGGTGGCGGCCAGTTCCTCGACCGCCTGCGGGCGCGAGCTGGCGTGCAGCAGCACGGTGGCGCCGTCGCGCGCCAGGCGCTGGGCGATGGCCGCGCCGAGGGCGCCGCTGGCGCCGGTGATGAGGGCTCGTTTTCCGGACAGGGACATGGCGGTCATTTCGTCGAGGGAGGGGTGGCAGGCGGCAGCGGGGTATTGAGCACGACGACCGCGCGGCCTTCGGCCAGTGCGCGACCGCCGGCGTCCTTCACCGCGAATTCATACAGCACCTGGCTGGCATCGCCCGACAGGCGCTTGGCATGCACCTGCAGCGCGCCCGGTACATCGTCGAAGCGGTCGACCGAGAACCGCACGTTGCGCGCGCTCGCCAGGAAGCCGGCCGAAGGCTCGGCATCGTCCGGCGCGAGCACGCCGCCGTGCAGCGCCATGGCCTGTGCCGCATATTCGATGAGGTTCGGCGCCATCAGCCCGCTCGCGGTGCGCAACGGGTTGTCGGGCAGCGCATGGCTGGCCGTGCTGCAATGGATCGCTTCGGCGTCCCACGCCTCCAGCCGGTCGAGCAGGCACATGCTGCCGCTGTGGGGAATGCGGCGGGCGATGCCCGCGCGGTCGAGGGTCTGGGGGGTGGTCATGCGGGGGCAGTTTCGAGGTCGGCGACCAGCAGCACGTTGGCGAAGGGCGTGCCCTGGCTCATGGGAATGTTCTGCACCGTGAAGCCCAGGCGCTGCAGCAGCGCGGTCCATTCGGCCAGCGTGCGACCCCAGGTGGGCGACACGCGGTGGCCGCGCATGCGCGTCACCGTGTGGTCGACCCATTGGCTGATCGCGAAGCCGCGCGTGCTGGCCGCATCGCCGACGCGCAGCAGCAGCCGCCCGCCGGGTGCGAGCGCGTCGCGCACGCGCTGCAGCACGCCTTCCTGTGCCTGGAGGTCGACATAGTGCAGCACGTCGAGGATCACGACCAGGTCGCAGGCCGGCAGCGGCGCGCTGCACATGTCGGCGCAGAGGATGCGTGGCGGAGGTGTGAGATGGCCAAGGGCGGCCTGCGCACGGGCCACGTCCTTGGGCATCAGCTCGATGCCCGTGTAGTCGATGCGCGGCGGCGTGGCGGGCCAGGCGCTCGGCCACTGGCCCTGCACCTGCATCGACGCGGCCACCGACAGCAGGCTGGCCGTGAGGCTCTGGCCGCTGCCGATGTCGAGCACGCGCCCGTGCCGCGCGCCGATGAGCTTGCGCTCCAGCATGCCGCGGAAGGCCGGATCGCGCCCCAGCTTGCCGCGGGCGAAGTGCCAGCCGAAGCGGCCGGACTGTCGGTAAGGCGCGGTGGCCTCTTCGTGCAGGCGACGCCAGGCCGCATCGGTCGACAAGGTACTGCTCATGTGTCTTTCAGTGCTTCGGGCAGCGTCACGGCGCGCAAGCGGTCGGCCTTCAGCCGTGCCAGCAGCGGCGGCAGCACCTCCAGCACGACCGGGCGCCCGCCCGCGGTGCGGGCGGCGTTGCCGTCGTGTAGCAGCAGGATGTCGCCGGCCGCCAGCCCGCGCACCAGGCGCTCCAGCACCCTGGCCGGGTCGCGCTCGCGCGTGTCGAAGCCGCGCCGCGTCCAGCTCACCAGCGACAGGCCCAGCCGCCGCAGCACCGGCGCGAGAAAGGGGTTGCGCAGGCCGGCCGGCGCGCGAAAGCAGGTCGGGCGTTCGCCGGTCGCCTGCGTGAGCAGGTCCTGCGCACGCGAGATTTCGGCGGCGTAGCCGCGCGGCCCGAGCAAGGAAAAGTCGTGCCGATGCCGCGCCGTGTGGTTCTGGATGCTGTGGCCGCGCGCGACGATCTCGCGGGCCAGCGCGGGGTGCGCCGCGACACGGTCGGCGATGCAGAAGAAGGTGGCGCGCTGGCCGTAGGCCTCGAGCACGTCGAGCACCTGCGGCGTGACGACCGGGTCGGGTCCGTCGTCGATCGTCAGTGCGACTTCGCGCCGCACCACGGCCGCCGCGGGCAGCCGCGTGACGTTCGGCCCCAGCAGGCGGCTGCGCGGCGTGAGTCCGGCGCCGGTGATGAGCGCATGGTTGAGCACCACCGCACCGATCGCCCAGGGCATGGCGCCAGGCACCCACACGGCCGCCGCCAGCGCGCCGACGTGCAGCAGCGCGCTCGCCGGGAAGATCAGCGGCATCGAGGCGACGGAAGACATCGGAGAGACGGTGGCGGACGACATGGCGCGCCTTTGTACCTCAGCGGACGCGTTGCTTGGCGAAAGCCGCAGAGAGCAGCAAGGCCAAGAGCGCACCCGGCGCCACCACGCGGCCGATGGCCGAGAGCGCCGGGATGTCCGAGATCGCGATCAGCCCGAAGGACACGACCGTCGTCAGGTTGGCCAGCATCAGCGAGGCCAGCGTGTCTTCGTCGGCGCGGCCGGTCTCCTGCAACTGGTCGAAGAAGAGCGCGTAGTTGGAGCCGACCGCCACGATCAGCAGCAGCCCGACCAGGTGCAGGATGCCCAGCGGCACCTGCAGCGCCGCCATGCCGCCCAGCGTGAGCACCACCGCCAGCAGCAGCGGCTGGCACACGGCCACCAGCCGACGCACCGAGCGCAGGTACAGGCCCAGCAGCACGACCACGGCCAGCGCGCCGAGCATCACCTGCACGAAGGCTTCGTGCAGGTAGCGGTCGTAGAGGCTGCCAAGCTCGGCGCCGATGTCGACCACCTGCACCTCGGGCAACGGCGCCAGGGCGGCGACCAGCTTCGCCTTGTCGAAGCGGTCGGTCGTGTGCAGCGCGATCAGCGACGACCAGCCGCCACCCGGGCGCTCGAACATCAGGGCGCGCACCACCGGCGCCATCGGCCCCTTGGCGAGTTCTTCGCGCGTGATGGGCGCCAGGCCGCGGGCCGCGTCCACCGAGGCGACGAAGGGTTCGAGCCGCTCGGGCGCCAGGGGCATGCCCTGCGTCGCCTCGGCCACACGGGTGCGCAGCGTGGCGGCGTCGGGCAGGCTGGCGATGCGCGCCTGCTGCGCGGCGATGCTCGGCAGCATGCGGGTGACGGTTTCATAGCCACTGAGCTGGCCCTGGTCGACCATCGCGTCGAGCCGCTGGCCAGCGGCCTCGGTGAGGCGCAGCGTGGCCTGCTCGTCGGCCGCCTGGATGACGACCAGCGTGCCGCCGTCGCTGGCACCGATGTCCTCGCGCAGCGAGGCGTCGAGTTCCTGCGAGGCCTTGGAGATCGGGCTCATCGACGACAGGCTGGCACGCCACAGCGCTCCGCCCTGCCAGGCCATCAGCGCCACCGCCACCACGCCCGCCACGACGAAGCCGACGCGCAGCCGCGGCATGGCTCGCACGATGCCGCTCGCCGCGCGCGCCATGTGGCGGCGCATGCCCATGCCGGTGGCGCCGTCGGGCGCCAGCATCGGCAGGCCGTGGCGCGTGACCAGGGCGGCGGCCACCAGGCCGGCGATGGAAAACACGCCGAGCTGCGCCAGTCCCGGGAAGCCCGAGAACAGCAACGCCGCGAAGCCGCACACCGACGTGAGCAGGCCCAGGCGCACCGTCGGCCAGTTCAGGTCGCGCCAGCGCTGCCAGCCGGTGCCGGGCACGGCGGCGCCCCGCGCCTGGATCAGGTAGTAGATGGCGTAGTCGACCGTCTCGCCGATCAACGTGCTGCCGAATCCCATCGTGAGGCCATGCACCGAGCCGAACACCAGCGCGACCGCCGCTGTGCCCGCCACCACGCCGGTCAGCACCGGCAGCAGCGCGATCACCAGCGCCTTGGGCGACGCGAAGGCCGCCAGCAACAGGCAGCCCATCACGATGGCGCCGACGATCGCCAGGTGGATCGCCTCGCCCTTGATCTTGTCGCGGCTCTGCACCGAGAACACCGGCGCCCCGCTCAACTGCAGCTTCGGCGCTTCGGCGCGCAGGCCCTGCGTGGCCTTGGCGTATTCCGTCTCGATGCGGGCGATGGCCGCGGCCTGCGCATCGAGGTCGCTGCCGGACGCCTTGGTGGTCGCCAGCAGCATGGCGCGCGGCGCCGTGCGCGACACCCACACGCCCTCTTCCGTGCGCGGCGAGGTGGCCGGAATCAGCCCTTCGGCGATGCGCTGCGTCTCGCCGGTCGGGTCGCGCTCGAACAGCGGCCGGACCAGGTTGCCGGCCGGCGTGCCGAGCATCGACATCGTGTCGGTGATGGCATCGCGCAGGCCGTCGACGGAAAAGCGCTGCGGCGTCACGTCCGGCGACAGCTGGTAGCGGCGGTCGAAGACGAAGGTGCCGGCTTCCTGCCACTCGCTGTGGTCGCCGTTCTGCACCTGCTCGAAGAACCCGCTGGCGCGCATCGCCTTGCCGAGCGCGCGCGACACGTCGGCACGCTGCGCCGCGTCCTTGCCGCCTTCGAGGCCGACCATCAGCGTGCGCGAGGCGACGCCGCTTTGCAATTGCTCGATCAGCACGCGCTGGCGTGCGTCGGGGCTGGCCGGCAGGAAGGCCGACAGGTCGGCGCTGAACTGCGTGCGCGAAATGACCGCGACCCCGGCCAGCACGGCGGTCAGCCACAGCAGGAGCACGAGCGTGCGGCGGCCCCGGCTCGGTCCGGCGTGCTGAACGCTCATCTCTTGGGCGAGATCGTCATGACCGACCGGTCGCCGCCGCGGAACTCCATCTCCACGCCCAGCACCTCGCCGGCCTTGCCGCTCAGGCGCAGCGTGGCGATCTGCGCGGCCAGGCGGGCGTCGACCGGTGCGAGGTCGAGCGTCCAGTCGCTGGCGTTGCCGCCGACGGTGCTGGTGAAGTAGCGCTGCAGCACCTGCGTGTTGCCGGCGAGCGTGGCGCGCATCGCTTCGACCAGGCCCTGCAGCTCGGGCATGCTGTCGAGCGTCATGCTGCGGGTGCGGCCGCCGCGCGACAGCGTCAGGTTGTTGCCGTCGACCACCATCGATTCGGGCCGCGGGGTGAGCGTGCGCCGCACCAGCTGGTCGGGCGCGGTGAAGCTCAGGGTGCCGCTGGCCGCCAGCGGGCCGTCGAAGCCGCGCACGTAGCGCTGCTCGGTAAAGTTGGCCTCGCCCTGCTTCTGCTTGGCCAGCAGGCCCATCAGTTCGTTCAGGTCGAGCGCCCAGGCCGGCGCGGCCGCGCACAGCAGCGCCAGCAAAGCCCAGCGTGCCCGCCGCAGCCCCGTCTCGACGCGTGCCTCAGTGCGTGTCTTCAAGCCAGAAATCATGGAAGTTGAACCAGTTGTAGGGATGTTCGCGGCACAGCGCCTCCAGGCGCGCCACGTAGGCTTCGACCGCGGTGCGGATGCGTTGTTCCCGTTGCACGGGGTCGGTCAGCCGTTCGCTGAAATCGGCCAGCGGCTCGAAGCGGACATCGTAGCGGGCACCGCCCCCGTAGAGCCCGGCCATGAAAAACACCTTGCGGCGCAACAGCGCGGCCAGCCGGAACGGGCCGTCGTTGAACACCGCAGGCTGGCCCAGAAAGGACAGCGTCAGGTTGTTGCTGCGCTGCCCCATGTCCTCGGTGCCGGGCAGCGTGCGGTCGGCCAGCATGCCGCCCAGGCCGCCGCGGTCAAGCCAGTCGCGCAGCGCCAGCATCGAATGCGGCCGCCCCAGCGCGATGATGTGCGGGCGGAGTTCGGGCAGCGCGATGGTTTCGAGGATGCTCGAGATGCGCTGCGCGTTGTCCGTGAACATGAGCATCGCCAGGCGCAGCGCCCCGTGATCGCTGCTGTGCTGGCGGCAGGCACCCATCGCCTCGAAGCTGCCGACGTGCGCGCCGAGCAGGAAGGCGCCGCGGCCCGAGAGCACCTCGGCCTCCACCGGGGCCTGGCCGCTGATGCGCACATCGAACAGGTCCATGCGACCCCGCAGGAAATACACGCGGTCGAGCACCGTCGACGCGAAGGCATGCAGCAGCCGGTAGCCGTCCGCCCAGCCGGCCTGCGGGCCGATGGCGCGCAGCAGGTAGCGCTTGATGTGGCGCCGCGGCGTGGGGTCGAAGAGAAGGAAGTACAGGCAGATCGGGTGCAGCACCAGCCGCGTCAGGCGCCGGCCGCAGGTCAGTGCCAGCCAGCAGATGAAGCGCAGTGCCAGCATGTTGCTGCGCTCGGGCTTGTGCGCCCATGCCGCCGCATCCGGCGCCTTGTCGCCGGCAGCCCCGGAGCCCGCCTCGTGCACCGCCATCAGCGTGCGTCCGAGGGCGCCCAGCGCCCGCTCGCCGCCACCACGTCGCCACAGCGCACCTCGAAGCGCACACCGCGCGCGGCGCCCGTCTCGGGGTGCAGCGCGATGTCGATGGCGGCACCGGGCCGCACCGGCGACAGGAACTTGACCGCCGCCAGCGTGGGATGCGCACCGAGCCGCGCCGCCATGGCGGGCACGCGCCGCATCACCTCCATCACTTCCGACACCAGCAGCGCGCCCGGCACCAGCGGCTGGCCGGGGAAGTGGCCGGCGAAGACGGGGTGGTCTTCGGGCACCTCGTGCGTCACCTGCACCGGCGTGTCGTCGGCAGCGAGTTGCGACAGCGCGAATTCGCGCAACGCGCGAACGGTCAGCTTGCCGGTGCCTTCTCGCGGCAGCGCGGGCACGTGCACCACGCGCCGCGGCACGAAGACCGACTCGAGCCGCGTGCGCAGCGCGGCGACCACGTCGCCGGCGCCAAGCGTCGGCGCGACCACGAAGGCCACCGGCCGCACCACGCCGTCGCTGACGTCGTCGGGCAGCCAGAAGGCGCCGTCGTCCACGCCCGGGATGCTGTTGAGGTGGTAGTTGAGGTGGCCCAGCGAGCTGCGCTTGCCGGCCACGTGGATCAGGTCGTTGGCACGGCCGAACAGGCGGAAGCGCCGGTCGTCCAGCAGTTCCAGGATGTCGGCCATCGGCGTCGGCTGGGGAATGAAGTCGCCGGCGAAGACGAACTGCTCCGCGCCGTCGGCGCCCGGCTGCGCGGTGACGCGGATCTCGCCGAAGGTTTCCCACACCTCGCTCTGCGTGGGCCGGCGCGTTGCGACCTGGCCCGACTCGGTGCTGCCGTAGATTTCGATGAGCATGCCGCCGCTGGCCTGCTCGGCCTGCGCGGCGAGCTGCGGCGACAGCGGCGCGGTGGCCGACAGGATCAGGTCGACCGGCGGGATCTCGAGGCCGGCCAGCAGCAGCGTCTTCAGGTGGAACGGCGTGGTGACCAGCGCACGCGGGCGCGGCACCGCGGCCAGGGCCGCCACGATGTCGGCCGGGAAAAAGGGCCGGCCGCTGTCGAAAGCTGCGCCACCCACCAGCGCCAGCAAGGCGGTGGATTCGAGCCCGTAGCTGTGCTGCACCGGCACCGTGCCGACCAGTGTCAGCCCTTCGAGCGACGGTCGACCGAGCAACTGCGCCAGCCGGGCGACGGCGGCGGCCGCGTCCCCCACCAGCGTGTGCCAGCTCTTGGCATGCGGCTGCGGCACGCCGGTCGAGCCGGAGGTGAGCAGGCTCACCGCGTGCAGGCGGCCGTCGATGGTGGGCACGTCAGGCCGAGCGCCGGCTGCGCTGTCGCCGACCTCGACCATCACGCGCTCGAGCCCCGGCGTTTCGAGCGAAGGCTCATCGGTCACGGCCGTGAGTTTTCCGTGCTCGGCCGTCAGCCGCGCCATCGTCTCGGGCCGCGCATCGGGCGGCAGCAGGCTGGCCTGGCCGCGCAGCAGCGCCGCGCCGAGCGCCACCACGAAGGCGTAGCGGTCGTTGCAGAGATTCAGCACCGGGCCGGCCGCCGGCATGCGCTCGGCCTGCCGCGACACGTCGGCCAGGAAGGTGTGGCCCGACACCGGCACGCCGGCGCGCCAGGCCAGCGGCGCGTCGAGGTCGCGCGTTGCCAGCAAGGGGTGGGAAGGGACATCGTTCGACATGCGCAACTCCGTTGTCATCGCGTCAGCGCTTGGCGTTCGGCTCGGCCGACGTGGCGCCGTAGAAGGCCCGCACTGCATCGATCATGCGGGTGCGTTCGAACTCGGGGTGCAGGCGGTAGCGCACCAGGTGCTCGCCCACGAACAGCACGGCCACCATCACCGGGCTCAGCACGTTGGCGAGCAGCGACCAGACCGAGAACGGCAGCCAGAGGTAAATGGGGATCGACACGAGGGCCGTGAGCATGAAGTAGATCGTCCAGACCCAGGTGACCTGCCGCGTGTACTCCGGCATGCCCTTGCCGAGCGGATGCACACGCTGAGCGAACTGCCCGATGAGCGACAGCCGCCCACCGCGCAGGCTGCCGCCGAACCAGCAGGCCAGCACGCCGTTCATGCCGACGTGCTGCAGCACGTACAACCGGTTGGGGTCGCCCGCGCCGCCGCGCCACAGCGCGACGAAGACGAGCACGCCCGCCAGCGTGGCCCCGGCCAGGCCCCAGCCGCCGAAGCGCGAGCCGCCGAGGCCAAGCGCCGTCAGCCACAGCGGACCGAGCAGCACCGCCATCGCCCAGGGGGCGTGCGGATGGAACAGCATCAGCCAGTGGGACAAGCCCGCGTACGCCGCCCCTGCCAACAGCAGGAGCGCCAGGCGCCATCGCGACACGTCAGCTCGCCGTCACGCAGTCGCGCGACACACACAGCCGATGAAACCGACGCGGCGCCCTCCAAGGGATACCGCGGAACCGGCTTTGCCGGGCCGCCGGTATCGCCCCCTCGAGGGGGAGGCGCCGCAGGCGCTTCGGGGGTGTTTCATCAAGCAGTCGTACGGTTCGCCGCCACGTGGGTGGCCAGCGTGCGCAGCGACTGGAAGATCTGCTGGTTGCGCTCGTCGTCCGAACGCAGCTGGAAGCCGTAGCGGCGCGACACTTCGAGGGCCACTTCCAGGATGTCGATGGAGTCGAGGCCCAGGCCGTCGCCATACAACGGCGCGTTCGGGTCGACCTCGGCGGGCGCGACTTCGAGATTCAGGGATTCGACCAGCAGGGTTGCGAGCTCGAGTTCGAGCGGCGTCTGTTCAGCGCTGGAGCCATCGGCGGAAAGGGGGGTGGGGGTGGTCGATGACAAAGGAACTCCTGGAACTTTTTCACGGAACATATGCCTGCGGCGTCGAATTATAGGAGGGGGTCTTGGATAGACTGCCGCTTTCGACATGTTCCCGGAGCTCCCATGGCCGACCCTCTTCTCATCGCCCGCCACGACGCGACCGAGTGCTTCCTGCTGCCGAACCTGACCAACCGTCACGGCCTCATCACCGGCGCCACCGGCACCGGCAAGACGGTCACGCTGCAGACCCTGGCCGAGCAGCTGTCGGCCATCGGCGTGCCGGTGTTCATGGCCGACGTGAAAGGCGACCTCACCGGCATCAGCCAGGCGGGCCGCATCGGCGACAAGCTGGCCGCCACGCTGAAGGAACGCGGCATCGAAGCGCCCGCCCCCCTCGCCTGCCCGGTCACGCTGTGGGACGTGTTCGGCGAACAGGGCCACCCGGTGCGGGCCACCATCTCCGACATGGGTCCGCTGCTGCTGGGCCGCATGCTCGACCTGAACGAAACCCAGGCCGGCGTGCTGAACCTGGTCTTCAAGGTCGCCGACGACAGCGGCATGCTGCTGCTCGACCTGAAGGACCTGCGCGCCATGCTGCAGTACGTCGGCGAAAACGCCAGCCAGTTCACCACCGAGTACGGCAACATCAGCGCCGCCAGCGTGGGCGCCATCCAGCGCGGCCTGTTGCAGATCGAAGGCCAGGGCGGCGAGAAGTTCTTCGGCGAGCCGATGCTCAACATCCAGGACTTCATGCAGACGGTCGGCGGCAAGGGGGTGATCAACATCCTTACCGCCGACAAGCTGATGAATTCGCCGCGGCTCTACGCGACCTTCCTCCTGTGGATGCTGTCCGAACTGTTCGAGCAGCTGCCCGAGATCGGCGACCCCGACCAGCCCAAGCTGGTCTTCTTCTTCGACGAGGCCCACCTGCTGTTCAACGAGGCGCCCAAGGCGCTGGTCGAGCGCATCGAGCTGGTGGTGCGGCTGGTGCGCTCCAAGGGCGTGGGCGTGTTCTTCGTCACGCAGAACCCCTTGGACATTCCCGATTCGGTGCTCGCGCAACTGGGCAACCGGGTGCAGCACGCGCTGCGCGCCTTCACGCCGCGCGACCAGAAGGCCGTCAAGGCGACCGCCACCACCATGCGGCAGAAGCCGGGGCTGGACATCGAAGCCGCCATCACCGAACTGGCCGTGGGCGAGGCCCTGGTGAGCTTCCTCGACGCCAAGGGCCGGCCCAGCGTGACCGAGCGCGTGTTCGTCGTGCCGCCGGGCAGCCAGCTGGGGCCGATCACGCCGGCGCAGCGCCAGCAGCTCATCGCGAACTCGCTGGTGGCCGGGGTCTACGAAAAGACGGTCGACCGCGAGTCGGCCTACGAAAAGCTCAAGGGCCGCGCCGAAAGCGCGCCCGGTGCCCCCGCCGCCACGGTCGGCAAAGCGGGCGCGGCGAAGCCCGGCGCGCCCGCCGAAGGCGGCTTCCTCAACGACCTGCTGTTCGGCTCGACCGGCCCGCGCGGCGGCAAGCGCGACGGCCTGGTGCAGACCATGGCGAAGTCGGCCGTGCGCACCGTGGGCACCAACGTCGGCAAGGAAATCCTGCGTGGCGTGCTGGGCGGCATCTTCGGCGCCAAGAAGCGCTGAGCGCCGCCCAGCCCTCGCGATCACCCGGACGCCGCCGAGAGCTGAACGCGCCTGGAGGGCTCGGTCTCCACGTCGCCCAAGGTGAGCGACACGCGGGTGCCCCGCCCTTCGATGGAATCGATCGAGACGCGCGTGCGCAGCGCGTCGGCCAGCCGCACCACCAGCGCCAGGCCGATGCCCAGGCCATCGGGTGCGAGCTGGCTGCCGCCGTCCGCACGAAAGAACTCCTGGAACACCTTGTCGATCTGGGCGGCGGGGATGCCGATGCCCTGGTCCCACACCTCGACCCGCACCTGGTGGCCAGCGGGGCGCACCGCCAGGAGGACCTTGCGACCCGGCGGGGTGTACTTGATGGCATTCGACACAACGTTGCCGATCATGCGCCTGAGCCTGACTTCATCGGTATGGAGGACCGCGTCCCGAACCCGGACCCGGAGCGTCAGTCCCTTGGCGTTGGCAAGCGGTTCGTATTCCTCCTGCAGCGCGCAGATGACCGACGCGACCGAGACCGGCGCCACCGTCAGCCGGACCTGCCCGGCATCGAAGGCGGACAGGTCGAAGAGCGAGTCGAAGAGCCGGTTGACGACCTGCGCGGCACGGCCGATCTTCGGCGCCAGTTCGTCGTAGCTGTCGGGCTCCGCCTCCAGAAACTCCGCGTACAGACCCATCGCGATCACCGGCTGGCGCATGTCGTGCGTGGCGGCGGCCAGGAACTTGTTCTTGGCGACCACCGCAGCCAGCGCCTCCTCGGACTTGCAGGCCAGGTCGTACTGCGCACCGTACAGCGCCGACTGGAGGCGCAGCCCGTCGGTCGACAGGCGACGAAGGAAGAAGAACTGGGCGACGCACAGCGGAACGAAACCCAGCGCGCTCCAACCCGCGTCCGGCCGCATGGAAGCGGCGTAGGCGAAATAGCAGAAGACGCCCGCGAAGAAGGTCGGGACGAACGCCTTCCACAGCGCAGGCAAGACCGCCAGCCGCTGCGCGGCCCCGTAGATCAGCGCAGCCAGCACGGCCCAGCAGGCGAAGCCCCGGAGACCGTCGCTGCGCGCTGCGAATAGGAGCAAGGAAGAAGCCCAGACGAGCCCCATGACGGCGTAGAAGGGAACCAACCGTCGCACGAAGGCCTGCCGCGCGGACGGTCCGCCACGATCGACCACGTCGACGAAATGCCGGGCCGAGTGGAGCCGCACATAGGCCCCGGCCAGCACCAGACCGAGCCACAGCAGCACGGCCTCGGGCGGGGCGTACGGCCAGCACATCGCCGCCATGGTCGATGCCAGCAGGAGCCCCAGCGTGTGCCGGTGCAGCGCATCGTTCATGTATTGCCTGACCAGGTCCGCGTCGATCGCCTCCGCGCGCGCCTCCTTCGCCCGCCGCTCGGCGGCCGCGGAGCGCTCTGCGCCGTCGCTCTCTCGCGGCTCGATCGAGAACGAGGCACGAACGGGCACCCCGGCCGATGCAGCCTGTTCGGAGCGAGACGACGCTGACAAGGGCAGTGCGCCCAGGAGGGAGTCGGACACGGCGAGGGAAGGTAAGGGTTGCACCCCATCCTAGGTGGCCGGCCCACCCGGGGCAACCGGTTCCGAGGCCCGCCACCCGCAGTTCGGCCTTCCTACAACGGACGACCTATGGCAGTGCGCGCCGGCCCGTTCAGGAGGCCGTGCGCAAGAATGCCTCGATCGGCCGCAACTGCTCGGGCACGTTGAGCGCGGGCGCATGACCGCAGCCCGGCACCTCGATCACCTGCAGCAGGCCGGTGGCGCCAGGCCCACGCGACTGCATGGCGGCCACGGCGTCCGGCAGCACCAGATCGGAATCGACACCCCGCAGGCACAGCACCGGCACCTCGATGGCGTCCCAGTGGCTCCAGATCAGGTAATCGTTGTCGTGCGCGGTGAACTGGCGAACCATCGCCGGGTCGTAGTGCGGCGTCACGCGGCCGTCCGGCAATCGACGCGTCGACGTCTCGGTGAGCCGCCGCCACTGGGCATCGCTCAGCCAGCCGTAGGGCTTGTAGACGGTGCGAAAGAAGGCCTCGAGTTCCGCCACCGTGGCGAAGGCCGGCGGGTTGCCGGCGTAGGCCTTGATGCGCTCGACGGCCGCTGTCGCGAGCTCGGGCGCATTGTCGTTGAGCACCAGGCCCGCGATGCGCGCCTTCATGCGCGGCGCGAACAGGCCCGACGCGCAGACCGTGCCGATGGCGCCGCCCATCGAGGTGCCGACCCAGTGCACCCGGTCGAGCGTCAGTTCGTCGCACAGCGCCTCGGCCAGCCGCGCGTAGAACGAGAGCTGGTATTCGTCGTCGGGCAACGGGCTCCACTGGCTCAGCCCGCGGCCGAGGGTGTCGGGGCAGATCACGCGGAAGCCCTGGCCCGACAGATGATCGGCCAGCTCGTCCATGTCGCGCCCGGTGCGCGCCAGGCCGTGCCAGGCGATGACGGTGGCGCCCTCTTTCGGCCCCCAGTCCATCCAGTGGATTTCGCGGCCCAGCAGTTGCGCATAGTTCGAAGTGGGATTCATCGCATGGCCCTCGCCCGGAGTTTGCCGACGATGCCTGTCGGAAAGTAGTAGACAGACAGGACGAACAGCACGCCCAGCCACAGCAGCCAGCGGTCGGGCGACAGCAACGCCGCCAGCCACGGCAAGCCGCTGGCCGCCTCGCTGCCGAACTTGAGCAGGTCCTGCAGGTAGCTCTGTGCGATGACGAACAGCACCGCGCCGATGGCCGCGCCGTAGACCGTGCCCATGCCCCCGATCACCACGATCAGCAGCACGTCGACCATGATCTCGAAGCTGAGCGAGGTGTCCGGCCCGTTGTAGCGCAGCCAGATCGCGAGCATTGCGCCGGCCAGCGTCGCGAACAGGGCCGAGAGCACAGCAGCCGTCGTGCGGTAGACCACCACGCGGTAGCCGATGGCCTCGGCGCGAAACTCGTTCTCGCGGATCGCCTGCAGCACGCGGCCGAAGGGCGAGTTCACGATGCGCAGCAGCGCGAGCACCAGCACGACCGCCGCCACAAAGAGCAGGTAGTAGCACAGCAGCCGCCCGTCGAGCGAGACCCCGAGGAAAGGCGCGTCGGCGAACTCGAAGCTCGGCGAGATCAGCGCGGGCAGCTTGAAGGTCAGGCCGTCCTCCCCGCCGGTGAAGTCCGACAGCTGCGAGGCCAGCGTCTGGAAGGCCGAGGCCACCGCCAGCGTGATCATCGCGAAGAAGATCGCACGCACCCGCAGCGAAAACAGCCCGATGGCCAGCGCCAGCACCAGCGACACGACGAGCGACGCGCCCAGACCGATGAAGAGCGCGTCCCAGCCCGCGCCCAGCCGGCTCGCCGAAATGGCGATGCCGTACGCACCGATGCCGAAGAACATCGTGTGCGCGAAGCTCACGATGCCGGTGTAGCCCAGCAGCAGGTCGAAGCTCGCGACCAGCACGATGAAGACCAGGATCTTGGCCGCCACGCTGAGCGCTTTGACGCCTGGAAAAATAAACGGCGCGAAGGCCAGGCCCAGCAGCACGGCCAGCAGCAGCACCGCGAGCACGCGGCTGCGCGGCATGTCGTTGGAGAGGAGTCGTTTCAACATCACATCGCCCTCACCGGCTGCTCGCCACGGGGTACACGCCCTGGGGTCGCCACAAGAGCACGGCCACCATCAGGAAGATGCTCGCGAACTGCGTGAGGGTCGGCACCAGGAAGCCGATGTAGTTGGTCATCAGTCCGACCAGCAGCGCGCCGATGAGCGCTCCGCCCGTCGACCCCAGCCCGCCGATGATGATCACGATGAAGATCAGCACGTTGACCTGCGCGCCCATTTGCGGGATCAGGTTCTGCTGGAACAAGCCCCACATCACGCCGCCCAGGCCCGCCAGCGCGCTGCCGACGACGAACACGCCGACGAAGAGGCGGCCGATGCGGTAGCCGAGCGACTCCACCATCTCGCGGTCCTGCACGCCGGCCCGGATCAAGAGGCCGATCTTGGTGCGGCCCAGCGTCCAGGCCAGCAGGCCGAACACGACCAGGCCCACGGCCACCGCCAGCAGCCGGTACTTGCTGATCGCCGCATCGGCCACGAAGACCGAGCCGCGCAGCGCCTCGGGCAGCGGCAGCGGGATCTGCGCCGGCCCCCAGATGACCTTGATCAGCTCCTCGCCGATGATCATCCCGCCCATCGTGATGAGGATCTGCTTCAAGTGCTGGCCGTACACCGGCCGCACGATGAAGCGCTCGAAGGCCAGGCCGACCGCGCCGGCCACGAGCATCGCCACCAGCATGGCCGGGAAGACAGCAACCAAGTTGCGCCACAGCTCGCCCGAGCCGGTCCAGTCGCCCATCAGCCCGAGAACGGTGCTGGCGACGAAGGCGCCGAGCGCGATGAACACGCCGTGGCCGAAGTTGAGCACGTCCATCAGGCCGAAGATCAGCGTGAGGCCGGAGGCGATGATGAAGATGATCATGCCCATTGCCAAGCCCGCGACCGTGAGGGTGAGCCAGGTCGAGAGCGAACCCGTGAGCGGCAGCGCGATGAGCGCGAGCACCGGGACCAGCGCGAGCGGCTTCCAGTCGAGATCGGAAGTTTTCACAGTGCCAGCCCCAGCAGCGACTGCTGCAGTTGTTCATCCGCCGAAAACGCGGCCATCGCACCGCTGTGCACCACGCGGCCGTTGTCCATCACGGCCACCGTGTCGCCCAGGCGTTGCGCGAAATGGATGTTCTGTTCGACCAGCAGGATGGTCACGCCGCTCGCCTTGAGCTGGGCGAAGGCGTCGATCATGTTGTTGATCATCACGGGCGCCAGGCCCTTGCTGGGCTCGTCGATGATGAGCAGCTCGCGCGGCTCGACGATGGCGCGCGACACGGCCAGCATCTGCTTCTGCCCGCCCGACAGCTTGCCGGCCGGGTGGTTCCAGAACTTCTCCACCGCGGGGAAGAGCTGGAATATCCACTTCAGCCGCGTGTCGTCGATGCCATCGGCGTTCTTCGCGCTGCGCGCGGCCAGCAGCATGTTCTCCTTGACCGTCAGGTCCGAGAAGATGCCCATGGTCTCGGGCACGTAGGCGATGCCGAGCGCGGCGATGTCGGGTGTGCGCAGCGCCGTGATGTCCTTGCCGGCAAAGCGCACGCGGCCCTGCGACGCGTGCCACAGGCCCATGATGGTCCGCAACGTGGTCGTCTTGCCGGCGCCGTTGCGGCCCAGCAGCATCGTGAGCTGGCCCTTCGGCACGACGAGGTCGACGCCATGGAGGATGTGGTACGCGCCGATGTGGGTCTGCACGCCCTGCAATTCGAGCAAGTTCATGCGGCCTCCTTCGCGACGCCCATGTAGGCCTCTTGCACGATCGGCGACGCGATGACTTCGGCCGGTTCGCCGTCGGCCACCAGCGCGCCGTTGTGCAGCACGATGATGCGGTCGGCCAGTTCGCGCACCACGTCCATCTTGTGTTCGACCAAGAGGATGGTCTTGGTCTTGTCCTGCTTGAGCTGGCGGATCAGGTCGAGGATGACCGGCGCCTCGGCCGCGTTCATGCCCGCGGTCGGCTCGTCGAACATGAAGACCTGCGGCTCGAGTGCCATCAGCAGCGCCACCTCGAGCTTGCGCTGGTCGCCGTGCGGCAGGCTTGCGACGGTGGCGTGCTCCTTCGACTTGAGGTTGATCTGCGTGAGCAACTCGTCGGCCCGCGCGGTCAGCGCCGTGTGGTCGCTCCAGATGCTCCACAGGTTGAGCCCGCGCCGGTGCGCCCCCTCGCGCGTGGCCTGCACCGCGAGGCGCACATTCTCCAGCACCGTGAGGTTCGGGAACAGGTTGGTGAGCTGGAAGGCGCGGCCCAGGCCGGCGTGCGTGCGTGCCGAAGCCGACAGTGACGACAGGTCGCGCCCGTTGAGCGACACCGTGCCCTCGCTCGCCCGGAGCTGCCCGGAGATCAGGTTGAAATAGGTCGTCTTGCCCGCCCCGTTCGGCCCGACGATGGCCGTCAACGTGCCGGGCGCGAAGGCGCACGAGACAGCGTTGACGGCCACGTGGCCGCCGAAGCGGATGGTGAGTCCGCGGGTTTCCAGCATCGGTGGTGTCGCTCGCTCAGCGCTTGTTCTTGATGGGGATGGCCATGTCTTCGGGCTTGATTTCGCGCACGAGTTCAGGCACGCCCCACGCAAAGGCCGGGTCCACCTTGATCTTGAAGTGGTACATCGACTGCATGGCCTGGTGGTCTTCCTTGCGGAAGGTCATCTTGCCCTTGGGCGTGTCGAAGCTCATGCCTTCCATGGCCGTGATGAGCTTGTTGGTGCCGGTGTCGCCGCCCGTCTTCTTCAGCGCCGTGACCACCGCCATCGCGGCCGAGAAGCCGCCCGCCGTGAAGAAGTCCGGCGGCGTCTTGAACTGCTTGTAGTGCGCCGAGACCAGTGCCTCGTTCACCGGGTTCTTCGGGATGCCGAAGTAGTAATAGGTGGCGCCTTCCATGCCGGGCAGGCTCTTGTAGGCGGCCATGGCCGGCAGGATGTTGCCGCCGGTGGCGATCTCGATGTTGTAGCGCTTGAGGTCGAGGTCGACGATCTTGAAGGGGTTGCCCGCGCCAGCCCAGACGATCCAGATGATCTTGCGGCCGGGTTGGTCCTTCAGCTTGTCGATCAGGCGCTGTGCGCCGGCGGTGAAGTCGGTGGTCGCCGGCGGCAGGTATTCCTCGTGGGCCAGCTTGGCGTTCTTCAGCGCAGCACCGAAAGCCTTCACGCCGTCGCGGCCGAAGGCGTTGTCCTGTGCGAGCGTGGCGACGGTCACGCCCGCCTTGTCGATGGCCACCGCATTGCTGATCGCATCCTGCGACGAGTTGCGGCCGGTGCGGAAGATGTACTTGTTCCATTTGTCGCCGGTGATCGAATCGGCCACGGCCGGTTCGACGATCAGCACCTTCTTGTACTCCTCGGCGACCGGCAGCATGGCCAGCGCGACGCCCGATGCGGTCGGGCCGACGGCCAGCGCCGCCTTGTCGTCGGAGTACGCGGCGGCCAGCAGCGACTTGCCAAGGTCGGGCTTGCCCTGGTCGTCCTTCTCGATGACCACGAGCTTCTTGCCGTTGACTTCCATCGTGCCGCCGGTGGCGTAGTCGAGGCCCATCATCAGGCCGGTCTGCGTCTGCTTGCCGTAGGCCTCGAGCGCGCCGGTCTTGCTGTAGACGTGGGCAATGCGGATCTCGTTGGACTGCGCGTGGGCAGGCGCAGTCGCGGCGGCGGTCAGCGCGGCGAGCGCCGTCAGTGCAAAGAGGTGGCGACGTTGAATCATGCGAGTCTCCTGTTTTGGTATGACTGAATATTGCACAGTCCATGCCAAGAAAAGGAGCGTTGATTTGAAAGGGATTTCCCTCGAGGAACTCGCAGATGGCGCGACCAGCAGACACAACAATTGCCTGATATTCAGTCATTTGTCTGCATTTCGATCAGGGTTTTCCAGAGCGTAGGACATCGGGCCAGCGGGTCACATCTGCTTCGCCCGACATCACGTAGGTCACCGCCGTTTCTCCGATTTCCCTGCTTTTTACGGACTTAGCATCGGTCCCGGTCTGGTTCAAGAGCCGATGCAGCAAGCGTCGTTCGACATGGACCGGAACCTGATTTCATTTAAAGAAGAGGACATAGACCATGACCACATTGAAGCTCCGCACTCTCGCCACCGTCACTGCCGTCGCTGCGGCCAGCGTGCTGTTCGCAGGCTGCACCACCACCCGTCCGGGCGACACCGGCACGTCCTCGTCGTCGCGCACCTCCATCGACGCCCAGACCGATGCCTCCCTGTCGAAGCTCTACCAGACGGTGCCGGGTTCGCGCGAGATGGTGAGCAAGGCCGCTGGCGTGCTGGTGTTCCCGTCGGTGGTCGGTGCCAGCCTCGGCGTCGGCGCCGAATACGGTCGTGGCGCGCTGCGCACCGGCGGCCGCACCCAGGCTTACTACAGCACCACCGCTGGCTCCATCGGCTTCCAGGCCGGCGCGCAGTCCAAGGCTGTGATCTACGTGTTCAACACGCAGGAATCGCTGGCCAAGTTCCGCAGCAGCAAGGGCTGGACGGCCGGCGCTGACGCCACCGTGGCTGTCGCCAACATCGGCGCCAATGGCGCGGTCGACACCAACACCATCCGTCAACCCGTGGTCGGCTTCGTGCTGACCAACGTGGGCCTGGAAGCCGGCGTGTCGGTGTCGGGCGCGAAGATCACCGAGATCAGCCTGTAAATCTCGCCCCCCTGAAAACGGCCTCGCTTTTGCGAGGCCGTTTTTTTTGGTGAGGCGCTACGCGCCGGCGGGCCCCATGCGGTCGTACAGGGTGGCTCGGGAGATGCCGAGCAGCCGGGCCGTCGCCAGCTTGTTGCCACCGGTGCGGGCCAGCGCGGCGGCAATGGCGCGGCGCTCGAGTTCGGCGATCTGCTCGGCCATGGGGCGCAGCAGCCGGCTCTGGTCCGCGTCGTCGCCCACCGTGGTCAAGGGCTCGGGTGCGGCGATCTGTTCCAGGCCGGTTTCGGCGAGCACGCGCTTGACCTCGGCCGCATCGATGCGCGTCGAGTCGCTGCGCATCGCCAGTTGTTCCAGCACATTGCGCAGCTCGCGCGTGTTGCCGCGCCAGTGCTGCGCCGCCAGCAGGGCCAGCGCATCGGGCATGAGTTCGGGCGGCGCTTCGCCGCTGCGCTGAGCCATGTCTTCCCCCAGTGCCTCGATCAGCGCCGGGATGTCGCTGCGCCGCTCACGCAATGGCGGCACCCGCAGCGGCAGCACGTTGAGGCGGTAGTACAGGTCTTCGCGAAAGCGCCCTTCGCGCACCAGCGCCGGCAGGTCGCGCGAGGTGGCGGCGATCACGCGGGCGTCGAAGGGCACCACCTTGTTCGAGCCCAGCGGCTCGATCTCGCCTTCCTGCAGCGCGCGCAACAGCTTGGCCTGCAGGGCGAGCGGCATGTCCCCGATCTCGTCGAGGAAGAGAGTGCCGCCATCGGCCAGCTTGAACTTGCCTTCGCGCCCCTTGCGATCGGCCCCGGTGAAGGCGCCCGGCGCGAAGCCGAAGAACTCGGCCTCCAGCAGCGTGTCGGGAACGGCCGCGATGTTCAGGCTCACGAAGGGCCCGTCGGCGCGTGCCGACGCCGCATGGATGGCATGCGCCAGCAGTTCCTTGCCGGTACCCGTCTCGCCCAGCAGCAGCACCGGGCTCGACGACTGCGCAGCACGCCGGGCATGCCGCTTCACGTCGACGGCCGCGGGGCTGCTGCCGATGAAGCTCGCGAAGGTGTGCTTGGCGCGGCGCTGACCGTCGGCGCCGGCCAGCTTCCACAGCGGGTGGTTGCGTTGCGTCGCCAGCTCGCGGCGCGCATCGTCCAGGTCGCGCTGCAGCATCGCGAACTTGCTGATGAGCGGCTGCAGCGTGGTCTCGGGATGATCGAACAGCACGATGCCGATGGCGCCGATCACCTCGCCCAGTTCCGGGTCGCCCTCGGCACCCGCCACTTCCGCATGCAGCGGGATGCGGCTGACGACGAAGGTGCCCGCCTTGTTGGTCAGCAGGTCGATGAGGATCGGCTTGCCGCTCTCCAGCACCTCGCGCATCTGCGTGTTGTGGATCACCTCCTCCACCGGCCGCCCGACGAAGTCGTCGACCGATGCGAAGCCCAGCGCCGGCAGAAAGCGCTTGTAGCCTTCGTTCACCCACACGATGCGCCCGCTGCGGTCGACCAGGAACATGCCCTGGCTGATGCTGGAGAACAGGTGGAACATCGAGCGCGCGGCGAGTGCGAGGATGCCTTGGGCGTCGAGCGGGAGCGCGGGAGGCGCAGGTGATGCAGCAGAGATGGAGCCCATCGCGGCATCGTAGCGCCGGGCGGCGCGCTCGCGACAGCCAGGGGTGGCTCCGCGTCATGCCCGCCGCAACGCCCTCCACCCCCTTCTCCGGGCAGGTTCTTTAGTTCAATCAATCGTTTGATCTGTGGTCTAATCCGGCCGCCATGAAGACGTCGCCCAAACAGACCGCTTCGCCCTCGGCGACACCCGCTGAACGCGCCTCGCGCAGCGATGGCGCCGAGTCCCGCGAGCGCATCCTCTACGCCGCCCTGCGCCTGTTCGCCGAGCACGGCTTCGCCAAGACCTCGACGCGCGAAATCGCGAAAGCAGCTGGCGTCAACATCGCCGCCATCAGCTACTACTTCGGTGACAAGGCCGGCCTCTACAGCGCCACCTTCAACGAGCCGATGGGCGGCACGGCGGGCGACCTGGTCCAGCTCGTCGACGCGCCGGGGCTGAGCACCGCCGACGCGCTGCGCCTCTACATGGTGGCCTACGTCGAACCGCTCAAGCACGGCGAGATCGTGCGCCAGTGCATGCGCCTGCACATGCGGGAGATGGTCGAGCCGACCAGCCAGTGGGCCGAAGAGGTCGAACGCGACATCCGTGGGCCGCACGAGGCGCTGGTGCGCATCCTGGCGCGTCACCTCGGCATCACGAAAGCCGACGACGATGTCCACCGGCTGGCGCTGGCGATCAACGGGCTGGCGTTGCAGCTCTTCGTGATGCAGGACCTGGTCGAGGTGCTGCGACCGTCCCTGCTGCGTTCCGCCGACAGCATCGACCGGTGGGCCGATCGGCTGCATTCGTACGCGGTGGCGATGCTCGATGCCGAAACGGCACGGCGCGCCCCGCCCCCTTCCAAGAGGAAATCCCCATGAAACCCCACCGCACGAACCACCGGCCGCGCCTGGTGCTGCTGTGCCTGTCGCTCGCGCTGACCGCCTGCGGCGTGACACGTCCGCCCGCGAGTGCGAGCGCGTCGATCCCTGCGCAGTGGCATGCGCCGATGCCCACCCCCATCGCCCACGCCGGCTCGCTGCCCGCCCTGGCCGACTGGTGGCGGCAGCTCGACGACCCCTTGCTCGTGCGTCTGATCGAAGCCGCGCAGACGGTCAGCCCGACGGTGGCGAGCGCCGCGGCGCGCATCACCGAAGCGCGCGGCACGTGGGTGCAGGCCGGCGCGGCGCTGCTGCCGACGCTCGACGGCACGCTGTCGGCGCAGCGCAGCAACTCGCCGGCGGGCGGCACCGGCAGCTCGACCGGCGCGAGCGCTTCGCTGCCGGCGGTCACGACCCTGCAGGCGGGCCTGCAGTCGAGCTGGGAGATCGACCTGTTCGGCGGCCGCCGCGCCAGCCGTGACGCCGCCGACGCGCAATTGCAGAGTGCCAGCGCCAGGTGGCACGACGCCCGGGTGTCGGTCGCGGCCGAGACGGCCAACCAGTACTTCGCCGAGCGGGCCTGCCAGCGCCAGTTGACGGTGGCTGAATCGGACGCGCGCTCGCGCAGCGAGACGGCCCGCCTCACCGATCTGTCCGCCAAGGCCGGCTTCACCGCACCCGCCGACGCGGCACTGGCCCGCGCCAGCGCGGCCGACGCGTCGGCCCGCCTGACCCAGCAGGGCGCGCAGTGCGCCGTGCTGCGCCAGGGCCTGGTCGCGCTGACCGCTATCGATGCCACTGAGATCGACCGGCAGTTGGCCACGGTCTCCGCCGACCGCGCCCTGCCGGCGGTGCAAGCCGTGGCCAGCGTGCCCGCCCAGATGCTGGCGCAGCGGCCCGACGTGTTCGCGGCCGAGCTGGGCGTGGCCGCGGCCAGCGCCGAAGTCGGCGCGGCCGAGGCTGACCGCTACCCGCGGCTGACGCTGCAGGGCTCCGTCGCCGCACTGCAGCTGCGCAGCGGCGGCGCGCATCAGCGCATCGACACCTGGACCATCGGACCGGTGGCGCTGACGCTGCCGATCTTCGATGGCGGCACCCGAGCGGCCAACGCCGAGAGCGCCAAGGCCCGCTACGACGAAGCGGTGTCGCAGTACCGCGGCAGCGTGCGCACGGCGGTGCGCGAAGTCGAGGAGGCGCTGGTCAACCTGCAGGCCACCGACGCCCGCACCGGCGACGCCGACACCGCGGTGCAGAACTACCAGGCCTCTTTCGATGCCACGCAGGCGCGCTACCAGAGCGGCCTGGCCAGCCTGTTCGAGCTGGAAGACGCCCGCCGCACGCTCTTCGCCGCGCAGACCTCGCGCGTGGCGCTGCAGCGCGAACGCGCCGAAGCCTGGGTGGCGCTCTACCGCGCCACCGGCGGCGGCTGGGCCCGGCCCGGCACCGCCCTCGCCAACGAAACCTCTCCCTCTTCCGCACAGACGAAAACAGCGAAGACACCATGACCCGACGCCAGCGCACCCTCCTCCTTGCCCTCGTGGCCCTGATCGTCGTCGCCGTGGGGGCGTTCTGGCTGCTGCGCAAGCCGGCCGCGCCCGCGCCACAGACAGGTGCCGCGCCGGCCGCTGCGGCCAAGGGCGCCGCGCCCGCACGCCCCGCCCTCACCGTGTCGGTCGCCAAGCCCGAGCAGAGCGAGCTGAACGTCACGCTCGCGGCCAACGGCAACGTCGCGGCCTGGCAGGAAGCCATCGTCGGCTCCGAATCGAACGGCCTGCGCCTGGCCGAGGTGCGGGTGAACGTGGGCGACGTGGTGAAGAAGGGCCAGGTGCTGGCCGTGTTCTCGCCCGAGACCGTCAACGCCGACGTGGCGCAGGCGCGTGCCTCGCTGGCCGAAGCCAAGGCCACCGCGGCCGACGCCGCCGGCAACGCAGCCCGCGCCCGCACGCTGGCGCAGACCGGCGCGCTGAGCCAGCAGCAGATCAACCAGTACCAGACCACCGAGCAGACCGCCAAGGCGCGCGTCGAGGCGGCCGAGGCGGTGCTCGCCGCGCAGCAGGTGCGCGGCCGCAACACGCGGGTGCTGGCGCCGGACGACGGCGTGATCTCCGCACGCACCGCCACGGTCGGCAGCGTGGTCGCGGCGGGCACCGAGTTGTTCAAGCTGATCCGCCAGGGCCGGCTCGAATGGCGCGCCGAAGTCACCTCGGCCGAGCTCGGCCGCATCGCGGTCGGCACGCCGGCCACGGTGCAGAGCGCGAGCGGCGCGCAGGTGCAGGGCACCGTGCGCAGCATCGCGCCGACGGTCGACCCGCAGACGCGCAACGCACTGGTCTATGTCGACATCCCCTCACTGATGCAGAACACGGGCACGAGCGCCGCACGGCCGCCCGAAGGCGCGAGCGCCCCCTCGGGGGGCAGCGCAGTACGCGAAGCGACAAGCGTGGGGGCCTTGCGTGCCGGCATGTTCGCGAGCGGGGAGTTTCAGCTTGGACGAAGCAACGCCCTGACCGTGCCGCAGGCCGCCATCGTGCCGCGTGACGGCTTCAACCACCTGTTGCTGCTGCAGCCCGATAACCGCGTCTCGCAGCTGAAGATCCAGACCGGTCGCCGCGTCGGCGAGCGCGTTGAAATTCTCACCAAGCTGCCCGCCGATGCGCAGGTGGTGGTGCAAGGCGCCGGCTTCCTCAACGACGGCGACCTGGTGCGTGTGGCTGCCGGAGAGAGCAAGCCATGAACGTTTCCGCCTGGTCCATCCGGAACCCGATTCCGGCCGTGATGCTGTTCGTGCTGCTCACCTTCGGGGGGCTGCTGTCCTTCAACGCGATGAAGGTGCAGAACTTTCCGGACATCGACCTGCCGACGGTCACCGTGTCGGCAGCGCTGCCGGGCGCGGCGCCGTCGCAGCTGGAAACCGACGTCGCGCGCAAGCTCGAGAATTCCATCGCCACCATCCAGGGCCTCAAGCACATCACGACCAAGGTGCAGGACGGCGCAGCCACGCTGATCATCGAGTTCCGCCTCGAAAAGCCGGTGCAGGAAGCCGTCGACGACGTGCGCTCCGCCGTGCAGCGCGTGCGGGCCGACCTGCCCGCCGACGTGCGCGACCCGGTCGTCACCAAGCTCGACTTCGCGGCGCAACCGGTGCTGGCCTTCACGATCTCGTCGAACCGCATGGACGCGGAAGCGCTCAGCTGGTTCGTCGACAACGACGTGACCAAGAAGCTGCTGGCGCTGCCCGGCGTCGGCGCGGTCAACCGCGTGGGCGGCGTGACGCGCCAGGTGCATGTCGACATCGACCCGGCCAAGTTGCAGGCGCTGGGCGCCACCGCGGCCGACATCTCGCGTCAGCTGCGTCAGGTGCAGACCGAGAGCGCCGGCGGCCGCTTCGACCTGTCGGGCAGCGAGCAGCCCGTGCGCACGCTGGCCACGGTGCAGTCGGCCGACGAACTGCGCAGCATGCAGATCCCGCTGTCCGACGGGCGCCGCATCCGGCTCGACCAGGTGGCGCGCATCAGCGACACCATCGCCGAGCCGCGCGCCACCGCCCTGCTCGACGGCAAGACCGTGGTCGGCTTCGAAGTCGCCCGCAGTCGCGGTGAAAGCGAGGTCGCCGTCGGCGCCCTCGTGCAGAAGGCGCTGGCCGAGATGCGCACGCAGCACCCGGACATCCAGCTGACCGAGGCTTTCAACTTCGTCGAGCCGGTGCAGGAGGAATACGACGGCTCGCTGCACCTGCTGTACGAAGGCGCCATCCTGGCCGTGATCGTCGTCTGGCTGTTCCTCCGCGACTGGCGTGCCACCTTCGTCTCGGCCGTGGCGCTGCCGATGTCGGTCATCCCGGCCTTCATCGGCATGCACCTGCTGGGCTTCTCGATCAACATCATCTCGCTGCTCGCGCTGTCGCTGGTGGTCGGCATCCTGGTCGACGACGCGATCGTGGAGGTCGAGAACATCGTGCGCCACCTGCGCATGGGCAAGAGCCCGTACGACGCGGCGATGGAGGCCGCCGACGAGATCGGCCTGGCCGTGATCGCCACCACCTTCACGCTGATCGCGGTGTTCCTGCCCACCGCCTTCATGAGCGGCGTGGCGGGCAAGTTCTTCAAGCAGTTCGGCTGGACGGCGTCGCTCGCGGTGTTCGCGTCGCTGGTGGTCGCGCGGGTGCTCACGCCCATGATGGCCGCCTACATTCTCAAGCCGATCGTCGATGCCGAGAAGGACCCCCGCTGGCTGACGGTGTACATGCGCGCCGCCGAGTGGTGCATGAAGCACCGCCTGCTGACGATGGCTTTCGCCACGCTCTTTTTCATCGGTTCGATCGCGATGATCCCGCTGCTCAAGACCGGCTTCATCCCGCCAGACGACAACTCGCAGACGCAGGTCTACATCTCGCTCGCGCCCGGTGCGACGCTGGCCCAGACCTCGGCCACGGCCGAAGAGGTGCGACGCCGCGTGATGGAAGTCCGCCATGTGAAGAGCGTCTACACCACGGTGGCCGGCGGCAGCGCGGGCGGCGACCCGTTCGCAAGCTTCGGCACGCCCGAGACGCGCAAGGCCACGCTCACCATCAAGCTCGATCCGCGTGGCGACCGGCCGCGCAAGCAGGTGATCGAGAACGAGATCCGCGCCGCGCTCGAGTCGCTGCCGGGGGTGCGCAGCACGGTCGGCCTGGGGGGCTCGGGCGAGAAGTACATCCTGTCGCTGTCGGGCGAAGACCCGGCCGCACTGACCACCGCGGCGCGCGCCGTGGAGCGCGACCTGCGCACCATCCCCGGCCTGGGCAACATCACCTCGACCGCCAGCCTGATCCGCCCCGAGATCGCGGTGCGGCCCGACTTCGCGCGCGCCGCCGACCTGGGCGTGACCAGCTCGGCCATCGCCGAGACGCTGCGCGTCGCCACGCTGGGCGACTACGACCAGTCGCTGCCCAAGCTCAACCTGGCGCAGCGGCAGGTGCCGATCGTCGTGAAGCTGGAAGACTCGGCGCGGCAAGACATGGCGCTGCTCGAACGGCTGGCCGTGCCGAGCGCGCGCGGCCCGGTGATGCTGGGCCAGGTCGCCAAGCTCACCGTCGAAGGCGGCCCGGCCGTGATCGACCGCTACGACCGCTCGCGCAACGTCAACTTCGAGATCGAGCTCTCGGGCGTGGGCCTGGGCGATGCGAAGACCGCCGCCATGGCGCTGCCGTCGATCCAGAACCTGCCGCCCGGCGTGCGCGTGGCCGAGGTGGGCGACGCCGAGGTCATGACCGAGCTGTTCAACAGCTTCGGTCTGGCGATGCTGACCGGCGTGCTGTGCATCTACATCGTGCTGGTGCTGCTGTTCAAGGACTTCCTGCACCCGGTGACCATCCTGTGCGCGCTGCCGCTGGCGCTGGGCGGGGCCTTCGTCGGCCTGCTGATCGGGCAGAAGGCGCTGTCGATGCCGTCGCTGATCGGGCTGATCATGCTGATGGGCATCGCGACGAAGAACTCGATCCTGCTCGTCGAATACGCCATCGTCGCCCGCCGCGACCATGGCATGAGCCGCTGGGACGCCCTGCGCGATGCCTGCCACAAGCGGGCGCGGCCGATCATCATGACCACCATCGCCATGGGCGCGGGCATGGCACCGATCGCCTTCGGCTGGAGCGCGGCGGACTCCAGCTTCCGCTCGCCGATGGCGATGGCGGTGATCGGCGGGCTGATCACGTCGACGGTGCTGAGCCTGCTGGTGGTGCCGGCCGTGTTCACCTACGTCGACGACATCGAGCAATGGATCCGGCGCACCGTGCGCCGGTTGCGCGGGGCATGAGCGTCGCGCCGGGCCGCCCCAAGCCAGCTCGCACCGCAGTGCGAAGCACGAAGGTATGCCAATGAGTTTGGCGCGCCTGCTGCTGCTCGGCGGCACCGTGTCGCTGGCGCTGGGCGTCGGCTTGGCCGACCACCTGCCGCGTGCGGCCGAACTGCTGCCGGCGCTGAGCGACGAGCCATTGCAGCGCACGGTGGCGGCACCGGCTTTCCAGGCGCATGCCGGCACGGTCGACTACCGCATCGCGCCCGTGGCCGACTACGAGATCACCGGGCTGGTCGTGAGCCGGCATGACGCCGACACCTGGTGGGACTGGATCCATCGCGCCAGCAACGACCACCTCAACGTGGTCGACCTCTGCATGGTCTGGGGCGCCAACGCGGCCGATGGTGCCTACGAGAAGATGTCCTTTTCCAGCGGCCAGTTTGTCTGCTACTACAGCAGCCGCGACGACACGGCCTGGCAGCCGCAATACACCCGCGCGCTGTCGAACAACCACCTGCTTACCGAAGACCCAACGATCGCCCGGCAGCTGCGCCGGCTGCGCGTGGGCGACCAGGTCCGCATCGGCGGGCAGCTCGCCAGCTACAGCCACGACGCCGGCTTCGCCTTCACGCGCGGCACCTCGCTCACGCGCGAGGACACCGGCAACGGCGCCTGCGAGACGATCTTCGTGCGCGAGGTCGAACTGCTGCGCCGCGCCCCCGCCTGGCCGTCTTGGCTGCGCTGGCTGGGTGGCGCACTGTTATTGCTCGGGCTCGCCGCCTGGTGGGCGGCGCCGCACCGGCCGCGCGGCTAGGATCGCACGCATGCGCCTGCTCCTTGTCGAAGATGAAGTCGAGATGGCGGCCTGGCTCATGCGGGCCTTCAAGCAGAGCGGCTTCGTCGCCGACCATGCGCCCGATGCCGCCACCGCCGAATCGCTGCTGGCCGCCGGCGACCACGACGTCGTCGTGCTCGATCTGCGCCTGCCTGACCGCCACGGCCTGGCCCTGCTGGCCGACCTGCGCGCCGCGGGCAACCGCACGCCGGTGCTCGTGCTCACCGCCGAAGGCTCGGTGCAGGACCGCGTGCGCGGCCTGAACGCCGGTGCCGACGATTTCCTCGGCAAGCCCTTCGCCATCGAGGAACTCGAAGCCCGGCTCGACGCGCTGGTGCGGCGCGCCCGCGGGACCACGCACACGGCGCTGCAGTGCGGCTCGCTGGTGCGCGCGAACGGCACCCGCGCCTTCACGCTCGCGGGCGAGCTGCTGCAGCTGACGCCGCGGGAGAGCGCCGCGCTGTCGGTGCTGCTGGCGCGCAGCGGCTCGCCGGTCGAGAAGGGGCAGCTGTCGGCCAAGGTCTTCCCGGCCGACAGCGACGCCGGGCCCGACGCCATCGAGCTGGTGCTGCACCGGCTGCGCCGCAAGCTCGACGGTGGCGACGTGCGCATCGTCACCGTGCGCGGCCTGGGCTACATGCTGGAGAGCATCGGGCATGACAAGCCGCCCCGCTGAGGCGAGCCGCTTCGGCATCCGCGCGCGGCTGCTCGCGCTGCTGTTGCCCTGCGTGCTCGGCCTGCTGGCGCTCGACAGCTGGAACGACTACCGCGAATTGCAGGACCTGGTCCAGGCCTCTTACGACCGCGCGATGCGCGACACCGCCGAGACGCTGCGCCACGGCGCCACGCTGGCGCCCGACGGCACGCTGCAGCTCGACGCCGGTGCCGCTGAAGCGCGGCGCCTGCTCGAGGCGGGCGCTGCGCAGCGCGCGCGGGCCGAGTCCGCGTCGCTGCGGCAGCATCTGCTGCGCGACCTGCGGATGGTGCTCGTGGTCGTGCTGCTGGTGTGGCTGGGCGTGATTTGGTCGCTGCGGCCGCTCGAGCGGCTGCGGCGTTCCGTACGCAGCCGCCAGGGGCAGATGCCGGAGCCGCTCGACGCGCGCGGCGTGCCGCAAGAGGTCGTGCCGCTGGTCGATGCCGTCAACGAGAACGTCGCAGGCTACAGGCAGCTGCTGGAGCGGCAATCGCAGTTCCTGGCCGACGCCTCGCACCAGCTGCGCACCCCGCTCGCCATCCTGATGACGCAGGCCGGCGTCGCATTGCGCGAGACCGACACCGCGCAGCTCCACGACACGCTGCGGGCCATGGTCGCGCAGATCGCGCGCAGCCGGCGGCTGTGCGAGCAGTTGCTGTCGCTGGCGCATGCCACCGACGACGCCGCGGCGACCGAGGCGCTGCACCTGACGGACCTCAACGCCGTGACCAAGGACGTCGCGCTGCAGTACCTCACGCTGGCGCACGAGAAGGACCAGGACCTGGGCTGGGTCGATGCGCACGCCGTGCCGGTGCACGCGGACGCCGCCGAGCTGCACGAGGTGCTCTCGAACCTGGTGCACAACGCCATCGTGTACACGCCCGTCGGCGGCCACATCACGGTCCGGGCCGGAACGACCGGCGACATGGCATGGGCCGAGGTGAGCGACGACGGCCCCGGCATCGCGCCGGCGCGGCGCACCGAGGTGTTCGAGCGCTTCCGCCAGGTCGGCGACCGCACCGGCCACGCCGCGCGAGGCGCTGGGCTGGGCCTGGCCATCGCGCGCGCCTACGCCCGGCGCAACGGCGGCGACATCGTGCTCGCAGATGGCGACGCTGCGGTCGAGGTCGGTGGCGCACCCACGCGCCTGCCGGGCCTGCGCGCCGTCATGCAACTGCCGCTGGCGCCATCGCCGCACCCTAGCAATGACCCTTAGCAGGCGGTAAGGACTAACACGTATTTTGCGGGCAGGGTGACCCAACGAAAGCCGATTGGAAGCATCGCTTTCTACGATTCGCCGCCCGAGCATCGCTGCGCCTGCCGCGCGGCGATGCTCGGGACGAACCACCTGGAGACCCTTGCATGCCCCTCTACAGCCTCACCCCCGCGCCGTTCGAAAGGCGCTCGCCATGAACAGCCGCAACTTCGTCCGGGGCGTGGTCATCATGGCCCTCGCCCTGCTCTTTGGCATCGTCGCGCTGAACTACAAGCTGGGCACGCTCGGCCACTCCGGCGCCGGGATGTTCCCGTTCATGGTCAGCTGCGCGCTGTTCGTGGTGGGCCTGATCACGGCGGGGCGGTCGTTCTTCATCGAGCGCCTGCCGGTGGACTACAACGTCAAGAACATCGCCCTCATCCTGGCCAGCCTGGTGGGCTTCGCGGTGATCTCCGAGTACATCAACATGATCCTGGGCATCGTGTTCCTGGTGTTCTGCTCGACCTTCGCCGGCACCTCCTACTCCGTGTTTCGCAACATCAAGATCTCGGTCTGCCTGATCGCGATCGCGTTCGCCTTCAAGAACTTTCTCGGCCTGAGCCTGCCGCTGTACTGATGGAACTCCTTCACAACCTCGCGTTCGGGTTCGAGCAGGCACTCACGCTGCAGAACCTGCTCTATTGCGCCCTCGGCTGCACCGTCGGGACCTTGATCGGGCTGCTGCCCGGCCTCGGGCCGCTCTCCACCATCAGCCTGCTGCTGCCGCTGACCTACTCCATCCCCGCCGGCGGCGCGTTCATCATGCTGGCCGGCATCTACTACGGCGCGCAGTACGGCGACAGCGTGAGCGCGATCACGATGAAGATCCCGCACGCCAGCAGCATCGTGGCGTGCATCGACGGCTACCAGATGACGCTCAAGGGCAAGACGGGCCTGGCGCTGTTCACGGCCGGCATCTCGAGCTTCATCGGCGGCACGGTGGCCATCGTCGTGCTGGCGACCATGGCGCCCATGCTGGGCGAAGTGGGCTTCCTGTTCGGTCCGGCCGACTATTGCGCGCTGATGCTGCTGGGCTTCTTCTGCGTGAGCTTCGTCAGCAGCGGCAGCCTGCTCAACGGCCTGGCGATGGCCATGATCGGCGTGCTGCTCGGCATGATCGGCACCGACGTCAACAGCGGCGTGGCGCGCTACACGATGAACCTGGCCTTCCTGCAGGACGGCGTCGGGCTCATCAGTATCGCGCTGGGTTGCTTCGGCATCGCCGAGGTGGTGAAGAACCTCGACAACAAGAATGTGCTCACACCCTTCAACGGCAAGATCAAGCTCATGCCGACCTGGCCCGAGTTCAAGCGCATCCTCCCGAGCGCCTTGCGCGGCAGCGTCATCGGATCGATCCTGGGCATCCTGCCCGGCGGTGGTCCGACCATTGCGCAGTTCGCAGCGTATGCGGCCGACAAGAAATTCAGCAAGTACAAGCACGAGATCGGCACCGGCTGCATCGAAGGCGTGGCCGGCCAGGCCGCCGCCGACGAAGCCGCCGCACGCACCAGCTTCATCCCGCTCATGGCCATCGGCATTCCCGAGAACGCCGTGATGGCGCTGATGATGGCGGCCTTCATCGTCAAGGGCATCCAGCCCGGCCCGAACATGATCGCCAGCCACCCCGACCTGTTCTGGGGCCTGGTGGCCAGCATGTGGATCGGGAACTGCTTCCTGGTGATCCTCAACGTGCCGCTGGTGCGCTACTGGCTGTCGGTCTTCAAGATCCCGTACGTCGTGCTGTTCCCGGCCATCCTGTTCTTCTGCTGCATCGGCACCTACAGCATCAACAACAGCCTGGACGACATCTACACGACGGCCGTGTTCGGCCTGATCGGCTACCTGTTCCTCAGGCTCGACATGGAAGCCGCGCCACTGATGCTCGGCTTCATCCTGGGCCCGATGCTGGAAGAGAACTTCCGCCGCGCGATGCTGCTGAGCCGCGGCGAGTTCGGCATCTTCGTCACTCGCCCGATCAGCGCCACGCTGCTGAGCGTGATCGCGATCGTGGTTGTCTGGCAGACGATCGCGTTCTTCCGGGCGGCGAAGAAGAAAAAGCTGGTCGCTCAGACCGCGGCGTCGATGCGCAACGACAACTCGGTCGCGGTGTAGGTCGGCGTGACCTTGAACCCGGCCGGTACCGTGATCGCGCTGAATTTGCCGACCAGCGCGCCGCTGCTCACCACCGTGAGCACGTCGCCCACGCTGGGCGCCGCGCCCGATTTGAATGCCACGTTCAATATGCCGCCCAGGGCCGCCACGCCCTTGACCGTCAAGCGGCCGGCGCCATTGCCGCCAATGTTCATCTGCAGCGTGCTGCCGTCCAGCTGCGTGTACGCCCCCGCCATGGTCACCATCGAATCGGCATTGCAGACCAACGTGCCGCCACCGACATAGACGTTGCCCGCACCGAAGGCGCTGGCCGAGTCGGCCTGCAGCGTGCCCGCCACGAGCTGCGTTCCGCCGCTGTAGCTGTTCTTGCCGCCCAGGCGCAGCGTGCCGGTACCGGTCTTGCTCAGCTTGCCGGCGCCGGCGATGTCGTTGCGCCAGCTGTCCATCGCGTGGAAGCCGCCCAGGCTGGCGTCCATCTTCACGACCACGTCGCCGTTGAACGCACCGTAGCCGTCGGCCGCATCGAACAGGTTCAGGCGGCCCCAGCCTTCGGGGTCGTCCATCGCCGGGTAGCCCGACGCGATGGCGGTGGTCTTGAGCACCACGCGGCGCTGCTCGGCGTCGAGGTACGGCAGCCGGGTTTCCAGCAGCACTTCTGCACCCTTGGGTACGACGGCCGGCCTCGTCTTGTCGCCGACCTGGGTGAAGCCGAAGGTCATGCGGCGCAGGTAGGCGGCCTTGCTGGCGGCGTGGTCCGCGAAGCGGTCCTGGTCTGTGCCCTGCGAATGCGCGAAGGTGTTGAAGGCCGTGGCATCGGCGGCGCCGACCGCCGTCATCAGCACCGACTGGGCCTGCGCGCGGGCCGCGGCCTTGCGCGCGGCGTTGGCGCCGGTCGACAGGCTGGCCGCCGCCACGGCATGGCCCTGGATGCGCCCGCCGATCACGTCCAGCGGCGAATGCATGCCCGCGAGGATGCGGTTCTCGCCCAGCTCGAGGCCCCGGGCGACCATCTCCTGGTAACGCTCGGGCACCACGTAGCCGAAGGCGAAGCCGTTGCGCACGGCTTCGGCCGTATGGCCGCTGACAAAGCCGCCGTCCGTGCCGGGCGTGGCGCTCTTCGCCGGCTCCAGGGCGGGCACCACCTTGACGCTGGTGCTCCAACGCCAGGGGCGCGCGTACTTGAAGTAGCGCTTGGCCGGCTCGGTGGAGCCGTTCTCGCCGATGTTGTTGATCAGGTCGACCACCGTGCCGAAACTCGGGTTGGCGCCGCCGCCCACACCGGTGTTGTTGCCGCTGTCGTTGTAGAGCACCGTGGTGGCGTCGGCCGGGATCCCGGTGATCGTCGTGGTCTGCTGCGCGGCGGCGCGCCACGCCGCGGTGAGCGGCCCCAGGCCGTCGCTGACGCTGTACGCCTTGCCGCGGCGGTCGTCGAGGTAGGCCGCGAGTTCCTGCGCGCTGGTGCGGGCGGTGGTCACGTCGACCACGTACTGGATGTTGCGGCCCAGCACGGCCGTGTTGAGCACCTTGCCGTCGGTGGCATCTCCGGGAATCCCGCTCCAGGTGGAGGCGGCGACGGCCGGGAAGCCCGCCTGTGCGGGGGCCGTTTGGCCTGCGTCCACCAGCAGCGTGCTGGGCGTCCAGAAATCGAGGAAGCCGGCCACCACGCGGACGCCGGCGTTGGTTTCCTTGGTTGCGTAGCGTGCATCGCCGCGCTGGTTGGTCGCGACGTTGTCGACGAAGGGCAGGATGGCCGCCGGGTCGGGCACCGGCGCGGTGTCCGTGAAGCCCAGGTCCTTCGGCGCGCCGGCCGCCACGACGGCAGGAGCGGTCGGCGCCGTGCCGGTGGTGGGGGTCGAAGCGCCCGAATCGCCGCCACCGCCGCAGGCCGAGAGGCACAGCGCGGCGACCAGGGTAAGGACGAACGGACGGGGGGATGACAGGAATGGAGACATGGAAAGGACTCGATGCGGAATGGGAGCGCGAGCCGACAGGAGCGCCGGCTCGACGGCACGCAATCTAGGCAACGAAGAAGTCATGCCTGTGAAACACGCGGGCGGCATGGGGTTGCGGCACCGGCACCGTTTCGTCGCCCTTGGCCTACCGGCACATGCTGTGGCATCGCACGCGAGCAGCGCGATCGAGCGTCGACCATCGAGCCCTCGGAACACGGAGGACGCCCATGCTCGCCACTCGCATCCAGTACGCCTTCGTCGGAACGGCGCTTCTGCTCGCCATCAACGGCTTCGCGCAACAGGGGCCGGTCGACCGCGCCGCTGCGCAACAGCGCTATGACGCGGAGGTCGCGGCCTGCAACCGCGGGAATCTGCCGGCACCGTCACGCGAGGCTTGCGTGCGCGCGGCGGGAACCGCGCTGGATCGTGCCTTGGGCGGGCCGCCGACCGAGGCGGCGATGCCGTCCGCCGACGGTCGCGCCACCGTGGTGGCGCCGGTCGGGTCGGTCATACCGCCCGCGGCGTCGGACACGGTGACCACGCAGGATGGCCGCGCCACCATCGTGCTGCCGGCCGATCGGGCCGGCGCGCCGCGCTGAATCAACGACCGGGAGTCAGAGCGCCCCGATCCGCGCTTTTTTCATCGCCATCGCCTTGGCGACACGCGGCAGGATCAGCACGGCCAGCACCACGACGATCAGCACGATCGACATCGGGCGCTGGAAGAACACCGCTGCGCTGCCCTCGCCGATCGACATGGCGTTGCGCAGCTGCGCTTCGGCCAAGGGGCCGAGGATCATGCCGACGACAACCGGGGCCGTCGGGAAGTCGAAGCGCCGCATGATCACGCCCAGCACGCCGATGGCGTACAGCAGGAACAGGTCGAAGGCGCTCTGGCGCATGCCGTAGGCACCGACCGTCGCGAAGATCAGGATGCCAGCGTAGAGCTGGGGCTTGGGGATCTTCAGCAGCTTGACCCACAGGCCGACCATCGGCAGGTTGAGCACCAGCAGCATCACGTTGCCGATGTAGAGCGAGGCGATCAGCGCCCACACCAGCGCGGCCGAGGTGGTGAAGAGTTGCGGGCCGGGCTGGATGCCGTAGTTCTGGAAGGCGCCCAGCAGGATGGCGGTGGTGTTGCTGGTCGGGATGCCGAGCGTCAGCAGGGGAATGAGCGCCGCCGTCACCGTCGCGTTGTTGGCGGCTTCGGGGCCGGCCACGCCTTCGATGGCGCCGGTGGTGCCGAACTCGGCCTTGGCATCGCTGTCCTTGGCGAGCTTCTTCTCCATCGCGTAGCTCAAAAAGGTCGGGATCTCGGTGCCGCCCGCCGGGATGCAGCCGAAGGGCGTGCCGATGGCGGTGCCGCGCAGCCAGGCCGGAATCGACCGTTTCCAGTCGCGCTTGCTCATATGCACCCGGCTGAGCTTGTTCTGGCCTTCGGTCACCTTGCCTTCGTACAGCACCGCGTAGAGCACCTCGGCCACCGCGAAAAGGCCGACCGCGACCAGCACGATCTCGATGCCGTCGAGCATTTCGGGGATGCCGCCCGTGTAGCGGCCCTGGCCCGAGATCTGGTCGAGCCCGACGCAGCCGGCGGCCAGCCCGATGAAGAGCGCCGTCATGCCGCGCAGCGTGCTCTTGCCGAGCACCGCGCTCACCGTGGTGAAGGCCAGCAGCATCAGCAGGAAGTACTCGGGCGGGCCGAGCTTCACGGCGAAGTCGGCCACGAAGGGCGCGAACAGCGTGACCACCACGGTGGCGATGGTGCCGGCCACGAAGGAACCGATGGCCGCGGTCGCGAGCGCGGCGCCCGCGCGGCCACTCTTGGCCATCTTGTTGCCCTCCATGGCGGTGACCATGCTGGCCGTCTCCCCGGGCGTGTTCAGCAGGATGGAGGTGGTCGAGCCACCGTACATCGCGCCGTAGTAGATGCCCGAGAAGAAGATCATCGAGGCCGTGACGTCGACCTTGCCGGTGATGGGCAGCAGCATGGCCACCGCCACCGCGGGGCCGATACCGGGCAGCACGCCGACGGCCGTGCCGAGGGCACAGCCGACCAGACACCAGAGCAGGTTGGCCGGGGTGATCGCCGCAGCGAAACCCTGCATGAGTGCGTTGAAGATGTCCATGTCAGATCCAGCCCGTGGCGGTGAGGCCCGGCAGGTTGATCGCCAGGAACTGCGTGAACATCCAGAACACCGGCGCTGCGATGAGCGCGCCGGTGACGGCATCGATGAGCCAGGTGCGCGGGCTGTTGACGCCGCCCTGCCCGCTCGCGCGGCGCAGGCCCTGGACCGCGAGCACGTAGCACAGCGTGCAGCTGAAGATGAAGCCGATGGTGGTGATCAGCGCAGCATTCAGCAGCAGCCCGGCCGACACCCAGACGAAGCCTGACCAGTAGGTCTCGACCGCGCCCGAGGGTTCGTCCATGTCGCGGAAGCCACCGGTGCGCGATTCCCAGATGATCCACGCGCCGCAGATCGACAGAACGATCGACACGAGCCACGGCAGGAAGTTGGGGCCGACGCCGCCGTAGCCCGCCTCCGACGAAATGCCGATGGCGCCCGCCGCCAGCGCAAGGCCGGTGAGCAGCACGCCGGCGCCGACCAGGGTCTGCGGCCACATGGCGCCGCGGCCCGCTTCTGCAGGAAGAGAGTTGGAGTGCATGTTTTTTCTCTTAAGCAAGCATGAGTCTCCCTTCCAGAGACACCACGGAACCGGCTTTGCCGGGCCGTCGGTGTCGCCCCCGGAAGGGGGTGGGCGCACCCACACGAAGTGGGCAAGCCCCGGGGGAGAGTCAAATCATTCCGGACTTGGCCATGATGGCGCGCAGGCTGGCGAAGTCGTCGTCGACGAACTTCGCGAAGGCGTCGCCCGACAGCACGGCCGGCGTCCAGTCGTTCTTCTTGAGCGCTTCGGCCCAGGCGGAGCTCTTGAGCGCGGCCAGCACCATGTCGGTGACGGTCTTGCGCTGCTCGGGCGTGAGGCCCGGGGCGCCGTACACGCCGCGCCAGTTGCCGATCTCGACGTCGATGCCCTGCTCCTTCAGCGTCGGCACGTTGATGCCCGGCAGGCGCTGCGCCGAGGTGACGGCGATCGCGCGCATCTTGCCGGCCGCGATGTACTCGGCGAATTCGCTGTAGCCGCTGCCGCCCACCGTGACGTTGCCGCCCAGGATGGCCGCGGTGGCTTCGCCGCCGCCGCGGAAGGCCACGTAGTTGATCTTCGACGGATCGGCGCCGACCTTCTGCGCGATCATCGCCGCGGCGATGTGCTCGGTGGAGCCGCGCGAACCGCCGCCCCACTTGACGCTGCCCGGGTCCTTCTTGAGCTGGTCGACCACGTCCTTCATGGTCTTGAGCGGCGAGCTGGCCGGCAGCACGAACACGTTGTATTCGGTCGTGATGCGGGCGATGGGCGTGGCTTGTTCGAGCTTGACCGGCGGCTTGCCGGTGATGATGCCGCCCAGCATGACCGAGCCCATGACCATCAGCGCGTTCGGGTCACCCTTGGCGCCGTTGACGAACTGCGCCAGGCCCAGTGCGCCGGCGGCACCGCCCTTGTTGTCGTAGGTGACCGTGTCGGCCACCTTGGCGTCGGTCATGGCCTTGCCCAGCGCGCGGCCGGTGGTGTCCCAGCCGCCACCCGGATTGGCGGGGATCATCATCTTGAGGTTGGCGGCGGCGCGTGCCGACAGGGGCAAGGCGCCCGCGGCGGCCAGGGCGGCCAATGACTTCAAAAAGGTGTCGCGACGCATTGAATGTCTCCTTGTAGGGTGGAATCTGGGGGGAAGCTGAACGCCGCTATGATGCGCCGCCCCGCTGTCAGTTGGCTGTCCTGCGGACTGGGGTAAACACCGAACCCACCTCCCCTGATGAAGCTGCTGCTGGTCGAAGACGACCCCACCATGCAAACCACGCTGCAGCGCACGCTGGGCCGCCGCCGCATCGACGTGCGGGTGTGCGGCGACGGCGCGCTCGCGCTGGCGCAATGGCAGGCGCTGGAGCCCGACGTGGTCGCGCTCGACCTCAACCTGCCGAACCTCGACGGCCTGCAGGTGCTGGCCCAGGCACGCGCTGCCGGCCTGCGCACGCCGGTGCTGCTGCTGACGGCACGCGGCACGGTGGGCGACCGCATCGTCGGGCTCAATGCGGGCGCCGACGACTACCTGCCCAAGCCCTTCGACCTGGACGAGCTCGAGGCGCGCCTGCGCGCCCTGCGCCGCCGCCATCAACAAGCCGACGGCGGCGACGCGCCGCCCGGACCGCCGCCGGTCGGCGGGCTGCGCTACGAGACCGCGAGCGGCGCCATCTACCACCGCGCTGACGTACTGGAGCTGACGCCCCGCGAGCTGGCGCTCTTGAAGGCGCTGATGGCCAACCCCGGCCATGCCGTCACCAAGGAGCGGCTGTTCGAACTGGTCTTCCCCGGCGAGGCGGACGTGCAGTACGAGGCCATCGAGGTGGTGGTGTATCGCTTGCGCAAGAAGCTGGTCGGCACCGGCACGGCGCTGATGACGCTGCGCGGGCTGGGCTACCTGCTGCGCGAGGAGCCGTGAGGCGGTTGTTCGCGATCTCGGCGATCTCCCTGCGGGCGCGGCTGCTGCTCGGCATCCTGCTGCCGGTGGCGCTGGTCATTGCGGTCAACAGCGTGAGCCTGTACCGCCAGAGCCTGGCCGCCGCCACCATCGCCTACGACCGCACGCTGCTGGCGTCGGCCAAGACCATCGGCGAGCAGCTCGACGTGACCGGCTACGACGAGGCGGCCGTGCTGCGTGCGGTCGTGCCCTATTCCGCGCTCGAGGCCTTCGAGGCCGACAGCCAGAGCCGCATGTACTACCGCGTGTCGACGCTCAATGGCGAGATGATCTCGGGTTTCGACGAGGTGCCCTTCTGGCGCGGGACGTTGCCGATCCGCCCGCCCTACGCGGCGCTGGTCGACTTCTACGATGCGGAGTTTCGCGGGCAGCAGGTGCGCATCGCCGTGCTGCTGCAGCCCGTGGCCAGCTCGGTCGGTCGTGGCATGGCCGTGGTGCAGGTGGCCGAGACCTTGGAAATCCGCGAGACCCTGGCGCGCAAGCTGCTGTTCGACACGCTGTGGCGGCAGGCCGTGCTGCTGGCCGTGATCGCCGGGGTCACCGCGCTGGTCGTGCAGCGTGCGACCCAGCCGGTGCGCGCACTGGGCGAAGCCATCGAGGCCCGCGCCGCCGACGACCTGTCGCCCATCGACGCGCCCGACGCCCCGCGCGAACTGCGCCCGCTGGTCGAAGCGACGACGCGCGTCATGGGCCGGCTGCAGGCGCTGCTCGACCACCAGAAGCGCTTCGTGCGCGACAGCGCCCACCAGTTGCGCACGCCCCTGGCCGTGCTCAAGGCGCAGGTGCAGTCGGCGCGGCGCGGCGACGTGCCGGCGGATCAGGCCCTCTGCGAGATCGACGCCACCGTGGCGCGGGCGACGACGCTGGCCAACCAGATGCTCTCGCTCGCCAAGGTCGAGCAGCTGCGCCAGCAGCCGGAGTCGAGCACGCAGGACCTGGGCGAGGTGGTGCGCCAGGTGGCGCTCGACGTGTCGCCGCTGATCGCGGACAAGGCGCTCGACTTCGAGCTCGACGCCGAGGCCGTGCAGGTGCACGCCCACCGCTGGATGCTGCAGGAGCTGACACGCAACCTGCTGCACAACGCCATCAAGCACAGCCCGCGCGGCGGCATGCTGTCGGTACGCGTTCGTGCCGACCATGGCGAGGCGCTGCTGAGCATCGCCGATGCCGGCCCCGGCATCACGGACGAACTGCGGGGCCGGTTGTTCGCGCCCTTCTCTGCCGGCGACATGGCCAGCGGCTCGGGGCTCGGGTTGGCGATCTGCCAGGAGATCGTGCAGGCACTGGGGGGAACCATCGCGCTGGACAATCGCCTGGCGGACGGCCACGTCGTCGGGCTCGACGCCACCGTGCGGGTGCCGCTGCAACAAGGATAGGAATGGATCGTCTGCGTATCGACAAGTGGCTGTGGGCTGCGCGCTTCTACAAGACCCGCTCGCTGGCGGCCGACGAGATCGGCAAGAACCGCGTGCAGGTCAACGGCGACGTGGCGAAGGCCTCGCGCGAAGTCAAGGCCGGGGACACGGTGGCGCTGCGCCAGGGCGCGGTGCAGCGGACCGTGGTCGTCCGGGGACTGAGCGGCCAGCGCGGGCCGGCGCCGGTGGCACAGCAGCTGTACGAGGAAACCGCCGAGAGCATTGCAGCGCAGGCCGAAGCGCGTGAACAGCGCCGCCTCGGCAGCGAACCGGCGCTGAGCATCGAGCAGGGACGGCCGACCAAGCGTGAGCGGCGCAGCCTCGACCAGGCCCGAAGCGGCTGGGGCCCGCGCTGGAGCGCCAGCGTGGACGGCGACGACAGTGCCGAATAGCCATCGGCGATGCGGCATAGCGGCGTGCGCGACCCGGCCGACGCCGGGGCGCGTTTAGCCGAATGGCGTATTGAGGACACGCTGCCTCACGCACAGACTGCTGGCTCGCCCCGTGGGTTCGTCACTTCCTCGAAAGGCACCAAAATGGAAACGCTTTCGCAAGCACAGTTCGTGGTGGCCCTGGCCTCGGCCGCGGGGGTCGGCATCGGCATGCTGGTGACCCTGAGCCGTTCGCAGATCGTGCTCACCCAGGCGATGGCCGCGCGTGTGGCCGCCTCCATCGCAACACTGGACGAGTCGGCACGCTGAGTCAGAACCGGCCCAGCAGGCGCTTGCGAGGCGCCCGCGCGGGTCGAGCCGCTTTCCCGTTCGGTGTCGCCAACGGGAAACGACGCAGCATCCAATGGCCGAGCGGCGTGACGGCCTCCACCGTCGCCGGCGGCTGGTCATACCCATACAGTGTGCGCACCGGCAAGGGGATCGTCGCCTTCACGTGCCCCGCCAGGTACAGGACGCGCAGACCATCCACTTCCTCCCCCGAGAACAGGTTGACCGGAAGCGCCGCATGAGCGAGCTGATGAAGGAGCAGAAGTGACACGGAGGGACCTTGGTGGGCGGCATGCGCGGCGGTCGCCGCATCGCTGACGCACTGGTTTCTTTGATTTTCGGCGGGCGCGGAGCGCCCCGGAACCCCGACCGAGGTCAACAAAGCCGGCCCGGCGTGAATAAATTGACACTGTTTAACAGTCGTCGCCGGACATACTTGTGGGTCACTCGGAGGTGCTCATGAGTCAATGGGAAGTGGAATTCGCCGACGCCGTGGCCAACCTGGAAACGGCCTATGCGGTGGACCAGCACGCCTACGACGTCCTGCGCGATCCACTCAAGGCGTCCTGGGCCTTGCTCCCGACCTGGATGTGGCCCGAACCCGAGCGCGTCGGCGCCCTGCTGCGGGCGCGCATCGACCTCGTCGTTGCGGAAGACGAGGTGCGCGACCTGGTGCGCCGCCAGAGCATCGCCATCCGCAATGCGCGGGCTCGCCGCCAGGCGATGTACCAGCGCCGCGCCTTTGCACAAACAGCCCCCGACGAACTCAGTGGCCCGGCTGCCCTGGCCGCACTGTCGCCCTCACCCATCATCAGCGCTGCGCAGCCGGCGATCGATTCCTGAGCCTGTCGGCGCAACATCGACCGCGACCGACGTTGCCGTCGGCTACTGGATCGTCGTGTGGGCAACGTCGAAGGACGGGCTGATGAACGTGGGCGCGGCGAGTTGGCCACGACGCGGGCCATCGGCGCCAGCGGCCGCCTGCAGCGCCATGTAGCCTGCGGCCAGCGCCGCCTGGTAGGTCTTGGCGGGCGCGTCGGCCGCATCGATCGGCTCGTAGACGCCCGCGTCGTCGTTCTCTTCCTGCAGCACCCAGAAATACAGGCCCGGCCACGGCTCGTCCACGGTCAGTGCAATGCGGCGCAGATCAGCAGTCATTTCTTCATCCTCGTCGGGCCGGGCCCGTTGCTGTTGTGTGTGTCGGGACCGGAGGGAACCGAGTTCTTTAGTTCACATTCGATGATCTTTGTCACCGTCTGTCGATAGCCTGAATTAGGCATGGCTTTCGCCGGATATGCGCAGCGCGGGGGAGCCGGTTGTAATGCTTTAAGTGACAAATCCCGCAAAACAACGAGAACATTAGTACTCCTTTAGCGCTTCACTGGCGTCCAATGAACCCCTTACCAGGGACGCACATGAATCAGCCACAGCACGCACCGCAAGATCCGCCGGCCTCCTTCGACTTCGACTATGCGCCCGGTGCGCTGGAAGTCCGCGTTTCCGAACTCGCCGTCGCCACGGCCGACCGGAACGACCCGCTGGTTGACGACGCATTGCGCACCGTCCTGCGCATCCTGCGAGAACAGCACGCGACCGACGCCGCCTTCGTCCTCGAACTGGTCGACGGACGCCGCGTCCAGCGCTCGCTCAACGGTGCCGCGTGCGGCAGTTTTCACACCGCCCGCTTCGGCAACCTGCTCGACTTCGCCATGGCGTGCCAGACCGTCCCGCGGACGACGAACGCCGTCTGCTATGCGAGCGTCCCGGTCGTCCTGCTCGACGGACGGGTCTACGGCACCCTGTACGGGCCGTGCTGTGATCTGGCCGAAGAAGCACGCCAGCGTGATCTGAAACGGCTGCAACTGACGGCACAACTGGCGGCCCGTCTGATCGATGCGAGGCGTGCCCGGGCGCCGATGCCGGGCACGGCCGCCACCGCAGAGGTGTAATCGCCCAAGGCCGGGCCACTGCGCTCGTTCCTCGAACTTGATCCACCGCAAGCCCCGGCGCGTGGCACCGGCGCAGCATGGTGGCTCGACGGCTTCTCAAGGAGACACACCATGTACCGCTACATCCTGGTTCCACTCGACGGCAGCAAGACGGCCGAGCGCGGCCTGCGCGAAGCGATCCGATTCGCCGACGCGCAGAAGACCAAAGGCAAGCTGCGCCTGGTGCACGTCATCGATGAGTTCCCCACGCTGGTCGAGCTCTCGTCGATGAACAGCTTCGAGCTCTCGATCCAGCGTCTGCGCGACGACGGCCATGCACTGCTGGAACGGGCCGCGCGCACCGTCGCCGAAGCCGACGTTGAGGCCGACACGGCCTTGTGTGAAGTCACACAAGGCCGCATCGCCGACGCGCTGGTGGACGAGGCCCGCAAGAGCGGCTGCGACCTCATCGTGATGGGCACGCACGGCCGCCGCGGCTTCAGCCGACTGGCGCTCGGCAGCGACGCCGACCTGGTGGTGCGCGCGAGCATGGTGCCGGTGCTGCTCGTGCGCGACACCGCGGTGGACACCTGAGGACGCCACCGTCGGCATGCTGGCACCCTGGCGCGCTGCAGCCTTCGTCAGCGGGCTCCTGCTGCTGGGTGGGTGCGCACCGCTGGTGGCCCCGCCTGCAGCGCTGCTCGCGGGCAGCACGCCGGAATCAGGGGTCGAGTCGGGGTTCGCGTCGCTGGTGACGCGGCGCAGCGCCACCGTGGTGGACATCGCGACGCTTCGCATCGGGCGCGACGCCAGCCCCGACGCGACCGAGCTCGAGTTCATGCCGGAAAACGACTTCGCCGACCGCCTGGCCTGGCCGCTCCCGGCGAGCGCGCGGCTCAGCCAGATCCGCGATCTCGCCTCGGGGCTGATTCTGTCCAGCGATGGCTACATCCTCACCAGCGCGCACGTGATCCGCAACGTGGACGACATCCAGGTCCGGCTCGACGATGGCCGGCGCTTCCGTGCACGTGTGGTGGGCCTCGACGCGCGCAGCGACGTGGGCGTGCTCAAGATCGCGGCCACCGGGCTGCCCACCGCCGTCATGGGCGATTCCTCCCGATTGGCCACGGGCGACTGGGTGGCGGCGATCGGCGCACCCTTCGGTTTCCATGGCAGCTTCACCGCCGGGGTGGTCAGCGCGACCGGCCGCTTCCTCAACGGCGCGGGCGAGATTCCGTTCATCCAGACCGACGTCGCCATCAACCCGGGCAGTTCCGGCGGTCCGCTCTTCAACAGCCGGGGCGAGGTGGTGGCGATCAATGCGCTGATCTACAGCGGCAACGGCGGCTACATGGGCATCTCCTTCGCGGTCCCCATCAATCTGGCGCTGAAAATCGCCCATGCGTTGCGCGCGAACGGCACGGTCCGGCGTGTGCACCTGGGCGCCGAGTTCCAGGGGGTGACGCCGGCACTCGCGCAATCGTTCGGCGCGCCCGGCACCACGGGTGCGCTGGTGGTGCAAGTGCACGACGGCGGTCCGGCCCACGCCGCCGGCCTGGCGGTTGGCGATATCGTGACCGCGATCGACGGTGTGCCCACGGCGCGCCCCATCGCCCTGATCGACACCATCGCCGCACGGCCGGCCGGCACGCGGTGCAGTCTGACGGTCTGGCGGCGCGGCACCGCCGTCACCGTCCGTGCCACGCTAACCCTTCAACCGGGCAGCACGCCCAACGACGCCCCGCCCGGCGATATCGCGTGGACCGACGACCTCGGTCTGACGCTGCTCGAACTCACCGCTGCACAGCGCCTGCAGCTTCGCATCGACAGCGGCCTGTGGGTGCACGATGCCGTGGGGCTCGCGCGCAGCGAAGGGGTCCGGCCGGGCGATGTGGTCATCGCCGTCAATGACCAGCGGGTGGCACACGTCGCCGACTTCAAACGCCTGGTCGCCGCGTTGCCGCCGGGCGGCGGCAGCGTCGCGCTGCTGCTGATGCGCGACCGGCGGATGGCCTACCTGGCCATCGGCTTGCCGCCGAAGCCGCCCGCGCGCTGACGCCCTCCAGGCCCCGCCAGAGACGGCCGACAATAGCCACTTCATTCACGGAGCATCTGCAATGGCGATCGAAATGGCTTTCTGGGCCGAACCGGAACACATGGACGCCATCCGGGCGGCCAATGGCCTCGCGAGCGGGCTGAAGAACGTCCCCCTTTGCCCGTTCAACGTCGGCGACACCTTCAGCTACCCCGGCCCCACCAATGCCCTGGCCTACCGGGTCATCCAGCGGCATTACCAGCCGATGGCGGATGGGAGCGCGAAGTGGGTCATGAAGATCGAACCCTGCGCGCATCCGGTGGCCGGGTAGTTCCCGGCATCAACGGGCGACGAAACGCGTCAGCATCCAGACGCAAGAAAGCCCCGACTGGCGGGGCTTTCAGGGGCTTTTGATGCACCGCGAGGTGATCAGAAGCCAATTCTGGCGGAACCGGAGGGATTCGAACCCTCGATGAGGCTCTACACCCCATACTCCCTTAGCAGGGGAGCACCTTCGGCCACTCGGTCACAGTTCCTTTGGAGGCGTGATTATGCCAGTGTTCGGGGCGTTTTCAGGCGGTCGGCTGGTCGAGATCGAAGGCTTTGTGCAATGAACGCACCGCCAGCTCCATGTACTTCTCGTCGATCACGACGGAGGTCTTGATTTCGCTGGTGGAAATCATCTGGATGTTGATGCCCTCTTCGCTCAGCACGCGGAACATCTTGCTGGCAACGCCGACGTGGCTGCGCATGCCGATGCCCACGATGCTGACCTTGCAGATCTTGGTGTCGCCCACGATCTCGGCCGCACCCAGCGTCGGCAGCACCTTGGCCTTGAGCAGATCGGTGGCCTTGGCGTAGTCGTTGCGGTTCACCGTGAAGCTGAAGTCGGTTTTCCCGTCCTTGCTCAGGTTCTGGATGATCACGTCGACCTCGATGTTCGCGTCGGCGATGGCACCGAGGATGTGGTACGCGATGCCCGGCTTGTCGGGCACGCCCAGCACCGAGATCTTCGCCTCGTCGCGGTTGAACGCGATGCCGGATACGACGGCTTGTTCCATGTTTTCGTCTTCCTCGAAAGTGATCAGCGTGCCGGACTTGGCTTCTTCATTGATGTCGATGTCCCAGGGCGTGAAGCTCGACAGCACGCGCAGCGGGACCTTGTACTTGCCGGCGAATTCCACCGAGCGGATCTGCAGCACCTTGGAGCCGAGGCTCGCCATCTCGAGCATTTCCTCGAAGCTGACGGTCTGCAGCCGGCGCGCGTCGGGTTCTACGCGCGGGTCGGTGGTGTAGACGCCGTCGACGTCGGTGTAGATCAGGCATTCGGCGGCCTTCATCGCCGCGGCGATGGCCACGGCCGAGGTGTCGCTGCCGCCCCGGCCCAGCGTCGTGATGTTGCCGGCATCGTCCACGCCCTGGAAGCCCGTGATGACCACCACCTTGCCGGCGTCGAGGTCGGCGCGCACGCGGGCGTCGTCGATGCTTTCGATGCGGGCCTTGGTGAAGGCGCTGTCAGTGCGCACCGAGACCTGCCAACCGGCATAGCTCACCGACGGCACGCCCTCGGCCTGCAGCGCGATGGCCAGCAGCGCCGACGAAGCCTGCTCGCCGGTCGACGCGAGCATGTCGAGTTCGCGGTCGTGGCTCGCGTCGGTCTTGCTGGACGCGAGCTCCTTCGCAAGGCCCAGCAGCCGGTTGGTCTCGCCGCTCATGGCACTCGGGACCACCACCATCTGGTGGCCGGCGCGTGCCCATTTGGCGACGCGCTTGGCGACGTTCTTGATGCGCTCGGTCGAGCCCATCGACGTACCGCCGTATTTGTGAACGATCAATGCCATGGGTGAAATCAAGGAGAGGAAAAACGGACGCCGCGAAGTCGGCGACGGCCCTGCGGACCGCTTCGTCGATGGCCGATTCAGCGCAAAGGCTGCGAGCTACGGCGAAGGCGCGACATTGTACCAACGCAGCCGCGCGCCATCCCGCTCGACGAAGCCGTCGGCGACCTTCAGCCGGATGCCGTGGCCGCGGGTGCGGCAGGCCTCGACCTGGTCGAGCAGCTGCTGCAGTTGCGCCTCGCTCGGCACCGCGCGGTGGACGCTGCGCAGCCAGTGCCGCAAGGCGTTGGCACGGCGCTCGCGCGACAGGGCCTGCAAAGCGTCGATGGCTGGCGGCATGCCGGCCGTCGCCAGATCGATCTCTGCCAGCTCGGTCAGCAAGGCCGACGCGCGCGCCGCGTTGCGGGCACTGCGCGCGAAGGTGTCGCGGAACTGCGGCAAGGCCTCGGCCAGCGCCGGCAGCACGCGCCGGCGGATGCGGTTGCGCGTGTAGCGCTCGTCGGTGTTGCTCGGGTCTTCGACGAACGGGATGGCTTCGGCTGCGAGCCACATGCGCAGCTCGGTCGCCGGCACATCGAGCAGCGGTCGGTGGAAGCGAATGCCGTGGCGCGTCATCTCACGCGGCATGGCGGCGAGACCATCGAGCCCCGCGCCGCGACCAAGCGCGATCAGCATCGTCTCGACCTGGTCGTCCGCGTGCTGGGCCAGCAGCACGTCCTGCAGCCCCTGCGCCGACGCGAGCACGGCCAGCGTGGCGTAGCGCGCCCGCCGTGCGGCGTCTTCGGGACTGTCACCGCTGTCGTGGCGGGCGTCCACACGACCGGTGTGCAGCGGCACGCCCAGCGCGGCGCAGGTCGCGGCGCAGTGACGCTCGAAATCATCCGCCGCCGACTGCAGGCCGTGGTGCACATGCAGCGCATGCACCTGGCCCGGCCAGCGCACCGCCGCCGCGTGCAGCAAGGCCGTCGAATCCGCACCGCCGCTGTAGGCGACGCCCAGCGGAAGCGACACCGCCCACGAGGCGAGCGCGTGGGCGGCGGGGTTGTCCATGGTGAAGGGCAGACCGGAACCGGCCCGCAAGCACGTCAGCGCGTGCTGTCGGCCTTGGTGTCCGAGAAGCGGCCGTAGCTCTGCAGGCGCTCGTAACGGCGTTCCAGCAATTCCTTGGGCTTCAGGTCGCTGACCTGGCGGAAGGCGTCGTTCAGGGCGCGCTTGAGGAAAGCGGCCATCTGCTTGTGGTCGCGATGCGCGCCGCCGACCGGCTCGTTCACGATCTTGTCGACCAGGCCCAGCGCCTTCAGGCGGTGGGCCGTGATGCCCAGCGCGTCGGCCGCTTCCTGCGCCTTTTCGCTGGTCTTCCACAGGATCGACGCACAGCCTTCGGGGCTGATCACCGAGTAGATCGAGTACTGCAGCATCACCAGCTGGTCGCCCACCGAAATGGCCAGCGCGCCGCCGGAGCCGCCTTCACCGATGATGGTGACGATGATCGGCACCTCGAGCTGCGCCATCTCGAAGATGTTGCGGCCGATGGCCTCCGACTGGCCGCGCTCTTCGGCGTCGATGCCCGGGTACGCACCGGGCGTGTCGACGAAGGTGAAGACCGGGAGCTTGAACTTCTCGGCCGTCTTCATCAGGCGCAACGCCTTGCGGTAACCCTCGGGCTTGCTCATGCCGAAGTTGCGCGCGGTACGCTCCTTCGTGTCGCGGCCCTTCTGATGGCCGATGACCATGCAGGGCACGCCGTTGAAGCGCGCCAACCCGCCGATGATCGACAGGTCATCCGAGAAATGGCGGTCGCCATGCAGCTCGACGAAGTCGGTGAAGATCTCGTGGACGTAGTCGAGCGTGTACGGGCGTTCCGGATGCCGGGCGATCTTGGTGATCTTCCAGGGCGTCAGGTCGCTGTAGATGTCCTTGGTGAGCTGCTGGCTCTTCTTGCTGAGCTGGTCGATCTCTTCGGAGATGTCGACCGCTGATTCCGTCTGCACATAGCGCAGTTCTTCGATCTTGCCTTCGAGTTCAGCGATGGGCTGCTCGAAGTCGAGGAAGGTTCGTTTCGCCAACGTCTTCTCCTGTTTTAGTACGCGACCGGTACCGGGTCGAGCGACCGCCAAATATACCAAGTCGCCACGCTGCAATAAGGGGCCCAGCCCACGCCCACCTCGCGCAGGTCGCTGCGGCTGACCGGCTCTCCCGAAAAGTAGTTCTGGCTCACGCCGTTGATGAGGCCGGCGTCGTCCAGCGGCAGCACGTTGGGGCGCATGAGGTGGAAGATGAGGAACATCTCGGCGGTCCAGCGGCCGATCCCGCGGATCGCCACCAGCTCGTCGATGATCATCTCGTCGGTCATGTCCTTCCAGGCGTCGATGTGCACGGCGCCGGAATCGAAATGAATGGCGAGGTCGACCAGGTACTCGACCTTGCGCGCCGACAGCCCGGCTGCGCGCATGTCGTCGACCTTGAGCTTGAGCACGTTGCGCGGCGTCATCTTGCGCGGCAGCGCCTCGAAGCGGTCCCACACCGACTGCGCCGCCTTCACGGAAATCTGCTGACCGACGATGCTGCGCGCCAGGGTGGTGAAGGCGTCGCCGCGCGATTCGAGGCAGGCGTCGCCGAACTGCGGGATGAGCCGCTTCATCACCCGGTCCTTCTTGGCCAGGTGCTTGCAGGCTTCCACCCAGTAGTCGGGCGTGATGATCTTGACGGGCAGGGCAACGGCGGGCGACATCGGGGTCCGTTCCTTCACTGCGCCGCAGCCCAGGTCGTGCCTGTGGCGGCGTCCTTGAGCACGATGCCCTGGGTGAGCAGGTCGTTGCGGATGCGGTCGGCCTCGCCGAAATTCTTCGCGGCCTTGGCCGCCGCGCGCTGCGCGATCAGCACCTGGATGGCTGCGTCGTCGAGCGCGCTGCCTGACTGAAGGAACTGCTGCGGGTCGCCCTGCAGCAGGCCCAGCGTGCCGGCCAGCGCCTTCAACAGGCCAGCTGTTTCAGCGGACTGAGCGCGATGGACGCCCGCGGCCAACTCAAACAGAATCGCAACGGCCCCAGGCGTACCGAAGTCCTCATCCATTGCTGCCTTAAATGCGGCCGCATGCGGATTTGTCCAGTCGAGATCAACTTGTGCGGGCGTCACAAGATGCAGCGCGGTGTAAAGCCGCTTGAGCGCGTTGCGCGCATCGTCCAGATGCGCGTCGCTGTAGTTGAGCGGGCTGCGGTAGTGCGTGCGCACGAGGAAGAAGCGCAGCGTCTCGCGGTCGTACTTCTGCAGCACTTCGCGGATGGTGAAGAAGTTGCCCAGGCTCTTGGACATCTTCTCGTTGTCCACGCGCACGAAGCCGTTGTGCATCCACACCTTGGCGAGCGGCTTGCCGTGCGCGCCTTCGCTCTGCGCGATCTCGTTCTCGTGGTGCGGGAACTGCAGGTCGGCGCCGCCGCCGTGGATGTCGAAGGTTTCGCCCAGCGTGGCGCAGCTCATGGCCGAGCATTCGATGTGCCAGCCCGGCCGGCCCGAGCCGAAGGGGCTGGCCCACTTCACTTCCGCCGGCTCGGTCGGCTTGGACGCCTTCCAGAGCACGAAGTCGAGCGGGTCGTCCTTGCCGTCGAGCACCGCGACGCGTTCGCCGGCATGCAGCTCGTCGAGCGACTTGCCCGACAGCTTGCCGTAGCCGGGAAACTTGCGCACCGCGTAGTTCACGTCGCCCATCGGCGAGCGGTAGGCCAGGCCCTTCTGCTCGAGCGTCTCGATGATGCCGAGCATCTGCGGCACGTACTCGGTCGCACGCGGCTCGATGGTCGGCGGCTCGATGCCGAGCGCGGCGACGTCCTCGTGCATCAGCGCGATCATCTCGTCGGTCAGCGCGCGGATCGTGATGCCACGCTTGACCGCGCGCTCGATGATCTTGTCGTCGATGTCGGTGATGTTGCGCACGTAGGTCACGTTGAGGCCGGTGGCGCGCAGCCAGCGCTGCACCACGTCGAAGGCCATCATCATCCGCGCGTGGCCGATGTGGCACAGGTCGTACACGGTCATGCCGCAGACGTACATGCGCACCTGGCCGGGTTGCAGTGGAGAAAACTCCTCCAATTCACGCGACAGCGTGTTGTAGATGCGCAGACTCATGGAAATCGGAAAGCGTCGGCCTGCGACTCGGGCGACGCAGGCGAACAAGGGTTTTGTCAGGGGTGTGGGGGCTGCCGCACGAGGGGTTCGGCTTGGCCCCTCGGCTACAATCGCGCCCAGTATAAACGGCCCCTGCCGTGCATCTTCGACAGATCCTCGGGTGATTCTCGAAGCCCGCGCCGGACCCTCTTCCCGAGCCTCATGAAGCAAGCCGTCACCCTCCTCCTCTCCTCGTTGTCCTTTCGCCCTGCACTGCGCCTGCTCGGCATCCTGCTGTTCGCAGCGGCCGGCACGCTCGCACACGCCGACGACTACGCCGACGTCAACCAGCTGCTGCGCCAGGGCAAGGCCGCCGAGGCCTTGACCAAGGCCGACGCCTATATCGCCGGCAAGCCGCGCGACCCGCAGATGCGCTTCCTGCGCGGCGTGATCCTCACCGAGCAAGGCAAGACGGCCGACGCGACCACCGCCTTCGTGCAGCTCACGCAGGACTTCCCCGAACTGCCCGAGCCGTATAACAACCTGGCAGCGCTCTATGCGCAGCAAAGCAAATTCGAACAGGCGCGCGACGCGCTGGAGAACGCGATCCGTCTCAACCCGAATTACGCCACGGCGCACGAGAACCTCGGCGACGTGTATGCGCGGCTTGCGGCCCAGTCCTATGCCAAGGCGCAGCAGCTCGCGTCCACCAATGCCAGCGCGGCACCCAAGCTCGCGCTGATCCGGCAGATCTTCACCGGCACGCCGGCCTCCATCTCGGCACTGCCGGGTGCGCCGACCGACGCGCGCAAGCAGACGCACACCAAGTAAACCGTTCGCGCCTCGGGGCGCGTGGTGCCGCCGAGGCACGTCCACTCCTGCAGAAAGCGAGTCATCCCTTGAGCTTCCACATCCTCTCGCGCCGCACGGCGCTGGTCCTTGCCGCCACGCTCGCCCTCGGCGCAAGCGCATGGGCACAAGGCGCGGCACCGCGCGTGAAGCTGGCCACGTCGGCTGGCGACATCGTCGTCGAGCTGGCGCCGGAGAAGGCGCCGAAGACGGTCGCGAACTTCCTCCAGTACGTCCAGGACAAGCACTACGACGGCACGGTGTTCCACCGCGTTATCGACGGCTTCATGATTCAGGGCGGCGGCTTCACCGCCGACATGCGCCAGAAGCCGACGCGCGCACCGGTGCCGCTGGAGGCCTCGAATGGCCTCAAGAACGCCAAGTACACGATCGCCATGGCGCGCACCGGCGACCCGAATTCGGCAACATCGCAGTTCTTCATCAACGTGAAGGACAACGCGATGCTCGACGCCCCCAACCCGGACGGCCATGGCTACACCGTGTTCGGCAAGGTGGTCGCGGGCAGCGACGTGGTCGACAAGATCCGCGCCGTCCAGACCGGCAACAAGAGCGGCATGCAGAACGTGCCGCTCGACACCATCACCATCCAGTCCGCCACCGTCGTGGCGAAGTAAACCAGGAGCCATCCATGAGCAACCCCCAAGTCGAACTCGTCATCACCGGCCAGGGAACCATCACCCTCGAACTGGACCGCGCCAAGGCGCCGAAGTCGGTCGAGAACTTCATCGGCTATGTGAAGAGCGGCCACTACGACAACACGGTGTTCCATCGCGTCATCCCCGGCTTCATGGTGCAAGGCGGCGGCTTCGAGCCCGGCATGACGCAAAAGCCCACCGGCGCCGAGATCGAGAACGAGGCCAACAATGGCCTGAAGAACGACAAGTACACGGTCGCGATGGCCCGCACCAGCGCCCCGCACTCGGCCACGGCCCAGTTCTTCATCAACATCGCCGACAACGGCTTCTTGAACCACACCGCACCGTCGGCGCAGGGCTGGGGCTACGCCGTGTTCGGCAAGGTCATCGCCGGTACGGACGTGGTCGACAAGATCAAGGCCCTCAAGACCGGCCGCAAGGGCTTCCACGACGACGTGCCGCTGGAAGACGTGATCATCGAGAAGGCCACTGTCACGGTCGAGTAAGGCCGGGGTGTCGCGCGGCATGAACGAGCAGGCCTTCGCCGAACTCGTGGCGCCGGCCGCATGGCACACGGTCGACCTGCTCTCCGACCTGCACCTGCAGGCCAGCGAGCCGGTGACTTTCGACGCCTGGCGCGGCTACCTCGAGACCACGCCGGCCGACGCGCTTTTCATCCTCGGCGACCTGTTCGAGGTCTGGGTCGGCGACGACGCGGCCGCCCTCCCCGGCTTCGAGGCGCAATGCGCCGATCTGCTGCGCGCGGCATCGCTGCGGCGGCCGATCTTCTTCATGCACGGCAACCGCGACTTTCTCGTCGGTCCGGATTTCGCCGCACGTTGCGGCTTCACGCTGCTCGAAGATCCGACCGTCCTCGTGCTGCACGGCCAACGCTGGCTGCTGAGCCACGGCGACGCGCTGTGCCTCGAAGACACCGACTACCTGGAGTTTCGCGCCCAGGTCCGCACCCCGGCGTGGCAGCAGGCCTTTCTGTCGCAACCGCTTGAAGTGCGCCGCACGCTCGCGCGATCGATGCGCACCCAGAGCGAACAGCGCAAGACGACGCCCGGCATGGTCTGGGCCGATGTCGACCCCAACGCGGCCCGTGAATGGCTGAACCGCGCCCATGCGCACACGCTGGTCCACGGCCACACGCATCGGCCCGCCGAGCATGCGCTGGGCGACGGCCTGCGCCGCATCGTGCTGAGCGACTGGGACGCCGATGCACACCCGCCCCGTGCGCAGGTGCTGTGCGTGTCGGCCGCGGAAGCGCGGCGCGTCGACGTCCGCTGAGGGCCGCGATGTTCAAGTGGCTTCGCGGCCTGCGTGCCGCCCCCGAGATTCCCGATACCGCCTGGCAGGCCACGCTGGCCCGATACCCGTTCCTGGCCGAGCGACCGACGGCGGATGCTGATCGGCTGCGCGCCCTGGCGGCCGAATTCCTGCGCGACAAGGAATTCCATGGCGCGCATGGCTTCGTCATCACCGACGAGGTGGCGCTGGCCGTCGCGGCACAGGCGGTGCTGCCGGTGCTGCACCTGCCCGGCGGGCTCGACTGGTACGGCGACTTCGTCGGCATCGTGGTGCATCCGTCCGAAGTGGTCGCGCGACGCAAGACCGTGGACGAGACCGGCGTGGTCCACGAATACGACGAAGTGGTCGCCGGCGAGGCCATGGACCGCGGCCCCGTCATGCTGAGCTGGCAGGACGTGCTCGCCAGCAGCCTCACGGCGGCTGACGGCTACAACGTCGTGATCCACGAGTTCGCCCACAAGATCGACATGCGCGACGGCGCCGCGGACGGCTGCCCGACACTGCCGCCCGGCTTCGGTGGCCATGTCAGCGCGCGCGATGCGCATGCGGCGTGGCGCGCAGTGATCCAGCCGGCCTTCGACGCCTTCCGCGAGAAGACGATCGTGGCCGAACGCTTCGGCGGCGAGGCGCCCTGGCTCGACCCCTACGGGGCCGAGTCGATCAGCGAGTTCTTCGCGGTGGCGTGCGAGGCGTACTTCGTGAACCGCACGCGCTTCGGCGAGGAATTCCCGCCGCTGCTGGCGCTGTTCGACGCGTTCTTCACACCCCCAAGCCGCTGAAAAGACAAAAGGCCGCGCGCCCCTCGGCGACGCGGCCTCCTCTCTGAGCCTGAGCCTGCGGCGCTTACTTGCGCAGCAGCGCCTTCAGCGCGTTCTGCAGACGGCGCGCCGTGGCCGCATCGTGCGCCGACGCCAGCACCTTGCCCGCATCCTCGCCCCAGGTCTGCGCCGGCGCCGGGTCGCCACGCTTGGTCAGCAACTTGAGCTGCAGGGCGCGACGCGCATCGATCTGGTCGGCCGGCGTCGGTACCTCGGCCGCCATCTCCAGGCGCAACAGGGCTTCGCCCGCGTCGCCGGAGGGCGGCTTGGCCACCGCCTGCGTCCAGGCCGTGCGCACGGCGGGCGTCACTGCCCGGCCGAGTTCCTGCACGCTCGGCAGTTCGGCGGCGTCACGCTTCTCCCAGGCGCCCAGCAGGTGCGTGAGCGCTTCGCCGTGGGCCTGGGCCGCCAGCTTGCGCAGCGCCAGATCGGCGCGCTCGAGCGCCTCGCGTTGCGCACGGAAGGCCGTGTCGCCCAGACGGGGACCGCGGTCTTCGAAACGCGGCGGACGGTCGCCGAAACGATCGCCTCCCGGGCCACCGGCACGCGGGCCGCGATCGTTCGGACGCCCACCCGGGCCGCTGCGGCTGTCGCGGCGGTCGCCGAAGCGGCCGGTCGGACCCGCCGGCTCCGCCTTGCGGCTGCCCGGACGGTCGTCGCCGCGGCGCGCGGCCACCACCGGCTTCGGCGCGGCCTTGGGCGGCGCGACCGGTGTGGCGGCCGCGTCGTTGTCGCCTTCGTCGGCACGTGCGGAGAAGTCGGCGCTGCCGACCGGAGCGATCAGGTCGCCCGACGGCGCAGGTGCGGCGGTCTGGCCTGCCTCGTCCGGTTCGGGCGCCGCCACCGGCGGCGGCGCTTCGGTTTCACCCGGCACCGGCTGCACCGAGGCGCCTTCGCCGAACTCGGCGGCGGCCTGGCCAGGCGCGACGATCTCGGTTGCACCGACGGCCGGACCGTCGCTCCCGGACGTGACCGGAGCAGGTACGGGAGCGGGCGCCGGACGCGTCGGCGCCTCACCGCGCAGCGCGGCCTCGAGCTGCGCCACCGCGGCACGAATCTTCTGCACGTCGCCGGAAGCATTCGCCGCGTCGAGCGCCTTGGACGCCTCCAGCACGTTCCGGTCGTGCTCGCTCATCGCCGTGGAGGCCTTCTCGCGCTCGGCCGTCTTGCGGTTGAAGGCTTCGTCGATCGGTGCGCGGAACGCGTCCCACAGCTTCTGTTCCTGGCGGCGATCAAGCGGCACGCCCTGGGCCTCGGCCTGCCAGCGCTGCTGCAGCGCCTTGACGGCGTCGATGCGCAGCATGGGTTGGGCGCCCAGGTCGGTGGCCTCGGCGATCATGGCATGGCGGCGCTCGATGCTGGCGGCCTGCGCCGTTTCGAGCGGCGCACGGGCGGCACCGAAGGCCTCGTTCCAGAGCGGCTGCAATTCGGCGAAGACCTTTTCGCCGACATGGCCGCCGTCGCGCCAGCGGTCGGCGAACTGGTGCAGGGCGCGGTTGTGCGCCTTCAGGTCGGACGCACTGGCGTGCGCTTCGGCCCAGGCCTTCACTTCTTCAATCAGCGCCACGCGATGGGCGCGGTGCTCGGCCGCATCGGCACGCACCTTGTCGAGCCAGGCTTCCACCACCTTGTGGGCCTCGTTGCAAGCCTCGTCGAAGCGCTTCCAGAGCGCGTGGTTGGGCACACCGCCCTGGTCGGCCTTCTTCCATTGCTCGCGCAGCGTGCGCAGCGATTCCTGAATCTTGCGGCCGCCGAGCGCCTGGCCTTCCGGGCGCTTGAGCAGGCCTTCGGCCTTGGCGACGAGGTCTTCGCGCACCTTGTCGGCGCTCCAGCGCTGCCAGCCTTCGAGTTCGCCCGCGGCGACCAGGGCGGCGTGCACCCGGGCTTCGAGCGCCGCGTCGACCTGCTTGCCGTGTTCCTTGAGCACCGCGCGCAGCGCGGCGGCCGCACCGGCGCTGGCCTTGCCGTGGCCCTCGGCCGTTTCCTGTTCCAGCTTCGCCAGCGCGACCTCGACCACGGCCTGGGCGGCCGCGCGCTTCTCGGGGTCGATCTTCGGGCCGGCCGGCTTGGCAGGCGCCGCAGCGGCGGCCTCGGTCGGCAGCCCGCGGGCGGCGCGCAGTTCATCGGCCCAGACGGGCACCGGCGGCAGCGGCGCCGCGGTGTCGGCCGCGGCGGCGATGGCTTGCGCCAGCGCGCCGTGGAAAGCATCGGACACGACCAGCAGCTGCGCCTTGGAGGCATCGATCTGCGGAGCGAACTTGGCGTCCAGGCTGTTCCAGTTGGCGTCGGCGGTCAGCTCGGTGGCCTGTTGCTGCCAGTGGGTCACGTCGGCACGCAGGCCTTCCTCGGCCGCCTGCGCATCGCGCCAGCCCTTGGTCGACAGCACCTCGAAGCGCTGCGCCAGGAGCACGGCAGCCTCGCGCTGGACCTGGGCGCGGTGCTGCAGGTCCTCGATGCCTTTCACACGCTCGGCCAGCTGCACCTTGAAGCCGGCCAGCGGCTCGCGCGACAGCGGCGCACCGGCCTTGGCGGCGTCGCGCTGCCAGGCGAGCGCGTCGGCGATGTTGAGCTTGGACTGCGCCAGCAGGGCTTCGGCCTTTTGTGCCCATTCGGCCGCGATGGCCTCCTGGCCCTTGGCGCGCTTGATCTCGTCGAGCTTCTCGCGCAGCAGGCGCGCGGCGCCCTTGTCACGGCCGCTGAGCTCCTTGAACACCTCCTGCATCTGGTCGGGCGAAGGATTCGCCGAGAGCCACTCGCGGATGCGCTGCGCCCGTTCGCCAGACGTGGGGGCGGTGAACGCGCCGCCCGTGAGCGTGTCGAGAGACTGAAGGTCTTGGTGCTTGGAAGAGGTAGAGGTCACTGCGCGCAGGTCGTTGTCGGAGGAAAGATGAGAAAAGCGAAGGCGCCGGCAAAAAGCCGGCGCACCCCGCCATTTTCACCGACCGGCGCGTGTTCCGTTCAGCGGGTCGCCAGATTCAGTTCCGCACCAGGTTTCCAATCGTTGCCGGACGGGTTCGTACGGACCGCGCCCAGGAAGAGCCGCTCGCTCGGCAACTGCTTGGCCAGCAGGTAGTCGCGCACCACGGCGCCGCGCTCGACGGCCAGCTGGCGGATCGACTCGTCGTTGACGGTCAGGGTGGCCAGCAACAGGTCTTCCATCTCCTTTTGCGGCAGGTCCTTGGCCAGGCCGATCAGGTTGCGCGGCTTGGTGATGTCGGCGCGCTTGTAGACGGCGGTGAGCAGTTCCGGGTATTCGGCGTCGGTGACCGAGGTCACGTCCGCCGCGTTCTGGCCGGCGCGCGCGGCGGCGCGGCGCTTTTCGGAAACCAGCAACTGGCGCAGGCGCTGGCGCTTGGCGGCCTCGCGTTCGTGCTCCAGGCTGGCGGTGCCCACCACGGTGAGTTGCAGGGCCGGACGGTCGGCCAGCGCCTTGGCCACCTTGTCGAGGCTTTCCTTCGCGCCGGCCGACAAGGCGGCGCTGCCCGGGTCGAAGGCCACGGCACTCGCCTCGCCAGCCCCCCCGCCGCCGAAACCGCCCGTCAACAGGCTGAACGGCGAAGTCACGGCCTTGACGATGAGGGTGCCGATGGCCCTGAAGATCAGCGAACCGATGCTGAACTGCGGGTCATTGAGCGAGCCGCTGATGGGCAGGTCGATGTCGATCACCCCATTGCGGTCGGCCAGCAGTGCCACCGCGAGCTTCACCGGCAGGCTGTTGGGGGCGCCCTGCACCGCCTCGCCGAACTGCAGCTGGTTGAGCACCAGCTTGTTGGTCGCCGCCAGTCGGCCTTCGGCGGAGATCTTGTAGTTGACGTCCATGCTCAGCTTGCCGCGCTCGATGCCGTGGCCGGCGTAGCGCACCGCGTAGGGCGTGAGCGGCGCCAGGTCGAGGTCGCGCATCTTGGCTGTGATGTCGAGTTCGAGCGGCTTGGCGAGCGGATTGATCTTGCCCGAGATGTCGAGCGCCGCCGTCTGCTGCGCCTTGCCCCGCAGTTCGAGGTCGGCCATTTCGGGCTTGTCGGACGCGAAGGCGCTGAGCTTGCCGGTCAGCGCGCTCAGGTCAGCCGAATAGTTGGGCTTGACGAACAGGTCGGTGAAGTCGATCTTGCCGTTGACCAGGCTCATCGGGCCGAAGCGGATCACGGGCGCCGGGCCGCCTGTGTCACCAGTGGCCGCTGTGGCCGTTGGCGCCGGGCGCGTGGGTGTCGGCGCTCCACCGACCATGGCCTCGGCGGGGACCGTCGGGGTGCCCACCGCCGGTGCCTTGGCCGTCGTCGTGGTGCTGCCGCCCAGGTTGCGCCGCGTGTTGGCCTCGGGCGCCGCAGCCGCCGCCGCGTCCGCCTCCTGCTGCGATTTCTTGGTCAGGTTCTGCAGGTTGAGCCGACCCGTCGGGTCGACGATGACCCGCGCGAAGAAGTCGGTGAGCGTGGTTTCGCGTACATCGACCGTCAGCGGCGCGCGCGGCACCATCGCGACCTGCAGCCCCCGCAGGCTGAGCGCCTTCCAGCTCAGCAACTGGTTGTTGGCGCGCTCCAGGCCTGGCGACTCGGACTGGGTGAGCGATGCACTGTTGGCGCGGAAATCCTCGACGGCGGTGTCGCCGGCCAGCTTCAGGCTCATGCCTGCCGGCAGCGTCTCGTAGCGGACCGTGCCGCGGTAGCTGGCGAAGGCGCGACGGATGTCGATGTTGAGCGCGTCGCCGTAGTAGGCCTTGAAGGCATGCGCCGGGAACGCCGCCACCTCGAGCCGTCCCTCGGCCGACAGGGGCTTGAGCACGATCTGGCCCTTGTAATCGAACTTGCCTGGCTCGGCACGGCCGGCGGCAATGCGACCGGACAACTGGACCGGCGACACGGTCGCGGTGTCGGGTGTGATCTTCTGCGCGTTGAGCTTGAGCGCGGTGACCTCGACCGCGACCGGCGTGCCGCTGGCCTTGTCGGCATAGGACACGGTGCCGCCGTCCACAGCCAACGTCGCGATGCTGAGGCGCCAGGGCTTGGTATTCGACGACGCGGGAGCCGACACGGGCGCCGTGGCCTCGGTGGACTTGGGTGCGGCGACCTTGGCCGCCGCCTGGTCCGAGGCGCCGGAAGGCGCCCTGAGCCAGCGCTCGAACATCCAGCGCTTCTCGTTGTCGCGCTCGATGCGGACCTTCGGGTTCGTCGCTGTGAACGAGGCGATGGCCAGCGTGTGCTGCGTCATGTCCGCCTCGGCGTCGACCAGTTCGAAGCGGCCGACGCTCGCCAGGGCCGTCTTGCCCTGGGTGAGCGCCAGGCCGTCGGCCGACAGGCGGCGCGCCTTGAACTTGAGATCGGGCGCGTTCCAGGACACCTCGATCTGCCCGCTGAGCTTGCCGTCCAGCGTGGGCTCCAGGCTCTGCGCGAGGTACGGCGCCGCGAGCGACAGCGGCAGCGCGTCGACCTCGACCTGCACGCTCGCCACCTTGTCGGTCGCTTCACCCTGGAACTTGAGTCCGGCACCGCCCACCCGGGTCGACCCGCTGAAGCGCGCCGGCTTCGCCATCGGCCAGGTGACCCCGTTCGCCTCGATGGCGAGTTCCGTCACATCGACCGCCGCGGCCGGCGCAGTGGTTTCATCGCGCCAGCCGATGCGGCCACCGCTCAACACGACCTTGTCCACCATGATCTGCATCGGTTTTTTTTCCGCCGGTGCAGCCGCTGCGCTGGCCGGTGTCTTGGGGACGGCGACCTTCTGTGTCGCGCCCGTGGCCGGATCGGTGGCCAGCAGGTTCAGCTGCCCCCGCGCATCACGCGCCACCACGAGCTGCGGCGCGGCGAGCGCCACGTCGCCCAGATGAATCACGCCGTCGAGCGGCCGCACGTCGACCAGCGCGACCTTGAGGGCGTCGAAGCCGAGCAGGTCGCGTCCCTTCGCATCCGCCAGCTTGGCCTGGTGCGCTTCGACCGTGCCGGTGATCTTCAGGCCCGCCACGGCGGCCTGTTCGAAGTCGATCTTGAGGTCGGCGTCCAGCAGACCGGCCTTGACCTGCACCGGCAGGCCCGCCGGGATGTAAGCCAGGTACGGCGCGAGGTCAAGCCCCTTGAAGCGCAGCTGGGCGTCGGTCTTGCGGTTGTCGGCGAACGGCGTGGTGAAGGCGGCCGAGTCGAAGGCGCTGCCGTTGAGCGTGAAGGCCAGCTTGGGCTCCGTCGTGACCTCGCGCTTCGAATCCAGATTGCTCAGGAAGGGCACTTTCAGCACCAGGTCGCGCAGTGCGTGCTTGCGGCCGACCGTCTGGTCGTCGAAATCCACCGACCCGTCGGTCACGCTGATGTTGTAGACCGCAAAACGCGCGGGGTCGGACTTGGGCGCATCCGGCGGACTCGCGAGCTTGGCCAGGACGTCGTCGATGTCGTACCTGCCGTCGGCCAGATGCGTCAGGCGGACGGCCGGGCCTTCGACGCTGACCGCATCGATCACGGGCGCCAGGCGAAGCAAGGACTGGAGTTCCGCATCGGCGTAGAGGCGGCGGATGGCCAACTGCGGCTGGCCGCCATCGGCAGCAGCGATGCGCAGGTCTGTCAGCACCAGTTCGAGCGACCACGGCTTGAAGTCGACGGCACCGACCGTGACCTGCCGGCCGAGTTTCTCCGTCGCGATCTTCTGCAGTTGACTCTTCGCCAGGGGCGGCACCGCCAGCCAGGCCAAAACCCAGATGGCCAACACCACCACCACCGCGACGCCTCCGCGACGCAACCACTTGTTCTTCTTCAACGATGCGACATCCATCGGGCGAGTGTGCCGCAAATGGCGGGGGTCGAAGGCCTGCTGCCGAGCGAAGACTCCGCACCGAGAAGTTTGCCGCGACGGGCGCAAAAACGAGAAAGCCCGGCGGTTCGACCTGAAGTCTTGCCACCGGGCTCGATGACGGGCGCGAGGCCCATGCCATCTTTTCGCTCGAGCAGAAGTGGATCGTTCCGCCCGTGCTGGCAGCAAGAGATTGCCACCGATTGGCCTCCGTCGCGGGGTTCTCGAATCGCTTCTCGACCGCTGGACTTCGGTACATGCCCGATGAGATCGGACCATGCCAGCTTAGGCCTTCCGAGCGGCTGCGGCAAGACAGATTGCCAATCGACATGTGCGGTCGGATATGCAAAAGGCGATCGACTCTTTCACACTCATTAACATATCAAACAACATCCTTATGCTTGACCGTGTATTTGGGCGCTCCTAGAATCCGCCTCGCCCGGTTCTCACTACCTCTCCCCCGGGCCGTCCCGATCCGCCGCCGAATACTTTCGGCCTCACCATGTTGTCAGCGCCCCTCCTTCTCGCGCTGACCTGGTACGTACCAATCCAAGCGCTGTCGTCCGACCTCTCGCCCTCCGGCGTGATCTTCAGACGCCGCACAGAAAGGAAGAGCGATGAACAAGACGTTGGAGACCACAGCCCGCGGGCTACGGACATTCGGTTCCGATGTGGTCGACGGCTTTTTTGAAATCACGCACAACGGCTTCGCCCTGCTCGGGCTTGCCACGGTGTTCGTCGTGCTGGCCCTGGCCGCACGCCCGGACCTGCGTGCCACCGGTGAAACACAACTCGCCACCTGGCTCGAGTCGCGCAAGCCCGCGCCGGAAGCCACGGCGCTGACGCCCAATGCCATCGACCGCACCACGGCCGCGAGCCCGCTCGACCTGCCCAAGCAGCAAGCCGCCGTGGCTTACTGGCTTAGCAAGAAGTACCGGGTGGCTGCGGAGCCTCTGAGCGTTCTGGTGGCAGAAGCCTATGAACTCGGCAAGCGCACCAAGCTCGACCCGACGCTGATCCTCGCGATCATGGCGGTGGAATCGAGCTTCAACCCGTTCGCGCAAAGCCACGTCGGTGCCCAGGGCCTGATGCAGGTGATGACGCGGATCCACGAAGACAAGTACGAAAGCGCGGGTGGCACGCTCACGGCTTTCGACCCGGTGACCAACATGCGCGTCGGTGTGAAGGTGCTGCAGGAATGCATCGCCCGCGCCGGCTCGCTCGAAGCCGGTCTGCGCTACTACGTGGGCGCCGCCAACCTCGATGACGACGGTGGCTACGCCGCCAAGGTGATGGCCGAACATGCGCGCCTGGTCCAGGTCGCTGGCGGCAAGGCACCGCCGGTCGCCCCGCCGGCGCTGCGTGCACAGGCGCCGCAGAGCCAGACCGTGCCGGTGGTCGCACCGGCCAAGCCGGATGGGGCGACCGTGGCGCCGCCGGAAAAGGTGGCCCTGCTGGCGGACTCCTGATCGACCCTGCGCATCGCCGGGGGCATGGCCCCTCGGCTACACTCGCCGGGTACGCGACTGGCGATAGGCGCCGCGCCCTTTCGGGGCCGACGGCGCTGACGTGGACTACCACTGGGAAGCGTACCGCCCGGCAACCACCGGGCGATCAGCCGTTCGCCTGGGCAGCCCTTGTTTGATTGAAGAACAAGGACCACCGTCTTCAAAGGACTGCCATGTACCACCGCGACATCCTGGTCGAACAGACCGATCCCGAAATCTGGGCGGCCATCCAGGCCGAGAACGCCCGCCAGGAACACCACATCGAGCTGATCGCGAGCGAAAACTACGCCTCGCCGGCCGTCATGCAGGCCCAGGGCTCGCAACTCACCAACAAGTACGCCGAGGGCTACCCCGGCAAGCGCTATTACGGCGGTTGCGAATTCGTCGACATCGCCGAGCAACTGGCGATCGACCGCGTCAAGCAGATCTTCGGTGCCGACGCCGCCAACGTGCAGCCGCATTGCGGTGCCTCGGCCAACGAAGCCGTCATGCTCGCCTTCCTGAAGCCAGGCGACACCATCATGGGCATGAGCCTGGCCGAAGGCGGCCACCTCACGCACGGCATGCCGCTCAACATGAGCGGCAAGTGGTTCAACGTGGTGAGCTACGGCCTGGATGCGAACGAAGCCATCGACTACGACGCGATGGAGCGCAAGGCGCATGAATCCATGCCCAAGCTGATCATCGCGGGCGCCTCGGCCTACTCGCTGCGCATCGACTTCGAGCGCTTTGCCAAGGTGGCCAAGGACGTCGGCGCGATCTTCATGGTCGACATCGCCCACTACGCCGGCCTGGTGGCAGCGGGTGTGTACCCGAACCCGGTCCCCTATGCGGACGTGGTGACCTCCACGACGCACAAGAGCCTGCGCGGCCCGCGTGGCGGCATCATCCTGATGAAGTCGCAGCACGAGAAGGCGATCAACAGCGCGATCTTCCCCGGCCTGCAGGGCGGCCCGCTGATGCACGTGATCGCCGCCAAGGCCGTGGCCTTCAAGGAGGCGATGGCGCCGGAGTTCAAGGCGTACCAACAGCAGGTCGTGAAGAACGCGCAGATCGTCGCCGAGACGTTGACGCAGCGCGGCTTGCGCATCGTGAGCGGCCGCACCGAAAGCCACGTCATGCTGGTCGACCTGCGTTCCAAGGGCATCACCGGCAAGGAAGCCGAGGCCGTGCTGGGCAGCGCCCACATGACCATCAACAAGAACGCGATCCCGAACGATCCCGAGAAGCCAATGGTCACCAGCGGCGTGCGCATCGGCACGCCGGCCCTGACCACCCGGGGCTTCAAGGACGAGGAGGCCCGCGCCACCGCTCACCTGGTGGCCGACGTGCTCGACAACCCGCGCGACGCAGCCAACATCGAAGCCGTGCGCGCCAAGGTGCATGCGCTGACGAGCCGCTTCCCGGTCTACCGCTGATCACGAAGGCCTGACCGCAGCATGAAGTGCCCTTTCTGCGGTCATGCCGAAACGCAGGTCGTCGAGACCCGCGTCTCGGAAGACGGCGACTTCGTCCGCCGCCGCCGCCAGTGCGGTGACTGCGAAAAGCGCTTCACCACCTACGAACGACCGGACGTCAACTTTCCGGTGGTGGTCAAGAAGGATGGCAGCCGTGCCGACTTCGACTCGACCAAGGTACGCGCCTCGATGATGCTGGCCCTGCGCAAGCGGCCGGTCAGCATCGAGCAGATCGACGGCGCCCTCTTTCGCATCGAGCAGAAGCTGCTGTCCAGCGGCCTGCGAGAAATTGAGTCGACCAAGGTCGGCGAACTCGTCATGCGGGAGTTGAAGAAGCTGGACAAGGTCGCCTACGTTCGCTTTGCGTCGGTGTACCGCAGCTTCGAGGACGTGGACGAATTCAGGCAGTTGCTGCGAGACATTTAATCCACATCTGTCAAAATCAATTCGCAATCCTGCCAAAACGTTACGCAATAAGAATTGAACGCCTTTCATCGGTTTATTTAAACCGTTGAGCCAGGTGGCGGCCTGAGTCATTGATCCTGCGTATAGCATGCGCCGGATCATGCGACCCAAAGAAGCTCTCCGTCCGTTTCAATCCACGTCACGCAAGATGGGTGGATTCACGGCCGTGGAGCTCATGGTCGTCATTGCGATCGTCGCAATTCTCGGCGCTCTCGCGGCACCGAGTTTTTCAGACGTCGTGAGCCGTTATCGGGTACGGCGTGCGGCAGAAGACCTCTCTCGCACGCTGTCGCTGGCCCGCACCGAGGCAATTCGCCGCGGCGGGCGCATCCTGGTAGTGCCCATCCCATCCATTCCCAATAGTTGCATTGGCGGAAGCAATGGCGCCTGGAATTGCGGTTGGATGATCGTTTCTGACGCCAATGGCAATAATTCGTTCGACACCGGCGATACGATCATCCAGACCTCAAATAGGCCTACAGGTGTGTCGGCTACCTCCAGCAAGAACGTCGTTGTGCTTGACGGCTGGGGACAGATCAATGGACTCGGCGCGTACTCCTTTCAACTGGGCGACTCATCCGACCCCCTGCGCTTTTCGTTGAAAATCTGCGTTAATTCTGGGGGTCGAATTAGAACAGCCGAGGGAACACAATGTTGAGCTCGAACCCATCGCGGCAGCGAGGTATTACGTTGCTGGAGTCGCTTGTTTCGATCGCCATCCTTGCGGTTGCGGTATTAGGAATGCTCGGCGTTCAATTGCGTCTGCTCGCCGAGACACAAACCGGTGTCCGACGGGGTCAGGCAGTTCGGCTGATCGAGGATTTCTCCGAGCGAATCAAGACAAACCCAGGCAGCTACTCGCAAATTGGCGCGTATGTCAGCGGCTTCACGGCTACGGTTCCGCAACCCACGGTTGATTGCTCGACGACAAGTTGCGTTCCTGAAGAGCTTGCTCACTGGGACCTTGCGAAGTGGAAAGCAAATGTCGCCCAAATACTCCCGCTGGGCCAGGCAAACCTCTTCCTATCGACCGATGAGGCAACTTCGAGCAATCGCCGACAACTCGGAATCATCGTGGCATGGAAAAAGAATGAAGCCAGCGATTCGGACGACTACAAAACACCCTTTCTTCCAAGTGCCGTGGTCGAGGGTATCGAGTGCCCCGCAACGCATCTTTGCCATTTGGTCTATGTGCAACCGTAAAACATTGCCGACCGCGAGGGTGGCGACTCTCCCACGCCATTCGAGACCGACGCGACAGCTTGGCCTGACGCTGATCGAGCTGTTGGTTGGAATCGCCTTGGGATTACTGGTGATCGCGGCAGCGATCGGGACGTTGACCGTCTCGCACACCACCGCGGGGACGGTGGGCGACATTGCTCAATTGCAGCAACAAGGCTCCTATGCTTTGCGCGTGATTGGTCTCCAGCTGCGCCAAGCCGGGTCTCAAGAGCCGCAGAGAAGCGACACAAACGGACTTTATTCATTCGATGCCACTTATGCGGGAATCGATAGCGAAGGCGTTTCCGTGAAAGGTACGGATGGTGCGGACGGAGACCGGCTGTCCGTGAGCAACTTCTCTTCACCAAGCTTGGCGAATACACAGCGTCGGAGTTGTCTCGGCAGCGTAGTTAATGCGAACACCACGATGGATGCAACATTCAAACGCAAGGCGTCGAGCAATGAACTCTTATGTGTCACCACAGTGCCAAGCGGCGAAACACAAGCTATTGCAACGAATGTGACGGATTTTCAAGTGGCGTATCGGGTGAGGTCGGCCTCGGGAACCCGAATCATGACCGCGGAAAACGTGGAGGGAGGAAACCTCTGGAATTCAGTCAGCGGCATCGAGGTCTGCATTGAATTGAAAGGCGATCAACGAATGCCGGACATCGCCGCAACCTACACGAACTGCAAAAACGAAAGCACTGCCCGCGGTGATAAGTTGCGAATCGTTTTCCGAAACACATTTGATATCAGAGCTGGCGTTCTCCCATGAAATATAAAGCCATTTCTTCGATTCAGAACCAGAGGGGGATTTCTCTTTTCGTGGTTTTGGTGATGGTGCTCTTGACAACGCTGCTGGTGCTCTGGAGCTCCAGAACGGCGCTTCTGAATGAACTGATTTCCGGCGTCGACAGCGACTACCAGCGCGCACTCGAGGCGGCTCAGGCCATGGCCAAAGATGCCGAACTCGATATCAAGGGGTCGAGCACTTCAGGCGCGCCCTGCTCCAGCACACACTGCAGGGAATTCGGCGTCATCGACGTGGCGGCCAATAAGGCGTTTTTTCCCGCCGACATGAATGAGTATTGGGACATGGACGCATTGTTGAGAAGCAGCGAGCCCCCATGCGTTGCAGCAGTCTGCGTTCCTGGAGCGAACGCAACCTTCGAAGTCAATGAGTTCTGGCGAAACACCACGAATTTGGCCGCCATGAAAACCAAAGCAGCCACTTACGGGCAGTTCACCGGCGCCGAGACTGGGAGCGCCAGCAACCCTCTGCTCGTTCCGAGCCGTAACAAGGCGTGGTACTGGGTTGAGCTGCTTCCCTACGACTACTCGGCAAGCACCCGCGGAGGTGCGGCAAAAAGCCTCGCGCCAGACGATACGACCCCGCTGGTCTATCGAATCACGGCCATCGCGGAAGGCGTTCGCCCGCAAACACAAGCGGTAGTCCAGACGATTTTTGTCTGGAAACGTCTCAACTCCTGAGTCGCAGTCAGGGACACAAAACAGGAGGATCACCATGCAGTCAACCCCGACCTTCAAACGGTCAGCGCTCAGCTTGCTTGCGGCAGCACTGGCTGCGCCGCTGGCCACGCTTGCCGCACCGCTCACCCTGAGCACGGCTCCGGCCGGAACCAAGTTCAAGCCCGCCGCGCCAAATGTCATCGTTTCCGTCGACGATTCGGGCAGCATGGGGCTCAGCGGAATGGCAACCCTCAGGGACGCTCTGCGCGACACCTTCAGTGCAACCAACATTCCCGACGGCGAGATTCGATTGGCATGGCAAGCGATGTCGGGGTGCTTCCGAATACCAAGCGGTGGCGACTGCAAAAACGAGAACGAACTGCGCGTTCTCGATGGCGCGCAACGTCGACGGTTCATGACATGGGTCGACACGCTCACCGTTCGAAGCGGGACGCCCTCTCATCGAATGCTCTTCAACGCTGGTGAGTACTTGAAGTCAGTACCGGGCTTGAATAGCCCGTGGGCCAGCATCCCGGGAGAGCGCCAGGAACCCATGCTCAGCTGTCGAAAGGCCTACAACCTGTTCATGACCGACGGTGGGTGGAACAGCCCTTTCGGAAATGGCAACGGCGGTCCGAACGACAGCGCGCCATGGAACGCGTCAGACCCTGCAGCGGCAAGTGCGATCGGCAATGCAGATGGCACCCGACGTACGCTCGGTGACGGAAGCACGGTTTACGACCCGGCCGCAGAGGCAACTCGGGTGTACCGAGACGACTTCGGAGGCACCCTCTTCGGGAGCACGTACGGCACGGTGCCGTTGCCAACACTGTCCGACCTTGCGTTTCACTACTGGGCCACCGACTTACAGCCGGGCATTGCGAACGACGTCGCGCCGAAGGTGGTCCGCAAGGGAGAGCAAAGTTTCACGAGCGGAAGTTCCGCGACGTCGCTTCCCGAGTTCTGGAACCCGCGCAACGACCCCGCCACCTGGCAGCACATGACGACCTACACGGTCGGCTTCAATGCAGCCGCCAACTGGAACGGCACCGCTGCGGTGCCGAAGTTCGGCACGGATACCTGGACGGGGGACAGCTATGAAGGGCTTGTCACTGGCACTGCGGCATGGACCGACGCCATCACCGCCAACGAAACAACGCGCATGCCGGAGTTGTGGCACATGGCACTCAACAGCCGTGGCAAATTCGTGCCTGCCCCGACGGCAACGTCGTTGTCCGCCGCCTTCAAGGACATCTTGAACGACATCCAGGCGGACAGATCAACGCCGATCACTTCGGTCGCAGGAAGTTCGTCGTCCTCCCGCGTCGGGTCCAGCCTTTTTGCAAGCAGCTATACGGGGACGGACTGGAGTGGACAGGTCCGAGGCTTTGGCGTGAACGCCGGCGCGACGACCGTCACCGAGGGCCTCTGGGGCCAAACAGTGGCCACGTCAGGCAGTCCGGCCGTGCCGCACACGACCGCGACCTTGATGGACGCCGAATCGGCGGACTGGCCGTCGCAACGACTGGTTCTGTCGTCCAAAACAACGGCCGCAGGAACCGGTGCCCCGTCGACCGCTGGCATCGCGTGGTCCTGGGCGAACCTTTCCCCCGAGCAGCAGACTGCGCTTGCAACCGTCGATGGCGTGGTGGACACCAGCCCGACGGCCGTCGACACAGCCCAGTCGAGACTCTCCTACCTCCGCGGTGACCGAACGCTCGAACAGGGGCACACGCCCGCGGGACCGTTCCGTACCCGTGGCTCCCGGCACGGAGACATCGTCAACTCGCAGATCTGGTACACGGCGGGACGGCCAGCTGCCGGGTATGGCCAAGATGGGTACACCACCTTCCGCGCCGACAACGCATCGCGTGCGTCCATGGTCTACGTCGGGGCGAACGACGGCATGCTTCATGGGTTCAACGCCGCCACAGGGCGCGAGCTGATGGCGTACGTTCCCGAAGGTGTTCATAGCGCACTGTCGCAACTGACAAAGCCGAACTACCAGCACCGCTATTTCGTCGACGGCTCGCCGTTCACTGCGGACATCTACACGGGCGCCAGCACAAAGTGGCGGACCTATTTGGCTGGCTTTCCTGGGATGGGCGGAAAGGGCTACTTCGTTCTCGACGTCACGACACCGAGCACCTTTTCCACCACTGCCGCGAGCGAGCTGGTTGTCTTGGACAAGACCGGCGGAACGCTCGACGCTGATATCGGACATATCACGGGGGCGCCCGCAAGAGAGCGCGGCAATACCAATATCACTCGGCAGATCACCAAGATGAACAACGGTCGCTGGGCGCTGGTGATCGGCAACGGCTACAACAGCAGCAGCGAAAAAGCGGTACTGCTGATCCAGTATCTCGATGCGGGTAAGGAGCTGGTCAAGATCACGGCAGATGGCACGGGTGGCAATGGCAATGGCTTGTCCACACCTCGCCTTGTCGATTTGAATGGCGACAACACGCCCGATGCGGTCTACGCAGGCGATCTGCGCGGCAACCTGTGGAAGTTCGATCTGAGCAGCAGCAACGCCGGCAACTGGAACGTCGCGTTCGCGGGCGCCCCGCTTTATGTGGCCCAGAACGATGCCCAGCCCGCTCAGCGGCAACCCATCGCGACGGCTCCCGTTTGGATCGCACACCCCGACGGTGGACTCATGATCGTTTTCGCGACGGGGAAAAACCTCACCGATGCCGATCGCGGCGACACAAGCCGGCAAACCATCTACGGGGTCTACGACAAGTTTTCGTCTCCGAGCGCCATCACGGGCGGCCGCACCGTATTGACCGAGCAAACCGTCAGCGGCACCTCGACGGCCACGACCACCGATTCGCAAAGCGCACTGTGGACCGTTTCCGCCAACGCGGTCGACTACCGGGGCACACCCCCGCGGCGAGGCTGGTTCCTGGACCTTCCCCTCAGCCGTGAGCGAGCCGTCGACAATCCCGCTTGGTTTGCAGGCGACCTGGTCGACATTGCGAGTCTGATTCCGGGCCAGGGCGTTGCGAATCCGGATGAAGAAACCTGCGAAGCGCCTTCCGTCACCAGCAAACGCTATGTGACCACCCTCAACGCCATTTCCGGTGCGCGCCCCGACTCGAAAATCTATGCCTACACCGAGACTGGCGACTCTCGTTCCAGGATCGAAACCGCGCTCAGCGTCGAGCTCCGAAGCAAAGATGGCAACACGGAAACGGGCGTCAGACCCGACGGAAAGCCATCGACCGTCAGGACCCCGCCCAAGCGCGTGTCGCTCTATCCGAGCTGGAGGCAACTGCAATGACCAGCGTCCGCATGACACGCCGGAGAACCTCGCCGCCCTTCGGATTCACCTTGATCGAAGTGATGATCGTGGTGGCCGTGATCGGGATCCTGACGGCCATCGCACTGCCCAGTTATCAGGAGTACGTGCGACGCGGGCACAGGGCTGAAGCACGCGCTGGACTTCTCCAGGCGGCGCAATGGCTTGAACGGGTCGCCACGGCCAACGGGGTGTATCCGGCCGCCAGCGCGTTCCCGGCAGCCTTGCAAAGTGTGCCCGGCAGGCGCTATGTCATTTCGCTGGAGAGCGCCTCCGACAGCGCCTACCTGTTGAATGCAACGCCTCAAGGCGGGCAGACGGGCGACAAATGCGGCACCTTCACCTTGACCCAGGCGAACGAGCGCGAGGTGACCAACGCGACCGCGACGACGGATGAATGCTGGGGCCATTAGCGCGCACAGGGCCTTCGAGGGTCCGGTTATGCTCGTTCAATGATTGATCGGGCCCTGCAGGTCGCCGTCCAGGCTCAAAAGATAGCTTCTCCGAATCCTGCCGTCGGCTGCATCCTCACCGACGCCGCCGGCCACGTCCTCGGCACTGGCCACACGCAGCCCGTCGGTGGTCCGCACGCCGAAGTGATGGCATTGCGCGACGCCGCCGCACGCGGCCATTCGGTCGAAGGCGCGACCGCCTACGTCACGCTGGAACCCTGCGCGCACCACGGCCGCACCGGCCCGTGCTGCGACGCGCTGATCGCCGCCGGTATTCGACGGGTCGTGGCGTCGATCGCCGACCCGAATCCATTGGTGGCGGGCCAGGGTTTCGAGCGGTTGCGCGCTGCAGGCGTCGACGTCGAGGTCGGCCCCGGCGCCATCGAGTCACGCGAACTCAACATCGGCTTCTTCAGCCGCATGGTCCGCAAGACGCCGTGGGTCCGCCTGAAAACGGCGGCATCGCTCGATGGCAGGACGGCCCTGCCCAACGGCACCAGCCAGTGGATCACCGGCGAAGCCGCCCGCGCCGACGGCCACGCCTGGCGGGCGCGGGCCAGCGCGGTGCTGACCGGCGTCGGCACGCTGATCGAAGACAACCCGCGCCTCGATGTGCGCGGGCTCGAAACGCCCCGCCAACCGCACCTGGTGATCGTCGACAGCCGGCTGCAAACGCCACCCGACGCCCGGCTGTTCGACATTCCCGGCCGACAGGTCTGGATCTACGCCGCACGCCGCGACGAGGCCCTCGCCGCGGCGCTGGAAGCCAAAGGCGCCACAGTGACGACCCTGGCCAACGCCGACGGCAAGGTCGACCTGGCCGCCATGCTGCGCGACCTGGCCGTGCGGGAGGTCAACGAGTTGCACGTGGAGGCCGGCCACAAGCTCAACGGTTCGCTCATGCGCGAAGGCCTGGTCGACGAACTGCTGGTGTACCTGGCGCCCAAGTTCCTGGGCGACGGCTTCGGGATGGCGAGCCAGCCGTATGCCGGCGGACCGTTGACCGAGCTGGCCGGGGCCCTTGCCCTCGACTTCCGTTCGATCGACCGTTTCGGCCCCGATCTGCGCATCCTCGCGCGGGTGCAGGGACGCGATTCGTTCTGAGCTTCGGGCGTTCGGGGAGCCGTTCCGCGTTCTCTGCGAAAATGCGGGAATGTTCACCGGCATCATCACCGGCGTGGGGCGCATCGCCGCCGTACGCAACCTCGGAAGCTCCTCCTCCCACGGCAAGCGCCTCAGCATCGCCGCACCGCCGGGCTACCTCGACGATGTCGGCCTCGGCGACAGCATCGCCCTGAACGGCGCCTGCATGACGGTCACCTCGCTCGACCCGACGCAGCAGCAGTTCACCATCGACATCTCGGTCGAATCGCTCGACAAGACGGCGGGTCTCGCCGAGGAAAGCGCCTCGGTCAACCTCGAGAAGGCGCTGCGCGCGAACGACCGATTGGGCGGGCACATCGTCTCGGGCCACGTCGACGGCATCGGCCGTGTGACCCGCTTCGCACCCGTCGGCGAAAGCTGGGAACTGCGCATCCTGGCGCCGCAGGCGCTGGCGCGATTCCTGGCGTACAAGGGCTCGATCACCATCAACGGTGTGAGCCTGACGGTGAACACCGTGACCGACCACGCCGACGGCAGCGAGATCAGCATCAACCTCATCCCCCACACGGTGGAGAACACCTCGCTCGGCACCTTGAAGGAAGGCAGCGCGGTGAACCTCGAGATCGACACCGTGGCGCGCTACGTGGAGCGCATGCTCCAGGCCGGCGCCCTCCCCGTTCCGCAGAAAGACAGCACACCATGAACGCTTCCGTCACGCCCATCGCGGGCCCCCGCAACGGACGCACGCCAGCGCCCATCTCGCCCGTGAGCGAGATCGTGGCCGAGCTCGCCGCCGGCCGCATGGTCATCCTGGTGGACGAGGAAGACCGCGAAAACGAAGGCGACATCGTCATCGCGGCCGACCACATCACGGCCGAGTCGATCAACTTCATGGCACGGCACGCCCGCGGCCTGATCTGCCTGACCCTGTCGCGCGAGATGTGCGAGCGGCTGAACCTGCCGCCGATGGTGGCGCGCAACGGCGCCAAGCATTCGACCGCCTTCACGGTATCGATCGAAGCCGCCGAAGGCGTGACGACCGGCATTTCCGCCGCCGACCGCGCCCGCACCGTGCAGGCGGCCGTCGCCAGCGACGCCGTGGCGGCCGACCTGGTGCAGCCAGGCCACATCTTCCCGCTGCAGGCGGTCGACGGCGGCGTGCTGATGCGCGCCGGCCACACCGAAGCCGGCTGCGACCTGGCCGCCATGGCCGGCTGCTCGCCCGCCTCGGTGATCTGCGAGGTGATGAACGAGGACGGCACGATGGCGCGCCTGCCCGACCTGCAGATCTTCGCTGCCGAACATGGCCTGAAGATCGGCACCATCGCCGCCCTGATCGAGCACCGCAGCCGCACCGAAACGCTGGTGCAGAAGGTCGGCTGCCGCGAGATCCAGACGGCTTGGGGCGGCTTCACCGCTTACGCTTTCCAGGACAAGCCCAGCAACGGCGTACACCTGGCGCTGGTGCGCGGCAGCTGGGGCGCCGAAGAGACAGTCGCCGTGCGCGTGCATGAGCCGCTGTCGGTGCTCGATGCGCTCGAGGTCAACCGCTCGCTCCATTCCTGGAGCCTGGACGCCAGCCTCGCGTATATCGCGTCACAGAACAAGGGCGTCGCGGTGCTGCTGAACTGCGGCGAAACCGGCGAAGACCTGCTGGCCCAGTTCGACGGCACCGCGCGCCCCGCGCAGGCGCCCGAGCGCGGCCGCATGGACCTGCGCAGCTACGGCGTGGGCGCGCAGATCCTGCGCGCATGCGGCGTGCACAAGATGCAATTGCTGGGCACGCCACGCCGCATGCCCAGCATGGCGGCCGGCTACGGCATCGAGATCACCGGCTACATCCACAAGGACTGACATCGTGCTTCATGCAAACAAGGGCGCCGACGCGCCACTCGACGGCAAGGGCCTGCGCATCGGCGTCGTCCAAGCGCGTTTCAACGCCGACATCACCGACGCGCTGGCCTCGGCCTGCCTGGCCGAGCTCGCGGCCCTGGGCGTGGCCGAGGGCGACGTCGACCATGTCCAGGTGCCGGGGGCCCTCGAAGTGCCCATCGTGCTGCAGGCGATGGCGCGGCGCGGCGGCTACCACGCGCTCGTCGCGCTCGGCTGCATCATCCGCGGCGAGACCTACCACTTCGAGCTCGTCGCCAACGAATCCGGCGCGAGCGTCAGCCGCGTCGCGCTCGACGCGCACCTGCCGATCGCCAACGCGATCCTCACCACCGACAACCTCGAACAGGCCGTTGCGCGGCAGACCGACAAGGGTCGCGACGCGGCCCGGGTCGCCGTCGAAATGGCGCGCCTCCTGGCAACGCTCAAATGACCGATACCCCCCCCAAAGAACCCAGCGCCAAGCCGCGCCAGACCCGCACCGGCCTGACCGCCACCGGCGCCCGCAAAGCCGCGGCGAAGTCCAACCGCAGCCGCTCGCGCGAGTTCGCCCTGCAGGCGCTCTACCAGCACCTGGTGGGCCGCAACGACCCGACCGACATCGACCACTTCACGCGCGACCTGGCCGGCTTCCACAAGGCCGACGCCGCGCACTACGACGCCCTGCTGCACGGCTCGATCCGTGAAGAGACCGAACTCGACGCGATGATCGTGCCGCTGCTCGACCGCAAGCTCGCCGAGATATCGCCGGTCGAACATGCCGTGATGTGGATCGGCGTCTACGAGTTCAAGCATTGCCTCGACGTGCCATGGCGCGTGGTGCTCAACGAATGCATCGAGCTCGCCAAGGAATTCGGCGGCACCGACGGCCACAAGTACGTCAACGCCGTGCTCAACGGCCTGGCACCGCAGCTGCGCAGCCTGGAGGTCGAAGCAGACCGCGCGTCGGGGAAGGCGCGCGCATGAGGATCTCTTCGCGCGCCGAAAAGATCGAACCCTTCTATGTGATGGAGGTCGCCAAGGCGGCCGGCGCCCTGGCGCGCGAAGTGGCGGCCACCGACCGCCCGATGATCTTCCTGAACATCGGCGAGCCGGACTTCACCGCGCCGCCGCTGGTGCAGGAAGCGGCTGTGCGTGCCGTGCGCGCCGGCGCGACGCAATACACGCAGGCCACCGGGCTCGACCTCCTGCGCGAACGCATCAGCGACTGGTACCGCCAGCGCTTCAACGTCGAGGTGCCGGCACGCCGCATCGTGATCACGGCGGGGGCCTCGGCTGCCCTGCAGCTGGCCTGCCTGGCGCTGATCGAAGCCGGCGACGAGATCCTGCTGCCCGACCCCAGCTACCCCTGCAACCGGCATTTCGTGACCGCTGCCGAGGGCACCGCCGTCCTCGTGCCGACCACCGCTGCCGAGCGCTTCCAGCTGAGCGCCGACAAGGTCGAGGCCGCCTGGACCGACAAGACGCGCGGCGTGCTGTTGGCGTCGCCATCGAACCCCACCGGCACCTCGATCGCGCCCGACGAGCTGCGCCGCATCCATGAGGTGGTGTCCAGGCGCGGCGGCATCACGCTGATCGACGAGATCTACCTTGGTCTCTCGCACGACGACCGCTTCGGCCAGACCGCGCTCGCCATTGACGACCAGGTCATCAGCATCAACAGCTTCAGCAAGTACTTCAACATGACCGGCTGGCGCCTGGGCTGGCTGGTGGTGCCTGACGCGCTCGTGCCGGCGGTCGAGCGGCTCGCACAGAACCTGTTCATCTGCGCCAGCACGGTCGCGCAGTACGCGGCGCTCGCCTGCTTCGAGGCCGAGAGCATCGCCGAGTACGAACGCCGCCGTGCCGAGTTCAAGGCCCGGCGCGACTGGTTCATCCCGCAACTCAATGCCCTGGGCCTGACGGTGCCCGTGGTGCCCGACGGCGCCTTCTACGCCTGGGCCGACTGCTCGGCCTTCGCGCGCCGGCTCGGCATCGAGGGCAGCTGGGACTTCGCCTTCGAGGTGATGAAGCGCGCGCACGTGGCCGTCACGCCGGGCCGCGACTTCGGCACGGCCGAGACCGCGCGCTTCGTCCGCTTCTCGACCGCCAGCTCGATGGCGCACCTCGAGGAAGCGATCGCGCGGCTCAAGACGCTGGCCGGATGAGTTTCCAGTTCCCGATCCGCATCTACTGGGAAGACACGGATGCCGGCGGCATCGTGTTCTACGCCAACTACCTGAAGTTCATGGAACGCGCGCGCACCGAATGGCTGCGCTCCCTGGGCATCGGGCAACACGCGCTGCGCGAACGCAGCGGCGGCATGTTCGTCGTGAGCGAGACGCAGCTCAAGTACCACCGGCCCGCGCGCCTCGACGACGAACTGCTTGTTACGGCCGATCTGCGTCAGATCGGCGCCGCGTCGGCCACAATCGCCCAGCGCGTGCTCTCCAAGAACGAGCCGACCCTGCTGCTGTGCGAAGGCACGATCCGCATCGGCTGGGTCGACGCCGCCACCATGCGGCCGTCGCGCATTCCTGCCGATGTCGCGGGAACCCTCGAGCGCGAATGCAGCTCCATCTCCCAACCGTTGAAGCCATGAACAACCAAGACCTCTCGATCATCAACCTCCTGCTGCACGCCAGCTTCGTCGTGCAACTGGTCGTGGCGCTGCTGATCGGCATCTCGATCGCGAGCTGGGCCGCCATCATCCGCAAGTACTTCGCGCTCAAGCGCATGCGCACGCTCAACGACGACTTCGAGCGCGAGTTCTGGTCGGGCACCAGCCTGAACGAACTGTTCTCGTCGGCCGCGCAGAACGCCAAGTTCGCCGGCCCGATGGAACGCATCTTCGCCTCCGGCATGCGCGAGTACCAGAAGCTGCGCGAACGCCACATCTCCGATGCGCCCACCCTGCTCGACGGCGCCCGCCGCGCGATGCGCGCCAGCTTCCAGCGCGAGATGGATGTGGCCGAATCCAACCTGTCCTTCCTGGCGACCGTTGGCTCGGTGTCGCCGTACGTCGGCCTGTTCGGCACGGTCTGGGGGATCATGCATGCCTTCACCGGCCTGGCCGCGCTCGCCCAGGTGACGCTCGCCACCGTGGCCCCCGGCATCGCCGAGGCGCTGGTCGCCACCGCCATCGGCCTGTTCTCGGCCATTCCCGCGGTCGTGAGCTACAACCGCTTCGCCCGCGAGATCGACAAGATCGCCATCGCGCTGGAGACCTTCACCGAAGAGTTCTCCAACATCCTGCAGCGCAACCTGTCGACGCATGTTTCGTCGCAGGGCTCGGCCACCGGTCGCTGAGCGAACGCCCGCACGCACGCACAAGGACCCGACCCGATGGCATCCGTTTCCTCCCGCGGCCGCGGCCGCCGCACGATCAACGAGATCAACATGGTCCCGTTCATCGACGTGATGCTGGTGCTGCTGATCATCTTCATGGTCACCGCGCCCCTCATCACGCCGAGCGTGATCAACCTGCCCAGCGTCGACCGTGCCAACAAGCAGCCCGACAAGCCGATCGAGATCGTCATCAAGACCGACGACGAGATCCAGGTCAAGAAGGACCCCTCGACCGGCACCGGCGGCACCAACGTGCCCTTCACCCAGATCGGTTCTGCCGTGAAGACCGCGCAGGGCGGTGACGCCCAGCGCCCCGTGGTCATCAGCGCCGACAAGTCGGTCAAGTACGAGACGGTCGTGAAGGCCATGAACGAGCTCAAGCGCGCCGGCGTCGAGCGCGTCGGCCTCTCGGTGACGACGACGGGCGCGAAGTAAGGCATGTCGCTCGCAGCAGATCGCCCCGAGTTCGCTCCCCCACCGACACGCGGCACGCCGCGTGCCGTTGCGCTCGCGCTTGTCGCGCACGTGGTGCTGATCGCTGCGCTGACCTGGGGCGTGCACTGGAAGCGCGATCCGGAAAGCGATGCGGTCGAAGCCGAGATCTGGTCGACCACCGTGCAGCAGGCCGCGCCGCGCCTCTCCCAGCCCCCGGCGCCGACCCCGGCCCCGGCGCCCGCGCCCACCCCGGCACCTCCCCCACCGCCGCCTCCGCCCCCACCGGCCCCGCAGGTGCGCGCGCCCGAACCGCCGCCGCCACGCGAGCCCGACATCGCGCTCGAGCGCGAGAAGAAGCTCAAGGAGCAGAAGGAACGCGAGCGCGAACTGGAACAGGCCAAGCAGCAGCAGGCGAAGGCCGAGGCCGCCCGCAAGGCGGCCCAGGAGAAGAAGGAACTCGAGGCCAAGCGCCGCGCCGAGGAAGAGGCCGAGGATCGCCAGGAGGCCAAGGAAAAGGCCCAGCTCGACGCGCGCAAGAAGAAGGAAGCCGAAGCCAAGCAGCAGCAGCAGCAGCAGCAGGCCGAAGCCGCCAAGAAGAAGGAAGCGGATGCCAAGCAGGCGGCCGCCGACCGTGCCGCCACCCTCAAGCGCATGCAGGGCCTGGCCGGCGCCAGCGGCAACGAGAGCGCCACGGGCACTGCGCTCAAGTCCTCCGGCCCGTCGGGCAGCTATGGCGGCAAGGTGGCCGCTGCCGTCCGGCCGAACGTGGTGTTCCCCGATGCCGACCTGGTCAGCGGCAATCCGGGGGCGGAATTCGAAGTGCGCCTGGCACCCGACGGCACCATCGTCGGCACACCGCGGCTGGTCCAGTCGAGCGGCCTGCCTGCCTGGGACCAGGCCGCCCTGCGCGCCCTGCAGAAAACCGAGCGGTTGCCGCGCGACGTCGACGGCCGCGTTCCGCCGATACTCATCGTGGAACTCAAGCCCAAACGCTGAGCCGGCCTGCAGCGCCCGTGCAGGTCAGCGGCGGGCGCTTTTCACCTTGGCCACCGCATCCCAGATCTGCGCCTTGGCGCTGTCGCGCAGCGGGCTGCGGCCGACCGGCGAGGGCGCGATGCCGAAGCGGCCCAGCACCCGGCGCGACGCATGGTTGAAGCTCAGCGCGCGGCGCCAGGCCATGCTCTGCGCGGTATTGAAGATGATCGACATCGAGATCGACACATCGTCCCCGCCATTGCGCACATGGTGGCCGGCGACGAAGGGGATATGGATCGCCTCGCCCGGGGCGAACTGGTACTTGGTGCCCAGCGCATCGGCCTCGGGCGACCATGACAGGCGGGAATTTGCATAGGCCACATAGGCCTCGCGGCTGACCGACGGCACCACGCGCTCGTCCCACTGCGGGAACACCGTGACTTCCTTGCTGCCGCGGAACTGCATCAGAAAGGTCGAGTAGCGATCGATGTGGAAGGGCGTGACGGCGTTGGGCGACGCGATGAACAGGTAGAGCTGGGGGTCGATCGCCTCGGTGCCCACGCCGCGGCGGCGCATCAGGGTCTGCACATCGGCGAGCAGTTCCCGGTGCAGCGGCGCGAACGACGGGTCGATCTCCGGCCCCTGCACCATCACATAGCCGTCGCTCACGCGGATGCTCTCGATGGTTTGCTCGACCGTGCGGTCGGCCGGGCGCTGCTTGAAGGTCGCTTCGAAGTCATCGCCCTTCTGCAGAAGCGCCTTGGAGTACATGACGCGTTCCTTGGGAAGCGACGGAATCACCCGCTGCAGGTTGTCCAGGCTCAGTGCCGGATGCCCCATGAGCTTGTGCTTGAACTTGAAGGCCTCCCGGTCCAGCTGGTCGAGCACGGGGCTGTCTTCGAAACACTGCATGGACGTCCTCTCGCGGCAGCGGCTGCCCTGTTACAACGGGCGACGAATGTAATACTTTTTATTGAGCCGCACAAGGCCGCAGGCCTGTCGACAGCCCTCAGTCGTAGATGACGGCCGCCTTCCCGGCCTCGGCCTGCGCGGTCCAGCTGGCCAGCGCCGCGTCCGTGGGGAAAAACTTGGCGCTGTCGCCCAGCTGCAGCTCCACCTGCGCGCCGTTGCGCGCCAGCGAAAGGCGCACGGGCAGCCCGTTGCGCAACTCGCCCGCCTCGCTCACCTCCACGCGCGGCGGGAAGTCCTTCACCAGCCGGGCGATGTCCGGCGCCTTGCCGTTGACCGCCACCCGCAGGAACTTGCCGAAGCGGCAGCGCGCCGCGGCCAGGTCCCAGACCTGCTGCACCTGAAAGCGCGCCTCGAAGCCGCCGCGGCCGGGCTGCAGCCGCCCGCTGACGATGACGAGTTCGTCGTCCTTGAGCGTGTTGCGGTTGGCGTCCAGCACGGCCTGGTCGGCCGTCGCCTCGATCGAATCCGACTTGTCGTCGAGCTTGAAGATCGCCAGCCGGCCGCGCTGCCCGTTGATGACGCGCAGGTCGCTCACGATGCCGGCGATCACCTGCTGCTCCCGCCCATCGAGCAGCTCGTCGATCGGCCGCTTGCAGAAGCGCCGCACCTCGCGCGCCACCTCGTCGAACAGGTGGCCTGACAGGTAGAAGCCGACGGCGGTCTTCTCGTAGGTCAGCCGCTCCTTCACGCCCCAGGGCGTGGCCTCGACCAGGTCGGGCTCCTGCGCGGCAGACCCGTGCTCGCAGTCGCCGAAGATGTCGACCTGGGCGGCGTTGGCATCGGTCGCTGCGGCGAAGTCGAAGGCACGGTCGATCGACGCGACCAGCGATGCGCGGTTCTGCTGGATGGCGTCGAAGGCGCCGGCCTTGATCAGCGCCTCGACCGTGCGCTTGTTGATGCGCTGGCGGTCGATGCGCACGCAGAAGTTGAACAGGCTGGTGAAGGGACCACCCTCTTCCCGCGCCTTGACGATGGCCTCCACCGCCAGTTGCCCGGTGCCCTTGACCGCGCCCAGCCCATAGCGGATCACCTTGTCGGTGACCGGCTCGAAGCGGTAGCGGCCACGGTTCACGTCCGGCGGCTCGAAGGTCATGCCGAAGTTCTTGACCGCGTCCTCGAACAGCACCTTCAGCTTGTCGGTGTCGTCCATTTCCACGGTCATGTTCGCGCAGTAGAACTCCGCCGTGTAATGGACTTTCAACCAGCCCGTGTGGTACGCCAGCAGCGAGTAGGCGGCGGCGTGCGACTTGTTGAAGCCGTAGCCCGCGAACTTCTCCATCAGGTCGAAGATCTCGTCGGCCTTCGTCTGGACGATGCCGTGGGTCGCAAGCGCACCGGCGCGGAACTTCTCGCGGTGCTCGGCCATTTCCTCGGCCTTCTTCTTGCCCATCGCGCGGCGCAGCAGGTCGGCGCCGCCCAGGCTGTAGCCGCCCAGGATCTGCGCGGTCTGCATCACCTGTTCCTGGTAGACCATGATCCCGTAGGTCTCGGACAGCATCTCGGCCACGGCCGGGTGCGGGTACTCCACCTCTTCGCGGCCGTGCTTGCGCGCCACGAAGCTGGGGATCAGGTCCATCGGGCCGGGACGGTACAACGCGTTCAGCGCGATCAAGTCTTCCAGGCGCGTGGGCCGCGCGTCCTTCAGCATGCCCTGCATGCCGCGCGATTCGAACTGGAACACGGCCTCGGTCTTGCCGTCGGAGAACAGCCGGTAGGTCGGCACGTCGTCGAGCTTGATGTTCTCGAAGGCGAAGTCTTCCTGGCCCTTGTGGCGCTTGGCGATGAACTCGCGCGCGATCTCCAGGATGGTCAGCGTGGCCAGGCCCAGGAAGTCGAACTTCACCAGGCCCACGGCCTCCACGTCGTCCTTGTCGTACTGGCTCACGGCCGAGTCGCTGCCCGGCTGCTGGTAGAGCGGCGTGAAGTCGGTGAGCTTGCCCGGGGCAATGAGCACGCCGCCCGCGTGCATGCCGATGTTGCGGGTCATGCCTTCGAGCTTCTGCGCGAGCTCGACCAGCATGCGCACTTCCTCTTCCTTCTCGATGCGCGCGGCCAGCAGCGGTTCGGCGGCGATCGCGTACTTCTCCTTGTCGGCTTCCGACAGGTTGGCCGGCGGGTACTGGATGGTCACCGGCTTGCCCGGCTTGTTCGGGATCAGCTTGCTGATGCCGTCGCAGAACATGTAGCTCATGTCCAGCACACGCCCCACGTCACGGATGGCGGCGCGCGCGGCCATGGTGCCAAAGGTGGCGATCTGGCTGACGGCGTCGCGGCCGTACTTGTCCTTCACGTAGTCGATCACGCGGTCGCGATTGCCCTGGCAGAAGTCGATGTCGAAGTCGGGCATCGACACGCGTTCGGGGTTCAGGAAACGTTCGAACAGCAGGTTGTATTCGAGCGGGTCGAGGTCGGTGATCTTCAGCGCATAGGCCACCAGCGAGCCGGCGCCCGAGCCCCGGCCCGGGCCGACCGGACAGCCGTTGCCCTTGGCCCACTTGATGAAGTCGCCCACGATCAGGAAGTAGCCGGGGAAGCCCATCTTCAGGATCGTGTTGATCTCGAATTCGAGCCGCTCGACATAGCGGGGCCGCTCGGCGTCGCGCTTGGCGACATCCGGATAAAGATGCGCCAGACGCACCTCGAGGCCTTCGTACGATTCGACGCGGAAGAACGCGTCGATCGGCATGCGCACGCCGTCGACCAGCGGCGTCGGAAAGTCCGGCAGCTGCGGCTTGCCAAGCACCAGCGTCAGGTTGCAGCGCTTGGCGATCTCGACCGTGTTGGCGATGGCGCTCGGCACGTCGGCGAAGAGTGCCTCCATCTCGGCAGCCGACTTGAAGTACTGATCGCGCGTGAACTTGCGCACACGCCGCGGGTTGCCCAGGATCTCGCCCTCGGAAATGCAGACGCGTGCCTCGTGCGCCTCGTAGTCCTCGGCGGTGGCGAACTGCACCGGGTGGGTGGCCACCACCGGCAGCTTGAGCCGGGCCGCCAGTTGCACTGCGGCGATCACGTGCGGCTCGTCTTCCGGCCGGCCGGCGCGCTGCAGCTCGATATAGAAGCGGTGCGGAAACAGGCCGGCCAGCTGCAGCGCCACCTCGGCCGCGCGCTCGGCCTGGCCCTGCAGCAGCGCAGCGCCCAGCGGGCCGGCCTGCGCACCCGACAGCGCGATCAGCCCGCCGTTGAGTTCCTGCAGCCACGCCAGCTTGCAGGCCGGCTGCGCCTGCCCACGGCTGACGTTCTGCGTCCAGGCGCGTGCCAGCAACTCCGACAGGTGCAGATAGCCCTCGGTGTTCTGCACCAGCAGGATGATGCGAGTGAGCACGCCGGGCTCGCCGAGCCCGTCGACAAAGACTTCTGTGCCCAGCACCGGCTTGACGCCGGCACCGCGCGCTTCCTTGTAGAACTTGACGCCGCCGAACAGATTGTTCAGGTCGGTGATGGCCAGCGCGGGCTGGCGGTCGGCCTTGGCGGCCGCGACGACTTCGTCGATGCGGTTGGTGCCGTCGACGACGGAGAATTCGGTGTGGAGACGCAGATGCACGAACATCGGGTCATTGTAGGAAGCCGGCCGCCCCAGCGGCGTGCGCCGGCCTGTGTTAGGGCCGTGCTGTGATTGCCCTTGCCGAGCGCGGCGTCGCCATTTCGCATCGGTCGAAAGCGATACCCCCGGGGGGCGTGAACTTATGCCGAAGGAGGGCCGCACGCCCGAGCAAAGCCATCCAGAATCAACGGCACGCCGAGGCATTTTCTCGGCGCTGCGATGCGATGGGCGCTGCGAGTCGGCGCCGTTCAACCCACCAGGAACAGGCGATGCTCGTACGGTGCTATTGGCTGCTGCGAACCTTCGCACTCCACGTCGGTGGCGCCCTGGCGGTGTGCATCGCGATGCACACGCTCCTGCGCACCGCAGACGACACCTCCGCACCGGTGCTGGGGCTCGAGTTGCTCGGCATCGGCTGCACCGCCGTGCTGGCTTTCGTCTATGGGTTGTTCTGCGCGCACGGCGATCCGAAGTCCGTCGCGTTCCTGCTGATGCGGGAGAACACCGCCGAATGCGCCGCCATCGTCTGGGCCCTCTTCGGCGGGCTGACGGTCTGGGCCGCGCTCTACGACCCGATGGCACTGCCGCTCACTGCGGCAGCGGCGCTGGTCGCGCTCGGCTGGTGGCGTCTCGCACGCAAGACGCACGGCCTGGTCGACCACGCGGTCAGAACCGGTTTCGCCGTCCCGACCGAAGGCTACTGAAAGCACGCGCTCCCGGCGTGGCGCCGATCAGCGCGCGCCGTCGATGCCCAACCGGGCCGCCAGATCCGCCAGCGCCTTCCAGCTCCCCTCGCCCAGCTCGATGTGCGTGGCATGCCGCTCGCGGTTGCGCGCCTCGTACTCGCCCGGGTACTGCACGCCCTCGCCGCCGGGCTGCGGCGGACACGACAGCAGGTAGTCGATGAAGGCGCCGGCCTCGTGCGTCTGCCAGGCCGGCGCGCCGGCCGACGCGGGATCGAATACCAGCGCGAACAGGTTGTTGGTGGCCAGGCCGGCGCGCGGGTTCTCGGGCTGGATCGTGCCGCCGCCCGACAGCACGCCGGCCAGCAGTTCGGCCACCACCCCCAGCGCATAGCCCTTGTGCGCGCCGAAGGGCAACAGCGCCCCGGGCGGCTTGGCGAACATCACTGCGGGGTCGCAGGTCGGCTGCCCCTGCGCGTCGATCAGCGCGCCCGCCGGCGCCGACTCGCCGGCGTCGGCCAGCACGCGCGCCTTGTTGAACGCGATGGCGCTGGTCGCCATGTCGACGATCAGCGGCGGCCGTCCGTCCGGCAGCGGGCTGGCGAAGCACAGCGGGTTGGTCGTGAGCCGGGCCTCGGCACCGCCGAAAGGCGCGACCATCGGCGGTCGATTGGTCACGTTGGTGAAGGCGGCCAGCACCATGCCGGCAGCGGCCACCTGCTCGCCGTAATGACCCATGCGACCCAGGTGGTGGCTGTCGCGCAGCGTGACGATGCAATGCCCGTGACGGCGCGCCGCATCGATGGCGGACGCCATCACCTGCTTTCCCACGTGCTGGCCGAAGCCGTGGTGGCCGTGCCAGGCCTGGAAGGCGCCGCGGTCAGCCAGCAGTTCGGGCCGGGCCGCGCCGTCGAGTTGGCCGTCGGCCAGCGCCTTGGCATAACCCGGCAGGATGGAAATGCCGTGGCTCGCGTAGCCCACGCGGTCGGACTCGATCAGATGCTCGGCCACATCGCGCGCGATGTCGTCGGGCACCTTTTGCTTGCACAGGAGCTGTTCGACAAGGCGAAGGGCGTCGGGGATGGCCAGGCGGATGCTCATTCGGGGGTTCCGTGAGGAAAGAGGCGGAGGCCGTGGGATGGTCGTGCTGCATGCTAGGCCGATCGATCGCGCCGTGCCTTGCGCCGCATCAAACCGAAGGTCATTGCCGCCGCGGCCGGCCGGCGCGCGCACTTTTACAATTGCGCCCGTGCTTCCCATCCTCAACATCGCCGCCTATCTCTTCAGCGCCATCGAAGACCCCGCCACCCTGCGCCTCACGCTGCTCGACAGCGCCCGGGCGCGCCAGCTCATGGGCACCATCCTCGTGGCGCCCGAAGGCATCAACCTCTTTCTCGCGGGCGCACCGGACGAGGTTCGCGGCTTTGTCGCAGAACTGCGCGCCGACCCGCGCTTCGCCACGCTCGACACCAAGGAAAGCTGGTCGGCCTCGCAGCCCTTCCGCCGGATGCTGGTGAAGGTCAAGCGCGAGATCATCCGCATGGACCATCCGGCGATCCAGCCGGCGGCCGGCCGCGCACCGGGGGTCGAGGCCACCACGCTCAAGCGCTGGCTTGACCAGGGCCACGACGACGCAGGCCAGCCGATCGCCCTGCTCGACACGCGCAACGCCTTCGAGGTCGACCATGGCACCTTCGAAGGCGCCATCGACTGGCGCATCTCGAAGTTCACCGAATTCCCGCCCGCCCTGCTGGCGCACAAGAACGAGCTGGCCGGCAAGACGGTGGTGAGCTTCTGCACCGGCGGCATCCGCTGCGAGAAGGCGGCGATCCTGATGCGCGAGGCTGGTGTGGAGAACGTGCTGCAGCTCGAAGGCGGCATCCTCAAGTACTTCGAGGACGTCGGCGGCGCGCACTACCGCGGCGACTGCTTCGTGTTCGACGGCCGCCGCACGCTGGCGCCCGACCTGAGCGCGACCGGCAACGCCGCCAGCGCCCGCGCCGCCGAAGACCCGGACCTGGCCCGCAAGGCCTGAGCGCGCCGGCTCAGACCGGCGTGGTGCCCGCGTCCGGCGTCGGGCTCTGCACCTTGAAGGGGTGGCCCGGCAGCGGGATGAATTCAGTCTCGCCAGGCACCTGGCCCATGCGCTGCGCGGCCCAATCGTCGCCGGCCTGCAGGATGCGTTCGCGCCGGCTCGAGACGAAGTTCCAGGTGATGAAGCGCGGCCCGTCGAGCGGCGCACCGCCGATCACCACCAGCCGCACGGCTTGCGCGGCCGTTAGCGTGGCGCCCTGCCCGTCCGGCAGCGCCACCATGGTGTGGACGTCGATCGGCGTGCCGTCGATGGCGAGGCTGCCGTCCACGGCATAGACCGCGAGTTCGGCTGCCAGCGCTGGCAGCACGAAGGTCGATCCAGCCTGCAAGGCGATATCGAGATAGACCGTGGGGGCGAAGGTCTTGACTGGAGAGACCGTGCCGAAGGCTTCGCCGATCAGCACGCGCACCTCTGCGCCCTGTTCGTCGCGCTCGGGGATGTCGCTCGACGCCGTGTGCGCGAAGCTGGGCTCGACCTCCTCGAAGGCCTGCGGCAGTGCCGCCCACAGTTGCAGACCGTGGTTGACGTACTCGGCGCCCATGAGGCGCTCGGGCTTGCGCTCGGAATGCACGATGCCGCGCCCGGCGGTCATCCAGTTGATGGCGCCCGGCAGGATCTCCTGCACGCTGCCGAGGCTGTCGCGATGCATCATCGCGCCCTCGAACAGATAGGTGACCGTGGCCAGGCCGATGTGCGGATGCGGCCGCACGTCGTGCGCGTTGCCGGGTGTCTCCGTGGCCGGGCCGAAGTGATCGAAGAACACGAAGGGCCCCACCGAACGTCGCTTCGCGGCCGGCAGCAAGCGCCGGACCTTGAAGCCACCACCGAGGTCCTTGTCGTTGGGCTGGAGGACGAGCAGTTCGTTCATCGTGGGGCGGCGCGGCTCCGGGCCGCGCTTCAGGTGTGGATCAGCCGTGCAGCTTAGCCGCGATGGCGGCCACGCGCGCACCGTAGAGCTTCGCGGTGTCGAGGTCGCCCTGCGGCACTTCGGCGGCGCTGGCGTCCGACGGCGACTGCACCAGCAGGCCGACCGAGCCGCCCAGGTTGTTCACGTCGTTGCGCGTGGCGGCCTTGGTGTTGGCCGGCGGCAGACCCAGGCTGACCCACAGGCCGCCATGCTGCGATGCCAGCGTGTTCAGGTACTGCAACGTGACCTGCTTGTCGCCATTGAAGCTGGCGCTGTTGGTGAAGCCGCCGAACACTTTGTCCTGCCAGCCGCGGGTGAACCAGACCTTGGACGAGGCGTCCGCGAACTTCTTGAACTGCCAGCTGGCGCCGCCCATGTAGGTGGGCGAGCCGAAGATGATGGCGTCGGCTGCGTTCAGCGTTTCCCAGCCGCCTTCAGGCAGGTTGCCGTCGGCATCGATGGTGATCAGTTCGGCACCCGCGCCGTCGGCGACGGCCTGCGCGACGCGCTGCGTGTGGCCGTAGCCGGAATGAAAGACGATGGCGATCTTGGACATGGTGTGAATTTTCTTTCGTCAGGGATTCAGGGGGAATTCGGCGCTCAGCGCTTGTCGACGCTCAGGCGGCCGGGACCGAAGGCCCAGACGGTGAGCAGGCCGCCAATCACTGCAATGTTCTTGAAGAACATGAGCTGGTTGACGAAGGCCTTGTCGGCCGGCATGGCCCAGTAGTTGTGGAAGGCGAAGGTGGCGACCAGCGTGAACAGCGCGATGCCCAGGGCGGCCCAGCGCGTCTTGAAGCCGACCAGCAGCATGATGCCGAGGCCGAGTTCGACCAGGATGGCCAGCGCGGCAGCCACCTGCGGCAGCGGCAGCCCGACCGAGCCGATGTAGCCGACGGTGCCGGCAAAGCCCATGAGCTTGCCGAAGCCGGCCGGAATAAACAGCGCGGCGATCAGCACGCGCCCGATCAGGGCGACGACATCCTGGCTACCGGTCGTGGTGACGCCTGCGGCGCGGTTGGTGGTGATGGTGGACATGGAAACTCCTCAGTGGATTGAAAAGAAGAACAAGAAAAACGCTGCCAGAAGGCAGCCGGACAGAAAAAGCCGCTGCCCAAGGGCAGCGGCGGGAACATCAGGCGGCCAGGTCGAACACCAGCACTTCGGCGTCGTTGCCAGCGGTCAGTGCCAGCTGCGTCTCGCCTTCGAGCATCGCGGCGTCGCCAGTCACCAGCTTCGCGCCATTGACTTCGAGCTCGCCGCGCACCAGATGCACATAGCTCTTGCGCGCCGGGTCGAGCGTCAGCGATGCCTTCTCGTCGCCGTCGAGCAGCCCGGCGTACAGCCGGGCGTCGGCATGCACCGTCACCGAGCCGTCGCTGCCGTCCGGCGAGGCCACCAGGCGCAGGCGTCCGCGCTTGTCGGCCGCGCCGAACTGCTTCTGCTCGTAGCCCGGCTCGATGCCCTTCACGTTCGGCTGGATCCAGATCTGCAGGAAGTGCGTGGTCTGGTCGGCCTTGTGGTTGAACTCGCTGTGCATCACGCCGCGGCCCGCGCTCATGCGCTGGACGTCGCCGGGCGGGATGCTCTCGACATTGCCCATGCTGTCCTTGTGCGCCAGTTCGCCCGACAGCACGTAGCTGATGATCTCCATGTCCTTGTGGCCGTGCGTGCCGAAACCCGCACCGGCCGCGACGCGGTCTTCATTGATCACGCGCAGGTTGCCGTAGCCCATGTGGGCCGGGTCGTAGTAGCCGGCGAAAGAGAAGCTGTGAAAAGACTTGAGCCAGCCGTGATCGGCGTAGCCACGTTCCTGGGATTTACGAATCGTCAACATCGTTGAACTCCTTGGCCCCTCGGGGCCCTTCAGATGCCGCACCGTGTGTGCAGCGGATGTAGAGAACTTTAGGGCGTCCGACCCGGCTGAAAGCCGTCCACTTTTGATGGCATCATTCAGTTTTTTTGAATGAAGGATCGCCATGCCCAGCGCCCGCGACGTGCTGACCCCCGACGCCCTCGCCATGCTCCAGACGGTGGTGCGCGCAGGCAGTTTCGCCGGCGCCGCGCGCGCGATGGACATGGTGCCCAGCGCCCTGAGCTACCGGGTGCGGCAGATCGAGGACGCGCTCGACGTGCTGCTGTTCGACCGCAGCGCGCGCCAGGCACGGCTGACCGAAGCGGGTGCCGAGCTGCTGCGCGAAGCCCCGCGGCTGCTGGCCGACCTCGAGGCGGTGGCCAACCGCGTGAAGCGCGTGGCCACCGGCTGGGAACCGCTCTTCACCATCGCGATGGACAGCGTGATCGCCCGCGACCCGATGCTCGACCTGGTCGGCGCCTTCTATGCGCTGGAACCGCCGACGCGCCTGAAGCTGCGCGACGAAACGCTGCTCGGCACCATCGAAGCGCTGGCCAGTGGCGAAGCCGACCTGGCCGTGGGCTCGGTGCTCGACGCGCAGAGCCTCGGCTTCACCGCGCCCGGCATCCGCACCCGGCCACTGGGCGAGTTGCGCTTCGTCTACGCGGTGGCGCCCCACCACCCGCTCGCCCGGCTGCCGCAGCCGTTGAGCGATGCCACGCTGCGCAACCACCGCGCCGTGGCCGCTGCCGACTCCTCGCGGGCCGGGCCGACGATGAACGTCAACCTGATCGGCGGGCAGGACGTGCTCACCGTGCCGACGATGCAGGCCAAGCTGGCCGCCCAGCTGCACGGCCTGGGCAGCGGCTTCCTGCCGGAGGCGCTGGCACGGCCGTACATCGAGGCCGGCCACCTGGTCGAGCTGCAGACCGAACGCGTGCGCCCGGTGGGCCAGATGCACCTGGCCTGGCGGGTGCGCTCCGCGGCCCGACCGGGCCGCGCGCTCGAATGGTGGCTTGCGCAGTTCGAGCATGAAGGCACGCGCCGCGCGCTGCTCGAGCAACACCGGGGCCGCTGAAAGCCGAGGTAGAGTCGACAGCCATTCCGCCCTGCTCGCCATTCGAAGAAAGAGACCCGTCATGAACACGTCCGCACCGACCGACCGTCACCGAACCCCCAGCCCGGCGCCGAAGCATTTCGCGATCGTGGGCGCCGGCATGGCGGGCATCGCCTGCGCGCGCACGCTGGTGCAGGCCGGCCACCAGGTCACCGTGTTCGAGGCCGAAGACGGCGCGGGCGGCCGCATGGCCAGCGAGTCGACCGCCTTCGGCCGCTTCGACAGCGGCGCCCAGTACTTCACCGTGCGCGACGAGCGCTTCGCCCTCGCGCTGCAGACCGTGCCCAAGCTTTGCCGCCCCTGGAGCGCCAACCTCGTGCGCGTGCTCGACCCGCACGGCCGCGTGGCCGAAGCCGCATTGCCCTCGCTCGAACCGCACTACGTGGCCCAGCCCGGCATGGACGCGGTGGTGGCGGCCTGGGCCAAGCCGCTGGGCGACAGCCTGGTGACCGGCGTGCAGGTGACGCAGATCGAGCCGGATGCGCTCGACCGCCGCCGCTGGCAGCTGCACACCGAAGGCGGCAGCGGCGTGCCGGTCCATTCCGGTTTCGACGCCGTGCTGCTGGCCATCCCGCCAGCGCGCGCGCGGCTGCTGCTGGGCCGCAGCAAGGTCTCGCCCTCGCTCGAACGCAACATCGCCAAGGTGCATGCCTCGCCCTGCTGGACGCTGATGATCGCCTTCCCGCAGGCCAACCAGCCGACCATGTCGCACCTGGGCCCGCAGTGGAACGCCGCGCGCAGCACGCACCATCGCGTCGCCTGGCTGGCGCGCGAATCGTCCAAGCCCGGCCGCGACCCGGTCGAGCGCTGGACACTGCAGGCCAGCCCGATCTGGTCGCAGGAACACCTGCGCGACGACGCCCCCCGCGTCGAGGCCAAGCTGCTGCGCGCCTTCGCCGAGATCACCGGCATCCATGCCACGCCCAACTACGCCCGCGCCCGCTGCTGGCCCGAAGCGCAGACCCAGGCCCCGCTGGGCAAGCCGCATCTGTGGGATGCCAAGGCACGCATCGGCTTGGCTGGCGACTGGTGCATGGGCCACCGCGTCGAAGACGCCTTCCTGTCCGGCCTGTCGCTGGCCCTCGCTGTGGTGTGACGGGTGGCGTGACGCCGACCGGCCGTTTCGCGCCCTCGCCCACCGGGCCGCTGCACGCGGGCTCGCTGGTGGCGGCGCTGGCCAGCTGGCTCGACGTGCGGGCACGCGGCCCGCAGGCGCGCTGGCTGGTGCGCATCGAAGATGGCGACACCGAGCGCTGCCTGCAGGGCCTGGGCGACGAGATCCTGCGGCAACTCGCCGCGTGCGGCCTGCACCCCGACGACGTGCCGGTCTGGCAGACGGCCCGTGGGGACCGCTACGCCGTCGCGCTCGATCGCCTGATCGCCGTCGGCCTGGCCTACCCGTGCGGCTGCACGCGCGCCGAGATCGACCTGGCGCTGGCACGGCGCGGCGTGCCGCATACCCGCCACAGCGAGCGTGTCTACCCCGGCACCTGCCGCGACGGCTTGCATGGCAAGCCCGCGCGGGCCTGGCGCTTCGCCACCGAAGCCTTCGAGCCCGGCCTCGTGCGCTGGAACGACCGGCGGCTCGGCCCGCAGTCGCAGCAGGTCGCAGCGGAGGTGGGTGACTTCGTGCTGCGCCGCGCCGACGGGCCCTGGTCGTACCAGCTGCGGGTGGTGATCGACGATGCCGAGCAACAGGTCACCGACGTGGTGCGCGGCGCGGACCTCACCGACAACACCGCCCGCCAGATCCTGTTGCAGCGCGCGCTCGGGCTGCCGACCCCGCGCTACCTGCACACCCCGCTGGTCCGCGGTGCCGACGGTGAAAAGCTGTCGAAGCAGCACGGCGCGGCGGCCTTCGACACCAGCACGCCGCAGCAGGCGCTGGCCGAGCTGTCGCGGGCCGCGCGCACCCTCGGGCTGCCGCCGAACGATGCCACGCACATTCCCGACGCCCTGGCCGGCTGGGTGGCCGCCTGGCGCGATCTCTACAATTCGCGCCCGTGACAAACCTGCCCGCGACCGACCTTCCTCCCGACCTACCGGGCCCCACCGACCCTGCCGAGGCCGCCGACCCGGCGGCGACCAACCCACGCTACGGCCAGCGCCTCAAGAGCTTCGTCAAGCGCGGCGGCCGCACCACCGACGGCCAGCAACGCGCCTACGACGAACTCGGCCCGACCTACCTGCTGCCCTACCGCGCCGAGCCACTCGACGTCACCGCCACCTTCGGCCGCGAGGCGCCCACCGTGCTCGAGATCGGCTTCGGCATGGGCGAAGCCACGGCGCACATCGCCGCCGTGATGCCCGAGACGAACTTTCTGTGCTGCGAGGTGCACGAGCCCGGCGTCGGCGCGCTGCTCAAGCGCATCGGTGAACAGGGCCTGACCAACATCCGCATCTGCGCGCACGACGCAGTCGACGTGCTCGACCACATGCTTCCGGCCGGCACGCTGGCCGGCGTGCACATCTTCTTCCCCGACCCGTGGCACAAGAAGCGCCACAACAAGCGCCGGCTGATTCAGTCGCCGCTGGTGGCCAAGCTGGCCGATCGGCTGAAGCCTGGCGGCTACCTGCATTGCGCCACCGACTGGCAGCCTTACGCCGAGCAGATGCTCGAAGTGCTGTCGGCCGAACCGATGCTGCGCAACACTGCCGACGGCTGGGCAGAGAAACCACACTACCGGCCGCTCACCAAGTTCGAGAATCGCGGCCTCAAGCTGGGCCACGGCGTCTGGGACCTGGTGTTCGCGCGCCGCTGATCAGAGACCCATCAAGCGCGGCAAGTGCCGCTGAGCGCTGGATGGCACGAGGCTTGCGTAGCCTTTTGTTACTACCTTGGCCAGGAGCATCCATGTCGATTTCACGCAGGCAATGGTTGTCGTACGGCGCGGGCTGCCTGGCGGGCGGCTTCGGTTCGCCGCTTCTCGCGCAGACGGTGCCGGCCCCCCGGCGTGTGGTCTGGGGACAGTCCGTTCCCTTGACAGGGCCCGCCAGCGAGATCGGCCTTGCCTTCTCGGGCGGCGCCAAGCTGTACGTCGATGCCTTCAACGAGGCCAACCCCGGCTCGCGCATCGAACTTCGGCAGGTGGACGACGGCGCCGACCCGGCGCGTGCCGCAGCCAATGCGCAGAAGCTGCTGGCCGACGGCGCCGATCTGCTCTTCGGCTTCGTCGGCACGGCCAGCAGCAATGCCGGTGCCGCCGTGGCCCAGCAGCGCGGCACCCTCTTCTTCGCGCCCTTCGGCGCGGCCGACACGCTGCGCAGCGCCGCGAACCCCAATGTCTTCCACGTGCGCCCGAGCATGGCCGACGAGGCCTTCAAGATGGTGCGGCACTGCGCCACCATCGGCCAGTCGCGCATCGCCGTGCTGGCCGAGGACAACCCCCTGGGCCACGCCGGCCTGCAGGCGGTGAACGACGCCATCGCCGAGCTGAAGCTGCCGCCGCTGGTCGGGTCGGCCTTCGTGCCGGCCGGCAGCACGAAGGTCGACGCCGCCGTGGCGAGCCTCAACAAGCTGCAGCCGCAGGTCGTGATCCAGGCGGCGCTGTTCCAGACCACCGCCGCGGTCATCCTGGAGATGCGCAAGGCCGGGTACGTCGGCCTGTTCATGAACTACTCGGTGGTCGGTCTGAACCCCCTGTTCCTGGCGCTGGGCAAGGACATCCGCGGCGTCGTCATCTCGCAGGTGGTGCCCTCGCCGCGCAGCACCTCCGTGGCCGTGGTGCGTGAGTACAACGCCGCCATCGACACGTCCGACCAGACGCCGACCTACGAAAGCCTCGAAGGCTTCATCGCCGCCAAGACACTGGCCGAAGGCATCCGCCGCACCGGCCGTCCCTTCACGGCCGCAGCCCTGCAACGCACACTGGCGGGCATGACGGCCTACGACGTCGGCGGCTTCCGCATCAACCTGCGCGCCGGCGCCCGCGACGCGGCCTGGGGAATCGAGCTGGTGACCGTGACGGCGGACGGGCGCGTGGTGCGCTGAGGGCTGCGTTCCGATTCAGCGCCGCGCGCCCGGAAAGCGTCGCTGCGGCACCCGGGTCTGAAGCGACCGGTGCGCGACCGACCGGATCAGGTGCAGCAGGCCATACACGGCGATCACGGCGCCAGCCAGAGCGGCCAGCCCGGCCAGCCAGCCGTAGACCATGCCGACGGCACAACTGACGCCAAGCACAGCGAACGCGATGTAGAGAAGGTCCAGGGATTCGTCAAGCCATCGCGCACGCCGTGCGCCGACGCTGGGTCGAAGGTCGCGATCCTCGGGTGTGATGGACGGGTCCATGCAATCCAATCTGTTGGGGACCGCTTCAGTTTGTTCGGCGTTCAGAGGCCTGTCAACGCCCGTGCACCGGCGCCAACGTGATTTGCCCTCAGCGATACAGGTTGACCGTCTCTTCGTTCGGAATCCCCTCGATCGGCGCCTCGGCCGTGCCGACCGTGCTGCGCGTGAGGGCCTCGACCCTCTCGCGCGTGCCCTGCGGATCGGCGATCCACTGGCGGTAGAACTCGTAGGGGCAGTCGGCGACGCCCTTGTCGCCCTCGTGCGAGTTGATGAGGCCGGTGTAGCCGCGGTGCACCAGCTTGAAGAGATGATTCTCCGACTGGCCGTGCTTGCGGAAGTCGCGGATGAGCGATTTGCTGAGCGCCGCGTACTGGATGCCCATCTCTTCCGTGCCGCATTCGCCCAGCGTGCGGCCGTCGAAGCCGATCAGCGCCGAGTGGCCGAAGTACGAGTACACGCCGTCGAAGCCGGCCGCGTTGGCCACCGCCACGTAGGTGTTGTTGGCGAAGGCCATCGCCTTCGACATCAGAATCTGCTGCTCCTTCGCGGGGTACATGTAGCCCTGGCAGCGGATGATGAGCTCGGCGCCCTTCATCGCGCAGTCGCGCCAGATCTCGGGGTAGTTGCCGTCGTCGCAGATGATGAGGCTCACCTTCAGGCCCTTGGGACCGTCGCTCACGTAGGTGCGGTTGCCCGGGTACCAGCCCTCGATGGGTGTCCACGGCATGATCTTGCGGTACTTCTGGACGATCTCGCCCTGGTCGTCCATCAGGATGAGCGTGTTGTAGGGCGCCTTGTTCGGGTGCTCTTCATGACGCTCACCGGTCAGCGAGAACACGCCCCACACCTTCGCCTGGCGGCAGGCCGCGGCAAAGATTTCGGTCTCGACGCCGGGCACGCTGGCGGCGTTCTCGTACATCTCGGCGCTGTCGTACATGATCCCGTGCGTCGAGTACTCGGGGAAGATCACCAGGTCGAGCCCCGGCAGGCCGGCCTTCATCCCGACCACCATCTTCGCGATGGCCTTGCAATTGTCGAGCACCTCGGCCCGGGTGTGCAGGCGCGGCATCTTGTAGTTGACGACCGCGACACCGACGGTGTCCTTGCTGCTCGAAATGTCGCCGTGGATCATGGCATCGACCTCGTCTGGGGTGGTGGGACCGACTCCATTCTGCGAAGCGACCCCGCCCTGCCGAATACGTTGATTGACGTAGCGCCACAATGGCGCGATGCGCTCCAACCCCTCTTGCGAATCGTCACGCCCCCGCATCTACCTCGCCGGCCCGGATGTCTTTTTCCGCGACAGCGAGGCGATCTTCCAACGCCTCGTCGCCTTCTGTGACACGCTCGGCCTGCAGGGCGTGCCGCCCTCCGACGGCGGCATCGCGGCCGACCTGCGCCTGGGCGACGAAGAGCGAGCCCAGCGCATCTACGACGGCAACGTGCGCCTGATCCGCGAGGCCGACGGCGTGATCGCCAACCTGGTGCCCTTCCGCGGCCACGAGCCCGATTCGGGCACGGTCTTCGAGGTGGGTTTTGCCACCGCGCTGGGCAAACCGGTGATGGTGTACGGCGTGGCGCCCGGTACCTACGCCGAGCGCGTGTGCGCCACGGTCGAGTGCGAGACCGGTGCCGACGGCGTGATCCGCGAGCGCGCCAGCGGCGTGATGGTCGAGGGTCTGGGCCAGCGGCTGAACCTGATGCTGACGCGCTCGACCGAGATCGCCGACTCGGCCGAGGCCGCGCTGGTGCGGCTGGCACAACGTCTGCGCGTCACCCGCTGATCACGTCTGCGCGTGATACTCGCGTGCCCGCTCATGGGCCCGACCATCATCTTTCTCACGAGGCTTTCGATGCGACGTCTGCTGCGCAATGTTCTGTTTCCGGTCATCGCCGTGGCCGCCGTCACCGCCCAGGCCGACACGCTGAAGGTGCTGACGGCCGGCGCGTTCAAGCAGGTGGTCGTCGCGATGGCGCCGGCTTTCGAGGCACGCACCGGGCACCGGCTCGACATCCAGAACGACACGGCCGGCGCCCTGGCCAAGCGTGTCGGTGCCGGTGAACGCTTCGACGTGCTCATGCTCACGCCCGCCGCGCTGAAGACGCTCGCCGCGGAAGGCCGCGTGGTGCCCGACAGCGTGACGTTGCTGGCCACCGTCGACATCGGCGTCGCCGTGAAGGCCGGCGCGCCCCGGCCGCGCATCGACACGGTGGCCGACTTCAAGCAGGCGCTGCTCGATGCCCGAAAGGTGGCCTACATCGACCCCGCGGCGGGCGGCTCCAGCGGCATCTACCTCGACGGGCTGTTCCAGCGCATGGGCATCGCCGACGCGATCCGCGCCAAGGCGGTGCTGGTGCCCGGCGGCCTGGTGGCCGAACGCGTCGTCACCGGCGAGGCCGACCTGGCGGTGCATCAGATCAGCGAGATCCTGCCGGTGCGCGGCGCCGAACTCGTCGGGCCGCTGCCGGCGGACATCCAGAACAGCACGACCTACGCGGGCGCCATTGCCAGCGACACCCCGCACGCCGACGCAGCGCGCAGCCTGCTCGCGGCCATGACCGGCCCGGACGCCGCCGCCACGCTCGCCGCCAAGGGCATGACGCCGCCGCGCTGAACGAGGCGAGCCGCCGCGCGCACGCGTACAGTCGCTGCTTCGCCGCCAGGCAACGCAGAACGCAAGGAGATCGACATGGGCGCGCAGTGGAAAGCAAAGCACAAGGACGTGGCGGCCAACGCCAAGGGCCGGCTCTTCGGCAAGCTGGCCAAGGAAATCATGGTCGCCGCGCGCAGCGGCGCCGACCCGGGGTCGAACGCCCGCCTGCGGCTGGTCGTCGAACAGGCCCGCAAGGTGTCGATGCCCAAGGACACGCTCGACCGCGCCATCAAGAAAGGCGCGGGCCTCACCGGTGAATCGGTGCATTTCGAGCATGTTGTCTACGAAGGCTTCGCGCCGCACCAGGTGCCGGTGATGGTCGAGTGCCTGACCGACAACGTGAACCGCACGGCACCGCAGATGCGCGTGCTGTTCCGCAAGGGCCATCTCGGCACCTCGGGCTCGGTGGCCTGGGACTTCGACCACCTGGGCATGATCGAGGCTGCACCGGCCGCCGCCGGCGCCGATGCCGAAGTCGCCGCGATCGAAGCCGGCGCGCAGGACCTGGAGCCCGGCGAGGAAGACGGCACCACCGTCTTTCTCACCGCGCCGACCGACCTCGACCTGGTGAGCAAGGCGCTGCCCGAGCAGGGCTTCACCGTGCTGTCGGCCAAGCTGGGCTACAAGCCGAAGAACCCGGTCGATCCGGCGACGCTGAGCGCCGAGCAACTGGAAGAGGTCGAGACCTTCCTGGCGGCGATCGACGCCAATGACGACGTGCAGAACGTGTACGCCGGGCTGGCGGGCTGAGGCGCAGTCGAAACGGGCAAGGCCGGGTCGATCATCGAGCCGCATCGAAAGCGGTCACCCTCGGTCCCGCACAGCAATGCGGCCAACATTCCTGCACCACAGGCAGGCATCGACACCGAGCACTTTTGTTACATTCTCACCAGTCAATGGTGCTCACTCATTGGCGCCGCCGCCACTCGGCAGATTGCCCCAAGCCTGCGCACCCATACCCCATGCCGGGCATCGGAGTGCCTTTGAAAGTAGAACGATGCGTCGAATTCTGGTCCTCTTACTTGCGGCATGCACGTTGAGTGGTTGCGACAAGCTCGCAGCCGGCTTCGCCTCCCCCAGCGACCGGATCACCAGTGCATTTCCGATTCCGGATGAGACCGCACTTGCGTCAAAAAGGCTCTTAGAAGCGATAGCAACCTCGGATGCGGACAAGGCAACGGCCGATGCAGTGAAGGCTCGATACGCAAAGATGTTGCAGGTCCGGGCCCTCACCTGCACGGCGGCGGTGGATGTAGGGCGCTTGGACTCGCCTGCGGACATCAAGAGGAAAGTGACGAACGCAAGCTGCTTCGCGGAACAAGATCGGCAGCTTGCTGACTGGATCGGCATCAGGCGTGTTGCCATAGCCATGCAGAAGCCAGCACTGGTCCCCCTCGCCGCGTTGCCGCCATCTCAGGCTCTGCCGTCGACACCCGAGAGCACGGTGGGTATCACGACGTCCTCGGCGTCGAATGTCGCGGTACTTCGATCCTCGCGCGGCACCCTGACAGCAGTGAGCCTTCCGTCGGGCAAGGTGATGCAGACGTTTACAGCAGACGACTACACCCACACCGGTCTGGAGCTGTCGCCGAACGGGCGGGTGCTCGCGCTCCCGCGCGGATCCAACCGCGGCGTGGTTTTCTTGGAGATCGAATCCGGCGCCGTGCTGTGGTCGACCGACAAGTACTTGCGTCTGTATTCGTGGCTTCCGTCTGTCAACGGGCTGGTGATGACACAAAGCGCTCAGGGACAGGCGACGGTATTGGTCGACATGCTCAACGGTGAGGCTACGGCATACCTGTCGTCCGAGCGGCGGCCCAGCTGGTCAGTTTCCATTCCGGGCGACGGCAATCAGACCCTGATCGGCGGGTACAACACGGCCATGGTCATGGACCATGCGCGAGAAGCCGACGGCACACTGACGGCCCGGCAACTCAACCAGTGGCGCCTCATCAAACCAGTGACATCGGCGACCCCGTTCCTGATGCGGGGCGGGAAGAGGCTCGTCTATGTGACGTCGACGAGCCTGGCTTGGGCGGATCTTGAGACCGGCGATCAAGGCAGTTGGGACACCGCGGTGCTGCGTGCAAGCGGCTACGCCAAGCTCGACGACTCGCGTATTTACTTCGCGGCGTCGACGGAAGGTTCCATGCGCAACGAGGGCAAGGTGCTCGATGTGGATGCCCAGACCATGGCCCCTGATCTGAAGTATCAGCAGGCTGACGGGCTCATCCTTCCTCTGTCACCTCGGAGTGGGTTCATGCGTCGCGGCGATGCAGTGGTCATCGGGAGTGCCATCGAGGCAGGCCCGCCCGAGGAGTTGAGCAAGATCATTGCCAACGCCCAGCTTGCCGTTCAATTGGCCAAGCTGAATGCGCTGACTTCGGGCCAAGGCCGCGACAGCATGATGGGAGGCATGCCGCAAACACGCCAGGTGCAGCCGATGTTGACGGAGGTGCCCGCCGATGCCGAAGTTGCCGCGATTGGCGTCTACGAATCGAAATCGGGCACACATGGCGCGGGCCGTCCTCGTTCGCCCGGCTTCGTTCGCGTCACCGTGGCGCCTGCATCGCAGCCGCTGGTTCTCGTCCTGACGAACTACGAGCCCGTACGCTGGATTGTTCAGAACCAGGGACGAAAGATATCGGCTGTTCTGCTATCGGGCTACTACGAATCGAGCGTGCTCGGCCTGACCGGTGTCCCCATCCTGAAGATCGGTTCGACCCATGCCTACCAACTGGACAGTCCAGAGTACGGAAAGCTGAAGCAGGATGTCGCACGCTATGTCTCGAATCCATTGCGAACTTTTCAGGGCACCTACAGCGGGCAGGACTTCATGGTCACCCGCTTTTCCCGCTGAGGCCTTTTCGGTTCAGTGGCTGATCATCCAGGGCCGCCGGCTCGGCGCGCCCTTCACGCCGTTGGGCGCCGTCACCGTCGCGCCACGCTTCGTGCTGCAGCATCCGCAGCCCGCGGGATGCTTCAACCGCTGGTAGTCCTTCGAACTCTTCGGTTCGTGGCGCGCGCGCTCGTTGGTCTCGATGGCGCTGCGCGTGCTGCCGGCCATGAGCGCCAGGCGCGGCGCGGCCGACATCACGCGCGGCGACGCCGCACCGCAGTCCGGGCAGGCGGCGGGCTCGTCGCGCCGGCTCACGCTGCGCAACGCGTCGAAGCCGCCGCAGGCGCCGCATTCGTAGTCGTAGGTCGGCATCGGCTCAGACGTCCTGCGACAGCGGCATGTCGATGCTGCCGTCGATGAACTTGGTCGGCCCGCTGGCGTTCGGGTTGATGTCGAAGTCGAAAATCTCGGTCGGCAGCCAGAGCGTGGCGCAGGAGTTGGGCACGTCGACCACGCCGCTGATGTGGCCCTGCACCGGCGCCGTGCCGAGGATCGAATAGGCCTGGGCGCCCGAGTAGCCGAACTTCTTGAGGTACTCGATGGCATTCAGGCAGGCCTGACGGTAGGCCACGTTCACGTCGAGGTAGTATTGCTTGCCGGCCTCGTCGACCGAGATGCCTTCGAAGATCAGGAAGTCCTTGTAGTTCGGCGTCATCACGCTCGGCTTGAAGATCGGGTTCTTGATGCCGTACTTGGCCATGCCGCCCTTGATGAGCGTGACCTTCATGTGCACCCAGCCGGCCATCTCGATGGCACCGCAGAAGGTGATCTCACCGTCGCCCTGGCTGAAGTGCAGGTCGCCGACCGACAGGCCCGCGCCGTCGACGTAGACCGGGAAAAACACCTTGGAGCCGCGCGACAGATCCTTGATGTCGCAGTTGCCGCCGTGCTCGCGCGGCGGCACGGTGCGGGCGCCTTCGGCCGCGGCCTTGGCGCGCGCTTCGCCCGTCATCTTGCCCATGTGGGCGGTGCCGGCCGAGGGCGGGTTGGCCAGGCCGGGCACGCGATGCGGGTCGGTGTCGATGAGCTTCTGCTCGCGCTCGTTCCACATGTCGAGCATCGGCTTGTCGGGCAGGCAGCCGATCAGCCCGGGGTGGATCAGGCCGGCGAAGTTCACGCCGGGGATGTGGCGCGAGCTGGTGAACATGCCCTTGAAGTCCCAGATCGACTTCTGCGCCAGCGGAAAGTGGTCGGTCAGAAAGCCGCCGCCGTTCTTCTTCGAGAAGAAGCCGTTGAAGCCCCAGAGCGAATCCTGTTTGGCACCGATGTCGAGCAGGTCGACCACCAGCAGGTCGCCAGGCTCCGCACCCTTCACGCCGACCGGGCCCGACAGGTAGTGCACCGTGGTGAGGTCGATGTCGCGCACGTCGTCGGCGCTGTCGTTGTTCTTGATGAAGCCACCGGTCCAGTCGAAGGTCTCCAGGATGAAGTCGTCACCCGGGTTGACCCAGCAGGCCATCGGGATGTCCGGATGCCAGCGGTTGTGGATCATTTCGTTCTCGGTGGGCGACTTCGTCAGGTCGACCTTGATCAGCGTGTCCGTCATTTGCGTGTGGCTCCTGGGGGTTGTGGTTAAACAGAGAGGTAGGCTTTGATGTGATTCACATCGGTCTTGTCGCGCGCGGTCTCGTGCACCAGCCGGCCGCCTTCGATGACGAAGAGCCGATCGGCCACGTCCATCGCGAAGCTCAGCACCTGCTCGGACACGATGATCGTGATGCCGCGCATCTTGCGGATCTCGTTGAGCGCCTTGGCGATGTCCTTGATGATCGACGGCTGGATGCCCTCGGTCGGCTCGTCGAGCAGCAGCACCTTCGGGTTGGTGACCAGCGCGCGCGCAATGGCCAACTGCTGCTGCTGGCCGCCCGACAGGTTGCCGCCCTTGCGCCGCTTCATGTCGAAGAGCACGGGGAACAGCGCGTAGATTTCTTCGGGGATGTGCCGGCTCTTGGAATTCTCCAGGCCGGTCTGGATGTTTTCCTCGACCGTCAACGTCGGGAAGATCATCCGGCCCTGCGGCACGTAGGCGATGCCCTTGGCCACGCGCTTGAAGCTCTCGTCGTGCGACACGTCGTTACCTGCGACCTTGATGCTGCCGCTCTTGATCGGCAGCACGCCCATCAGGCTCTTGAACAACGTGGTCTTGCCCATGCCGTTGCGACCCATGATGGCGATGGTCTCGTTCGCCATGCCGTCGAAGGAGATACCGTGCAGCGCCTCGCTCTGGCCGTAGGCGGTGTGCAGGTCTTTGACTTCCAGCATCACGTTGCTCATTGCGATGGCTCCAGGTTCAGGGACTGCAAGGTGGGGGTACGTGCCGAGGCCACGGGGTATCTCCCTCCGCGAATGTCCCCCGCCTTCGGCTCCTCCTTTATTTCGCTGCGGGAGACACCCCATACCCTCGGCACGGGGCACGTCGTGCGATATCCATCGATGAAGCACCGCGCTGCCGGCTCGCGTCGATGGCGTGCTCCCCGCAGCGAAATAAAGGAGGAGGCCGCAGGCCGGGGGACATTCGCGGAGGGGAGTACGCCGTCGGCGTGAGCCCACCCGGAACGACAAGCAACGGGTTTCATGTCAGTGCCCCAGATAAACATCGATGACACGCTCATCCGCCTGCACCTTCTCCATCGGCCCTTCAGCCAGGATCTTCCCCTGGTGCATGACGGTGACCTTGTGCGCGATCTGTTTGACGAACTCCATGTCGTGCTCGATCACGATCACCGCGCGGTTCTTGCAGATGCGCTTGAGCAGGTCGGCCGTCAGCTCGCGTTCGCGTGAACTCATGCCTGCGATGGGTTCGTCGAGCATCAACAGCTCGGGCTCCTGCATCAGCAGCATCCCGATCTCAAGCCATTGCTTCTGGCCGTGCGACAGCAGCCCGGCTTCGGTGCCCAGCTTGTCGACCAGCCCGATGTCCTCCGCCACGGCCTGCACGGCGGCCTTCACCTGGTCGGTGCACTTGAACGCCAGCGCGCCGAACACCGAGCGGCCCGAGGGGTACGACACCTCGAGGTTCTGGAACACGCTGAGGTTCTCGTAGATCGACGGCGTCTGGAACTTGCGGCCGATGCCCAGCCGCACGCGCTTGTGCTCGGCCATCTTCGTGAGCTCGGTGTTCTTGAACTTGATGCTGCCGCTGCTGGCCTTGGTCTTGCCGCAGATCAGGTCGAGCAGCGTGGTCTTGCCGGCGCCGTTGGGGCCGATGATCACGCGCAGCTCGTTCTTGTCGATGTAGAGCGTCAGCATGTCGATGGCCTTGAAGCCGTCGAAGGACACGGTCAGGTCTTCGACCGCCAGTGCGAAATCGGTGTTGCTCATGGGGTGGCTCCGGGGTTCAGACGCGCTGGCTGCTCACGCCGTCGGGCAAGTCGCCCCGACCGGTGCCGGGCGCGGGGTCGACGATGCGTGGCGGCAGGGGTGCCGATGCCGTCGGCGGCTTGGCCGACGCGTCGCGCAGGGCCTGGCGGCGGTTCTTCCACCACGGGGCGATGTGGCTTTCCCACAGGCCGGCCAGCCCCATCGGGAAAGCCATGGTCACGCCGATGAAGAGCGCGGCCATGAGGAAGAGCCACAGGTCGGGGAAGCTCTCTGAGAACAGCGTCTTGCCGGCGTTCACCAGCAGCGTTCCGTACACCGCGCCGACCAGGCTCATGCGCCCGCCGACGGCCGCGAAGATCACCATCTCGATGGAAGGCACGATGCCCACGAAGCTGGGCGACATGAAGCCCACCTGCAGCGAGAACAGCGCGCCGCCGATGCCCGACAGGCCGGCCGCCAGGCAGAAGGTGAACACCTTGAAGTTCGACACGTCGTAGCCCGAGAAGCGCACCCGGTCTTCCTTGTCGCGCATCGCCAGCAGCAGCGTGCCCAGCTTGCTGGTCTGGATCCAGCGGCACAGCACGATGCTGGCGATGAGCAGCGCGACGCAAACGTAGTAAAGGATGTACTTGGCGCTGTCGGTGCGGGTGTCCCAGCCCAGCAGCGTCTTCAGGTCGGTCATGCCGTTCACGCCGCCGGTGTAACCCTGCTGGCCGATGATGAGCACGGTGACGATGAGCGCCACGGCCTGCGTGATGATGGCGAAGTACACGCCGCCCACGCGCCGTTTGAACATCGCGTAGCTGATGATCCAGGCCAGCAGCGTCGGCACCGCGATCACCAGGATCAGCGTGAGCGGGAAACTCTTGAACGGCAGCCACATCAACGGCAGCTCGGTGATCTGGTTCCAGTCCATGAAGTCGGGGATGCCCGGCGTCGACTGGATCTTGGTCGTCTCGGGGTCCGACGCTTCCAGCTTCAGGAACATGGCCATGGCGTACCCGCCCAGGCCGAAGAAGACGCCCTGCCCCAGGCTCAGCACGCCGCCGTAGCCCCACACCATCACCAGGCCGACGGCGACGAAGGCGTAGGTGAGGTACTTGCCCACCAGGTTGAGGCGGAAGATGTCGAGCGCGAGCGGCAGCACGACCGCCAGCAGCAGCGTCAGAATCAGCAGGCTGGCCAGCTGGTAGCGCGTGATCAAGGACTTGAGGGTGTTCATGTCAGCGACGAACCTTCGATGCGAAGAGACCTTGGGGGCGGATCATCAGAATGAGCACGATGAGCGAGAGCGTCAGCACCTTCGCCATCGAACCGGTAATGAAGAACTCGGCGATCGACTGGGTCTGCGCGATGCCGAAGGCCGACACCACGGTGCCCAGCAGGCTGGCGGCGCCGCCGAAGGTGACGACCAGGAAGGCGTCGACGATGTAGAGCGACCCTGACGTCGGCCCGGTCGAGCCGATGGTGGTGAAGGCCGCGCCAGCCACCCCGGCGATGCCGCAGCCGATCGCGAAGGTCAGGCGGTCGGTCTTCTTGGTGTCGATGCCGGTGGCGTTGGCCATCGTGCGGTTGGCCACGGTGGCACGCACCCGCAGGCCCCAGCGGCTCTTGTGCAGCGCGAGCAGCACGCCGACGGTCACGAACGTCGTCAGCGCCAGCACGAACAGGCCATTGATCGGAATGTCCAGGCCCTCGGCCGGTGCCCACGAGCCCATCAGCCACTCGGGCAGCGTGGGGCTCACTTCCTTCGGGCCGATGAAGGTGCGGAAGATTTGCTGGAGACCGAGGCTGATGCCGAAGGTGGCGAGCAGCGTGTCGAGTGGCCGCTTGTACAGGTGGCGAATCAACGCCCATTCCACCAGCCAGCCGGCGATGAACGCCAGGATGAAGGCCAGGCCGATGGCCACCGGAAAGTAATACGGCATCAAGGCCGGCGCCAGGTGCTCCGTGAAGCGCGCGGCCATGTAGATCGTGTAGGCGCCGATGGTCATGAACTCGCCATGCGCCATGTTGATGACGCCCATCTGGCCGAAGATGATCGCCAGGCCCAGGCCCATCAGCAGCAGCACCGCGAACAGGCTCAGCCCCGCGAAGCCCTGCATGAGGCCGATGTTCCACATGTCTGAAATGCTCATGGCGCTGCGTCCGATAAATCAGTGAACGAACCGTGGGACACCGCGGAACCGGCTTCGCCGGGCCGCTGGTGTCGCCCCCTCGAGGGGGAGGCGGCTACACGAAGTGAGCCGCTTCGGGGGTGGGCTATTGGTAACCCTTGGGGAACGGATCGGGTTTGATCAAGTCCGGCGACTCGGCCACGACCTTGAACGAGCCGTCGAGCTGCCCCTGCCCGATGCGCGCCTTGCTCCACAGGTGGTGGTTCGCATCGAGCTTCACGTAGCCCTCGGGTGCGTTCTTCAGCTCGATGCCCGGCGATGCGGCCACGACCTTGTCGACGTCGAAGCTGCCAGCCTTCTCGACCGCGGCCTTCCACAACCAGGGGCCGAGGTAGCCGGCCTGCGTCACGTCGCCGATGACCGCGTCCTTGCCGTACTTGGCCTTGAAGGCGGCGACGAACTTCTTGTTGTTGTCGTTGGTGAGCGACTGGAAGTACTTCATCGACGAGTAGAAGCCGGCGAAGTTCTCACCGCCCACGCCGGTCATTTCGTCTTCCGTCACCGCCAGCGTCAGCAGGAACTGCTTGTCGCCGGTGATGCCGGCGGCCTTGAGCTGCTTGTAGAAGGCCACGTTCGAGCCACCCACCACCGCCGCGAAGATGCAGTCGGGCTTGGCGACCTTGATCTTGTTGATCAGCGAGTTGAAGTTGGTGTGGCCCAGCGGGTAGTACTCCTCGCCCTTGACCGAACCGAGCTTGCCCACGGTCTCGATGTGCTTGCGCGCGATCTTCATCGAGGTGCGTGGCCAGATGTAGTCGGAGCCGACCAGGAAGAAGGTCTTGGCCTTCTTCTCCTTCGCGCCCCAGTCCAGGCCCCAGATGATCTGCTGCGTGGCTTCCTGGCCGGTGTAGAACACGTTCTTGCTCTGCTCCAGGCCTTCGTAGAAGGTCGGGTAGTACAGGAGGCCGTTTTCCTTCTCGAACACCGGCAGCACCGCCTTGCGCGACGCGCTGGTCCAGCAGCCGAACACCGCGGCGCAGTGGTCGTTGACCAGCAGCTTCTTCGACTTCTCGGCGAAGGTCGGCCAGTCGGACGCGCCGTCTTCCTTGATGACCTTGATCTTGCGGCCCAGGATGCCGCCCATGGCGTTGATCTCGTCGATGGCCAGCTGCTCGGCCTGGATCGAGCCGGTTTCCGAGATGGCCATGGTGCCGCTGGACGAATGCAGCTGGCCGACCGTGACCTCGGTGTCGGTCACGGCGAGCTTGGTCGTGTTGACCTTGGCCGTCGGGAACTGCTGGCCGAAGCTCAGGCCGCTGAGGCCCATCACCGGCAGCGCGGCAGCGCCCTGGAGCAGACGGCGGCGACGCAGCGCGAGCTGCTGCTGTTCGGCGAGGGACGGATCTTGATCACGGGCCATGGGGGAATCTCCAGTCGAAGGTTGAAAGGTTGCGGAGCAGGGACCAAACGGTGTCCCGGCGCACCACCGCTGTGCGGCGTGCGGCGCGCCGAGCACCATGGCCGCCACTGTAGGAACGGGCCGACGTACGCCGAATACGTCAATCAACGTAGAGGCCGCCGCGGCGTGCGCGGCGAGACTGGGCGCCCGCTGCCACCCACCGAACGGACAAGGAGCGCTTCTTGCAACGAGACAGCCATTTCCCCCTTCCGAAAGAACGGAACATGGCGCCCGTCACCGGTCAGAAGATCTTTCGCATCCGCCGCGACTACAACACCTGGGTCTCGAACGAGACGCTGGAGGACTACGCGCTGCGCTACACGCCGCGCAGCTTCCGCAAGTGGTCGGAGTTCCGCGTCGCCAACGCGGCCTTCGGCGCGACCTCGTTTCTCGCGCTGGAAGCCATCGGCGGTGCCATCGCGCTGAGCTATGGCTTCGAGAACGCGCTCTGGGCGATCCTGGTGGTGGGCATCATCACTTTCCTCACCGGCCTGCCCATCTGCTACTACGCCGCCAAGTACGGCGTCGACATGGACCTGCTCACGCGCGGCGCGGGCTTCGGGTACCTGGGTTCCACGCTCACCTCGCTCATCTACGCGAGCTTCACATTCATCTTCTTCGCACTGGAGGCGGCCATCCTGGCGCTTGCGCTGCAGATGTACTTCGACTGGTCACTGGCGGTGTGCTACCTGGTGTCGTCGATCGTCATCATCCCGCTGGTGATGCGGGGCATCACGATGATCTCTGCCCTGCAGCTGTGGACGCAGCCGATCTGGCTCACGCTCTTCGTGCTGCCCTTCGTCGCGGTGCTGTGGAAGAACCCGCAGGCCTATGCCGACTTCACCGGGCTGGTCGGCCGCATCTCCGGCACCAACAACTTCGACCCGCTGATGTTCGGCGCCGGCGCCACGGTGGCCTTCTCGCTGGTGGTGCAGATCGGCGAGCAGGTCGACTACCTGCGATTCCTGCCCGAGAAGACCGCCGCCAACCGGGCCAAGTGGTGGGCCGCGGTGCTGGTGGCGGGGCCGGGCTGGATCGTGCCGGGCATGCTCAAGATGCTGGGCGGCGCCTTCCTCGCCTTCCTCGCGCTGCAGCACGAGATCCCGGCCGCGCATGCGGTCGAGCCGACCCGCATGTACCTGGCCGGCTTCGCCTACGTCTTCAGCGACCCGGCCTGGGTGCTGGGCATCACCGTGCTCTTCGTCGTCGTCTCGCAGATGAAGATCAACCTGACCAATGCCTACGCGGGCTCGCTGGCCTGGTCGAACTTCTTCGCGCGGCTCACGCACAGCCACCCCGGGCGCGTGGTGTGGCTGGTGTTCAACGTGCTGATCGCCCTGCTCTTGATGACGCTGGGGGTGTTCGCGGCACTGGAGAAGGTGCTGGGCCTCTACAGCAACATCGCCATTGCCTGGGTCGGCGCGCTGGTGGCCGACCTGGTCATCAACAAGCCGCTGGGCTGGAGCCCGAAGTCGATCGAGTTCAAGCGGGCGCACCTGTACGACATCAACCCGGTCGGGCTGGTGTCGATGGTGGTCGCGGCCACAGTGGCGATGGTGGCCTACGCCGGCCTGCTGGGGCGCTGGGCCGAATCGTTCTCGCCTTTCGTCGCGCTGCTGACCGCGCTGGTGGTGTCGCCGCTGCTGGCCTGGAAGACGAAGGGCCGCTACTACCTGGCGCGCACCGACCTGCAGCACTGGGCGCCGGGGCAGCTGGTGCGCTGCTCGGTCTGCGACAACCCCTTCGAGTCGGAAGACATGGCGCACTGCCCGGCCTACAGCGCGCCGATCTGCTCGCTGTGCTGCACGCTCGAATCGCGCTGCCACGACGGCTGCAAGAAGAACTCGCGCGCCTCGGAGCAGATCGGCGTGTGGATCAAGGCGCTGCTGCCGCCGGCGCTGGCGCTGCGGCTGAACTTCCGGGTGGCGCACTACATGCTCGTCGCGACCTCGCTCATCGCGCTGCTGGCCACGGTGCTGGGCATCGTGTACGCGCAGGAAGGCCTGCTGAACGCGCACGCCACGCACGTCTTCCTGCGTTCCCCCTTCCTGAAAGTCTTTGCACTGCTGTCGATGGTGGCGGCCGTGGCGGCCTGGTGGGTGGTGCTGGGCAGCGAGAGCCGCAAGATGGCGCAGGAGGAATCGAACCGCCACAACCACCTGCTCACGCTGGAGATCGAGGCGCACCGCCGCACCGACGCCGCGCTGCAGGCCGCCAAGGAGGCGGCCGAGGCGGCGAACCAGGCCAAGACGCGCTACGTGGCCGGCATGACGCACGAGCTCCGCACGCCGCTCAACAGCATCCTGGGCTACTCGCAGATCCTGCTGAAGAACGACGATGCCACGCACCCGCCGCGCGCCGCGGTGCAGACCATCCACAAGAGCGGCGAGCACATGCTCGGGCTGATCGACGGCCTGCTCGACCTGGCGCGCATCGAGGCCGGCCGGTTGCAGCTGGAGCCGATGCCGCTCGCCCTGCCCGGCTTCCTCGACGAGGTGGTGCGCATGGTGCGACCGCAGGCCGAGGGCAAGGGCCTGGCCTTCGTCTACACCCACAGCGGCCGCCTGCCGGCCTGGGTGCATGCCGATGCCAAGCGGCTGCGCCAGATCCTGATCAACCTGCTGACCAACGCCGTGCGCTTCACCGAGGCCGGCACCGTGACGCTGCACGTCGACGCGACCCGCGAGGTGCTCCGTTTCGACGTGATCGACACCGGCATCGGCGTGGCGCCACAGGACCACCAGCGCATCTTCCTGCCCTTCGAGCGCGGTGCGGCCGGCCGGCGCCACGGCGAACCCGGTACCGGCCTGGGCCTGACCATCACCGGCCTGCTCACGTCGCTGATGGGTGGCGAGCTGCGCATGGCCGCCACGTCGAGCCGCGGCAGCACCTTCAGCGTGCGGGTGTACCTGCGCGAGGTGGCCGACCCCGGCCCGCAGGCCGAACCGCAGCGCCCGATCTCCGGCTATTTCGGCCCGCGCCGCACCCTGCTGGTGGTGGACGACCAGCCGGTGCAGCGCCAGATGCTGGCCGGCATGCTGATGCCGCTGGGCTTCGACGTGCGCGAGGCCGCCAGCGGCACCGAATGCCTGGACAGCCTGCGCGAGCACGTGCCCTCGGCCATCCTGCTGGACATCAGCATGGACGACATGGACGGCTGGGAGACCGCCACGCGGGTGCGCATCGCCGGCTTCGAGGACGTGCCGATCCTCATCGTCTCGGCCAACGTGTTCGAGAACCAGGCCGACCGGCTGCAGGCCACCGGCTGCCAGGCCTTCATCGGCAAGCCGGTGATCGAGTCGGAACTGATCGCCACGCTCGAACGCCACCTGGGCCTGCAATGGCTGCAGCACACGCCGGCGCCGGCCGCGCACGATGCGGCACCGCCGCCGGCCGAACCGGTCTCGCTGCCCGAGGAGGCCCGGCTCGAGCTGATGCGCCTGGTGCAGGTGGGCCATGTGCGCGGCCTGCAGCAGGCGCTCGACCGACTGGCCGCCAACGACCCGGCACTGGCCGCCACCTGCACCCAGCTGCGCGGCATGCTCGCGCGCTTTGAACTCGACGATTTCAAGAACGCTCTCGCGGAGGATGCCGATGCCCCCAGCCCCTGACACCGAACGCCCGGTGGTGCTCGTCGTCGACGACGCGCCCAGCAGCCTGGGCATGCTGTGCGACACGCTGGAGGCCAGCGGCTACACCGTGCTGGTCGCGGCCGACGGCGAGTCGGCGCTGCAGCGGCTCGAGCTGGTGGTGCCCGACGCGATCCTGCTCGACGGGCTGATGCCCGGCCTGTCGGGCTTCGAGACCTGCCGCCGCATCAAGGCCAACCCGGCGCTGGCGCACATCCCGGTGCTCTTCATGACCGGCATGGCCGAGACGCAGGACGTGGTCGAAGGCTTCGCCTGCGGCGGTGTCGACTACGTCGTGAAGCCGATCCGCGCGCAGGAGGTACTGGCCCGGCTCCATACGCACACGCGCAACGCGCGCATCACGCGGATGGCGCGCGACGCGGTCGACGTGGCGGGCATGGGCGTGGTCTTCGTCGACACCCACGGCCGCGTGGCCTGGCGCTCGCCGCAGGCCGCGCTGTGGCTGCATGCGCTGGGCGAACCGGCCGCACCAGGCCAACTGCCCGCCGCGCTCGGGTCGGCACTGGCCGAGGGCGCGAGCATCCTGGCCACCACCGCGGCCGGCACGCGCCTGTCGGTGCGCAACATGGGCTCGGCCACGCTCGGCGAGACGATGCTGCTGCTGGCGCTGCAGCGCGAGGGCCCCGCCCTCGCCTCGCGCGTGGCTGACGCCGCACTCACGCCGCGCGAGACCGAGGTGCTGTCGTGGCTGGCCAAGGGCAAGACCAACCGCGACATCGCCGAGATCCTTGGCATGAGCCCCCGCACGGTGAACAAGCACCTCGAACACATCTTCGAGAAACTGGGCGTGGAGACACGCTCGGCCGCCGCGGCGCTGGCGACCGGTCACATGGCGCTGTAACGGCGCTTCGGCGGATCAGCGCCGGGACGGCGCTGCAGGCGTCAGCTGAAAGACGCCGACGAGCTGCGACAGGCTGCCGGCCTGCTCCTGCAGCGAGCCGGCCGCTGCGGCGGCTTCTTCCACCAGCGCCGCGTTCTGCTGCGTGACCTGGTCCATCTGGCTGATGGCCTGGTTGATCTGCTCGATGCCTTGGGTC
>NZ_JBPJZI010000069.1:0-1069 GCF_051216395.1 Variovorax cryoconiti | reverse complement strand
CCGTGGCCCAGCGCCCGGGCTGGCAACTGTCGGCGGCGCGCATGGCCGACCTGCTGCTGGTGCACATCCTGTGCGAGCACCTCTATGCCCAGCCGCAGGCGCAGAGCCAGGGCGAGCAGCTCGGCAGGCTGCGCGGGCTGGACGACGAGAGCATCGCCCGCGCGATGTCGCTGATGCACGAGCGGCCCGAGCATCCGTGGTCGGTCGCCACGCTGGCGCAAGCCAGCTACCTGTCGCGCACCATCTTCAGCGAGCGCTTTCGCGCGCTGGTGGGCGTCACGCCCATGCACTACCTGGGCTCGTACCGCATGCCGCTGGCAGCCGAGAAGCTCAAGAACCGGCAGCTGAGCCTGCACCAGGTGGCCGAGGCGGTCGGCTATGCGTCGGAGAAGGCGTTCTCGCGCGCCTTCCAGCGCTGGACGGGCATGACGCCGAGCGCGTATGCCCGCCAGCAGGGCGGGCCCGAATCCGACTGAATCCACCGTCCCGGACGGTCGGTGCCCAAATCCGGTGTGCCGGAGGTTGAGGCGGCTGCGCGCGGGCCGAACAATCGGCGCATGGCCACCCCACGCAAAAGAGTCATTCCCGAAGTGCGCAACCCCGCGCTCGAACTGTCGCTGGTCAAACCCATCGTCATCGGCGACAACCAGCAGCGCGCGGCCACCGTGCGCAACACCGACGGCGAGCCGCTGGTGGCCTTCGAGGGCAGCAGCAACCCCTACCTGGAGCACCAGCGCAACGACTTGCTGCTGAGCCTGCAGCACATGCGCAGCGAAGGCCACGACGAGATGGTCTTCATGTGCATCACGCACTGCAAGGAACTGACCTTCAAGGCGATGCACTACGAGCTGGCCAACATGCAGTCGCGCATCCGGGCCGACGACGTGGCCGGCGCGCTGCAACTGGTGCCGCGCGTGCGTGCGTTGCTCGAATTCCTCGGCAAGACCTGGGACGTGCTCTCGACCATCACGCCGCACGAGTTCAACCAGTTCCGCAACACGCTGGGCATTGCCTCGGGGCAGCAGTCGTACATGTACCGGCACGTGGAGTTCATCCTCGGCAACAAGTC
>NZ_JBPJZI010000068.1:0-1070 GCF_051216395.1 Variovorax cryoconiti | reverse complement strand
AGCCTGTCTGCGGCCAAGCGGCTGGTCGACAACCACGACGATCCGGCGCTCGGCAGTTTCAGCCCCCTGACCCAGCACATGCCGCGCCGCCCGATGGACGAACCGGGCCGCGTGCACGGCGACGGCTACAAATGGCTGGCGGCGTTGATCATCGTGCTCGCCGCGGTCATGCCCCGGTTCTTGTTTGCCGGAAAGGCTTGAGTCGATGATCGTTCCCCAGTTCTGGGCCGAAGGCCGTATCCAGGAGAGCGTGGCCGGCAAGCAGTTCACCGTGCGCCGCTTCGGCTGGTCGGACGAGAGCCCGCTGGCCGCGCAGGCGCACGCCGACCAGCGCACGCGCGATGCCTTCGACCGCATCGTTCACAAGGGCGAGAAACTCGAGCGCCGCGAACGCAAGATGCCCTACAACGGCGCCGACCGTACGCCGATCCGCGAGGAAATCGTCGAGCGCCAGGGCGACACCGTCATCACGCGCAACACCTATGGGACGCGCTGCCTCAACACGCCCGACGTGCTGTTCGTCGACATCGACTTCGAGGAGCCCTTGCGCGGCAGCGTGTTCGGCTTTGCGCTGGTGCCGGCGCTGATCGCCGGAGTGGTCGGCGGCTGGGCCGCCAAGACCTGGCTGGGCGGGCTGATCGCGGGCATCGTGGTCTTCGTCGTGGCCTGGGTCATCGGCCAGCGCAAGAAGCGCGGCGAGCACAGCGGCAACCCCGCGCCTGAGAAGCGGGCGGCCGAGCGCATCGGGCGCTTCATGCAGCAGCACCCCGACTGGCACTTGCGCATCTACCGCACGCCCGCGGGCTTCCGGGTGCTGGCGATGCACGATGTCTTCGACCCGGCCGACACCGCGGTGGCCGACTGTTTTCATGCAATGGGCGTCGACAAGGTCTACGCACGCATGTGCCGCAACCAGAAATGCTTTCGTGCCCGGCTGAGCGCCAAGCCTTGGCGCATCGGCATCGGCGAGCACATGCGGCCACAGCCGGGTGTGTGGCCGGTGTCGCCCGAGAAGCTGCCCGCGCGCGACGCCTGGATCGCGCGCTACGAAAAGGCGGCCGAGGGCCACG
>NZ_JBPJZI010000067.1:0-1073 GCF_051216395.1 Variovorax cryoconiti | reverse complement strand
GATCAACCAGGCCATCACGCAGATGGACCAGGTGACGCAGCAGAACGCGGCGCTGGTGGAAGAGGCCGCGGCCGCCGCCGCCTCGCTGCAGGACCAGGCCGGCAGCCTGTCGCAGGTCGTGAGCGTGTTCCGTATCGACGGCGGCGCTGCTTCGGCCCCTGCGCTGCGCGGCCGTGCCCCTGCCGAGCCCGCTGCGCGTCGCGTTCAGCCGGCCAAGCGTGTGCCGGCCTTGCCACGCGCCGCTGCGGCGCCCCGTGAACCTGCATCTGCCGCCGCTGGCGACGGATGGGAAACCTTCTGAGCGGCTGTGCCGCATCTTTCACTGTCTGGAGTCGACGAGCATGTTTCTGAGTCAAATTTCCATCGGCAAGCGGCTGGCCCTCGTGGTCGGCCTCATCCTTGCGTTGTCCCTTGCGAGCAGCGTGCTTGCCGTCGTGAAACTGCGACAGTTGGGGCAGGAAATCGATCTGATGGTCGAGCAGAACATCAAGATCGAACGTGCCGGCTCCGACTGGTTGCGCTACGTGACCGCCGGCGTGCAGCGTGCCGCGGCGATCGCCAAGAGCAGCGACGCCAGCCTGATCGACTACTTCGCGCCCGCCAGCGCCCAGAACATCAAGGAAACCACCGAGCTGCAGAAGTTTCTCGAGTCCCGCATGGACACCCCGCAGCGGCGCCAGATCTACGAAAAGATCGGCGAACTGCGCAAGGCCTACCTGGCAGCCCGAGAAGAAGTGAGCAAGGCGAAGCTCGCGGGCGGCGCGGAAGAGGCCAACAAGATCTTCACCCAACGTTTCGAGCCCGCCTCGCAGGGTTACCTGGTCGGCGTGCAGAAGCTGGTGGATGGCGAACGTGCCGAGCTCGATGCCGCAGCGCAACGCAGCGACGAGATGCGCGCCAACACCAGCCTGATGCTGGTGATCTGCAGCGCGCTGTCGCTGGTGATGGGCATCGTTCTCGCCTGGATGCTGGTGCGCAGCATCACCCATCCGCTGCGCCGTGCCGTGGCGGTGGCCGAGGCCGTGGCCGCCGGTGACCTGACCAGCCGCATCGAGGTGACGAGCACGGACGAG
>NZ_JBPJZI010000066.1:0-1074 GCF_051216395.1 Variovorax cryoconiti | reverse complement strand
AAGACGCTGCATACGCTGCCTGGCGGCGCCAGCCTGCCGTTCCTGAACCTGAAGCGGGGCGTGATGCTCGGACCGCCTTCAGGCCAATCGGTTGCGCAGTTAATGGAAGTGCCCAACCCTCTGACAAGCGCCGAGATCTCGTCCGGCACGGACGGCGCTGTGGCCAAGGCGCAGGGACTGCATGAGCAGACGCCCTTGTGGTACTACATCCTCAAGGAAGCAGCGGTCAGGGAGGGTGGCGAGCGGTTGGGGCCTGTGGGCGCGCGGATCGTGGCGGAAGTCTTCATCGGATTGGTCCACGGCGATCATGAGTCCTACCTTTGGAAGAAGGGCCCGGACTGGACGCCAACTCTTCCCTCGCGCACGCCTGGGACTTTCACGATGGTGGACTTGCTTCAGCTCGTAGGTGACGTAAGTCCCATCGACGGCGTGACCCAGGCCTGATCAGTCGCGAAGACTTGATCCGAGGGAAATCAGCCTCGCGTACCCACCACGTGATCGCGCCTGAAATTGCGCGGTGTGGTCCCCACCCACTGGCGAAAGCGCCGGTTGAAATACGCCTCGTCGGTGAAGCCGCACTGGTGCGCGATCTCGCGCACCAGCAGCGAGGTGGACGACAGCAGTTCCTTCGCCCGCTCGATGCGCCGCTCGGTCACGAGGTCGGTGAAGGTGCGGTCGGTTTCCTTGCGCAGCAGGTTGGCGAGGTAGTTGGGCGAGAGGAATGCAGCGGCCGCCGCATCGGTGAGCGACAGCGGCTTGTCGAGGTTGTCGCGCACGTAGCGCACCACGCGCTGCAGCGCATCGCGCTGCGATGTCTTGCCGTTGTGCTGGAGTGAAAGGCGCATCAGCGCCTGCTCCTGCCGCATGCAGGCCAGTCCGATGATCTGCTGCACGATGCCGCGCATCGCGATCTTGGCGCCGAAGTTGCGGCCCGCGTTCAGTGTGTGCAGCTCGTCGAGCCAGCCGCGGATGCGGGCGAAGTCGGTCTCGTCGAAGGCGAAGTCGACGTACTCCTGGAACAGGAAGGGCGCGAGGTCGGGGTAGCGCGCGAGCGATACATCGTCGAGGTCGAGC
>NZ_JBPJZI010000065.1:0-1076 GCF_051216395.1 Variovorax cryoconiti | reverse complement strand
CTGCATCGCACGACGCGCAAGATCGAGCTCACCGAGGCCGGCCTTGTCTACTTCGAGCGATGCAAGCGCATCGTCGACGAAGCGCGCCTGGCGCACGAGCAGCTCGGCGACATGCTCGCGCAGCCCAGCGGCGTGCTGCGCGTCTCGCTGCCGGTGGATTTCACCGTCACCTACCTCGCGCCCCTGATCGCCGAGTTCGCGAGCCTCTATCCCGGCATCAACTTCGATTTCGACCTCACGCCGCGGCGGGTCGACCTGGTCAGCGAACCCTTCGACGTGGCGATACGCATCGGCGAATCGGAAGACTCGCAACTGATCGCGCGGCTGCTGGCGGCGATCACGCCGCACCTCTATGCGTCGCCCGGCTATCTCGAACGCTCGGGCGAGCCGACGAAGCCCGCCGAGCTCGAGCGGCATCAATGCCTGGGCATCCTGAGGGCGAGTTCGTGGACTTTGCTGGACGGCAAGCGAACGGTCACGGTGCCGGTGGGTGGGCGCTTCGTGCTCAACAGCGTGGGCATGATCCGCCGGCTGGCGATGCTCGACATGGGCATCGTCCTGATGCCGGAGGAAGTCGTGGCCGACGATCTGGCCAGCGGTGCGCTGCGCCGCATCATGCCCGGGTGGCACGGCACGCCGACGCCGGTCTATGCCATCACCGAAACCCGGCTGCTGCCGGCGAAGACGCAGCGCTTCATCGAATTCCTGCGCGACCGGCTGGGCCAGCGGTGAACGCGGGCCGTTTCGCTCAGAAAGACTGCTCCCCGACCACCCGCCGCACGGTCTGCAACGCGTTGCGCAGGCTGTCCAGCCCGACGGAGCCGAGCGCGAGGCGCAGTGCATGCGGCACATGCTGCGACGTGGCAAAGGGCTCGGCGGTAGATACCGAAACACCTTCGCGCATCAATGCCGCCGCGACCCGGTCGGCGCGCGTTTCTTCCGGCAAGGGCAGCCAGACGAAGTACGACGCCGGGTGGCGCACGCACCGCAGACCGGCCAGCGCTTCGCCGGCGATGACCTGTCGCGCCGCTGCGTCCTGACGCTTTTCAGATTCGAGACGGGCGACAGTGCCGTCC
>NZ_JBPJZI010000064.1:0-1079 GCF_051216395.1 Variovorax cryoconiti | reverse complement strand
ACCATCGCAATCAACGTCTCATTTTGTACTCTGCGGGACGTTGCTGCGAATCTCGATTCGCAGCTATCGACGCTCATCCACGAAGTAACGCACTTCAACGATACCTTTGGTAGTCTCGATACGCTGAACCACTTGAGTCAATCTCGTTCCGCAGCGAAAACGGATCCCAAAGGCATGAAAACTAACGCGGACAGTATTACTGGCTATGTTGTGTGGGACGAGGTGTTCTATGCGAGTTAAGTGGCTTCTGATGCTGGCTTTGTTCGCAGCTTGCAGCTATGCCTCGGCATGCCAGAGAATCATTCAGATCACGCTGACATTTGCGGATGGCTCTGCGGATCTGGACCGTACTCAGATCGCGCGGCTAGCCGGATGGATCGGCAACGCGAACGCGATGTTTGCGAAGTACACGAGCGCAGGTGTCGAAGCAGGCGCTACCGCCAAATCACCGGAAAGAACGCCGAAAGAGGCCGCACAACTCGCAAGAGCGCGTGCCGACAATGTGGCGCTCGCACTGAAGAATCTTTTCCCCGTACCTCTCGATGTTGAGAAGTTTGCGCATGGCTACCGAGAGAAGAAGAGTTCCGACGTTGAAGTCAAGGACGTCGCTGCGATTCAGCTCTATCCATCCCTGAAGACCTAAAAACTGCCGGACTGCAATCCCGGCTTTCCGGATGGCTTGGAGCGTTAACGCAAGTTCCAAGTGCAAACCGACGTCGAAGCGCTCGACTCAACACAAAGTCAAATTCACAGGAGGGTTTAGCTCATGAAGCCAATAAGCGGCTCAATGCTCATCGCGCTCAGCGCACTTCTCTCGGCCGCACCGCCAGCCTGGGCCGATGGCACTGTCAGTTTCGAAACGGACATCCTGCCCATGATCAGAGCCAGACCGGAATTCGAGAAATTCCTGCTCGGGACACTCAAGGTCACCGATGCCGGATCAGGTACGCGCATCTCCGGGCAAGCAATGCCGCATCTCGGTGGTGCTCGCATCAGTCCTTACGAATTCAGAGCGACTTGGCACAGTTCCAACAGCGACGTTCCGGTCACGCTCATCATCGACACCAACACCAAGTTTT
>NZ_JBPJZI010000063.1:0-1080 GCF_051216395.1 Variovorax cryoconiti | reverse complement strand
GTCGCCTTCAGCGTGATCTCCGGCACGCTAGCCAGCGCCTTCGACAGCGGGCAGCCTGCCTTGGCGGCGGCCGCGATCTGCTGGAACTTGGCCTCGTCAAGGTTCGGCACGCTGGCGTCGAGTTCGAGCGCGATGCGGTCGATCTTGAAGCCATCGCCGTCCTTGGCCAGCCGCACGGCAGCCCTGGTGTCGATTTTCGTGGCCGCGAGGCCTTCTTTTTCGAGCGCGAAGGCGAAGGCCATCGTGAAGCAGGCGGCGTGCGCCGCGCCGACGATCTCCTCGGGATTGGTGCCGCGCTTGTCGTCCTCGAAACGGCTGGCGAAGCCGTAGGGGTAGTCTTTCAAGGCGCCGGTCTCGGTGCTGACCTGGCCCTTGCCGGTCTTGCCGGCGCCTTCCCAGTGAACGCTTGCGTGCTTTTCTGCTGCCATGTGAGTTCCTTCATTCGGTGGATGGGGGCTGACAGGTATCGCGCGGAAGGCGGCCCGTGTCTGTAGTCGCAGGGCGCGTGAGCAGAAGGTTGCGCATGTGAGAAGAAATGGCGTCACCTAGGCGACGCTCCGGGGGCTTCCCCGATGGGAGCGACGGCCTTGGCGGCTTAGGCTGGCGGGCTGTCGCGCTTTTCTTTGTCCCGCCTGTACTCACCATGCAACAACGCCCGCATTACAAGTTCTGGCCCAAACGCCTCCCGCATTCGATTACCGTCCCCGCCACCTCCCTCTGGCACAACCTGGCCACCTCGGCCGCACGCTACCCCGACAAGCCCGCGCTCGTGTTCTTCGGCCGCGTGATCAGCTACCGCGAGTTCGCCGCCCAGGCCGAGCGCCTGGCCGGTGCGCTGCACGCGCTGGGCGTGAAGCGCGGCGACCGCGTGATCCTGGACATGCAGAACTGTCCGCAGCTGGTGATCGCGCATTTCGCGATCCTGCGCGCCAATGCCGTCGTGGTGCCGGTCAACCCGATGAACCGGGCCGAGGAACTCAAGCACTACATCACCGACCCCGACGCCAAGGAGGCCATCATCACCGGCGACCTGGCCGGCGAACTGGCCAAGGCCAGCAACGCCCTGCCGCCCGAGCAGCA
>NZ_JBPJZI010000062.1:0-1083 GCF_051216395.1 Variovorax cryoconiti | reverse complement strand
CCTTTTCTGAAGAAAGGCCGACGATGAGTTTCGCCACCACCCCCGACGGCGTTCGCCTCTACTACGAGACCGCTGGTAGCGGCACGCCGATCGTGTTCGTGCACGAGTTCGGCGGTGACCACCGCAGCTGGGAGCCGCAGATGCGCTACTTCGCGCGGCGCCACCAGTGCGTGACCTTCGGCGCGCGCGGTTATCCGCCATCGGACGTGCCGGCCGACATGGAGCGCTATTCGCAAGCCACCGCGGCCGACGACATCGCCGCGGTGATGAATGCGCTGGAACTGGAGCGCGCACACATCGTGGGCCTGTCGATGGGCGGCTTCGCGACGCTGCACTTCGGCCTTCGCCATGCGAAGCGCGCTTCATCTCTTGTGATTGCCGGCGCGGGCTATGGCGCGGAGAAGGAGCACGAGGAGTACTTCCGCGGCGTTTCGCTCGAAGTGGCCAAACAGTTCGAAGCGCAGGGCTCGGAGAAATTCGCGCGCACCTATTCGCTGGGCGCAAGCCGCGTGCAGTTCCAGAACAAGGACCCGCGCGGCTGGCAGGAGTTTGCGACCTGGCTGGGCGAGCACGATGCCCTCGGCGCAGCCAACACCATGCGCGGCGTGCAGGCGCGGCGCCCGTCGATCTACGACCTGGAGAGCGATCTGCGCGTGATGAACGTGCCCTCGCTCGTGGTGGTCGGCGACGAGGACGACCATTGCCTGCAGCCCGGCATCTTCCTCAAGAAGACCGTGCCGGCCTGCGGCCTCGCCGTGATGCCAAAGACCGGCCACACGCTCAACCTGGAAGAGCCCGCCGCGTTCAACGCCTTGCTGGCCGAGTTCTTTGCCCAGGTCGAGGCCGGCCAGTGGAAGCCGCGCGATCCGCGTGCGCTGCCAAGCCAGATCATGAAGACCGACTGATGACCACCGAAACCGCCACCGAAGAAGTCGCCGGAGAGCAGGGCATCTGGCGCATCGATGCCGACCGCCCGTGGGACCGGCTCATGGTGCTCGCCCGCATCGGTGCTACGCCGGGCGGCGGCGTAGACCGGCAGGCGCTGAGCGCGGAAGAGATCGCGTCGTGGCGCATGATGATCGA
>NZ_JBPJZI010000061.1:0-1089 GCF_051216395.1 Variovorax cryoconiti | reverse complement strand
GGCGATGTTGCCGCCGATGACGTCGACCTGCGGGTAGTTTTTCTTGACCCAGCGCACGCGCTCGATCACGCCGAAGCGCGCGGCCGAGCCCTCGTCTTCCGCGAAGATGACCTCTTCGCTGCCGGGCCTGCGCAACGGCAGCGCGAGCACGATGAGCTCGTCGGTGAGATCGGTCGGCACTTCATAAGGCAGTGGCGCGTCTTCGGCACCGAACGAGAACGGCGTGCCATCGGGCATCACGCCCGCGCCGCCGAGCAGCGACACACGGCCCAGCGCATACGCGTCGCGGTCGATCTCCAGACTCAGCCAACCCCAATAGGCACCTTGCAGGCCTGCGGTGCGCCGGGTCACGTATTGCTCGACATAGCGTTCCATTTGCTGGAAATGCTGCGGCCGCAGGTACATCCCTTCGGACCACACCACGCGATTCGCCAATGCCTGCGGATGGGCGCCATTCTTTGCGGCGCCCGAATTGCGAACTGTCACCAAAAGACCTCCTGGGGAGTGCTCACATCGAAGCGGGAGATGCGCTGAGGAGCGGCCTCCCGGTCCACTTGTTTTGCTCCTGATGCTACACGGCGCGTCTTACGTTTTGCACCGCAGTTCGCTCACGAATTTCTCGCACTTTCGTACTAGCAAGCCAGCACCCCAAGCCGGAAATTAACGACTTGGTAGCAGCTCTATGCCCGTCTTGCGCACGGCAACGTGCACGGCCTGCTCGCTCGGCGAAAACTGCCACACCTTGTACAGGTTGGTTTGCTTCGGTTCCTTCAGCGGCAACACGATGCGCCAGCGCGCGGCCTCGAGTTTGCGATAGCCCGCGATGATGCCGATGGCGCGCGAGTCGAGTCCTGCTTCGCGCTTGAACACGCGCTCTTCACCGCTGCGCATGATGGCCTGGTCGGCGTTAACAAGCTCGGTCATGAGCGTCTCGCGGTCGCGATCCTGTAGTGCAAAGTAGTCTGCGGTTTCGAAGTTACCGGAAGATTTCAGTTCGAAGACCTTGACGAGGATGGGTGCGGCCTGGCCGCGTCCGTCGGGGTTGACGCCGTCGTCGATCCTGACGGTGACGGCGTAGGGCGTGGGCAT
>NZ_JBPJZI010000060.1:749-1093 GCF_051216395.1 Variovorax cryoconiti | reverse complement strand
GCCGTCGCCACCGCATCGAGCCTGGCTTGCGCCGTGCGATGCGTATCTGCGCAACGCTGAAGCCGCTTGAGCTCGCCCTCCGGCACCGCGAGCGCCTGCGCCTCGGCCTGCAGGCGCGTGACCTTGTCCTGCTCGCCCTTTGCCTTCTCGTGGCTCTGTGCAAGCGCCTCAAGCTGCTCGGCCAGGCTTTCGACGGTTTTCTCCTGCGCGATGCGCGAGGCCGCCTGCCGCGCAAGGCGCAGGTTTTCGCGCGCGCCGGCATCGGCCCTTGCTGCAGCCGCGTGACGGGGTTCCCACGCCTGCAATTCGCCCAGCGCCTTGGCCAAGCCTTCCTGTGCCGCCTG
>NZ_JBPJZI010000060.1:0-739 GCF_051216395.1 Variovorax cryoconiti | reverse complement strand
CGACTGTGGCTTCCTCACGCTCCATCGCCTGGAGCTGGGTTCGCCAGGAATTCACCTGCGCCGTGACCTGCCTGAGCGCGGCGTCCTGCGCGGTCTTCCTGTCGTTCAAACCCTTGGCTTCGTCCAGCCGCTGCCGTGCGATGGCCAGTTGCTCCCGCAGCGCCGTCCAGGGCCGCGCGGCTTCATCGCGCTGGTGATCGCGGCGCAGGCCGGAGAGACGGTCTACGCCCGACTGATAAGACTCGATGTCGGCGCGCAGCTGTTCGATGTCGGCTTCGAGCTCCGTGCGCAGCCTGATGGCATCCGCGAAGGCGCCGCGCGGTGTTCCGGCGGCGGGCGTGAGCAGTTCGTTGCGTTCGCTCTCCACCGCCTTCAGCACCGCATCGCCGTTGCTGGAAGCCAGTTCGCCCAACGATTCGCCGAGTGCGTTGCGCAGGTGGTCGCTGGCGAAGCCCACGGCGCTGGCAATGTCGTGTGATGTGCCCTGCTTGATCCACAGCAGCCCCGGAATGCCCATGTGCTCCGGCGTGCTGGCGCCCTTGCCCGGAAAGCGAAAGCCCAGCAATGCAGCCAGATGGTCTTCGGCCACCGCGCCGTCCATCGCCTTGCCATCGATGACAAGCTCACAGCGCTTCTTGCCGAGAAAGGCTTTGGTGAGCCGGCACGGCTTGCCGTCGAGTTCGAAATCGACTTCGACCGTGGGCGTTGCCGAACTCTCGCCCCATGGCCGCAGGTGCTC